>SBGU01000056.1 GCA_006226495.1 Alphaproteobacteria bacterium
TGCAGGCTGTCGTCGCCGTTGCCGCCCAGCAGGCTGTCATCGTCCGCGCCACCGCGCAGATCGTCGTCGTCGTTGCCGCCGTCGAGAACGTCATCACCAGCGCCGCCAATGACCGTATCGTTGCCGTCTTCACCATAAAGGGTGTCGGCACCGGTACCGCCGCTCAGCGAGTCGTTACCAATATCGCCATAAAAAAGATCGTCTTCGGCCGTGCCGAACATGCTGTCGTTACCAATCGTACCAAACAAGGTAGACATAGTGCTCCTCCTAAAAGCTCCAAGAGTTTACTCAGGTCGGCCGAACGCCCCCAAGTGACTCGTTAACTAAATTAGTTCCAGTTTGTCAACTGGATACCAGCTTTCCAGCCGCTGGCATATCCGCCTGCGTCCACAGTACGGACCAAACTTTTCACATCAATGAATTCTGTATTCGGTTCAACCTCTTCCACCACCCAATTCTTACAGACACATTACAGAACCGGTTTTATTTCACAAGCACGAACCCGCAGTTTCCTTCATGTTCCAACAGGTAAACGCGGCTTGCGCAACTTACAAGCGCAAAATCACCCCGGCTGAGACAGCAATCTGGTACAGAACCGACGTGATATCCTTGGCCAACTGGAAGTGTTTGGTCTGCACACGCGGCAGCACAAAGATTTCGTCGCCGGGGCCGATATCGGTCCGGCGGCTGTCCAGCCGGCGGTTTTCCAGTTTGTCGAAGGTACCGTCGCGGTGCAGGATCAGCACGTTCGAGCCACCGCTCGACTGCACAAAACCGCCCGCCAGGTCGATATAATCCTGCGGTGTGCGATTCTCCTCGAACGCCATGGCGGTCGGGAACAGCACATCGCCATGCACCATGACCAGGTGGCTTTTGCGCGGAATGCGGATCACGTCGCCGGATTCGAGCAGCAGGTCATTATAGATGGTCGGCGACCCGGCAAGGGTGACCTGGCCCCTGGGCTCGATCTGTTTGGCCCGCTCGACCCACTGCAACACAAGCTCGGCCTCGCGCTGGCGCAGACTGGCTTCTTCTGCCGTGTGGGAGCGCGCGGTCAGCACGCTGCTTTCAAGCGCACGCAACTGCGCCATCAGCATTTCTTTCTGGCGAATCTGCACACTTTTGCGGAACAACTGGATGGCTTCGGGCTGGGCGTCCGGGGTGTACTGGATATTTTTCAGCACATCCGACAGCCTGGCGCCGTAAGGCAGGATATATTCCTGGCGGCTCATATGCTCGCCTTCCACCCGCACGGAAATGGTGCCAGGCAGCTTGTCCGAGGTGGCTTCGATCACGTCGCCAGCTTCGACCGTCAGGTCATTCGCCAGTTCGAGGGGATAATATTCCACTTCCTCGTGGCTGCGGTTGTTGCGGTGGATGCGGATATGGGTCGCGCGCGAGGTTGGGCGCGCCATGGCCAGCACCTCGGAAACCTTCACATCCGGATGGTCGAATTCGAACAGGAACTGATTCTGCACAAGGCCCAGCACGCCAACCTGCGACTGCACAGCCTTCACCAGGATGGTGTCGCCGTCATAAAGCTGGAAGGTCGGCATCTTGCCCTCGAGCAGGAAATCATAAAGGTTGATTTCCTTCAGGGTCTTGCCCTGACGCAGCACCTCGACCGACGTGAAGCTGCCGCGCAGCCGGTCAATCCCGCCGGCGAGGTCCAGGAACCTGAGCACGCTGTCCGACGAATGGCCGGGATAAAGGCCGGGCTGCTTGACAAAACCGGTGACAAACACCTTGACGGGTTCGGCCCCGGACAGAGACGCATAGACACCGACGTTATTCTTGAACACACCCTGCACGGCCTTGGTGACAATCTCGTTCAGGTCGGCATTGCGCACCCCCGCAAGGGAAACCGGGCCGACCTTGGGCAGAAAGATATTGCCCTGGTTGTCGACCGCCACCTGGCCCTGGAATTCGTAACCACCCCACAACTGGATCGTGACCTGGTCACCGCTGGCCAACTGGTAGTCCGGGTTAAAGCCGGTGAACTGGGCCTGCGAAAACTGGCCGTCGAAAATCCATTCGCCAAAGACCTTGTGTCCCTCAAGCGCCACCGTTTCCGTGGTGTCGGTCGGGCGCGCATCCTGACCGATCGGGCCAACCTGGGCGCTTGCCGCGCCGGCGCCTGCCAAGAGGACAAAAAAGCCGAGGCAGGCGAGGACCACACGGGCCTGCATTCCAGCCGAGGTCCGGATGCCATCGTTAAACATCGCGGTGCTCCTTCACGATTGCCACAACCAGGGACATGATGCCGTAGGCAAGGGACAACAGAACAAAAATGGTAAGCAGGTTATAGGCCCGCCGGGGATACAGCTCGTCTTCAGGCAGGCTGGCCGATTGCACGACCACCAGATGCTTCAGTTTCCTGTAGGCATCGACCCGGGTTTTCTCGAGCGTGGTGAAGGTCGCTTTATAGAGATCGAACGCAAATTCGCGTTGCAGGTCCAGCGCCTGGTAATCAAGCTGCAGCTCGCCGATCGAGCTCTTGTTGTCATTCTCGCCGGCGACCCTGGCTTGCTCGACCTTGAGCTGGCTTTCGATGGCGGCAATGCGGGCCCTGAGCGCAACCATCTCGGGCGCGCGTTCGTTCAGATAGCTCAACTGGGCCTTTTCTTCGGAACGCAGTTTCACAAGCTCGGCCCGAAGGTCTGCGATGATGGACTGGTAGCTCTGGCCTTCGGCCTGCGGGCTCAGGGTATGATTCTCGATCTGGAAACGTAGAAGCTTCTCGGAAGCGTCGGCCAGTTCGGCCTTGGCCCGATCAAGCTCGCTTTCGACGAACAGCACCTGCCGCGCTGCGATATCCTGGCCGACCCGGTTGATATAGCCTTCGCCCTGGCGCAGCAGCTCTTCGGTCAGATCCTTTGAAAACGCAGGGGTAAAGCCCAGGGCGCGCACACTCAGGATGCCCGACTGGTCGTCGACATTCAGAAGGACATGACTGCGGAAATATTTCAGGAAATCCTCGTCCGACGCATTGTCCGAAAGGCGCGAGATAAAGTCCCACTGCTTGTCGGCATAATGGGCGCGCACCCCCAGCTTTTCATCGACAATCAGCATAAGGTCGCGCGAATGAAGATAATCCGCCAACAGCCGCAGGTCCTGGCTGCTGCCACCACCCCCCAGCGCCAGCGACGCCACGCTGGGCATGCTGTCAAGCGCGTCGCCGCCGATGGATTTGACATAGACCCTGGCTTCAGGGGCATAGCGGTTCGAGGCAAGGCCGACATAATAGACCAGGCACACCAGCCAGATGACAATAACCCAGAAAAAGGGTTTCTGCCGTTTCAGGTATGCTGCGGCGGTGCGCGCATGTTTTGCTGTTGTTTCTACCAACGTTTCCACCCGTTATGTTGCCGGCCCACCCCGGCGGCTTCCGGCTTCATTTTCCCGGATATTCTTGAAGGCTTCGATAGCATCTTGCCGGCTGTCATACAACTGGGCTGACTTCCGACCAAGAACAAGCACATGTGTGTGACGTTCCGACACATGTTCGGCCACACCGAACGTCGACACACAGGTTGACTGATCCATGATCTCGTCGACCAGGGGCTCGTATTTCCCGCGGTTCGCCCGCCCGCCGTAAGTGATCGGCCCGTCGAACAGCATAATGTCGAACTTGAAGGCCAGGCTGAAGGCCAGGTTGAGCGTCTTGCGGTCCGCATCCGAGACACTGCCCCAGTGCTGGCGCATCTGTGAACCAAGCCCGGTAAGGTCGGAAATGAAGGCAGACTTTTCGTCAAAATCCTCGACCCCCAGGATGCGGCAGATGAATCGGAGGTTCATGGCCACGGACATATGCTTTTCGAACCGCATCTTGGCGAAGATCCAGGAAACGGTGCCGGCGCGCCTTATACGCCCTCCGTCAGGGAAGTCGGTACCACCGATGATATTGACGATGGTGGATTTGCCGGTGCCGGTGTCGCCCAGAATGGCCAAATGGGCACCGGCGGGAATTTCGAAGGACAGGTCATTCAGGACCTGTTTGCGTCGGCCCTGTTTGTTGCGGAAGGACCGGCTGATATTTTCAGCGGTGATCATCATGACGCTTTGACATACTCGCGCCAGCGCTGATGATAAAGGGCTAGGCCCAAACTCCAGACAGCGATCATCCAGGCGACATAATATTCCATGTCCAGGACCGGGCTGGTGTAGTGGGCAAACCACATTTCCCGAATGAATTCCATGGCATGGACCAGCGGATTGTAGGACAGCCAGGTGCGGTAGGGTTCGGGCACGACCGACATCGGGAAAAACACCGCAGACAGGAACAGCAGCGGCATGTTCAGCATCTTGAACAGCTTGTCCAACTCGCGGGCGTAGGAGGCCAGCATGGTAAACACCAGGCCAAGACCGAAGCCGAACAGCAGGATCATCAGAAGGCCAAGCAGGGTTTCGAGGATATGGTCCGGGATCGGATCATAGCCCAACCAGGCGAGGCCGAAGCCGATGATCAGGGCGACAATGCTTTCGATGACCACATTCATGCAGGCACGGGCCAGCATCACATCGAACAGCCCCACCTGCCTGAGATGCGACAGGCCGGAATGGATGTTCTTGGCGGTCATGGTTTCCCTGAGGCCGGCCTGAAACAGGCCCCGGAACGGCAGGAAAGCGGCGAAAACAAACAGCGGCGGTTCGATGAAGCCGAATTCACCGCGGCCACGGGCACCGAACATGCCCATGAACAATACCATCATCAACAGGGGTTCAAGCAGGACCCAGATGGTGCCCATCTTGTATTCGCCGAACTGGCGATACATTTCCCGGACAGAAAGCGCAAAAATAACGCTTTTCTGGACGGCAAAGGCTGAGCGTGTCTTCTGAACGGCACCGCTTGAGAGGCGAAGAGCCAATCATCAATCTCCGTGCATATAGATGCCGGCGTATTGACCATCCTTGTCCACTGCCACCAGGAACTTGACTTCCTTGGCCCGCATTTCGTTTTCGGCCTCGTCGACAATGGCCGTCTTGCGGATGGTGGAGAATTCCTTGCTCATACACTGGTAGGCCGTCACTTCACGCACGCGGCGGGTAACACGCAAGGCCACACCAAGCTGGCCTTTGGTCACGACACCCACGGGGCGGCGTTCATCGTCCACCACCACGGCGATGCCGGCCGGGCCGCCGGCCATTTCGGCCGCCAGCTCCAGCAGCACCATGCCCGGGTGCACCACAGGCACCGAGCCCGTGACCATGACATCCTCCACCTTCATCAGGAGGCGGCGGCCCAGCGAGCCACCGGGATGATAGCGGGCGAAGTCCTTGGCGTGGAAACCACGCAAGGTCATGAGCGCGATCGACAGCGCGTCGCCGATGGCAACCGTGACCACGATCGACGTGGTCGGCACCAGGTTGTTCGGGCAAACCTCTTCCGAGACCGGAATCTCGAGAACCACGTCCGCCGCGCGGCCGATGGTCGAGGATTTGGCGCCGGTGATGGCGATGATCTTGTTGCGGAAGGCCTTCAGGGACGGCAGAAGCTGGACGATTTCCTGCGTTTCCCCGGAATAGGAGATCAGCAAGAGCGTATCGTCCGGCGTGACCATACCCAGGTCTCCGTGCGAGGCTTCGGCCGGATGCAGGAAGAAGGACGGCGTGCCGGTCGAGGCCAGAGTCGCCGAAATCTTGCGGGCCACATGGCCGGACTTGCCCATGCCGATAACGATCAGGTGCCCGCGGGTCTTGAGCGCCATCATGATGGCGTCGCGGTAGGCCTCATCGTCATAGGTCTGGGAAAGCCGCTCGAGGGCCTGGCCCTGCTTCAGGAAACTGCTGCCGATATGTTCCAGCGTGGCATGCAAATCCGCCTTCAGGCTGCTCGGCAGTTCAAGAATATTTTCTAAAGAATTATTTTCAGGCGCGGAGTTTCTCATAAAGATCCCCAAATTTTCCGACTGAATCCGCTGATCAGGAATGATCTAAGTCTTTGATTCCTATAATGGTCAAATCCATATCACGGCGCCGCAACCCCAGGCTCCATCAGGATGGCGGCACGCTATCACTCTCGGTTTGTATTCTCAACAAACCTGTCAATTTTAAGGCAATTTTCTAGTCTGCACGTTCTGGACACGTCGTTCCCCCCGCCACAAACTTTGGCTGCCCCGGGTCTTCTATACGAACCCGACAGGCTTTCCAGTTTGCTTTTTATACGAAGGACAGGCCTGACCGCCTTTCCTTCCCGGCGTTGTTAATAACGGTGTATAATTAAAGAAATAAGCCAGCCCCGTCAACCTAGGCGATGTCGCGGCAGGCGCTATATTGTCTCTGAATTCCGCCGGAAGATGCAATCCCGTCACAAATGATGACATCACTGTTGTGTGATGCGGATTTCCGAAACCAGCGTAACCGGCATCTCGCCGGGGGCTGCATTCGCCCGCACGCGGGTTATCTTGCCTTTCCAGACGCCGGCCATGAAGCCGCCTGCAGGCACGCGCCGCCCGATATATCTCAGGTCGAACTGGCGATCCCGGTCCATCTGGAACTCTTTCTGTACCGAGACTTTGCCGAGCGGGTCGGTGATCACCATCAGCCAGCGGTCGCCCTTGCGCACCCCAAAGGCACGCGACGCGAAAATCAGCATCGGCGCATTGGCCGGCAGGCTTTCGGGCGCCGCATCCCAGCGATTGTCGGCATTCAGTGGCTGAGCCGCGAACAAGGGCAGCAGCACAAGGTCCGGCTGGTAGGCGGGCGCAGACAGCCACAGGCTGGTGCTGGCCTGCCCGCCCGAACAGACATTGTCCATGGTGCCACCATCGAACGGGTCGATCACCTTGCCGCCGCGATAAAGGCCAAAATGCAGGTGCGGATATTCGGTCTGGCCCGAAAGCCCGATTTCGCCAATCTGCTGCCCGGCGCTCACACGCTCACCTTGCGCGACAGTCAGGCTGCCGTTCTTCATGTGGCAATAGCGGGCCTGGCTGCCGTCCTTATGGTCGATATAGACGGCATTGCCACAGCCACGGCCCTCGACCTCGTCGGCACCGCGTTCGCGGATCGACATGTCGGGTTCGCCGTCCCGGCGCGCGACCACCACGCCGTCCGCCGCCGCCAGCACCGGCACGCCGGCCTGCATGCGGCCAAGGTCTGACAGCAGGATATCGATGCCCTTGTGTCCGTCCTGGCTGCGCGGGCCGCACATATAGTCGCCGGCGCCGGGCCCCGGCACCCGGTCGACATAACGGGCGATCCAGCAGTCCTTGCCATCGGTACAGGCAACCGGCCAGCGCAGGGCCTGCGCGGGCGTGCCGCTGTCTGCGGCCTGCGCGGCACCGCAACCGGAAAGCAACAAAAGGCAGCTAAAGGCAACTGAGGAAAGAAAACGGGGCATCGACGGTCCAGACAGTTTCGACAAGGAACAAGGGCACCAGTATCAGGCCAATCGAACATGACCGCAATAGGGCGCCCCCTGATACGTGCCAGCACATGCCCAGCCGCCGTGCGGCGGCACCGTCCGGCGTTCATGCCCGGACAAAAGCGATTGAACCACATGGGTACATTTGTTACTTCAAAGCCTTACAGACCATCCAGATCAACCGATGCGACGCGGCAGGAGAGCGCATGACAGAGCAGGAACCCGCAACCGGCCACCATGGCCCGGCTGTGCCGGTGCGGAACGTGCTGTTCCTGCAGGGTCTTGCCACACCCTATTTCCGCCTGCTGGCCGAAAAACTGAAGGCCGCCGGCCACACCGTGCACCGGTTGAACTATTGCCCGGGTGACTGGCTTTTTGGCCCGCTGTCGGGCGGGTTTCGGGGCGAATGCACCAGCTATCGCGGACGGCAGAAAGACCTGCCGGCCTTTTACCGCCGCCTTTTTGCGGCGCGCGGCGTGGACACCATCCTCCTGTTCGGCGACTGCCGCCCTGTGCATGTGGACGCCATCACCGTGGCGGCTGAAATGGGCATCCGTGTCATGGCGTTCGAGGAAGGCTATACCCGGCCCGGCTGGATCACGCTCGAAGAAGACGGCACCAACTATTTCTCGCGCCTGCCACGCCTGCCGGAAGGCATCCGCGCTCTGGCCCAAGGTGCACAGCCGGCGCCCGACCTGCCGGTTGTGGGCACCGACATGTTTCGCCGCAGTTGGATGGATGTCGCCAACCATGCGGTCAATATTCTGGGCCGGCCTTTCTATCCGCATTACCGCAGCCACCGGCCACAACCCATCCTGAAGGAACTGGGCGGCTGGGCGCGACGGCTGGTGCGCAAACGCCGCAACCGGCGCCTGAACGACGCCGTGCTGCAGCGCTATGAAACCGGCACCGAGCGCTATTATCTGGTGCCGCTGCAACTGAACACAGACTACCAGATTCGCATCCATTCCGACTTTCCGGACATGCCAACCTTCATCACCACCGTGCTGATGTCCTTTGCCGCGCGGGCGCCCAAAAACACCCGGCTTTTCTTCAAGAACCACCCGCTGGACAATGGCCTGGTACCCTATCGTCGGCTGATCACCGAACTGTCGGTATCGCTTGGGGTGACAGACCGGGTCGATTTTGCGGCCGGTGGCGACCTTGGCATGTTCCTGGACAACAGCCTGGGCGTGGTGCTGGTGAACAGCACAGTGGGTTATGCGGCCCTGAAAGCCGGACGACCGATGAAGGTGATGGGCCGGGCGCTCTATAATATGCATGGCCTGTCGGACCAGCGACCACTGGATCAGTTCTGGAACAAGCCGCAGCCCCCCGAACATTCGCTTGCGCAGGACTTCCTGAACGTTATACGTACCTATACGCAAATTCGCGGTGACTTTTTCTCGCGCGAGGGTGCGGCGGTTGCGGTCGAAGGCGCGGCAGAGGTTATCGAAGGCCGGCGCCAGCGCCTGCCATTGCCGGTTGCGCCCCCGACGCCGAACCCATGAACGGCCCCATGATCCAGACCTTTGCCGCCATCATCCTTCTGTTCCCTTATGTGCTGGAAGCGTTGGTCGATATCGGGTTCAAGCGCCCCGCAGTCAGGCGGTCGCCCGCCTTTTATGTGCTGGTGCCGGTCACGTCGGCCCTGACTTACCTCAGCTTCGCCGCGCTGTTCGGCCACCCGGTCACCAGCTTCATCGCCTGGGCCTTCATCTATTGTGGCCTCAGCTTCACATCGAACCTTAAAAACAAGGTGCTGGGCGAACCCCTGGTGGCACCGGATCTCGAGACCACACGCCACCTGTTCATCTATCCCGAATTTTATGTGAATTATGTCGGCGCCTTCCGTTTTATCGGCACCCTGGTGCTGGTGGCCTCGGCCCTTCTGGCCGGCATCCTTCTGGAAACCTCGTTCGCAAGCCACCAGACACTGGTGCCCGCGCCGCTTGGCTGGCTGATCGGCCTTGTCGGCTGGTGCCTGTTCCTGTGGCTTGGGGCCCGGCTTGTGCTGATGGTGGTGAACGAAGACACGGCAGCGCGCTTTGGCATCACCTTCGATATCCGTACCGATGTCGCCCGTTTCGGCCTGTTTCCCCTGATGCTGATCTACGGCATCCTGCTTCTGGAAAAGAAGGACAAAAGCCATCTGGCCAACGCACCAGAGGTGAAGGCGAACGCATCCCCCCTGCCCGATCTTGTGGTGTTGCAGGCGGAATCCTATTTTGACGTGACCCGCCTTTATGGCCTGCTGCCGGACGGTGCCGCCCAGGGCTGGCCGGCGCTTGAGGACATCATCACCGGCGGTGTTGCCCATGGCAAACTGCATGTCCCGGTGTGGGGCGCCAGCACCATGCAAAGCGAATATGCCTTCCTGACCGGCATCCCGAACAGCGTGCTGGCGATCGACCGCATCAACCCCTACCTGCGCATGCCAAAACGCGGCCTTGAAAGCATGGTCACCCGGCTGAAGGCCCTGGGCTACCGCACCGTGTGTGTGCACCCGGCCAAAAAGGAATTCTTCCGGCGCAACACCGCGATCCCCGGCCTGGGCTTCGAAGAATTCATCGGACTTGAAGCCTTTGACGACGAGCAGCGTTTCGGCCCCTATATCTCTGATGCCGCCCTTGGCGACCATATCGAAACCCTGATTGCCGACCATCATGCCACATCGGACCAGCCGATCTTCGTGTTTGTCATCACCATCGAAAGCCATGGGCCGTGGGAGATGGGGCGCCTGAGCCGCTGGCTCGATGAAGAAGAGCTGAAAGCGGCAGAACCCACCGGCGACCATGCCTTTGCGCTCTATCGCCACCATATGGACCATGCCCTGGCCCTGTTCCGCCGCCTGGGCCCCGACGCGACCGCCGCGCGCCCGCGCGCCATGGCGCTGTACGGCGACCACCAACCCGCGCTCAGGGCGCTGTTCGACAGCCATGGGCTGATCGAAGAGGAGGTGAATTACCTCCTCTGGACCAGCACCGGCACCCACCATGCGCCGGGCGATGTGAAAATCGAAAACCTCGCCGCCGAACTGCTGAAAGCTGCCGGGCTCAGGGACTGACACCCTGAATGCAAAAAGGCCGGAGCAATTGCCCCGGCCTTTTCAGTATCTATTTGGTGGCGTCAGGCCTTAGCTCTGGCCGTTACCATTGGCGTTCAGATAGCCGTTTTGCTCGAGGTAACCGATGATCTTGTCGGCGCATTCTTCGGCTGACATCTTGGCGGTTTCCACATGGATTTCCGGGTTCAGCGGTGCTTCATACGGGCTGTCGAAGCCGGTGAAGTTCTTGATCTCGCCGGCTTTGGCTTTCTTGTACAGGCCTTTGGGGTCGCGGGTCGCACACACTTCGATCGGCGTGTCGACAAACACCTCGATAAACTCGCCGGCGTCCACAAGGCCCCGCACCATGTCGCGTTCCGCACGGAACGGCGAGATGAAGCTGGTCATGACCATCAGGCCCGCATCGACCATCAGTTTCGACACTTCGCCGATACGGCGGATGTTTTCCACCCGGTCGGCGTCGGTGAAGCCCAAGTCCTTGTTCAGGCCATGGCGCACATTGTCGCCGTCCAGCACATAGGTGTGGCGGTGGCGGGCAAACAGGCGTTTTTCGATGATGTTGGCAATCGTCGACTTGCCGGAACCCGAGAAGCCGGTGAACCACAGAACCGCCGGGCGCTGGTGTTTCATGTCGGCGCGGGCCGCCTTGTTCACATCCAGTGCCTGCCAGTGGATGTTCGACGCACGGCGCAGCGCAAAGTCGATCATGCCGGCGCCAACAGTGGTGTTGGTCAGGCGGTCGATGATGATGAAGGCACCGGTTTCGCGGTTCAGGCCGTAAGGATCGAACGCAATGCGCCGGTCCAGGCTGATGTTGCAGATGCCGATCTCGTTCAGGTCCAGCTTCTTCGCGGCCGTGTGTTCGAGCGTGTTGACATTGACCTTGTATTTCAGGTCGGTCACCACACCCGGCAGGGTTTTGGCCGCGGTCTTGAACAGATACGGACGGCCCGGCAGCATGGCGTCAGCCGCCATCCAGATGATCTTGGCTTCGAACTGGTCGGCCACTTCGGGCGGGTTGTCCTTGCCGGCGATCACGTCGCCGCGCGAGATGTCGATCTCGTCCTCAAGCGTGATGGTCACGGCTTCGCCGGCCACGGCTTCGTCAAGCTCGCCATCATAGGTGACGATGCTTTTGACCCGGCTTTCAACCGCGTTCGGCAGCGCCTTGATGGGGTCGCCCACCTTCACGGAACCGGACGCGATGGTGCCCGAAAAACCGCGGAAATCCAGGTTCGGGCGATTCACCCACTGAACCGGCATGCGGAACGGGCCTTCGGCGCGCACATCGTCCACCTTCACGGTTTCCAGATGGTGCATCAGGCTCGGGCCTTCGTACCAGGGCATCTTGTCGCTGGGCGCCAGGATGTTATCGCCCCTCAAGGCGCTCATCGGGATCGACATGATTTCCGAGAAGCCGAAACCCTTCGCAAATTCGCGATATTCGATCTCGATATCGGTCAGCACCTTCTGGCTATAGTCGACAAGGTCCATCTTGTTGACGGCCAGCACGATATGCTTGATGCCGAGCAAGGAAGCGATATAGCTGTGGCGGCGGGTCTGGGTCAGCACACCCTTGCGCGCGTCGATCAGCAGGATCGCGAGATCGGCGGTCGAGGCACCGGTTGCCATGTTGCGGGTATATTGTTCGTGGCCCGGCGTGTCGGCCACGATGAATTTACGCTTGTCTGTCGAGAAGAAGCGGTAGGCCACGTCGATGGTGATGCCCTGTTCGCGTTCAGCCGCCAGGCCGTCCACGAGAAGCGCAAAATCGATTTCCTGGCCTTGTGTGCCCATCTTCTTGCTGTCGGCCTCAAGGGCGTTCAACTGGTCTTCGAAAATGAGCTTGCTGTCATAAAGAAGCCGGCCAATGAGGGTCGACTTGCCATCATCCACGCTGCCGCAGGTGATGAAGCGCAGCATGGATTTTTCTTCCTGGGCCTTCAGGTAGGCGCCAATGTCCTCGGCGATCAGGTCGGACTGGTGAGCCATTTAGAAATACCCCTCTTGTTTTTTCTTTTCCATCGAGGCGGAGGCGTCATGGTCGATCACGCGGCCCTGGCGTTCGGAGGTACGGGTCAGCAGCATTTCCTGGATTACGGCGGTCAGGGTATCGGCGCTGCTCTCAACGGCGCCGGTCAGCGGATAGCAGCCGAGGGTACGGAAACGCACCATCTTCATCTCGGGCACTTCGCCGTCCTTCAGCGGCATGCGCTCGTCATCAACCATGAACAGTTGGCCGTCGCGTTCGACGACCGGGCGTTCCTTGGCCAGATACAGCGGCACCATCGGGATGT
This sequence comes from Alphaproteobacteria bacterium, assembly GCA_006226495.1. GTDB lineage: Bacteria > Pseudomonadota > Alphaproteobacteria > Sphingomonadales > Kordiimonadaceae > Kordiimonas. Next base: position 12,731 of record SBGU01000056.1, read on the forward strand.
TTTCAAGGTGGATATATTGCCAGATGTCCAGCTCGGTCCAGTTCGAAAGCGGGAAGACCCGGATGCTTTCGCCCTTGTTCTTGCGGGTGTTATAGAGGCTCCACAATTCCGGGCGCTGGTTCTTGGGGTCCCAGCGGTGCTGCGCGGAGCGGAACGAGAAAATGCGTTCCTTCGCGCGCGACTTTTCCTCGTCGCGCCGGGCGCCGCCGAAGGCCGCGTCGAAACCGTATTTGTTCAGCGCCTGTTTCAGCGCCTGGGTTTTCATGACATCGGTATGATAGGCCGAACCATGGCTGAAGGGGCCAACGCCGGCTTCCACGCCTTCTTCGTTGATATGAACGATCAGGTTCAGGCCATATTCCTTGGCGATCCGGTCACGGAATTCGATCATCTCCCGGAATTTCCAGGTGGTGTCGACATGCAGGATCGGGAACGGCGGCTTGGACGGATAGAAAGCCTTCATCGCCAGGTGCAGCATGACGCCGCTGTCCTTGCCGATGGAATAGAGCATTACGGGGTTTTCGGCTTCAGCCGCGACCTCGCGCATGATCTGGATGCTTTCGGCCTCGAGCCGCTTCAGGTGGGTCAGGGTCTTTGTCATGAAAACTGCCAGCAAATTTACAGTAAAGTTTCAGCCATAGGCTTTAAAGATGGCGAGGCTATAGCGCAAGGGGAAGCCCATGCAAAAGCCATTTTTTCTTTTTCCGGGGTTCAGGGCGCCTATTTTGGAAAATTTTTTCAATTATTTTCCAATGAAGACATATATCAACGATTTGCGGCGAAATTCAGGCCGAATGTTCCAATAAGCCTGACAAAAGTGAGCCCAAAGCGGGGCCCAAAAGCCCGCTATTTCGCGCCTTTTCCGCCGGCCGGGCGCCAGCTTGCCATGTCATAACCGAAGCATTTGAAATCTTCCGCGAACTGGGTGGCCACCCTGTCCGCCAGCGTTTCTGTATAGAGGTCGCGCCAGGTGCTCTGCGCATCGGTCCGGTGCGGCACATGGGTAATCAACTCGTCCTTGACCGGAATGCCCGACAGCTCCTGCAGGGTTTCGATGTCCGCCGCAAAATTGTCGAGCCGGCCGACAAAATCATGCTTCAGCCAGCGCGCGCAGGTCAGCAATGCCTGCGGTTTCCAGTGGTTGTTCAACTGGGCATGGTTCATGTGCGTGACCGCGCTGATGAACTGCTCGAAGCTGACATCGCGTTCCAGGTCGCCCTCGTCCCGTTCGATCAGACCCATGCGCCCGAGCACATTCAGGATCTGGACCTTTTCCGGCGCGCTGTTGATGATCTTGTCCTTGTAGGCCGACACCAGGCGCTCATACGGGTTGCGCACCATGGTGAAACGGAAGAAACCCTTGCCCCACAGGATGTTTTTCAGCATCGGGTCCGGCAACTGGTAGGGTTTGACAAAGACTGACTCTTCGATATGCGGGTGCGGCGGCGTTTTGGCGCCGGGCAGGTTGCGGCTTTCATAGGCAGACAGGGTCTTGCCCAGGGTGGAAGACGCCACCTTGGGGGTTTTGAAATAGACATATTTGTCCTTGAGCGAGATATTGACGAGCGTGTTAAAACCACGCACGGTCAGCATCCTGTGAATTTCCTGCAACATCCTGAAATTCCTTAAATAATCACCAGGCCGTTGAATAGCGCCCGGGCATCAGCGCAACAGCGCTTCAAGTACATATTTGACCTTGCGGAAAGGCTTCACCGCCTGCGCGAAGGCCCCCGCCTCTGCGGCGGCCTGCGCCTCGGCGGCAATATCGGTAATCAGCGCTTCGGGGCTGTAGCTGGTGCGCGCCGGCCATTCCACATAGCGGGCATAGATGCACAGAAGGCCGTAGACCAGCGCCTCGATGGGCAGGGTGCGGGTGCGGCGCGGGTGCGGACCCAGCCGGTCGGTGGTCAGGCCCCAGCCGGCATAGAAAGGCCGGCCATAGGTAACAACCGTGCGACCGCGCAACAGCGCCTCAAAGCCCGTAAGGCTGGTCATGGTATGGATTTCATCCACCGCCTCCAGACAGTCGATAATGTCGGCGCTGGTGATTATTTCGTCTACGCAACGATCCAGAACTTCCTTGGACACATTGCCAACCCGGTTGCCGGTGGCCACGTCCGGATGCGGCTTGAAGATGATATAGGCATCGGGCACCGACGCCCGCACGGCTTCCACCAGTGCAGCGTTTTTCTTCAACTCCGGCGAGCCATACTGGATCGAGGCATCGGTTTCCACCTGCCCCGGCACCAACAGCACCTTGCGGTTGCCGGCCCGCGCACGGAAGTCCAGCTTGCCGCGGTCGCCGACATTATATTTGCTGACCCGCGACGCCAGGATGCGGGCGATAAGCTGTTGCCCGCGCAACAGGTCGCGGTCGGCAAAGTCGTGCGTGTTCAGGAAATGCTCCAGGTCGCTGGGGGCACCACCGTCATAATAGATGCCGCGGCTGTCCAGCACCAGCGAACTGGGGCGCCGGAAATCGCTGCCAAGGCCCACCGAGCGCAGGAAACCGTCCTCCATGCGCCAGACCGGTACATGGGCCGGCACCTGCGCGGCTTCGGCATCATGTTTGCGGCCCCACAGCACGACAATGTCGTCCTGCCCGTACCGGATGCGGCCCAGACTGGCGGGCCTGACATGCTGTACGCTGCCAACACCGGGACCGAAAAAACGCGGGGCAAACCGCCGGCGCCAGGGCGAAAAACCGACCGCAAGCGCGCGGCCCGCTTCCGGGCGCGGCAACTGCTTGTCGGCGGCGAGGATATCGAGCACATCCTCCAGCTCTGCGGACGCGTGGGTGAAGGGGTCGATATAGCGGGAATAAAGGATGCAGGCGGCGGCGAACAGTTCGGCTAAGCTGCGTTTGGCCGTGCGGCGCGGGCAATTGATCTGGTCGTTGGTCAGGCCCCAGCCGGCATAAAACGGCATGCCGAAACAGGTGACCGGCTTGCCGGCAATCAGCGCCTCGAAGCCCATCTGGCTCGTGGCCACATAGACATGATCCACTTCGTTCATGAGCGTAAGCGGGTTCACATAATCGGCAATCAGCATCACCCTGTCAGGCAGGATATGTTCGCCGAAATGGCTGCGCTTCTTGCCCACCAGAACGTCGGGGTGAACCTTGATCAGGATCTGGGCGTCCGGATGATCATGCAGGGCGGTGGCCAGCATGGCCTGGAAACAATCGTCCCCCGCAAGGCCCATCTTCAGCGACAGGTCGCCAAAGGTCTGGTCGACAATCAGCACCTTCGGCCCGTGGAAACGCTCAAGCCGCGTGCGCAGGCTTTGCGGCAACGACAGCGGCGCCCGGTTATATTTGGACAGGCGCCAGCGACGGATGCGGTCCATCGCCGCGTCGGCGCGCGCGATCAGCTCGGGCGTGATCCAGTCGTCCCGGTTCAGAAGGCTTTCAAGGTCGCTGGGTGCCGTGGCGTCATAATAGATGCCGGTACGGTCCAGCACCATGGACATGCGGCGCCCGTCGATGGCCGGGTGGCTGAGATAGGCAAAAAAGCCATCCTCAAGGTGCCAGTAGGGCAAAGCGGCTTTCTGGGCGAAGCGCTTGGCCGCGCGGGTGTTCTTTTTTTTACCCCAGCCGACAACCACATCGCCGTCGCGGGCATCGCCAAAGCCTTTTTTGACCGGGCGGCCCAAAAGCGCCGCGATCAGCGGGTCGCGGGCAATGCCGCTCGATGCCGTGAGCGCACGGCCCTTTTTGTCCGAGGCATTCATTGCCCCTGCTCCATGATCGAACGCACAAGCGCCAGGTCTTCCGCCGTATCCACCCCCGCCGGGGGGGCGTCGGCCACGGCTTCAACCATGATCTTCAACCCGTTCCAGAGCGCACGCAACTGTTCAAGGCTTTCCATCTGTTCGGTCGGCGCGGGCGGCAAGGCGGTCAGCGCCTTCAGGGTCGCCACCCTGTAGGCATAGATACCGATATGGCGCTGGTAGGGAAAGCGTTCCGGGTCCGGCCCGTCGCCGTCCCGGTGGTGGGGGATGGGCGCGCGCGAGAAGTAGGCCGCGAAGCCCGTATTGTCGGTCACCACTTTCACCACATTCGGGTTCAGGATATCAGCGGCATCGCGGATCGGGTGGCTGGCGGTCGCCATCGCGGCCGCGGGGTGCCGCGCAAGGCAATCTCCTACCAGCCGCACCAGGGCCGGCGGGATCAGGGGCTCGTCGCCCTGTACATTCACCACGATCTCGTTGTCCGCCCACCCGCGCAGCATGGCCACTTCGGCGATGCGGTCGGTGCCGGAGGTATGATCTTCGCGGGTGGCCACGGCCTGGCCGCCGAAGGCTTCAACCACCTTGAGGATGCGGGCATCGTCTGCCGCCACAAACACATCCGCAGGGTCGTTAACCGCCGCCACCGCACGGTCCCAGACATGGCGGATCATCGGCTGGCCGGCGATATCGGCCAGCGGTTTGCCCGGCAGGCGGCTTGAGGCATAACGCGCGGGGATGACAATCTTCATTGCACCAGTTCCGCCTGTCTGTCGGCATAAAGCGCTGCCAGGCTGGTGCCCATGCGGGCAGCGATATGCTCGCAAGCCTCGCGCACCGCGCCGCGCCCGCCTGTCGCCCGGGTAACAAGCGCCGCCGCGTCACGCACCACAGCCACCGCGTTCGCGGGGGCAATGGCAAACCCGCAGGCCTGCATGGCGGCAAGGTCGATCAGGTCGTCGCCCATGAAGGCGGCTTCCGAAAGGCTGACACCCCGGCTCGCGCAAATTTCCCGAAATGCTGAAAGTTTGTCATGGCAATGCAGGCGCCGTTCGCTGATGCCAAGGTCGTCCAGCCGGCGTTCAAGCACCGCACTGCCGCGCCCCGACAGCACGGCAAGCTCGATACCCAGCCGCGCAAGCAGCTTCAGGCCAAGGCCGTCCTGGGCGTTGAAGGCTTTCATTTCCTCGCCGCCGGCGGTGTAATACAGCGTGCCGTCAGTCAGCACGCCATCCACATCCAGTGCAAGAAGCTTCAGGCGCATGCCCTTACTCCGTCACCACGGCCGGGAAGCTTTTGGCCAGATCGTCGACGGCTTTCATCTGGGCGAGATAGGGCTCCAGCGCCTGCAGTGGCAGCGCGCACGGGCCGTCGCACAGGGCTTCGTCCGGGTTCGGATGCGCCTCGATGAACAGGCCGGCGATACCAAGCGCCATGCCGGCCCGCGCCAGAGCCGCCGCCTGCGCACGCCTGCCGCCGGCACTGTCGGCCCGACCACCGGGACGCTGCAGGGCGTGGGTGGCATCAAACACCACCGGCGCCATGGTTTTCATCAGGTCCATGCCCAGCATGTCGACAATCAGGTTATTATAGCCAAAACAGCTACCACGTTCGCACAGCATGATGCGCTCGTTGCCGCTTTCAGCGAATTTCTTGATGATGTGGCGCATTTCTTCTGGCGCCAGGAACTGCGGCTTTTTCACGTTGATCACCTGCCCGGTTGCGGCCATTGCCGCCACCAGGTCGGTCTGGCGCGCGAGGAAAGCCGGCAACTGGATCACATCCGCCACACCGGCCGCCGGGGCCGCCTGTTCGGGTTCATGCACGTCGGTGATGACCGGCACGCCGAACTCTGCCTTCAGGTCGGCCAGCAACTGCAGCCCGCGTTCGAGTCCCGGCCCCCGGAAACTGTGCACCGACGACCGGTTGGCCTTGTCGAACGAGGCCTTGAAAACATAGGGGATGCCCAGTTTCGACGTTACCTCGACAAAGGTGCCGGCCACTTCGAAGGCCAGTTCCCGGCTTTCCAGCACATTCATGCCACCAAACAGAACAAAGGGCGCATCGTTTGCGACGGTGATCGTGCCACCAATGGTAACGGAACGGACCATACTTCTCCCCCACGCGGGACCGGACTCGGGACAGTATTCAACCTTGGGCATTCAACTGACGTTCGCCATGGCTACCCCCAACCGGGCCAAAGCGCAAGACCGCTTGCAATTGAAGGCTTTACTTTAGGCCTATTCCGCCCGGTTTGACAGCGGGTCCGGGCGCCGGCTGGCCTTGACGATCTCGCAATCGAAATCCAGCTCGACCGGACGGGCCGATACAAAAGCCGCCACCAACTGGTGTTCAGGCACATAATGGAACCAGATCATCGCGTCCGCGAGGCCCGCCAGTGTCGGCGCAATGAGCCGCGGCGGGCTGGCCGCCAGGTCCAGTTCAATCTGCCTGAGGTAGGGCATCAGCTTGCCGTCTTCCATCTTGACGAAGGATTCCCGGATCGCCCACAGGGTGAAGAACAGAAGCCGGCCCTCTTCCTCGGGCATGGCGGACAAAAGCAGCACATCCTCGGGCGGAAAACGCCGTTCAGCCACCCGGCGCCAGTCGACCGCATGGTCGACCTGCTGGATATCGATGCCCACGGGGCTGGCTTCGGATACCACAACAGCGGCGATGCCATCTTCGGCGGAACCGGTGTGCGAGACCGAAAAGAACGGCGGTTCGTCATCGGAAAAACCTTCGATATGCACACGCCCCGCGCCTTCCTGCAGCAGGGGCACGGCACCGGGCAGCAGGCCCATATAGTCGCCAAGCCGGGCGCGCAGCATGGAACGCGCGGTCACGAACGCCGGGCGCGCACCTTCATGCATGCTGGCCAGCCGGGCATGTTCGGAAGCGGAAAGAATGTCCTGCCCGTCCAGGGCGGGGTCTGCCGCGCGCACGGCAAATGTAACCTTCTTAAGGGACAAGTGTTTCCTAAGCCTGAATTATTGCTGATCTTTTATGCCTGACGTCATGCCACGGAACAGCGTGAGCGGCAAGAGTCCTTGTCGCATGGCACCAGCCAAAACCAGGCGTGGCTCAGAAGCTTTTGCGGCCCTTGCCGGACGTGGGTGCGTGCTCGGCGTCCGTGCCGACATAGCTGTCCACATCCAGGGTCCAGTCCAGGTCGCGCACCAGGCGTTCCAGGGTCACGATATCGTCGCTGCCGCGGCAACCGGTGTTCCAGACCACAGTCTTTTTCCAGTCGCCGCTATTGACCTCGATGGTAATGGTGGGATGGTCGCTGGCCATAACCGTGCAGGTCTGGCCCGTATAATCGCCCTGCAATGCGCCGAAGCCGCGTTCCTCAAGGATGTCCAGCGCCTCGAGGAACCTCCCGGTCGATTGCTGGTCCAGCTTCTGGCCGCTGACCTTGGTGAAACGCCGGCCATAGAATTCGACCCGGCCATCACCCCTGAGCGTGATATCAAACACCGGGCAGGCACCAAAACACGGGCCCTTCTTCAGGGCGATATAGTCCATACCGGTGGGATCGTGCGCGGGCGGCGTGGCCAGGTCCCCGGACTGTGCCGTGCTGCCGCTGCCGCAGGCTGCCAGCAGCAACGCCAATGCGGCCGTCGCCAGCCTGAAGGGCCGAAATCGGACCGGTCCCATAAAACACTCCTCTACCCAGACGCGAGCCATGTACAACACAGGGCCCATGCCCTAGAGTGTGGCGTCGGGTACCGCCTGCGTCAACATGGCAACTGGTTGTTCACCATGCGGTAAGTATTTTTTGATAGCGTCCAGTTCATCCGATTTAGAGATTTTTGTCATGAGCAGCAGCCCGCAGAAAGCAGACAGCAGCAAAACCGCGCCGATGGCCGCCCCGCACCCCGTTCTGGTGGTTGAGGACAATCCGGTCATGTGCCAGATTCTGACCAAACTGCTGTCACGCATGGGGGTGGCATACGAGATATCGCCAAACGGCAAGGATGCCGTGGACGGCGCCACCATCACCGATTATTCGCTGATCCTGATGGATATCATGATGCCGGACATGGACGGCATTGAAGCTGCCCGCAAGATCCGCCAATTGCCGGGAAAACGGGGCGAAGTGCCCATCATTGCCGTATCCGGCAACCATGATCCGGACGATATCGCCCAATATGACGCTGTGGGCATGAACGGCCATATCAAGAAACCCGTCGGCCAATTCGCGCTGCGGGAAATTCTGGTCGAACATCTGGGCATCAATCTCAAACAGGCTTCCACCGAAAGTATCCCCGGCGACCTTCGGGCCGCCCTTGAGGCCGAAGACGAACTGGATGTCCTGAACTGGGAAACCCTGAAGGAATATGGCGCCATCCTCAAGGGCAAGCTGCCTGTGCTGCTGCGCGACTATTTACGCGCGGGGCCGGACCTGGTGTCCGACATCGGCGATGCGGTCCTTGAAAAGGATACCGAAACCCTGCGTTTCCTGGCCCACAAGCTGAAGTCCACCAGCCTGATCTTCGGCGCCGAATCCGTGTCGGAACTGGCGGCAAAACTGGAAATCATGGCGCGCTCGGGCGAGATGGCGGATGCGCAGGCTGTCTATGGCGAGATGTTCATCTGTTACGAACGTACCCAGACCGTGCTCAGGAAAAAGCTGACCCTGATGAAAAATCTGGGCTGACAGGCCGGCGTCGGGTGCGCACTATAGCCGGGATGGCGGATGGTAGAATGGTAAAATTTTACCTTTAACCGTTTGGTGAGAATTCCAACGCATAAGGCAGGTGTTGGGCCTGAATGAGAGGATGGCCTGAAGGCCAGACAGACGTGGCGACACAATCCGGAAAAGACGCCAGAGGTGGCAAAAAAGACATGACGACCGCGACTGCCGCCAAGGCTGATGCCGCCACCGAAAGTGCGCCCAAAGCGGACGCCGCCCAAATTGTGCGCGGCAAGGAAGGCCATGCCCTGATTGCCGAAGACACAGCCGTCATGGCCAAGGTCCTGGCCGGCACCCTTGCACGCCTTGGTTTCAGTTTCGAGATCGCGACCACGGGCCGCGCCGCCGTCAAGATGGCCGCCGCCACCCGCTATGACGTCATTCTTATGGATGTCATCATGCCTGAAATGGACGGCCTGGCCGCCACCCACGCGATCCGTCGCCTGCCTGGGGACCGGGGCGATGTGCCCATCATCGCCGTCAGCACCAAGATGTCGGGGCCCGAAATCGAAAGCTACCTGGCCGTCGGCATTACCGACGTGATCAAGAAGCCGGTCAATTCCATCAGCCTGCAGGCCCTTTTTGACAAGCATATCAAGAAGCAGGACGGCAGCCTGGCCAAAACCTCGGACCGCGAAGTCTGGCAGCGCGAAGGCGCGCAGAAAGACGAACTGGACATCCTGAACTGGGAAACCATGAACAGTTACAGCGCACTGTTCAAAAGCGGCATGAAGGGCATCCTGCAGGATTTCCTGATGGCGGCCCCGATCCTGATTTCGGAAATGGGCAAGGCCGTTGTGTTGGGCGACGACCAGAAAATCCATATGTTTGCCCACCAGCTCAAGTCCACCTCCGAAGTGTTCGGCGCGGAAACCGTATCGGACCTGGCGGCCCGGCTGGAACTGCTGGCGGAAAATGGCGACACCAAGCGCGCCGCCGTGCTGTATGCCAAGCTGAAGGCGGCCTACGCCGCCACCGAAGCGGTCCTGAAGAAAAAACTGGTGCTGCTGCAGAATATGGGCTGACCGCCCGTTCCCCCGAAAAATGAACAACCGCGCACACGCGGCGCTAATCATTTGTTCATCTTATGCGCCCTATAGTGGCATAACCGCACCATAAATGCGGCCCGCACGAGAGGTCGGCTGCGGGACGGGCCGATCATTAACAGGTGATTGGCTGATCCGGTTAACGGAAGGACCCGTCCCGCGCCGTTTCCTGTTTCCGCCCCATCGTCAGCGCTTTTTCCAGGTATCGCGGTTCACGCCTTTCAGTTTTTCAACCGTGCGCAAACCACCGAGGCCGAGCATGGACAGAAGCACGGTCACGAGCGTATCGCTGCCGCCCAGCGCGGGTGGTGCCGGCAGGTCGGGCAGGAAGGCGGCCTGCAGCCACAGGAACAGGTCGCGGCCGATGAATTGCCACGCCAGTGCGGCGCCGCACACCCAGCCGACAAACGGGCGCCAGCCGGCGACAAAGATGCTGGGATGCGCAGCTTCGGCCTTGTTGATTTCCATCTGGCCGAGCCCGGCCTTCAGGATTTCCATTTCCAGTTCATGCTCGAATGCCTGGCGGGCATTCTTGTCGGGGATCAGCTTGTCGAGCGGGCCTTTGACCACATCCAGAAGCGTGTCGAGGATCGGGATACCCATGGCCTATACCTCCGCCAGTTCGTGCGCCTGCACACCCGGAAGTGTGCGCCGGCCATCGGGGCCGGAATGGACGGAAAGCACCTCGGCCCTGTTCGGCCCCAGCCGCCGGTGCGAGATATGGACCCAGTGGTTGGCACGGCCATCGGCGCGCAGGCGGGTTTCATAGATAAGCTGGTCGAACGGCAGGTCCGGATGGTTGGCGAGCGTGAGGGCGACATCGAAGGTCCTGAGCCCCGCCACAATGAAATCCGCCGCTTCGCCATAAAGATGCTGGCTGTCCGCCGCCCCGCCCACCAGGCGATTGAGCGCCGCCGAACGGTAGCCGGATGTGATGATGACCGGCCGGCCAAACAGTGCGCGCACGGGTTCCAGCACCCGGTCGCACAAGGCCTTCAGGTTGGCGATTTCGCTCACGTCCCGTGGCAGGTTATAGACCTGGTTGCGGCGCGCCATTTCGCTGCGGGTGAATTCGGGCAACGCAAAATTGGGTGAAAGCTGCATGAAGGGTTCGATGCGCATCATGGCAGCCACCCCAGCTTGTCGGCGACCAGGAATACCAGAAGCCCGCACAGTTGCGCGAGCGCGGCCAACAACAGCTTGATCGCCAGCGCCCAGCGGCGGCCGCATTCTTCCTCGTGCCGTTCGATACGGTCGAGCGCGAGGGTCGCCTTCAGAAGCGCGGCGTTGGCGGTGCGGCTGCCTTCCGTCTGTTCGGTGGCCGCGGTGAAAAATTCGCGTTTATAGGTGGCGCCTGCGGGCGCCGTGTCGGGTGTCATTTCGCACCTCCAGTCGGGGGGAAAAGAAAAAGGCGCCGGAAGGCGCCCCGTTTGTTTGCAGGTGTGTGCGGCCTAAAGCGCCGCAAGCTGGCTGAAATAGCGGAAGGCGCGCGCTGCCTCGTCGGCCAGAATGGCATCCAGCGCGCTGGCCGGCGTTCCGTCCGACTGGCCCAGCATGAAACTGTGTTCCGCCGCCGGCGGCATCACCGGTTCGCCCGCCAGTTCGGCATAGGCGCCGGCCGCATCCACAATCACCGGGCGGACGGTCCATTTAACCAGGGCGCCCTGCCGGTCGCCCACGATGGTCAGTTTCACATGCAGGCTGTCGGTGCCGTCGGTCGCGGTGAACAGCCGCTGGTTGGCGCCCAGGCTGGAGCCGGCGCCAGAGGTTACGTCGTTGGTGATGATCTCGCTCATGGCATGTCCTCAGGGTTTATAGACCGTATTGTGGGTGAAGATGCGGGCGCCCGCTTCCGTGCCGGCGGCATAGCTGGTGTCGTTGATGCTGATGCGCACCACGGCCTGCCGCCGGGCGGGCCGGACCGCGAGCACCCGTTCGAAACGGAAGATGCCGTCCAGCAGCACACCGACCGTAAGCCCCGCACATTCCGGCGCCTTCACGGTGCCCCGTTCAGAGGTCACCACCGGCGCATCGGTGCTGACCACCACGCGGGCCGACCGGGTGACCAGCTCGACACAATTGGCCATGTGGCGGCCAAGGGCGGTGACCGGGGTTTGCCCGATGGGTTCCATGGTGTCGGACATGGCGTCCAGCAGGTCGCCCACCGCCACATCGCGGGCGCGCAGGTCGGCGCGCAGCCACATGCTTTCGGCCACGCACGCCTCGCCGGGGCTGGTGCTGCCGCCGCCGCTGCCGCCGCTGGTGCCGGTGGTATAGCTGCCGAAATACAGCCGATCCTCGCCCGTGAGCGCGGTCACAAGCGCTGTGGTGGCCTGATAGCTGCCGCCGCCGTCCAGGTTCGTATCGTCGCGGTAGATATGGTATTTGGTGGCATACGCGAGGCCGGATACCGAACCTGACGGATAGCTTATGGTGGTGCCACCGACCCTGAGCACAGAGGCCCGCAAATCGATGCGCGCCGAACCCGACAGGTCGGTCCAGCCCGAAATGGGCACCACATTGAAACCCGCACCCAGCCCGGCCGCCTGCGTGCCCCGAAGCCGCGTCCCGTTCTGCAACCGGCCACCGCCGTCGAGGCCCGCGCCAACACGACCATCGGTCAGTTCGCCCGGCCGGTCGGCGACATCGCTGTCCCAGCTTGTTTGCCCCAGAATGCGGAAATGCAGGTTGTCGAACACCACGGTACCGGTGAAGGCGCCGGCAGGCAAAAGCGACCAACTGCCCATGACAAAAATCTCGATTTCCGTGATGGCATTGCCGCCCGCGCGCGCTGTGAACAGCAGCCGCTGCCAGGTGTCGGTAACCGCCTCAGGCACCAGCTTGGTGTCCACATAACCGCTGGCATGATGCAGCCGCACAGTCACCCCCGGCAGCCCGGCGCTGCGGGCCACCAGATAGATGTCCACGGTACCGACAATATAGCTGCCCGCCGGCAACGGCGTTTCCAGCACCGCACTGTGGCGCATGCCGACCGAGCTACCGGCACAGGAATACCGCACAGCATATTGCCCGACCCGCACAAGGCTGGTTTCCTTCGTCGGCGTCGTGCTGCCGGACCAGTTGCTCCAGCCGTCGGGGAAGCTGCCGGACCAGGCCGCAAAGGCCGGGTTGAACCCCAGCACCACATCGTCGTTCGACTGGATGATCTGGTCATACGGAATGCCCGCAACACCGGCCCAGTTGGCTGTCTGGCCAAGGCCGGCACCATCCGAAAGCTGGCTGGTGTTGGTGACATAATTGGCATTCAATGCACCGGTATAAAGCCCGCCACCTGTGCGCCTCAGGAGCCCCGCACCGTCCGCCACCGTGCTCGTCAGGCTGGACGGGTGCAGCAGCGTGCCATTGTCTTCGGTCAGCGCAAAACCGGTTTCGGCCTGGGTGCGCACGGTCGAGGCCGCCACGCCGTCCACCGCAGCCACATCGGCCGCCGTGTTTTCACCGGTGACGTCCGCCGCGCCAAAATAACCGACGACGACGCCGGTAATTTCGAACCGCTTGCCGGTTTGGGTGGTGGGGTCGAACCGGAAACGGGTGATGATGTTGGTCAGATAGTCGTTGCCGCCCGCCGCCAGTTCCCGCATGTCGAAAACCAATATCGCCCATTTGCCTGCGACAAATGTCTGGCTGGGCAACTGGGCATAATAGCTGCCATGAAAGCCGTGCCCGCCCTGGACGGAATAATAGAGTTTCGGCGCCGTGGTGATATCGGCATCCAGCGCCCGCATATGCACCCGGATGGCATAATAAAGCGAACCATCAACCGACTGGCTGGCCGGGGAAATGAATTGTGGTGTGCCGGATGCGGCCCCGGTCATGACCAGGCTGTCATAGCCCGGTGTCAGGGTGGCGTTCAGCGCCGTCCAGCCATTGTCTGCCCCGCCCCGAAAACCCCAGCGCTGGCCCGCGACACCAACAACCGAATGGGCATCGATACCGTCCTGCCCGTCATCGCCCTGTGGCCCTGTCGGGCCTGTAGGGCCAGTCGGCCCTTGCGCGCCATCGTCCCCCGCGTCGCCCTGCGGGCCCTGTTCGCCAGGGGCGCCGGTTTCGCCCTGCGGCCCCTGCTCGCCGGTCAGGCGCACGGGGGCGGACCATGTGCCGACAAGCGTGCCGGTTCCGTCGAACGTGGCGGTGATCATCCACAGCGGATCGCTGCCTGCAGGCGGGGCATCGAACCAGCTTGCGGGCACCACCGGGTCGGGCGTCGTGGCCGCGCGCAGGAACCGGTAATCGACATGCGCGCCATCCGTACCGGCCTCGCCCACAATGCGCATGGCCGGACCCCACTGGCCGGCGGCGGTCAGTTGCCGCATGTAAAGATGGCTGGCGTCGTCGAAAGCGCTGACCCATGGCCCGGCGCTGTCGGCGGCATATTCCACCGTCAGGGGCGCACCCGCCGCCGCCATCAGCCGCCAATAGGCCGTATCGGTGGGCAGGATACCGGAGGCCGGTTCGGTACCGAAGAAATAATAGCTGCTGCCGCCGTAAGCCGCGATATCGCCATACTGGTACAAAAAGCCGGGGTCATAATCGCCCTGGTGCATGTTGCGGGTGGCTTCCGGCATGCTGGGTGGTACCCAGCGCACCAGCGCCTGCCCTTCGGTGAGCGACAGGCCTTTCACATAAACCGTGTCGGTCGCGGACACGCCGGACAGGTTGCGGGCTTCAAGCTGCAACACCACCTTCGTTGCCCCCGCAGGCCAGATGGCGAACACGGCAATGCGTCCGTCTGTCGGATAAACCCAGTCCCCGCCCACAAGGCCGATCTGTGTGCCGCCATTATTGATGAACTTCAGCCGCAGCCGGGCCTGGAACACGCCACCTGTCGCCAATGACACGGCGGCGGAAAAAGCCACCGAATCCTCAGCCACCATGGCGACCTGGGTGCCGATCACGGTGAACAGGGACTTGGTCACATTGCCGGTTGACGGCCCAAGGGCGTAGCTCAGCCCCTCCTTGGTGCCGGACATCATCCACAACAGGTTGCCGCTGCCCGCCGCGTCGTTCAGCACCCGGTTGGGGTCGGATTCCACACTCAGGGTCGCCGTCACATGGCTGCTGGCCGACGGCGGTTTGGCGGCCCCGGTTGCGGACACGGCCACCACGGCAAATTCAACAACCTCACCCGCCGAAAATGTCTGCGGCAGCAGGAATTCCTGGTCCGCCGTCGTGCCATACAGCCGGTAGGCGCTTTCGCTGATGCCGCCATGCACTTCCGTGCGTTTTTCGAAAATACGGAATGTCTGCGCGCCAACGCCGCCCACGGCAGGCCGCCAGGACAGGCTGACCTGCAGGCTTTCCACCCCGCCGTCCGCCACCAGGCTTTCGCTGATCGAAAGACCGGTCACCACACCCGGCGCGGCGCCCGCATCCACCGGCACATCGGCGCTGTAGGCCGGGAACACCGGCAACGAGTCTGTCGCCACATCATGGATGTGGTTCGCGAGGTCCGCGACGGTGATAAGTGCCGTCAGGTCGGCACCCGGGCGGATATCGGTGATCACCACATCGCGCGCCACCTGTTCCGACAGGCCGAAGATTGCCAGGTCGCCCGCCTGCAGGCCATGGTCCGGCACACTGGCCGTGAAGGTGACAATGTCGCTTTCGCCCGTGCTGGTAACGATGCCGGCATTCAGCACCATGTCGCCCCACCTTGCCCGGCGCACGGACAGGCAATAGCTTTTGCCGGCCTGCATGACCGCGGGTTCATCCAGCCGCACACCAAGGGCACGGCCCGACCCGTCCTCCAGCACCTCAAGTACCCGGGCGCCCGGAAAATCGTCTGCACTTTCGCCAGCCGCCGTGCGCGGCACATCATGCTTCAACAGTACATAGTCGCCGATATTGTTATGGAGCGCATCCACCCCGGCGGTGAAGCTGATCACCTCGGCCCGGGCGCGCGCGGCCCGCAGGTAATAGCTGCCGAACTCCCAGGCGCGCCAGCGTTCGGTCAGCCCCGCGCCGACAATGGCGGTGATGTCGGTCGCGTTGGCTTCGCCGTAACCATCGGCATAGGCGATCACGTCGCTGGTCTGGAAATCATTGTCGCGGTCGGCAATCTGCACCGACACGCCGTGCGGCTGCGGCGCCAGCGCAATATTGCCCGACAGCCGGTTGATGTTGCGGGGCGTGAAAATGCCCAGGGGTTCGGCCTGCACACGGTCCATCGCCACACCCAGAAGGCCCGAAGGCGCCGCCACCCGTGCGCGCCCGCACTGGGCAATTTCCGACAGTACGTCCCTGAGCCGCGTGCTGCCGGTGAAAATGCGGTCATAGGCAAAACGGGGTTCGCTGGCGACCCGGCTGTCGGCCCCGTCGCACACATCGCGCCAGGCCAGGATACTGTCGGTATCCAGCGCAGACAGCGGCAACTGCCGCTTGGCCGGGCCGCCGGGTCGTTTCACGTCGCCCGCGCCGGGCAGGTCTGGGTCCTGCCAGGTGCCATAGCCGTGCGCGGCATAAACAAAAGCATAGGCCGGGTTCGAGGACAGGTGTTTGGCCATGTCGCCGCCCAATGCGCGCGTGGTGTGCGGATAGACCCAGCCGCCGTTTTCATGGATCGGCATATAGCGCTGCACCCGGACCGACAGGTTTGACACCCCGCCCGGTTTCTGGTCATTGAGCGGCAGTTCGATGGCCAGAAGCGCCACGCCCTTCATGCGCACCGGCGCCGTGTGGCGCACCGAGCGCAGTTCCCACACCTTGACCGTGTCGACAGTCTGGGTATTGGCGTTTTCGTCCGGCAGCGGCGTTGTGCGACGCACACGGATTTCATATTGCCCGCGCGCCGGGAAATCCATGCTGATCGGGAAACTGCGCGGCTTCGCCACCTTGTCGCTGACCGAATAGACATTGCTGCTGCCAGCTTGGGTAAAACCCGCCGGCGCGCTTTCCTCAAGCGCGCGTCGCTGGCTGAATTTCACACCCGTGTTGCCGCCATAAACATAATTGCCGGGCGGGTTCAGCCAGGTGCCGCTGCCCTGGGCGCGGTATTCCACCTCGAACGAAACCGTGCGCACGGTTTTTTTGTTCTTCTTGTCATAGGCGACCAGCCCATATTCGAACAGCAGTTCCAATTCGGCCCGGTCGGTGTTCTGGCCTGTGGTCAGCACATGCCAGTCGCCCGGCAGCAGGGTTGGCTGGCTGGTGGCATCGGGCTGCACATCGTCGGTATAGATGCCGATCGGGGCTTCGTCCGGCCAGCCTTCCACCATATCCAGCCGCACGTCCCGAAATTCATCAATGGCGGTATTGCCAATACGCAGGCTGGCCATATCCACCTTCAGGGGGCCGTGGCCCAGGCAGAAAAGCGCGGTCTGTACCCTGTTTTCACCATTGCCGCGCGTGATGGGCAGCGCCGCCATCGGCGGGTAGAAGCGCACATCCCCCATGGGCACCGGCACCGCCGCACCGGGCGAGAGCGTGTTGCTGAGCGCACCAAGATGGGTTTCGGCCTGATCCGTATCCGGCTTCGGCAGCTTCACGGGCACCAGTGCATTGATGGCCGCTGCCCCCAGCACCGCCACCGCGCCGGTGACCACATGCGCAAGCGAACTGCTGGCCGAATAGGTGACCGATATGATGCCTTCAGGACTGATACTGGCGACGGTGGTGCTGAGCTCGGACGCGACCAGCGGTCCAAGATAAAGCGCCGCCATGATGACCCCCAGCATCAGCACCGAACGCAGGATCTTGCCGCCGCCACCCTGCGGCACCAACTCAACCATCAGGAATTCGCCGGCCCCAAGGACCGTGCTGTGCCAGTCGCGGTGTGCCACAACACGGGTTTCAACCTTGCCGCCTGCGCCCAGCCGCTGGACGCGGACCATCAGGCTTTGGTGCAGCGCCGCCGGGATGTTGCCGTCGATGGCCTGCCACACGGTCGTGCCGGCGCGGAACTGGCGCGTGCGCACCCGGTCGAAGCCGCGGGTGCCGGCATGCATGGTCACGCCGCGGTTTTCGCTGCGGCGCAGGGGCGCGTGATGTTGGTGCATCAGCTTCTGGTCCTTGCTCTGAAAAATCCCTGGAGGCGGGGCCGCCACAGCGGTCCCATGTAATTTTCCGGCGTGCTGTCGGTGCCCGCGCGGGTGTGCAGCATGCGCCCGGGCGCGAGATAAAGGCCGACATGGTAAAAAAGCGTGGGTGTACCGAAGGCGAGAATGTCGCCGAACCGGGGCGCGGCGACCTGCCGCCAGGTCGGGCGCTCTGCCTCGGCGGTCATCACCGCGCCTGCGGTGCGCGGGTTTTCAACATCCGGCACCAACCCTTGAAGGCGCGGCAGGCGAATACCCAGCACCTCGGCATGGAACAGCCAGACAAGGCCGTAACAGTCAGCGCCTTGCCGGTCGCGCCCGTCAGGCACAAACGGGATGCCCAGCCAGTCGGTCAGGCAAAAGCCGTCAGCCGGGGAACAGGCCGGGGAAACGGGCATTGTCCATCTTCGCTTCGGGCCAGGCCTGGTCAAGCTCGACCACCGGATACAGGTCACCGGTCACGGCCTCTGCGGTCCAACTGACATTCCTGAGCACCAGATGCCAGGGGCCGTGCTGGATATCGCCCGGGGCCGCCGCCAGCGCCACATCGATGACCACCTCGACCGACGTATCGGACGCCGCCAGCGGGCGCACGGCATCGGTGATCAGCCGGTCCACGTTCGGCAGGCTGATGCGGGCGATGCCGGCCATGCGTTCATGCTGGCCCGGCAGGCTGATATCGAACATCAGGCCACGATAGGTTTGGCCATCCCGCACCACATCGGCGCTGTTGCGCACAATGCGCAAGGGGCCGTCCTCGATGTCCGGGTGGTCGATCAACAGATACACCAGCCACACCGCGTCCGTGCTTTCGGCAAAGGCGGCCTGAAGACCGTTGTTATCCAGGGTCATGACGGCATTTCCTCCAGCTTCAAGCGCACACGCCACAGGCCGCGTGTCTGTTCGGCAAGCTCGGGTTCGCCCGCGATGCGGAAGGTACGCGGCACACCAAACGGGTCCGACAGGCCGGAAAAGGGCAAGGTGCCCTGCTGCAATGTGTCTTCATAGAAGCTCAGGAACGCCGCAGCCGCACTTTCGCCCATGCTGATGGAAACCTCGTGCTGGCGCACCGCCACTGTTGCGCGCCGGCGCTCGATGGTGGGGCCCACGGCGGGCTGGAAGCTGACCTTGTTGGCCTGCGGCCGTACCCGGCCACCAAAATCGAGCGCGCTGGGCACTGCACCCGGCCAGATCTTGATTGTCATGCCCTATACTCCCTGTGCGCGCAGGCCAAACCGCAGGGACGCGGCGTCGGCAATTTCGCCGCCGCGCGCCATGTTTTCCGCCACACGGCCGATCAGCACATCGATGATGTCGCCGCCGTCCGGGCCGCGCCTGCGGGTGGTGCGCGCTTCCATGCCCGAATGGTTGTTGATGATGACCTTGGTCTCCGCGCGGTCAGGTGCCTTGGCCGGCAGGGGTGCGGCCTGCGCGGGCGCCAGAAGGCCGGTCATGACCCGGCCGGTGGCCGCGGCGTTCACCACCGTCGCCATGTCGTCCGGCACCAGCAGTTCGGGGCCGCGTTCGCCCACCAGGTTCAGCCGGCCCGGCTGGATACGCCCGCCGGAGGCCGAACCCATCGGCTTTTCACTGGTCAGCGGTTTCGGGAACAGCATGCTGGTGATGCCGTCGAAAATGCCGCCGACACCACCCTTGATCAGGTCGCCGAGCTTGGAACGGATCGCCGCGGCGATGCCATCTGCCACCGCCTTGAAAATGGCTTTCAGGCTGGTGCCCAGATTGGCGAAATCCACCTTCACCTGCGCGGTGGCGCCTTTGACGGAATCGACCGTCTGGTCCCAGAATTTTTCGGCGGCCGACTTGGCCTCCTCCTCTTTCGTATCGTCGGGCGCTGCTGCCAGAAGTGCCTTCAGGGCTGTGGCCAACTGGGCAAGCGTCAGGTCCGTTGATGCCTCCGGCGTGTTGGCGCTGTCCTGCCGGGCCGGGTTCGTCGGGGGTTCGAGGGTGGTTTCGGTCCGGTCCGGGGTCGGCACATCCGGCGGCTGAATTGCGGCGCGGTACCCGGAGAAAAGTTGCTGCAACAGCGAGCTTGTCGCCGTGTCAAAGAATTTGCCGGTGCCACCCAGGACACCTTGTTCCGACGTATCCATACTGTCCCAGCCCGCATGTGCGGCACGCTTCACCTTGGGCAGCAGATAGTCAAACACCTCCAGCAGGTCTTCGCTGTGCTTGCGCAGCCCGGCGGCAATTTCATGCAGCCTGCCGCTGTTGGCCTGTTCGTTTTCTTCGGTCACAAATCATGCCTTTCGATAAGGGTGGCCAGTTCGGCCCGGGTCATGCCGTCCGCCCCCGTGGCGGCTGGGCCAAGCCGGGTGGCCAGCATGGTCAACAGTTCCGGCAGGCTGGCGACAAAAAGCGTGGCCGGACACCAGCCCAAGAGGGCGCCGGCTTCCAGCACCCAGCCCCAGTCGCTTATGGCTTCGGGGGCGGCGTCTGCTTTCCCGGCGCCAGCGCCCTGGCGCTTTCGGGTGGGGTCAGGCTGGTTTCAAGGCAGCCGGCAATGGCCTCTGCCGCCGGCACAATGCCGGCCTTGACGATGGTTTCGGCAGCCTTTTTGACAGCGGCCCGATCGGTGAAATCACCGCCGGTCATGGCCAGATACAGAAGCGCCATGTCGGCCAGCCGGCCTTCGGGCAGCCGCTCGGCCAGGAAGGGCACAAGGCCCATGCCCAGATGGTCTTCAAGGTCGATCATGGTGCCGATGTCAAGGCGCAGGCGCACGGTGCGTGCCCCTACTTTCAAGGCGGTCTCGCCGCTCAGCTTGCGGGCCATGGTGCGCCCTATGCCGCCGGCGTGAAGCTGATATCACCCGCAGATTCGAGGGCAATATTATAGGTAACCTCGCCATTATGGTTGCCAGCCATATCCAGCGACCGGATGGCAAAGGCACCGGTGTAGGCCCCAAGACCGGGTGCCATGATCTTGCACATCGGGTGGGTGCCCGCCATGGCGTGGCCGTGCGCCACCTCGAACTGTGCGTCGCCCAGGAACACGCCATTGCCGGATGTGGACAGTTGCCTCAGGCCCGTGTCGGCCATCAGTTGGCGGAAAGCGCCGCTGTCCTTGGTCGAAACATCCGCCGTTTCATTGTTGATGGTGAAGCTGTTGGTGCGGAAGCCGCCGATGGTTTCATAGTCGCTGCCATCGTGGATCTGCAAAATCAGGTCGCGGCCTTTTTGCGCGGTCATGGGTCTGGTCTCCTTCAGGGGGTGAACAAAAGGCATGCCGGGCACAATCTGAACCCGGCATGATACACTTTATTATTGCACTCGCGCGCGCCATGGCCTTAGCATCCGGCCCAGGGACACGTTGGGGGACACTTGGAGGCTAAGCATGAACAACACGGCAAAAGCATTTGTGGGCGGCATCCTGACCGGTGCCGTTTTAGCCGGCGGCGGACTTTACCTTTACGAAAGCCGGACATCCGATACGGACGCGGCCAGAGCGGTTCTGGGCGCGCCCGTGACCGGCAGCATCGACTGCGCAGCCCGCGCGACCGAGCTGACCGAACGGCTGTCCGAACTCAAGGAACAACTGAAAGTGGTTCCCGCCACCATTCCGGCAGACGAAAATGACCCCGCCAAGGGCGAGACCGTGAACCGGCTGTATGAACAGTTGATGCTGGAAACCATCGAGGCGACGACTGAGTTGCAGAAGCTGGAAAGCTGCACGGCATCTTGATCCTTTTTCAAAGCTGAAACATTCTACTGGCAACCGGCCACCGCATATGCTGCGGATGGCCACTTGCCAGAAACACCAGCATGGAAGCCGTCATGAAATCCTATCTTGTTGCCAGCCTTGTCCTTGCCAGCCTTTCCCTGCCCGTCGCGGCGCAGGACAAAACCGACGAACTGTCCGCCCTTCGGGAAGAAGTATCCGCCATGCGGGCCGAGATGATGTCGCTGAATAGCAAGCTGGCCGACATGCAGTCGCTTCTGAAGGACATGAATGGCACCATCCTGAAGATGCGCGCTGCCGCCCTGGAGGCAGAAGCCGCCACCGCGAACGCCAAGGATTGCGAAACCCGGCTTGGCGACCTGAAATCCAAGCAGGACAAGCTCCTGAGCCTCGGTTACCGGCCGGAACACCCGGACCTCAGGAACATTGCCGCCGTTATCAAACAGCTTGAAGCCACCTGTGGCGAGGCCGGCACCGCCCAATAGGCCCCGCAGACACCCGGAGGAACCATGAACAGCCGCATTGCCAATACCTGCCTGCCCCTGATCGCCCTTGGCCTGGTTGGCCAACTGGGGCTTGAGGTTTATGACCGGGTTCACTCAGCTTATGCAGAGCGGGGTCTGACCGAATGGCTGACCTCGCTTGCGGAACAGCGAACGCAAATTGAAAGCGGGTCCAGTGTGTCGGTGGACGGTGAAGTCATCGTCGACGGCATCACTGCAGATGGCAAAGGTTGGCAAAGTACCCGACTGGTCAATGTAGCCACGTCCATGCCCGATGTCGCCCGCTGCGAGGACGCCCTCGCGATGCAGCAGGCGAATATCGACGCGATCAAGAAAAAGGTCGACCTGTTTGCCGAAACCCGCCTAGCCATGGACCTGCCGGGCCCCGAGGCCGCTGCGAAAAAGCTCCAGTGGGAAAAGGAAGATATGGCCCTGCACCGCAATGCCCGCCTTGAATGGATTGGGGCACAGCGTGTTCTCGACCAGATGCGCATCCAGTGCAAGCCTGAGGCCGACGCCGGTTAGGCACCTGCAAACAGGCTTGCCCGGTATCGCAGGTGGCCAAGGGTCCGGCTGCCGGCATCGCTGGCCTGCTGGCTGATCTCCGCGCTTTCAAGTACCAGCGAGATCAGCACAAAACCCGCCACATTCAGGGCGACCTGTTGTAGCACCCGGTCGGTGATCGCCATCAATTCCTTCATGTCCATCTGGCCGGGGTCTGCCGACCAAAGCTGGAGCTCGAACATGATCGCTGCCCCTGAACGGTCCTTGGTGCCCAGGTCACGGGCTTCCGTCGGTCCCATTGTCAGGAACGGGTAACGCGCGCATTCCGGCACCGCGTCATAAAGGCCGGTCAGCCGCGCCATCAGTTCGGGGTCGGCCGCAAGCACCGCAAACAGGGCCTCCTGCAGCGCGGCGGCACTTTCCATGCTCATCCTGGCCTCCTTCTCAATCAGGCGCTTCGGTGGCGGCCAGTTCCAGGAACTGGCGGTTGCTGCCGGTTTCGCGGCTGGCCGTAACCCGGTAGCGCCGCGCCCGCCATTCCAGGTACCGTGTGGCCGCATAGCCCGGCATGTTATGGACCGTGGCCCGGATGTGGCGCGCGGCCACAGGCCTGCCGTCCGCGACCGCAATCGGTGCCGCCTCTGTCTCGACCGCGGCATAGACCATGGCGATGATCGGGGTCAGGCGCACCTGCCGGCCACCGGACAGCGGCACCCGTTCCTCACCCATCAGCACCAGGCTTTCCCGCATTTTGCCAAGCGCGGTCACAGCTTCAGCTCCCGGTAGGGTTTCAAAATGCCGGCGGCACCGCTGGCGCCCAGGGCAACCGCCATATCTTCGTCGCCCCGATGGCAATAAAGCCGGGCAACCAGCATCAGCATGGCCTGCCGGACTGCGGCCGGCACATGGTTCCAGCTCGGGCCGAACCCGGCGGTCAGCCGGATACGGATACCGTCTGCCGCCCGGCCCGGCGCCGGCCAGCCGAAGCCCTGTTTGCGGTAAAGCCCCGGCGCGTGCCCTGGTTTCAGGTACCAGTTTTCGGCGGGCCATTCGGTCTCGGCACCGTCCGCTGCAACGCTGTATATACCGGCAATCTGCCGGACCGGCCGCACCGGCAGGCACAGGAACTGCTGTGCCCGTGCCAGGTCGGCCATCGCACCGTCGCGCACGCCGTTCCACCAGGGTGTGCCATCCGCCGGCATGCCGGGCCACTGGTCCAGCCACAGGTCCATGTCGCGGTCCAGGAGCATCAGGCCGGTATGCTGTTCGACCATCTCGCGCACTGTGGTGACCAGGGCACCCAGGGTGGCATCCTCCGACTCATCGGTGACACGCAGGTGGTCCTTCACTTCCTGCAGCAGCAGGGGTTCGGCCAACGGGCCGGAAATAATGTCCGTGCGCATCTCAGACCTCCATCACGCGGATGGCAAGGCTGCGTTCGGCGGTGCGACCGGCGTCCGTGCTGATGCGGCAGCTCAGCCGGCAGCGCTCGCCCGCCGTGCCGCCCGAAACAAACACACCCTCCACCGCGCCGGCGGACAGAGTGTCTTCCAGATTGAGCGCCGCTTCTGGCTCGATGGTCCAGAGCGCACTTTCGATGCTTTCCCCGGCGCTCAGCCAGGCCGACCAGTCAAAGCTATAGTCAACCCGGGACGCCGGGTCCTTGGCAAAAACAGGCATGGATTATCCTTTCGGGGTTGGGGGCCGTCAGGCGCGCCCAAGATGGAACCAGCCGGCATCGGCAGGTGCTATGCTAAAGCGGCTTCGTACCGCCTCGACCGCCCCGTCCGCCAGTTGCTGGATGCCGAGAAGTGTTGCTGATGCAACAAGTTTGGCGGGGCTGCCAAAGGCCAGAACCATGTATCCCGCTGGCCCGATATCGACCGGATCGCCCCATATCAGGGGGTCACTCCTGAACGCGACACCGCCCGTGACCCGCTCCAGCCGGGCACCGGTCAATGCCAGGCGGCGGTAATTTCCGCCTTCCATTTCAAAGGCTTGCACATCCGCAAGCTGGCAGTGCGCGGCGAGATCCGGCACATGGTCCGGCCGCAGCAACATGGCTGTCAGGGCCGCTCCGTCCAGCGGGGGCAGGCTACCCTCGCCAAGGCTGGCGATAACACTGTCATAAAGTAGAAAACTGCCCGGGGTCATGTCACAACCCTTTGCTCATGAGCAATGCCTGCAGCCATCGTCGGAGCGGGTATCAGGATCGAGGAACGCTGCCGAGCGCCAGCCTGCCGGCGTCGGTCAAGACTGCTCGTGTCCGCGGCTGCCACGGCACAGACGGGCGCATAGGCAGCCACCTTCCCGGCACGCCCAATTTGAGTGAAAGGTCGGCGCGTCGCGGCGCAAACCGGAGATTCGGCCAAAATCATCGCAGGGTCTCCAAAGGTCAAAGGCGAGGGAACGATCAGACGTCGTCAGCAAGCGTTTTGATAACACCATTGCCGAATCGAGCCTTGAGCGCACCATCTGCGGCATCCAGAAACAGGACCACCTTGCCGGCAATTGCAACAGGCGGCGTAGCCT
The DNA here is from genome assembly GCA_006226495.1 of Alphaproteobacteria bacterium. GTDB lineage: Bacteria > Pseudomonadota > Alphaproteobacteria > Sphingomonadales > Kordiimonadaceae > Kordiimonas. Next base: position 37,497 of record SBGU01000056.1, read on the forward strand.
GCGCCGCCAAGGCAAGTGGCGCCAGAACATCGATATGGTCCGTATCGAGGCGCATGCTGTCAGTTGTATCATGGGCGAACACGATAGGCCCGGCGCCACCGCCCCCGAGAGCTTGACTGGCAATGCGGCTTTCCGTCCCGGACTGGCTGATATCCAGACAGGTGCCGCTACTATTGCTTTCCTGGCCGAGCAGGCGAATGCCGGTATCGATCGCGGACCCTGCAGGCGTAAGTTGCAGCAGTATCCCGCTGTCCGCCCCCGCCGGCGCCATCCGCAGGATGCCGTCCGGTGTAAGCAAGGACCCGGCAGGCGCCAGCTTCAGGTTGCCGGAGAGACTGGTCGTCAGCCCGCTGTCGATATTGATGGCATCATTGATGCCAATTCTAAATTTGATATGACTCGGCAAATATAGATGACTAGGGCCGAAAAGGACGACGTTGCCACCAGAGCTTGGCGATGAACTGCCGGACACATTTAATTGCCCGATTGTCGGACTAGCATTCCTGATTTGGCCCGCGGCAGGCAATACAAGGTCCCGCGCGATGCTGACGTCGCCTGTCGCGCCGGCGGTCAGGGCCGGTGTGCCATTGGTAACAAGATACAGTTCGCCATTGCCATTTCCGGCCAGACCGCTGTCAGTGTCGGCGCTGTTCGGCAGCAAGGTTGGCAGGTTCACGCCGGCCGGCCCGGCAACAAGCTGCGGGCCACCCGCGCTGCCCTGGTAGCGCAAGCCTGTTGCGTTCAGGCGCCAGCTTTCGACGCCATCGCATGTAAAGCCGATCTCGTCGGTCCCGGGCGAATAGATGCCTGTCGCGCTGCCTGTACCAATAGCCACGGCCGGTGTGGAGATCGAACCGGCTGTCAATTGCAGAGGCCCCGCCAGCGATACTGTACCAGCCCCATCAGCCGGATCGAGGCTCAGGAGTGCGGTCCCATCTGCCCCCTGGAACTGGACCGTGCCGTCAGCGACTAGCCGCGCCTGTGGCGCGCCCAACCCATCCTCAAGCCGATATTCCACGGCGCTGACAGTTCGGTCTTTCAGTTTTACACCGTCAGCCGTAACACCGGCGCCCGGTGTCCTTTCGAGCAGCGTATCGGTCTGCCAGCTAGCACTTTCCAGAAACCCGGCCGTTACGGCCACAAACACCCGGGCATTGCCGGACAGCGAGATAGCGACAGCGCCTGCCTTCAGATACTGGCCATCCAGCAGGGTTTCCTGCACCAAAGTGCGCAGAAGCCGCCCCGCCGTAAAAGTGCCGGTGCCGATTTCGTAATTGTCGCCGTCCTCAACCACATAGGACACCGTGTCACCGTCCGCGAAGGCATCGGCAAAGCCGACAAAGCCGGCCATGGCACCCGCGAGCGTGATATCGCCCGTTCCGACCGTGGTTGTATATTCGCGCACCCTGTTTGCAAGCATGCTGGTCGTGTCCTTGTCATATCTGGAAAGGGACAGGGCGGGATATGGCATCCCGCCCTGACGGTGTCTTCCGTGGTGTCACACCCGGCCTCAGGCCGCTGCAAATTTCAGGAGCTTGAGGGCTTCATCGTTCACCAGCGCACCGCCCACACGCCGGGTGGCATAGAAATGCACATAGGGCTTGTTGGTATAGGGGTCCCTGAGCACGCGGGTGCCCGTGCGTTCAACCAGCGTATAGGCACGGCTGAAGTTGCCGAAGGCAATGGCGAGCGCATCGGTGGCCACATCCGGCATATCCTCGGCCTCGACCACCGGATAACCCAGCAGCCGGTCCGGCTGGCCTTCCGCAAGGCCGGCGCGCCAGATGAAATTGCCGTCCGCATCCTTGAACTTGCGTACCACCGCGAGCGTTTTGCTGTTCATGACAAACGATGCACCCTGCCTGTAGCGCGCCCCCAGCGCATGCACCAGGTCGATCAGGATATCCGCCGGGTCGGTGGCAGGGAAAGCCCCGTCCACGCCGGTGACCACATGCTGGATCTGGCCGAAGGTGCGGCTGCCGTCCGCTGCGGCGCTGGTTGTATAGGTCAGGAAACCCTTGGGCTTGTTGGTACCGTCGCCGGATACGATGGCGGCCCCTTCCTGCGCCGCGAATTCTTCGGCCACTTCTTCACTGAGCCAGGCTTCGGCATCAAATTTCATGTCGTCGAGCGCACGCTGGGTCGCTGCTGCATTGGCATACAGTTCGCCCGGCACGATAGCGACTTCCTTGAGGCTGGGGGTCGCGGTCGCCGCCCTGCCGTCGGTTTCGCCGACCCAGCCCGACGTGGCACCACCGGCACTTACGAGGCGCTTGTAGTCGGATGTATCGATCGTCTTGACCTTGACAAGCCCACGCAGCGGCGACAGCGCCTTCAACTGCTTTTCGATCTCATTGTCGATGATGGTGGGCACGGCATAGCCGCCATTGCCACCCGTGGTGGTGGAAATGGCTTTCAGTTCGAGGGCCTTCAGCGCATCGGTATCGCCCTTCATCATGAAGCCCTGCAGGAAGGCGGCCTTGTGTTCGGCGGCATCGCTGGCCACACAGTCGGGTGATGCACCAGGCCGGGCAAGGTTGGTCTCGAGCGTGTCGAGCCGCCCCTGGAGGCTGAGGATGCCGGTTTCCGCCGAACGCGAATAGTCATCAATGGCGGTCTTGAGGTCGGTCATGTCCATGACGTTTTGGTCCTTTCATCAGGTGGGGTTGGCATTCCCACGCGGGAACACCTGTTGACTGGCCGCCCGCCCGCCGCTTCGGGACAAAGGTCATGCCAAAGAAAAAGCCTGCGTCGCCGGCGTCCGGCACGCGGGGCAAATCAAACTCATGTAGCCGTCAGGCGCGGCAGGGGCGGCCGGCTCACGACTGGTCTTGCCGAAGCCACCGATGCCTGGCGCCACAGGGCCGCGCGCGCCTTGCCGGTTGTGCGAGACAATGACCGGTTGTCAATTGCCGAATTTCCGGTTACGTTCCTGTTTTGTTCAAGTGTGAATACGAATTCAGGGGCTGATGCACGCATGACCGCCCAAGCAAACAGGGTTCCAGACAACGGGAGACAATCTGATGCCTGACAAATTTGGCGATCCGGACAAATTCTATACGTCACCCTATTTCAGGGGTTTCGTTTTCGGCGTGGTTGTAACCCTGATCCTGACCAATATTTTTGGCGGTAGCTGACGGGCGGACGAACACTCAGGTGACCGAAAAATCGTAGGAGGTGCTGCCGCGCAATGCCTCGATCTCGACCTGCAGGCTTTTGGTGATCGACCCGTGCCGCCCACCAAGCATCATTTCGGCCACGCCGGCGTCCTCGTCCCGAACCTGCAGGCGTTCACTGAGGTGCCCCTTGCGGCCCGCATCGCCGTACAGCAGGGCGGAGCGGGCAATCGGGCCGTTTTCGCCCCAGAAATGATATTCAATCCGGGCATTGAAATCGACATCGGGATCGCGCGGCCGGATCGAGACGGTGATCCACGCCTTGCTGATGCTGTAAAACATGCTGTAGCGGGTTTTCCGCCCTTCGTAGGCATCCATTACCTTGCTGTTCTTGCGTTCAAAGCCGGTCAGCCTTGCCCGGCGCGTCTGCAGGTGCTGCACCAGGGAAGCGATATCATCGCCGCCCGGCGCGCGGCCCGCCGTCATGCCGGCGCTTTTTACGGCAGAGACACGGGCCAGGTCGTTCGCCGGGAAGGTGACGAGGGAGATTTCCATCAGGTCGGCGCGGGTGATGGTGCGCACGCCACTGGCGGCGTCGCGCGCGGCGTCGCGTGCCACAAAGCCGATGGACAGGCCGTCAAGCGCGCCCATTTTCAGAAGCGCATAGGCTTCGAGCCCCCGGCCGGTCATCGACAGGCGGCCTTCCACATACAGGCCGTGCTCGTCCTCGCGCACCAGGTCGAACCGGCCGATGGGTTCCTTGGCGTCATGTTGCCACAACAGAACAGGCATGCGGGCCTTCAGGCTTTCGGTGAAGGCGCCGCGCGCGACAATGTCGCCGTCCCGGTCCAGGTTGCCGAAAATGGCGCCATAACCTGAAAAGCTTCCGGGCGCGGCCCCGGTTTTTACTTCGAGCGGCAGTTCGAGGATCTGGCGGTCCAGGGTAGTTGTGGGGGGCATGCTCTGGCGACCTTTCTGTGAATATTGTGCGATATCCTGCCCGCTGGCAGGCTCAGGGCGAACAGTGTTGATGGCGCGAACGAGGCGAAAACACCCGCCCGCGCCCGCTGTTCTGTCCCGTTCGGGCTGAGCTTGTCGAAGCCCAAGCCGTGGGGCGCCCTGCCTCTCGCAGGGCCAAACGTGCCGGGACGGTGTCAGTCTGTGCCTTCGCGACCGCCCTTGCTCCAGCCCAGCGCATCGCGCTTTTCATCGCGGCTGAGGAAGTCGGCGCTGTTGATGCGGTTGAATTTTTCGGCACGCTTGGCCTCGAGCGCCGGTATGTCGTCGAGATCGGGCACCAGCTTCAGGCCGCCGCCGAAGCGGGGGCCAAGCCAGTGGCTGAGTTCATTGAGGATATCGAGCACCAGGGGGATGACCGTGTCTTCCCACAGGCTTTGCCGCGCTTCGGCATAGTTGGCATAGGTCTGGGCGTCGGGCACACCCAGCATCTGGGGCGGCACACCAAAGGCCTGCGCGATTTCGCGGGCCGACATATTCTTGGCCGAAGCCCAGTCCATATCCTTGGGCGACAGGCCCATGCCTTCCCACTTCAGCCCGCCTTCCAAAAGGAGGGGCCGGCCTGCATTCACGGGACCCGTGTGCCGGTCTTCGACCTGCGCCTTCAGGTGGCGGAACTGTTCGTCGGTCAGGCCGCTGTCCGCCCCGTCCTGATACAGCACCCCTGACGGCGTGCCGCCATTCTGGATCAGCGCCAGGTTCCAGCGGCTGCCATCGTTATGCGCATCCACCGCCATGGCCGCGGCTTCAAGGGGCGCCAGGCCATACCAGTCTGACAGCGGGTTGAAACTTTTGAGATGCAGCACATCGGCGGCACCAAAACGCTGGCAGATGCCGCCCACCCGCTGTTCAAACCCTGCGGGCAGGCCGTCCCGGCCTTCAAGCACCGCCATGGTGTCGGGCCTCAGGAGCCACAGTTCCCTGGGCGGCCTGCCGTCCGGCCCCACTGCCAGCGCATAGGCATTGCCCGCAATCAGATAATAGCCCGCCAGATTATAGAGGAAATTTTCACCCCTGAGGCGCGGGTTCGGGCGGCGGATAAGAGCCAGGAGCGGATGGTCCACCAGTTCCTCGTCGCCCCGGAAACACAGGACCGGCACACTGGCCACCGCGCGGGCCACCAGGTTGACGGCCCGGAAGGCCACCACATTCTGGCGGTAACCTTCGTCGGCCAGCCGGTCGTATCGGCGCGGGGTGCCAATGGCCTGCCCCGGCCCGACCCGGGTGAACAAGGGGCGTGCCCCGCTTGCCGGTTCGGCGGCCTTGGTGTCGGTACGGCCAAACAGCCGGTCGATCATGCGCATGGGTCAAAGCTCCCTGATATTCGGGGTGAATTTCGGTTTCAGCATCAGTTCGGTGATGGCCCAGACAAGGGCGTCCACCCGGTCGGGGCTGGCGCCTGACAGACCTTCCGGCGTGAAGGCGCACATCTGGTCCTCAAGCGCCGGGAAGGCGCCCGCATGGTGCACCCGGCCCTGTTCATAAAGCGCGGCCACCGGTTCGGCACGCACGACCTTGCCCCGTGTGGCATGCACGGCGCGCACGGGCACGCCCGGGTCGACCTGCGCGATCAGGGCCGCAACCATGGCGCCGCCCTGGTTCGTTTCGGCAACGATACGATCGGCCTTCAGCCGGTGATACAGGGCCACGGCCCGGGCGGCCCACCCGTGCGGCGACAGGCCGCGGCTGGTGTCGTCGGCCAGCACATAGGCATGGCCGTCGGCGCCTAGGCCCGCGGCCACAAGGCCACATTCGTCGGCCTTTTCACCGGAACTGGCGGGCGGGTCCACCGCCACCACAAGGCGGCAGAGCGCGGGGGCCGCGTCCGCGCGGCAGGCTTCAAGGCCGGCGCGGGACCACAGGGCCCCGGGCACATCTTCCAGAATTTCGGCCAGCAGTTCCTGCCGGCCAAGGCGCGTGCCTTCATAGCGGCGCACAATGTCGCGCGCGAAGGCCGGCGCCAGGTTGTCGAGGTTATCAAACGTGCTGCCGCGCGTGACATGCACATGCGCATCGGCAATCAACCGCTTCAGCACCGGCACCGGCTTTGGTGTGGTGGTGACCACGGTGCGCGGGCTTTCCCCAAGGCGCAGGCCGAACATCAGCATGTCCCACGCGGCTTCGCCCATGCGCCAGGCGCACAGTTCGTCGGCCCAGGCGGCATCATGCTGCGGCCCGCGCAGGCGTTCGGGTTCTTCGGCGCTATAGAGCGTGGCCACGGCGCCGTTCGGCCAGGTCAGCAGGCGTTTGGACGGTTCGAAGCGCGGGCGTGCCCACGGCGGGCATATGGCCAGAAGGCCGCTTTCGCCTTCCACCATCACCGCCCGGGCGTCGTTCATGGTGGGGGCAACAAGCGCGATATGCCGGGCCTTGCCGCCCTCGACCAGCGCTCGCACCCATTCGGCGCCCGTGCGGGTTTTGCCGAACCCGCGCCCGGCCAATATCAGCCAGTGCCGCCAGCCGCCTTTGGGTGCCACCTGGTTCGGCCGCGCCCAGAAGGGCCAGTCGAACTTCAGGGCCGCCGCTTCAGTCGGTGTCAGCGACGACAGGAAGCGCTGGCGCTGTTCCTTCGTCAGCGACCGCACGGAATTTGCGCAGAAGGTCATGCTTTGCCTCTTCAAGCTCGGTTTCGCAAATGGCGGCTGGCGCATCCTTGCCGCCGCCATATTTTTCAGGCTTCCGCGCCTTCAGAAGCTGCATCAGCATCGTGTCGGAAAATTCGCGCACATGGCCCACCACCTCGCCGCCCCGGAACACCGGTTTTTCGGTGCCCTTGACCGCGCGGCGCAGGGCTTCGTCCTCCAGCGCGTCGGCGCCCATGGCCCAGGCGGCATCCCATTCGCGCGCGAACACGATGCTCTGGTGGCGCCAGCGGTAGGGTGTGGCCCGGTCGATGCCCGCGGCTTCGGCGGCACCGCCCACCGAATAGCCAGCCGCCAACGCCTCCAGAAACGCGCGCTGCACCGCGCTCGGGTGAAATCGCCGTGGCATGGGTTTTCCTTTTGTTTTCATCTAAAATCGCCCCCTGCATCCTGCCCTTCGACGGGCTCAGGGCGAGCGGTGGTTGGTATGAACATGGGTTACCGCGACCTCGCTCCGCCGTTCGGGCTGAGCTTGTCGAAGCCCAAGACCAAAGGGCTCACACCTGACCTGCAACCATGCCGCCCTGCATCCTGCCCTTCGACAGGCTCAGGGCGAGCGGGGTTGGTATGCACATGGATTACCGCGACCTCGCGCCGCCGTTCGGGCTGAGCTTGTCGAAGCCCGGGATCAAAGGGCAGCACATTGCCGTGTTTACGATGCTGCCGGAGTGCCATAGGATTGCAGGGCATTCGCACTATTGCGGCATCCATATTGGATCAATCGATGGCTTTCTGGGTTTACATCCTGAAATGTGCCAACGGCAGCTATTACACCGGCCATACCGAAGACCTTGAGCGCCGCATGGCAGAGCACCAGACCGGCACGCCTGTTTGCTACACCACGACCCGGCGGCCCATTGCACTTGTATTCAGCCAGGCCTGTGCATCGCGCGCTGAGGCCCTGGCCAGCGAACGCCAGATCAAGGGCTGGTCCCGCGCTAAAAAGACGGCCCTGATTGCCGGCGACTGGGACCAACTCAAGATGCTGGCGCGGACATCGACGCCCCATACCCCAGATTCTGAATAACCATGACAGGTTTGTGCCCCTGCATCCTGCCCTTCGACGGGCTCAGGGCGAGCGGGGTTAATTTTTCAATTTGCTTTCAGCCACACCACTCCGCCCCACCACCCCACCGCCGTTCGGGCTGAGCCTGTCGAAGCCCAGGATCAAAGGGCTCGCATTTTACCCGCACGAACACCGCCCTGCATCCAGCCCTTCGACAAGCTCAGGGCGAACGAGGTTAATTTTTCAACTTGGTTCCAGCGCTGCCGCTTCGCTCCACCACCTCGCCACCGTTCGGGCTGAGCCTGTCGAAGCCCAGGACCAACGGGCTCGCATTTTACCCGCCCAACACACCGCCCTGCATCCCGCCCTTCGACAAGCTCAGGGCGAACGGGGTTGGTATGCACATGGATTACCGCGAGCCCGCTCCGCCGTTCGGGCGGAGCCTGTCGAAGCCCGGGAGCAAGGGGCTCGCTGGTCGTCGCTGCACCGGATTTTTGCGGGATTTGAGGTCGCGCCGTGCCGTGGGCGCAAGAGGTCATTTCATCTGTCCTTATGGTGCACCAAAGGCGGTTCGGGTGCAAGTTATTTTTTACGTTTTTCGTAATTTTTGTCTGTGCCAGCTTTTTTGGGTGTGCGGTCATGTGTGCCCTTGCCGCCTGCAGGCGAAACCCGATAGATAGGGGGCAGGCAATGTCGCCCGCACATCCAGGCCCAGGTGGAATGACCGAACTTTCCTTCAGCGTTGATTATGCACCGGACCTGGCCGACTTCGCAGCGGTCCTGGACCGCGAGGGCATGCAGTTCACGCCCTACAGCGCCTTCTATGAGGTGGAGACCACACCCGAGGACCGTTTCAACCCGAAACTGGCCGTCGGCGGGCACGACGTCACCACCAACTGGCTGAAACGGTATTTCAAATACCAGTCGCGCGGTACCAACCGGCTGGGTGTGCTGTCCTGCGCCAATATGCGGGTCACAGAAGAATGGGGCCTTGCGGTGGCACCCAGCGGGCTTGCGGTCACCGGCATGCATGGTTTCGGCTGGAATTTCCGGCATTTTGGCGTGCTGGCCGGCTCAAGTGCCACCACCACCAAGGACCAGGCCAGTTTCAGCCTGCCGGTGCGCGACCGCAAGACCGTGGCGCTGGAAGGCACCGCCGCCATGCTGTCCTTCCCCGGGGCGCTGACATACGGCCACTGGATCGTGGATGTGGCCGGGCGCATGGAAATCCTGAACGCACTTGTGGACATGAACCTGATCGAGCATTTCCTGCTGCCGCGTGTGGCGTCCTGGATGCGGCCGTTCCTGGTGGCTTATGGCATCCGGCCCGACCGCATTGTCGAACTGGACGCCGGCACGATATACGAGGTGCCCAAACTGCTGGTGCCGACCACCCTGTCGCACCAGCCGGGCGGCACCCTGCCGATCCGCCTGGCGCGCGTGGTGTTCCGGCGTCTGGCGGCCATCAACCGCCAGTGGGGCAAGACCACAGGGCGCAAAAAGCGGGCTGAAACACCGCTCGTTTTCCTGGCCCACACGCGCCAGACATCGGGCGCGGGACGCGAAATTGCCAACCTTGACCAGCTTCTGGCGCTGGTGAAGGAAAAAAAAGGCAAGGTGGTCGACCCCCTCCAGATGTCCCTTGCGGACCTTGCGGCAGAGCTTTCGGGGGCCCGCCTGGTGGTGGCGCAGGATTCGTCCGTTCTGCACAATATCATCTTCGCGCCGGCTGATATCTTGCTCATTGAAACCGAACGGCGGCACAATCTGCTGCACCCGTCGATCCAGGAGGCCATCGGTCGCAGGCTGGCCTACTTCCCGTGCGGCAAATCCGACCAGGGCTGGCACCTGGACCTGCCCAGGTTCCAGCCGCTCCTGGAACGCCTTTTAAAGTGACAGCCCCAACTTTGTAGCCCATAGTCGTGCCAGAACAACCGTGGGGAGTTGTATCCGATGATAGCGAAATCCTGGTCTGCGGCCGGCCTTTTGCTGGCGGCAGTATGCGCCGGTGCCGCGAACGCAAACGATTGCGCCTTTGACGGGCTGGACATGCCCGCCTTCACCGAAGCACCCGGGTTCGACAAGCCCTTCATCTTCGTGGGCGAAATGCATGGCACGACCGAAACACCCACCTTCACCGCAGCGCTGGCGTGCCAACTGGCGGCTGAGGGCCTGAGCGTGCTGGTGGCCCTTGAACAGCCGCAGAATGTGCAACTGCCCATGCGCCAGGACGACGGCCATTATGCCTTCGCGCTGGATGACGACGGCCTTTCGGAACGCTACTGGTTCCGCAAAAAACCGGACGGCCGCACCAGCGCCGCCATGCTGGCGATGATCGACCGGCTGCAGGAACTGGCGGCGGACGACAATGCCCGCATCGACATACAGGGTGTGGACATACCCTGGGAGGACGATGAAATGACCATCGACCGCGATGGCCATATGGCAGAAAACATCCAGGCGCTGTGGTCCACCGACCGGTACGACCGGGTGGTGGTGCTGGCCGGCAATTACCATACCCGCCTGCCGGGCGACAAGGTCATGGACACCATTGTCGCGGGGGTCGATCATGACCAGGACGACAGCTACAGCGTCGCTGTCCGGTCACCCAGGGGGCAGATCTGGGCCTGCATGGGCGCCACCTGCGGCGAACAGGACATGGGTGGCGGCAAGGGCCCCGACAGGCCAATCCTGCAAACCGTTGCAGACGAATACCGGGCGGCCACGCCCTACAGCGCCGTGCTGTGGTTGCCGCATTTCACGGCATCACCCCCGGCGCTGCCCTGAAGGCCGGGGCACGCCGGCGGCTTATTCAGCGACCACTCCTTCAGGCAGGGCAGGAAGCGGCGGCACACCGAACCCGAGATCAAAATAGCCGACCTCCTGGATATGGCCGGGTTTCCAGACCGCCCGTTCGCGGCTGTTGACCAGTTCCATGCTTTTTTCGCGGTTGGCGGTGGTCTGGCCCATGCCCAGCACATATTTCGGGTTGCCGTACCGGTCCGCAAGCGGCAGTGCCACTGTTTCCAGATTATACACCAACCCGTCGGCAAACGTGACCAGGCGCACCAGCCTGCCACCACAGGGCTGGTTGAAATAACCATCGATGAAATCGGCGAAAAAATCGCGCTCGCTGTCCGGATAGATATCGAACAGGTTCACGCCGGTCAGGCTCTGGCCGGCGGCGCCGCCCACATCGCTGCCGGCAAGCCGGGTGATCAGCACATGGCGCGACCGGCGTTCACCAATGAAGATAATCGGCAGAAGCCGCGCCACCCGGGCCGGGTTGAAGCTGCGTTTCAGGGGGATATGCGCCGGCCCCTTTGGCAGGGAATGCCAGTGTTCCAGCAGTTGTTCGAGGGGCCTGTCAAGTGCACGCATGGCCATGTGCCTTCCGCCCCGGCCCCCACCGCGCGCATAAGCAAAAGCCATTATAGCCTGAAGCCGCCGTTCATCCCAGATAAATGCGAGATGTGCGAAGGTCTTTTCTCGTCTCGAAAATCCGGGTATAACATCCCCCGGGAGAAGGGGAGACTGTGTTATGCGTCATCATACCTGCACAAATGCCCGCCCGGGCCATGGCATTGTTGCCCTTATGGGGCTGTTCGTGTTTTTTGCCATTATCGGTTACGCGCTGTATTACAGCCTGGCCGCGGCCTGACGGCGGCGACAACCGAATGAAGCCTGACCGCCGGAGCCTGCGCCCCGGCAGCCTTTGCCGAACATGAAACAGGGTTGCGTTCAGGCCGAAGCGCGCTGAAGCCGCGCTTTCACCGCGTCTGCTGCGGGCACGCCGAAGCCAAGGTCGATCAGGTCGATATCCCGAACCGTGAACATCTTCACCTTGCTGTCGCCGCCGATATCCTGCGTGTGCGACGACCGGCGCATGGCCATCAGGCCCAGGATATATTTCACGTCACCGTCGTCCGACGCCAGCGGCAGGTTCAGGCTGTGCATGTCAAACTGGCGGCCATTGTTGAAGGTCACTTCCCGGTGCAGCCGGGCGCCGCAGGGCTGGCCGCACAGCGCGCTGGTGACATCGGCGAAAAAGCCCCACTGGCTCTGGTCATACAGGTCAAGATAGTTCAGCCCCGTGATGCTGCGGCCCATCACCGCCTCGATCGCGGTGCCGGCAATGCGCACATGCAGGTCCATTTCCTGCCGCTGTTCAACAATGAACACATAGGGCAGAAGCCGCGCCACGCGCATGGGGTTGAATCGTCGCCGGCGGGGGACCTGGCCACCCTCTTCCTGTTGCAGGGCCCGCCAGTAGGCCAGCATTTCGTCGAATTGTTGCTGCTGCAACATGGGGTACTCCGATACTCTTAACAAAACTCTCAATAGGCGCTTTGTACCGGAAACCCATGAAGGGTGCCTTAACAAGTAGGGTTAATTTTCAATTGGGGACGCCGCACCCCGCACCAGGGCCGGCCTGGTTTCAGGTACCCCGAAACCCAGGTCCAGCCAGGACAGGCGGATATCGGCCATGTCCACCTCGTCCGGCGGGCCGTAAACCGGCTGCACATTGGCGATACCGACACTGAAGCGCACCTGCCCGTCGCTGTCGGCCAGCGGCAGGCCCAGTGCCCGCACCCGGTACAGCGGATCGGACAGGATCTGCATATGCCGGTCCAGAACCACACCACAGGGGGTGTTCGCCAGCCCCTCGAACATGTCGGCATGCAGGTCCCATTCCGATTTGTCGTGCCGGTCCAGTATGTTGGTATTGGTTGCCGGCTGGCTGGTGGCGCCGTCCAGCGCCGTGCCGGTCAGGCGCGCGACCAGTTGGTAGCGGCTTTTGCGTTCGATAATATAGATGAAGGGCAACAGGCGCGGCACCGCCATGGGATTGAACTGCTGGCGGGCCGGAACCGGCCTGCCCGACGCGGCCTGGAGCTGCCGCCAATAAGTGAGAAGCTGGTTGAAAAAATCGTCGCGTGGCACAGATTCCCCCGGTCCGGTCCGGCGGTACCCTGGTCCGCCATAGTATGGTTAACATAACATTAACTATACGCCCGTCTGTACCTGACAAAGATGAATCCAGCCTGAACGGCGATATTTTTTGCAACCCTGGCCCGAACACATCGGGCGGCGTGTCGGCCCGGTGGCATCAGGGCGCGGGCACGCCGTATCCGAGGTCCAGGAAATTCATGCCATAGGTCTGGGAGCTTGCGTTGCCTGACGGCGCCTTGCGCGGATCGCCCTGGCGTACCCGCGGGTGGATAAGCCCGATGATATATCGGACCTCGCCCGCCTCGGTCGCCAGCGGCAGGGCCAGCGACAGCGCGCGGTAACCATGGCCTGATGTGGTGGTGACCATGCGGTCCATCCAGCCGCCGCAGGGCTGGCCAACGACGGCACCAAAATAGCGGTCATACGCCGGCCATTCATTTTCGGGATAGTAGGACAGGTAATTCTGACCGGTCAGCGGGCGGGTCGCAAGCGCATCGAGCGCCGTGCCCACAAGCCGCACATGCAGGTCAAACCGGTCCCGGCGTTCCAGAAGGAAGATGCTGGGCAGCAGCCAGGGCACATCCATGGGGTTGAACCGGCGCCGGCTGGGCACCGTGCCGCATTCGCTTTTCAGATGTTGCCAGTAATCGACAAGGTCGGTGAAATCCTGGTCCGTGTGCAGCATGGGCCGTCTCCAGATGCCGGGAACACAGTATGCCGCATGTATCCTAACATCTGGTGAACTTCCGCCCGCGATACGGGCATGCCATGCCTAACCCGCCGTATCGGGGCGCCATGCGTCGTTCGGCGGCACACCAAAGCCGATGTCGATATAGCTGACATCGCGAATTTCCGAGCGGATATACAGGGCGGGCGCCTGTATGCCGGCCAGGAAGTCCGACCGGATGCTCATGAGCCCGATGATATATTTGACCTCGCCGTCCCGGGCTGAAAGCGGCAGGCCGATCTGGCGCATATTGTGTGTTTTGCCGTCCTGGAAGGTGGCGCGCCGCACCAGCCGCCCGCCGCAGGGCCGACCGCAGATTTCTTTCGCCAGCCCCAGGAAAAACGCACGGTCGCCCGGTTCGCAGAAATCGAGATAGTTTTCCCCGGTCATGGCCCGCCCCATGGCGCCGTCAAGCGCCGTACCCGACAGGCGCACATGCAGATTGTCCGGTGCCCTGAGTTCGAGCATATAGACAAACGGCAGCATCAGCCGCACCTGCATGGGGTTGAAGGCCACGCGCGACGGCACCAGCGCATCCGGCGCCTGCAGGCTGCGCCAGTAGGCCAGGAACGACTCGAACTCGTCGGCTCGCGGTATGGGTGTGGTATCCATCATCGGACCAGATTAAGGCGGATTTCGTTAAAAGGGAACAAACACCTGAGGTAGTACGCGCTTTCCGCGCCGCGGCCTGCGTCGCCGCAGAATGCGGGCCGCTCATATACCATCCAGCCCGGCAATCCTGAGCGGTGGCGGCGCGCCGTAACCGATGTCGAAAAAACTGATACCCAGGTTGTGAGACCGGGCCAGGGGCGCGGGGCGCATCTCACGCTGCCCCGCGTCGATTTCCATACCGAACAGGCCAACAAGGTAACGGGGCGCACCGGCCCTGTCGGCCAGCGGCAGCACCAGGCTTTCGGTATGGAAACTTTCACCGGTTTCGATGACCAGGTCGCGCTGTACGCGACAACCGCAGGGCACGGTGCAGGTGGTTTCGGTGCCGCGTCCGAAATCGGCCCATTCTTCTTCCGGATAAAAGGACAGGAAGTTGCGCCCGGTCATGGGGGTGACCATCACCCGGTCAAGCGCCGAGCCGGTGAACAGCACATGCAGGTCGGTCCAGCCCCTGACCTCGAACAGGAACATCATGGGCATCAGGTGTGGCACCTGCGTGACGGAAAAAGCCGACCTTGCGGGCAAACCACCGTCGCCCGCGTCGTGCAATCGCCGCCAATAGGCAACCAGGTCTTTATAGTCCTTGTTGCTAACCAGCATTTTAACCCCCAATAGGCCCCTCCTTTATACAACAGCGTCCCCTTCTTGCCAACGCCGGGGGGCCTGGTTTGCAAAAGTTCGCGCTCAGGCCTGCAGGGCAACCAGCGCCGCCAGCCACTGAAGGCCGGCGTCGTAGCGCCTTTTGAGGGTCCAGCGAGACAGGCCAAGCCCCAGCGAGCGCCGCACCTTGGCCCAGGGTATGCGGGACTGGGCCTCGCCGTCCTGGTGCCAGGCCGCAAAAAACAGGATGCGGCGATCCAGCATGTCAGGCAGCAGCAGTAGAAGGTCCAGGGTCGGCTGCATCTGGTCGACCTCGTGGGCGCTGATACGCACCCGGCGCCGGGCTTGAAGGCTGGTCAGGCTTTCGCCGGCATAATCACCGCCTTCCGACCGGGTTTCCGGCCACAGGCAGCCGCGCATGCGCCGGAAGCCGGCTTCACGGTCCGGCAGGCGCCTGAGGGTCCATGTGGCGGACACCAGCCGCGTCTCGAGGGTATGCACCAACCGTTCCCTGAGCGGTGCCCCGGGGTCCGCCTGCACGTCGGCCAGCAGGCCGCGGGCCGTGGCCACAAGGGCCCTGTCGCTTTGTTTCGCTTTCATGGTCTGTCCTCTCGCTGTTGGTATTTTTTCCAGGTGTGGCCCTAGTCCCGGCGCCAGCGCCAGAGCGGGCCATACCGCGCCCGGATTTCAGTCGGGATGTCCGGGTTCAGGGCTTCCCGGGGGTCGGGTCCCAACTCGGCCGGCAGGAAATGCGGATGCCCGGGCCCGATATGCCAGTTGCGGGAGATATAATCCCCCCGGAAGCGGCTGTCGGCATCACCCAGGAACTGGCGCCAGTCGTCGGCGCTATCACGGTCAAACGCGCGCTTGGGCGGCGGGGCCGGGCGGCTGGCCGCGTGGGCCGCACCGGCCTTCAGGGCGCCAAGCCGCCTGTCCCGGGCTTCCAGCACCGCCTTCGAATAATAGTTCAGATGGCCGGGCCGCTGGCCCGCGCGCGCCAGTTCCCGGCTGCCCAGCCGCACGAGCACAGGCAGGATATCGGCATCCAGGTCGGCACCGGCCTCAAGCCAGCCCGACACCGGGGATGTATCGCAACAATCCCCGTCAAGGCCGGCGGCGGCAGCAGCCGCCTGCACGGCACGAGCGACAGGGTCGACTTCTGCCACAGGCTTTGGTTCTGGTTTCTGGTTCTGGAGTCTGGTTGGCACATTTTCGCCAGCACCGTCGCCACCCCCACCGCCTGAAGCGGTCGCTGGCGCCGGTTGCCGTGCCGCCCGAAGGGCTGCGCGCACACGGCCACCCTTGGCGCCATTGGCCCGGTTTTTCGCCACCCGTTCCTGCACGCCTTCATAAACAGCCGTCAGTTTTTTCTGCCGCCACAAGCCACCATCGATATCGAAAAAATCTGCCAGCACGGGCCTGAGGCGGCGCCAGCGCACGGTGCCCACCCCGACAATGCGGGCCAAGGCGCGATTATCGTCCTTCAGGGCACAGCCCCGCGTGCGCCAGGCACACATCAGCAACAACAGGTACGCGCCATGTTCTTCCGTCGTCAGGTGCCGCGTGTCGGCCAGGTAGGCGTCGGTAAACAGGGGCAGCGCGGGAAATTCAGCCATCAGGGGGCCCTTTCGCGGGATTGGCATTGACTTCGAGACCCGATTATGATTACGTTATTCGTAAGTTATTGCAATCAGAAAATTACGATTAACGTAAATTGTTCTGATCGCCATTATTCGTGAGGGCGCAAGATGCCGACACAGGACTGGATACGCACCGCACTGAAAGAACAGGGCCGCAAGCTGAAGGATGTGGCCGAAGCGCTGGATATCGCGCCGCCGCGGGTGAGCGATATCCTGAAAGGCACGCGCGAAGTGCAGGCCGACGAGGTGATGCCGCTGGCGAGCCTTCTGGGCCTGTCGCCCCAGTCGCTGCTCAAAAGCCTGGCGGTCGGTGAACGCAGCCTGGTGCCGGGTACCGAAGCCCGCAGCCTGAAGGTATTGGGCCAGTTGGCCGGCGACGGCAGCCTTTCGCCGCTGCCAGCAGACCTGGGTTTTGCCGACGTGGCCTGCCCGCCCGATGTGGCGCGCACCGACGGGCTTTATTGTTACATGCTGGCCGATGCTTCGATGGCGCGGGAAATCCGCCCGGGCAGCCTGATCATCGCGGCCGACCCCAAGCGCCATTATGCGCCCATCGCGCCTGGCGCCATCCTTTTGCTGGACCTGCCATCAGGGGCCCGGCTGGTGCGCCAGTATGTGCGCACGGACGCGGGCGAAGACTGGCTGGTGCCGCTGCCGGACACACCGAACCCGGCCTATGCCAGCCTGCGCTTCAGCCTGCTGCCGGACGGCCTGGGCCCGGACCTGCCGCAAGGGGCGTTTGGCATCAAACATGTGGCTGGTGTGGTGATGTGGGTGCATACCCGCATGGGCGTTCGCCCTGCAAGCGGCGCCTAACGCGCGACGGCACGGCCCTGGCTCGAGACACTGTTGATGCCATCGATAAAATGGCGGCTGCGGGCCGATGCATGGCACAGAACCCTGTTCACAAGCGTTACCAGCGGCGCACTGCCCAGCCGGACGGCATTATGGGGCGCTGCCACCAGCCCTTCTTCGACCGGCGGGCCCAGGGTCACGGCGTCGACGCGGCCACCATCCAGCATCGCCACCAGCGCCTGGTAGGTGGGCACAAACTGCCAGCGCACATGGCTGACATTGCCAAAATCGAAAAACCGCTCGGCCCCTTCAAGGGTGGCGGCAGTGCGCACATCAGCCAGTTCCTTGATACCGGCGTCCGCCCGCACATACAGCCAGTGTTCGCTTATTGTCACCGGAATGCTGATGATATCGTCGTCATGCACGGGTTTGGCGATGGACATGATGCAACTGTCCGGGTCGCGGGTGTACCGCAGGAACGCCCGCCTGACCGGGGTGCGCACAACGGTGAAGGCCACACCGGTTTCCGACAGCAGCGCCAGCGCACGGGCCGCGCCTTCGGTGGGACGGCTGTTTTCGTCCGAATAATAGCCGATCGGCCAATAGATGCGGATCGGCTTTTCCTTGCCGCCGGTGCCCGCAGACGCACCGGGCGCGGGCAGGGCCACCGGTTCCGGCGTCATGGCAAAGGCTGGCACTTGCACCCCCAACAGGTACAGTAGCATGCTTTTAACCGCCAAATGACGTCCCAGTCCCATCCGGTCCACTCCCAATCGCACCGATATTGGCACGGTCGGATGGATAATCGGTTAATGAAAGTGGCACAAACACGAATTCTGCGCCGCAGCCCTGCGCCTGGTGCAACCCATGGACATTCGGACACAACCGGGTACCGCAACACCCATTTTACGATTTCCGATATTTTTCGCTTGCCTTTAATTTACGTTTTTCGTAACTTTATCTCACCGGCCACGACGGCGGCGGGGACATGGTGCCAATGCAGCGGCCTGGAAAGGCGCCGGCAAAGGCGAAGCCCCCGGCCGATCGGTCCCGATGCGGCATCCAGGCGCCCCCTCCTCCCCCCAAGGGTGCCGCATCGGGGTCCGGGCCGCGGCGGCGGGCATGGCCGAATGGCCGGCCCGCAACCGCCCTGCCCCGCACCGTGGCGGCACCCCTTCCTGATGTTCCCCGCGCGCACAAGCCGGGGGCGGGGTGAACCGGCCCGGCTGCCTGCCCTTTCCCCGGGGGCGGGCAGCCACGGACCGGAACCGCACAAAACATTGAAATACATGACTTTTTTCACCACCCCATGACTGCCCGCCACGCCCGTGCCGGATTCATGGTGAATAAAGTGTAAAAAAATCGCCCCTGCATTCTCAAATCCCGAAAGCCCGTCGTCTCAGTATCAGACACTTGGTCGATGGAAGAGTTTCCTCTTGCCGTGCCAATGGCACCAAAGGTTGTGACCCGGTTCTGCTGTCGTTGTCCCCCCAGGGCGGCCGGCAGACCGGGCACTCCCCGGAGGTTCGCCACACGGCACTGACCAGTGGCCGGGGTACCTTTTCCCAACCGTTCTGGGTACCCCGGCCCTTTCCTATTCCAACCTCGCGACTAGTCCTCCCGAGGCTATGCCGGCGCCGCAGCAATGGGGCGCCGGCTTTCTTGTCGGGTTCTGCCCGGCCCTGCCCCCGGCAAAGAAAAACCGCCGGCACGATGGTCGTGCAGGCGGTGTAAGGGTCGCACACGGGTAGGGTGTGGGTGGGAAAGGGTGTTGGCCTCGAAGGCGATGGGGATGGTTTCTTGTTGTTATCCGCCTTGAAAGGGGGGGGGCGGGCGTCAGGTCGGGAACGCCGCCTTCAGTTCGTCAAGCTCGCGCTCGTGCCGGCGCTGCATGTTTTTCTTTTCGGCCACCTGGTCCTTCTGCAACTGGAGCTTTTCCTTCTCCGGCATTTTGGCTGCGGCCTGGAGCGCCTTTTCGTGCTCCATGATCATATCGTTCCATTCTTCATTCTGGCGCTGCTTCAGTTCACGGAGCTTGCGCGCGAATTCCAGATCGTCCTTGGTCGCCTGCGCGATCTCGGTCGTCGAACGCATTTCGGTTTCACCGGCCAGGGCGGGGCGCGTCGGCACACCCGCCGCCATCATGAAACCAACAAGGCCCGCCGTGACTGCGGGCGCCATCAACAGTTTTGTCCTGTGCGTCATCACATCGTCTCCCAAGCGCATAGCCCTTGGGAGATCTTGTACCACCGACACGCGCAGCAAGTGGGGCAGGAAGGTGACCAAAAATGGGCATCATGGTTAACATGCTGTTTACACATGGAAACATCTGGCGAAGGACAGTCATTTTTTTGGAAAGGACGCGCGAATGCAGGGCCCATAAATGAGAAAGAGACCGTCTTTTTCCGAGGTGCGTGAACTTGGGGGGACGGCACGTCGGGGACGGTCTCTCGGCTCAGGAGGAGTATTTTCCTGGACACCTTGTGCTCGGTTAGGAGCAAGGTGTGAGTACTGCTGCACCGGATTGCCGTCATCGTTTGTGCGACGACATGGTGCATGCATGCGATAAACGGAAGTGGGGTGCCGTTACGGCACCGGGGTTCAGGGGCGCGCCTGCACCCCATGCCCCTCAGCGCAGTTTCAGGTGTGGCATGCGCCGGCCCGCCGCCACCCGGATCTGGGTCCTGTCTGCCCCGGCCGCGGGCATGATGGCATTCAGCGCTTCTTCATCCAGATGCGCCGGCACCACCCCGGCCCGTGCCAACTGCGCCTGATAGGCACTGTCCTCGCGCATTTCGGCAAGGCGGGTGTTCAGCCGGCCCACCAGCGCCTCGGTTTCCGGCTTGCGGTGGCAGACCAGCGCTATGCCCACATTCAGAAAACTGAAATGCGGATCGAAGGCCGGCACCTTTTCGCCCAGGTTCGCGAACACCAGCCCGGTATCCGGCATCATGCCCGACATCAGGTCCACCCGGCCGGTCAGCAGCATGCGCGCCTTGTCGCTTTCGTCATTCACGCCCAGAAGGGTGGCGCCGGCGCCTTTCAGCAGTTCGGCCATCACCGATCCGTTGGGGATGGCGATGCTTTTGCCCTTGAGGTCGGCCATGCTGTGGGGCGGTTCCTGCCCGGGCCGCGCGAACAGATGGGTGCTGACCTCGAACAACTGCCCGGTCTCGATAAGGCTGCTGCCGTCGCCGACATGGCCCCCCGCCGTCAGCACATCGATGGACGACGGATACAGGCAATCGCCCTGCCCCGCCAGGAAGCGCGCCTTGGCCCGTTTGTAGGGCATCAACTGATAGGAAGCCTGGTCGCCTTCATGCGCAAGGAGCGCCGACGCGACCTCGTTATAAAAACCGCTGCCGTCCTGCGCCAGCGTCAAACCCCAGACGGTCGCGTAAATGACCGGCGCCGCCTGATTGTGGGTTTCCGCCTCTTTTGCCTGTATGGCAGTCGCTGAAAACAGCGCCGCCAATAAGCCGGAAACCATCCAGAATGCTATACGCAACAATACTTCACCCAAGCCTGATTACACCCTAGGCTGGGACCTTCCGGTTTCTGTTTGCGCCCTCTACGGTGCCCCCGCACCACAAGAACGCGACCAGATAGGTCCCGTCCTCTCCGCTGAGGACGTTCGCAAGCTTTTGCCCCGTGTTCAATGACAGAATTGTGAAACAGCGACCGCATACCGGCATTTTTATGCAATTTCGATTGCGGGCCCGGCCCGGCTCGCGCCCGGCAGGAAGCCGCTGCATCCTGAAGCTGCATGCTCGCGCCGCCCGTGCCGAAACCGCACGGGACCATGTGGCGGGACTCGCCCGCGGGGTGTGGTCAGACCGTGTCGGGGATGCGGCGGCGGATGCCCGAATAGATGAAAAACTGGCTGATGGTTTCACCGTCTTCCGAGAAGGGTATATAAAGCACCCGCACGGTCAGGAACGGTTTGCCGCCCGACAGGCCGATGCTTTCGCCCAGCGCCGGACGCCCGGTTTCTATGCAGTGGCTGGCAATTTCGCGGACCCGCGCCAGCGCCGCACCGTCATGATAGCTGCTGATCATCTTGCCCGTGGCTTCGCCGTACAGGCCGGCGATATCGGTGCCCATCAGGCGGTAGCTGGCGTCGGTGAAGCGGCCATCCGTGTCATAGACCGCATCCAGGATGGTGATGCGCGGCAACAGGCGCGCCATGGCGGACGGCACAAGATCGGCCCGGCGGTTGAAAGCCCGGCCCTGCCGCTTGTCGGCAAAATAGCCAAGCACGAAGCGCATATTGTCGCTGAGGTCAGGGCAAAGCGCAGCGTCCTGCACCTTGAAGCTGGCCACGCCGTCCAAGAGCGCCCCAAACGGATTTCGCACCATGTCAAACGAGGATGTCTTCACACACACTCCCGCCACTGCACGACTATACGCAGGCAGGCACACACCCGTGCGCCTGCCGCAAGTATGACAGCATTGACGGTGATTGCCAGCACAAGCTTGGCGCGGCTGGCAACCTGAAGGGGTCCTATCCCCCGAGCCGCGCGGCCAGGTGGCGCATCAGAACGCCATGCAGATCAGGGGCTTCGCCCGTGTCGGCCGCGACCCCGCCCTTGTTGTAGATCAGCCGTTCGCGGGCGATCCAGAAGGTTTCCTGAAAGGCGGTCAGCACGTCTTCGGCATCCCGGCCGGCGAATCGCGCGTCCGCGGCCACCATGTGGGCGGCATAGCGTTCAAGCGCCCGGTCGAAGCGCACGCCCAGCCCGAACAGGCTTTTTTCCGGCGCCCCCGGCCCCGCCATCTTGGTCGCGATATCCAGCGCCCGGACAATGCCGGCATGGCTGTGCAGCAGCCGTATCATCAGGCTGACCAGGATGCCCGGCGCATCCGCCAGCAGCGCCGGACAGATGCGGAATTCGGCAACCAGGCCATCGATCGTGCGGTCGCATTCTTCGGCCAGCCGTTCATCCAGGCAGCCCAACAGCGCCGACTTGTCGGAAAAGCGGTTGTAGAAAGCCCCCACCGATGCCCGCGCCTGTTTGACAATGTCCTGTACCGATACCTCGTGCCACTGGCGTTCGGCCAACAGGCCCTCTGCCGCATCCAGGAACCGGTAGAAGGTGCGCCGGCTGCGCCTTTGTGCCGGCTGCTGTGCATGATGGTTATAGATCCAGGATGCGCTGCCGAATGCATTTGCCGCCGAAGCGCCCATCGCCGCATGCGCCGCCTCACCCAAACCCGTTGTTGATGCCATACGTCTGTAACCCCCGTTATTTGACACCCGGATGCGGGCGCCGCCTGCCCCGGCCGCGCCAGACACCCTCTCGGGCACGAGCCCCCGCCCGTGCCGACCGTACCGTCCCGCACGCACCCGGCCCCACCCGCCCCGCAATTCGCGAAAGGCAAGCCTGTGCCACGCCGGCAAACGGCCGGCCACTGGTGCGCAACATTCCCAGGGTTTCGCCCGCCCCACCACCGGCGCGCCGCCCGGCCCCACATTCACAATGCCGCAACAAGCCCGCCAACAGCGAAACAATGACGTTCCCTGTTTTCATATAGTTAACATATAGAAAAGAACCAGAATACTTGTTCTATTACAAGTGAAAAAATGATGCCCATGGCCGGCGGCGGGGATGCCGCGCAAATTCCGGGTTTGCATATAAGCTGAGAAATTTTACGCAATAATCGAGAATGCGTGCCCAACATCGCATGGCCCGAAAGGGCGCCAGCCGTAAAATGGGCACCGTACATTTGGGCCACACTTCTGGCGCACGTCATCGCCGCTCATGTGCCAGCCATTACCGTGCTATGCGATCACAAATGCTGAGGCGAATCGATGTCTGAGCCACTGAAAGCGAGGATGCATGGCTGGATACCAGTCACACACTTGTGCATCGCCACCACGAACGGCAGAAAAATCACATGTCAGCTCAAAGCATGGCCCCCATGTCCCAAGGGGCGAATTCCTCATCACCGTAACCGAGGCGCTCGCTGCAGGTCCGGTGCCCGGACGCGGTCCGGATAATTTCTTCAAAGATGCGGGCACCCGCGGCCTCAACCGTTTCGTCGCCATCGAGGACTGTGCCGCAATTGATGTCCATGTCGTCAGGCATGCGACGGAACAACTCGGAATTGCTCGCCAGCTTCAGGGAAGGTGTTGGTTTGCAGCCGAAGGCCGAGCCACGACCGGTGGTGAAACACATGACGGTGGCCCCACCGGCGACTTGCGCTGTCGCGCCGACCGGATCGAAGGCCGGCGCATCCATGAAGACGAGGCCACGCTCGGTCACCCGTTCGGCATAATTATAGACCGCCATCAGATTGGTGGTACCGCCCTTGGCGATCGAGCCCAGTGATTTCTCGAAAATTGTCGTCAGCCCCCCTGCCTTGTTGCCGGGCGAAGGATTGTTGTTGATAACGAGACCATTGCGAGCAGCGAAGGCCTCCCACCATTTCACGCAGGAGACGAGTTTTTCGCCGACTTCCTTGCTGATCGCACGACGGGTCAGCACATGTTCGGCGCCGTAGCATTCCGTCGTTTCCGAAAGGATGGCGGTTGCGCCCTGTGCAATAAGAAGGTCGACGGCGACACCAAGGGCGGCGTTGACACTGACACCCGAATAGCCGTCGGAACCGCCGCATTGCAGCGCCACTTTCAATTCGCTCACCGGCACGGGCACGCGCTGGACATTGTTCGCCCGCTCGAGAGCGGCTTCCACACGCGCGATGCCCGCGCGGACAGTTGCGGCGGTGCCACCCGACTGCTGAATGACCAGCGTGTCGCCCGACGCGCCGCCAAGCACACCGGTAAGATCACCGATCTCGCAACCAAGACCGATGACAATCACCTGGGCGAAATTCGGATGCGCCGCATATCCCGCGATGCAGCGGCGGAGCGCCTCGACACCCTCCACCTTGGCATCGAGACCGCAGCCACGTTTGTGCGTCAGGGAAACGACACCATCGACATTTGGATAGTCGTCCAGCCGTCCACGGAAATGATCAGCAACCATTCGGGCGACCGTCGCCGAACAGTTTACGCTCGATATCACACCGATATAATTGCGGGTCGCGACACGCCCGTCTTCGCGCACGATGCCCTGAAACGTGCGTTTCTCGGCCGCGACCGGTGTGGGGCGCACATCCGAACAGAACGCATAATCGCGTGCGAAATCGAGCATCTCAAGATTATGGAGATGGATATGCGCACCAGCCTCGATATCGACAGAGGCGGCGCCGATCAGCGAATTATATCGTTTAATGGCATCGCCCTTCACAAGTGCCCGACGAGCGATCTTGTGACCCGCCGGGACATCGTCCCGAGCGACTATCCCGTCGCGCAAAAGCTCGCCTTTGGCAATTGGCCGCAGGGCGATCAGGACATCATCAGCCGCGTTCAGCAACAGCGTTGAGGGCTTGTCGACCGGTTGCTTTGTTTCCGATCCGTCCGTGCCCGAAGAAGACACAAAATCTTTTGTCATTGTCCGTTCCCGAGGTTGTGGTTGTCCATCCGTGTGGAGAAGGCGGCAATGCCGGGCCGAACAGTGCCCCAGCCGTTGCCACGCAATATTCTCCGCACGCTGGAAACCGGAGCGATATAGAGCCGGTCTTCGGTGTCGAATGACCGTCCTGCTCAATAGCGCTTCCCGGGGCGGAACTACTGTAAAGCTTGTTACAATAGCTGGATTTTCAGTGGTGAGCTGGATATCCTGTTGCTCGTGCTTTGTAGCAAGATCGCGGTTAGGAGCTTATGACCCAGCACGATATCTCCATGGTTTGCGCCCAGTTTTGGGCGCTGCGGATATCATGATCCGGCGTTCGATTTCCGCTCCGGAGACGCCAGGCGATCGTCAGCCGGCAGTCTCGTTCGAGAACATGCCGGTTCCCGGCGTGGAAACGGATATCCTGCAATGGCTATCCCCCGAGGTACGGACTGCGGTCGCGAGTGCAGCGGTGCGGCGCCGTGTCGGAGCGGGTGGATTCATTTTCCAGCACGGCGATTCCGGCAGTGCGATGTATCGGGTACTTGAAGGAACGGTACGTCTCTCGCTCATGCGTGTCGATGGCTACCAGATGATTTATGCCCTGCTCGGTCCTGGCGAATGCATCGCCGCAAGCAGCCTTATCGACAATCATCCGCTCCCGCAAACGGCCGAGGCGCTTGACGATGTTCAGCTCCAGGTTATCGGGATGGGCGCGTTCACCAAATTGAGGGAGGACTATCGCGAGTTCGATAATGCCCTGCTGCATCTGTTTGCCCGCCGGTTGCGCACGCTCAGCATTCATATCGGGACCGCAAGGCTCGCCGACCTTTCCAGTCAGATCGTGCTTCGCCTTCTCGAATTGGCGAAGCGCGATTCCCGCGGCCGCCTTATTGCAACCGTAACCCACACGGAACTGGCAATGTTCGTAAGTGTGTCGCGCCAGTCCATCCATCGGGTCCTCAAGACCCTCACGACAGAAGGGCTGATTGCCCTGCACTATGGATCAATCGAACTGCTGCACCTTGAGGGACTGAAGGCCAAGGCAGAATTCCTGTGACCGCCAGCGGGCAGACTTCAGCCGCTGCGTCAGGACACAGCGGCTTGGATATTGCCATAACCAGGTTGTGAATTGGACGTGGGGGCCCGGACCGAGCCCCAGATCGTCTTACGCTCGGGCGTCGAAAGGCAGGGTCAGGCGAGGGCTGCGCTGCTCTGCAGTATAACCAACCTTCAGAAGCCCGGCTTCATCGAACGGGCGGGCAACAAGCTGTATGCCGAAGGGCAACCCATCCATGTCGAGCCCATTGGGAAGCGACAGGGTCGGATGGCCGCTGAAATTGAGCGGCGCAGTGAACGCCAGGGCGGCAGCATATGCTTCGGCCGGAACATCCGGCTCGACCGCCAACATGGCCAGGGGTGGAATACGCGACCCGATACCGGGGAGCAGGAGATAGTCAGCCTTGTCAAAGGCGATATCCAATGCTGTGCGGCTGCGCCGACGCGCCGCGGTTGCCCGCAGCAGATCGTCCGCCGTCGTTTGCTCCCCTATGGTCAGAAGCTCACGCACATTCCTGCCGAACAAATCAATATTTTGTCGAAACTTGTCCCGCCCATAGGCCTGCAAGGCTTCGGACCCGCCCACTGTAAGCCAGTGATGGCAGACCTCGGGTATCTTCAGCAGGTCTACGGGCACCACCTGCATGCCCGCCTCTTCGAGCCTGGCGACGGCTGCAAGCGTTGCTTCAACAACCTCAGGCTCGGCATAGGTCTCGAAATATTGGACATCGATGCCGAGGCGCAAGCCCCGCACATTTTCGGAGATCGTCGCGAGCGGATCGACAAGCGCCGCATCGGCACTGAAGGGGTCGCCCTGGTCATAGCCCGCCACCGCCTGATACAGAAGCGCCACATCGGTCACCGATCGCGCAAACGGTCCAACATGATCGAGCGTGGCAGCAAAGGGGTGCACACCGCGCCGGCTGATCCGGCCGAAGGTCGGCTTCAGCCCCACGATACCGTTCACGGCACTTGGAAACCGGATCGAACCACCCGTGTCGGAGCCAAAGGCGCCAAAGCAGAGCGAAGCCGCAACGGCCACCGCCGACCCGCCGGACGACATGCCCGGCGTTCGGTCCGAAGCCCAGGGGTTCACTGGGGCAGGCGCGACCGCGGGCGGATACCCCATAAAAGCAAACTCTGCTGTCGCCTGCTTGCCAAGCATGACCGCACCCGCCGCATCAAGGCGGTCGACCACATGCGCATTGTGCTTCGGTATATGGCCACGCAACAGGACCGAGCCAGATGCGGTCACCATTTCCGCCGTATCGAAAATGTCTTTGATGCCGAGCGGGACACCATGAAGCGGCCCCAGATAATCGCCCGAGAGAATCCGGGCCTGAGCGACCTCGGCCGCCGCCAGCGCTTGATCGGGATCAATATGTACATAGGCATGAAGGTCAGCATCGATGCGCTCGATGCGCGCAAGCATCGCTGAGGTCAGTTCAACCGGCGAGACGGATTTATCTTCGATCAGCGGGGCTATTGCCGAGATCGGTCCACAGCAAAGATCTTCAAGATTCATAATTGCTCCTTTGCATGAAATTCAGGGATGGTGCGCCGGGAATGTCTCGGCATGATCGTCATCCGGCGATGGCGGCAATCAGGGTCTTGCCCGGTCCCTGCTCATAGGGTGTGAAGGACAGTATCTTCATCCTGAGGGATGCAAACGTCCATTGGCCGGCCGTGCGGGCGTATGTGTCGGTATATCGACCCATCAACCAGAAAGCCTGGTCTGTGCCCCGCATAACCATCTGCTGCCAAAGCAGCCACGTTCCGGTGGCTGTGTCGCCCTGCACGTCGATCTCTGGATTGAGCAGATAGTGGGTTGAAAAGGAAACCTGCCGGCCCGCTTCCTCGAAAAATACCCGGATCGCAGCTTGCCCCTTCTGGACCCCGAACTGATCGCCATCCCATGTCGCGTCCGGTAGAAACAGGTCCGCGAGCGCATCCGGCGCGTAATCCTGGTCACACAAATAGGCGTACCTGTATTTGAGCGCTTCGATCGCCACTTTGTCGAGCCGCTGCTTCAGGTCGTTCGTCACGGACGCTAGCATTTCTTTCCCTTGCCATATCTGGGTGTATCCATCGCGCAAAAACCGGATAGCGGTGTCGCTTTCAGGATCGCGCAACGACAATATTTATAAATTTTATGAGAGTCTAGCGGTTTTTCGTGACATTATTGCCCATATATCTATTTTATATATAAATTCAATTGAGGCCTTGCAGCCACAGCCATTGCCTGCGACGACGTGTCAGAACAGAAACAAAAGGGGGAAATATTGAACAGTGAAGAAGAAGACACGCTGATCTCGTTCCTGGCGCGACCAACGGGCCGCGCCGGCGTCGATCGCGCCCTGCGGGAGATCGTGCTTGGTCTCGTGAGTGGCCGCTATCGGCCAGGTGAAAAATTGAATGCCAACAAGATCGTCAAGGAAATTGGCATCGGGCTCGTGCCGGTGCGCGAGGCATTGCACCTTCTTGCCGGCCAGGGCGTGATCGACCTCCTGCCCCAGAAAGGTGCGCGGGTCAAAGGGATGTCGCGTGGCGAGACCGAGGAGTGGCACGAGCTATTCCGTGTGCTCACACTGATCGGGATACGCAAGGCCGCACGACTGCTGCGGGAACAGCCTGAATTGAAAATGCCCCTGGCCCAGGCACGTGCGGCGGTCGAGCGGTTGCCATCGGAGGAATCAAACCCGCGGATCGCGACTGCCATGCTTGAATTTCATCGCCGTATCAATGCGTTTTGTGGCTCCGAACTGCTGGACGAGGCCTCGCGCCGCTTGCAGGTGGTTCACTGGATCAGCTTTGTCGCCCAATATGCCTCGCTCGTTCCCCACCGGGTTGCCATCATGGAGAATTATTTTCGCCTGGCCGATGCGCTGGGCCGTGGAGATTCGGATTCCGCAGTGGCCGCCTACAATTACCAATGCGCCTTCCTCGGGGCCCTGATCCGGGGCGAAAACCCTGACACAGAGACGGCGTGGATACAGAATACACCCTTCTGAATCTTCGGGCGGGTGCCTTTCAATTGGGCGCCATTTGTAACAAAGGTGACAGAAACCCCACAGGTCACTCGCCTACGAGGAAAGCAAGCGCTCCCGGGCTGCGGAAGCCTGTGCATCGGCAGCCCGTGTCCGGTGAGGGGACTCCCGCCCCCGGTCGCACATATGCACGGGCGCGACCATCACGAACAGAAGATCAGGACATATATCCATGGCGAAGAATTCGATCGGTCCACTGCCCCAGGCCATTCTGCCCGCCGGCTTGCGCTCGCGGATCGTGGAGAATGTGAACGGACTTCAGATGCACATACTGGAGGCCGGCGAAGCGCCGGGATCGAAGGGCACACTCCTGCTTCTCCATGGCTTCCCGGAACTGGCCTTCTGTTGGCGCCACGTCATGCCGCTGCTCGCGGATCGCGGCTATCATGTGATTGCGCCCGATCAGCGCGGCTATGGCCGAACGACGCCGGAACCAGTGTCTTTTGGCGATGCCATCGAACCCTATTCCCTTCTCAACCTTGCCGGCGACATGGTCGCGCTCCTGGGCGCGCTCGACCTGGACGGCATCGATGCTGTCGTGGGCCACGACTTCGGCTCCCTGGTCGCAGGTACCTGCGCGCTGGTACGGCCCGACATCTTCCGGCGGCTGGCCATGCTTGGCACGCCTTTCGCGGGGGCGCCCGCTCTTGGAACACCCCTTGGAATGCCGCTGGCGGACGATCCGATCCATGCCGCGCTATTGGCGCTTCCGGACCCGCGGCGCCACTATCTGCTCTATTATGCCGGCCCCGATGCGAACGATGAAATGTGGAAATGTCCGCAGGGCGTATCGGACATGCTGCGCGGCTATTATCATCACAAGAGCGCCGACTGGCCGAACAACCACCCACATCCGCTGGGCGGATGGAGCGCCAGGCAACTGGCTCTTATGCCCTCGTATTATATCATGCCGGCAGACCAGACGATGGCTGAAATCGCCGCTGCAAATATGCCGACCAGGGAACAGGTCAAAAAATGCGCGTGGCTCAACGAAGCTGATCTGGAGATTGTCGCCGGGGAATTTGCGCGCACCGGCTTCCAGGGCGGTATGCAATGGTACCGGAGTGCGATGCGCGGCGACATGGCCCGCGGCCTTGGACTGTTTGCCGGCCGCCAGGTCGAATGTCCGGCGCTCTTTATCGCGGGTGAAGGCGACTGGGCGGCCTATCAGGTGCCAGGCGCGATTGATGTAATGAGTGCGCGTCTCGCGCGAATGCCGATTACGCCTCATTTTATATCTGGTGCGGGACATTGGCTCCAGCAGGAACAGCCTGCCAGGGTGGCCGACCTGCTGGCGGACTTTTTGTCGGAACCACTTACCCGCCGGTAGGTCCGCGTCGCGGACTCTCCCCGCTCAATAGGCAGACACCGCCACGCCCTCCGGGGCGTCAGAAAACCGGCGGACATCCGTCAGGCCATGCGACAGCATATGGCCCAGGTCGCTGCCGACAGTCACAAAATCAAACCCGAACTCCACCATCCGCCGGGCATATTCGGCACTATGGTTATGGATGCCAGCGATCAGGCCCCGCGCCCGGGCGGCAGCGGCAAGCTTCTTGTAGGTTCGAAGCAATTCGGGCTCCTGCCGGTCAAGCGTCGCAGACAGCCCCATCGAGAGACCGAGGTCACCCGGGCCGACATAGATGCCGCCAATCCCCGGCGTGTCCATAATCGCCGCAGCATTCGCGACTGCTTCCCGGGTTTCGATCTGCGGCAGCAGGATCAAATGCTCGTTGGCTTCGCGCTGGGCATCGCCACCCCGCGGCGGGAACGGGGCGCCACGGACCGGGCCGGACGACCGCTCGCCAAGCGGCGGATACAGCGCATGGCGTACCAGACCCCGGGCATCGTCGGCGTTATTGATCATCGGGCAGATAATACCTGCAGCACCGGCATCAAGCATTCGCCCAACCACGCCCGGCTCGTTCGTCGGAACGCGGACAAAAGGGACAACCGGTGTCGCCTGCAGGACGGCAAGCGCTGTCACCGCCCCGGCATAGTCCCACCAGCCATGTTGCATGTCGATTGTGATGCTGCCCCAGCCAAGTTTGGCATAGGCCTCGATCGCGACGGGCGACGGCATCATCGACCAGCCGTTAAGGCACGGCTTTCGGTCGGCGATCCTGATTTGTGTCGAATTCATTCTTTCGCTCCCGACTGTTGGGCAAAGGGGACGGCGGATATGGCGTTCATCTGCCCGCGTTGGATACACCATTCGTGGAATCGCGCTCCAGTAGCGATGCCCGGATTGCTTTTTTGTCAATCTTGCCAACGCTGGTAAGGGGCAGCTCGTCAACGATTTCAATACGGTCGAGCCTGGCGTAGCGGCTGATCTCCCCGCGCTCCACGGCGACATCAAGGGTCCGCATGATTCGAGCCAAATCGGGGGTGGCGCCCTTTTGCGGGACAATCAGTGCCACCGGGCGTTCCTGCCATTGCGGGTGGGGTATGCCGACAACAGCGACCTGAGCGACATCCACATCCGCGCAGATCAGCCCTTCCAGCGTTTGCGAACAGACCCATTCGCCGCCACTTTTGATCACGTCCTTGATACGGTCCCGTATCTGCAGCGAACCGTCCTCGTGCAACGTTGCGACATCCTGCGTATGAAGCCATCCGCCACGCCATAGCTGTTCCGAGGCATTGGCATCGCCAACATAACCTGGTGTCAGCCACGGCGACCGCACAACAAGTTCACCATGGCTTCGGTCGTCGCGGGGGACCGGTTGCATGGTGTCGTCGACGACAGACACGGTAACCAGCGGAACCGGGTAGCCGCTCCGCGCCGCGGTATGGCC
The DNA here is from genome assembly GCA_006226495.1 of Alphaproteobacteria bacterium. Lineage (GTDB taxonomy): Bacteria > Pseudomonadota > Alphaproteobacteria > Sphingomonadales > Kordiimonadaceae > Kordiimonas. The sequence goes on from SBGU01000056.1 coordinate 69,026, forward strand.
GCTGTCCGACAGCGCGGATGTGCGCATCAGGCTCACGACCGGGCCGGTCTCCGACATGCCATAGCCGGCAGCAACACGAAGCCCGGCGGCCTGCGCAGCTTCCAGCATATCGGGCGGCAGCGCAGAACCGCCGATCAGTATTTTCCAGTTATCAAGCGCAAGGCCCTGGCTGTCGGCGGCGTCCATCACCATTCGCAGCACGGTTGGTACGCAGTGTGAAAAGGTTACACCGTGTCGTTTGTAAAGATCGACAATCAGCGAGGGCTCGTAGCGGCCGGGATAGACCTGGGTCAGACCCAGCATGGTGGCGATATAGGGCATTCCCCACGCATGAACATGAAACATGGGCGTGAGAGGCATATAAACGTCGCGATAGTCGATCTGGCCATCGGCGCCCAAGGCGGCTGCAACGGAAAGGCTGTGGAGAACAAGCTGGCGATGGGTGAAACAGACACCCTTCGGGAGGCCTGTCGTGCCGGTGGTGTAAAATGTCGTTGCAACGCTGTTTTCGTCCAGGCTGCCATCGAAGGGGAAGTCCGGGCATGAAGACGAAAGCAGGTCTTCGTATGATCCGCAGGCCCAGTTCGGCAAGTCCCCCGGGGTACCCTCCATGATCAGGACATAATGGCGCACGTCGGGAAGCTCGTCCCGCATCGCTTCGACAAGGGGCAGGAAGTCATGGTGGACAATCAGAACGCGGGCCCGGCTTTGTTGAAGCGTGTACCGGATCTGGCTCGGGGACAGGCGGATATTCACTGTCTGCAGCACGGCGCCCATCATCGGGACTGCAAAATAGCAGGCAAGATAACGGTCGCTGTCCCAGTCCAACATCGCAACCGTGTCGCCCGGCTCGATACCTCGGTCACGCAACAGAGAGGCCAACCGTCCCACGCGTTCCTGCAGATCGCGATAAGAAATCGGCGGCTGATCGCGATAGACGATTTGCCGTCGTGTGCTCCCTGTCAGGGAAGCATTGAGCAATGATCCAATGGTCAGCGGCTGGCATGCGGTCGCCACAGGGGCAGATGGCAGCAGATCGATCGTATCCATATTTTTCGTCACGTCTCAAGTCTCCCTCGTGTGGCGGCGGGCTCTCCGCCTTCTGTGTCGGGATCAAACCGCACCAAATATTTGTCGCCCGTTTTTTTCTGCACGAGCTTCCGCAGTATTTCGGGCCTGAGCAGGTCGGCCAATCCGACTTCGGCGGAGAAGTGGCTCGCGAAGGTCGTGTCATGTTCACGTGCAATCCGCTCCAGCATATGCGCCTTGACCTGCGGGCCTGCTTTCTTCAGGAAATGCATAACCAGTAGGGCACTGACGCTCCATGCCAGGCCGTAACCGCGATCAAGCACTGTTTCGCTCTGATCGAGCGATCCATAGATATAAATCTGCTTGAGGCTGTCGCTGCCGTAGAGGCTGTAAGACGAACTGAAGCGGTGTTCCGAGGCATCCATGGCATGCAGAAGGATGTTGGCCATCCGGCCACCTCCCACTGGGTCGAAAGCGATTGTTGCGCGTGTCTCGCTGATCTCTCGCGTTAGCTGTTCTTTGAAATCGACGGCCCTGCTGTCGACTATGCGGCGGGCACCAAGAGCCTTCAGTAGTGCAACCTGGTCCGCGCCGCGCACAATATTGACCAGATCGATACCATCCGCGGCGCAAATCTTGACCAGCATCTGACCAAGGTTTGATGCCGCCGCATTATGGACCAGCGCGCGGTGCCCCTCCATCCGCATGGTTTCGACCATGGCAAGCGCGGTAAGCGGATTGACAAACAGGCCCGCACGCGCCGATGCCGGCGTGGCTGAAGGCACAACTAGGCAGTCATGGCCAGCGATTGTCCGGTACCGCGCGTACATGGCACCGCCGAACACGGCGACCGTCTGCCCGATCATGTGCCGGACGTCAGGCGCGGCATCCACTACCGTTCCGGTGCCTTCGTTACCAACCGGCAGGCGTAGCCCGACACGACGCTCATAGGGTCCAAATCGCCGGTTGGGGAGTTCGGCTGTCATCACTGAACCGTTTCCATCGCCTGTCAGGCGGGCCGTCGAAAGATCGGCGGAGGCAAGAAGCAATCCCATATCGGAAGGGTTTACCGGCGCTGCCTCCATCCGGATGCGCACCTCGCCCGCAGCAAGCGGGATAAGCGGCAGCTCCTGCAGGCGTAACCGCAGAACGGCGTCGACCCCGATTTCGGAATGCAGGATCAAGTTGTTTGGTTTGTTGTTCATTCTCGGTCTCTCTCATATCCGGCGAACGCGATCTGCAGGACACTGGCGCGTGACCCGAGCCAAGCGACGCCAGCATCCGTTTCGGGCCCGGGGTGAACCGCCTTGTTCAAGCCAATGCAGCGGCCTGCCCTGCGCTTGTTTCAAGTCTTGTGAATCCGGCGAGCCGTTCATGGATGATCTGCGAGGCCTGTTCCATGATCCGGTCCAGCAAGCCCTGGACGGAAGGGATGTCTGTGATCAGGCCCGCGACCATGCCGCAGCTCCACGCGCCTGCTTCGGTCTCGCCATCACGCATGACACGCGGATAAATCCCGGCCACCTGGTCAAGAATATCGTTGATCGTAAGCTGGTCCCCGCGTTGGCGCTCGATCTCCAGAAGCGAGGTGACTGCTGCGTTGTTGAGCACCCGTTCCGTGTTGCGGAGCGGCCGCATGACCAGCCGGGTATCAAGCTCGGTCGCACGGATGAGGGCCTGTTTTACATTCTCATGCACCGGCGCTTCCTGTGTGGCGAGGAACCGTGTTCCCATCGCCATGCCGTCGGCGCCAAGTGCCAAGGCCGCGACAAGGCTTCTCCCGTCCGCCATACCCCCGGATGCAAGGAACGGTATCTTGAGTGCGGCTGCCGCAGCAGGCAGAAGGATCATATTGGGAATATCGTCTTCGCCCGGGTGTCCGCCGCATTCGAAACCATCGACGCTGACTGCATCGCACCCTATGCGCTCAGCCTTAAGCGCATGCCGGACCGAAGTGCATTTATGGATGACCTTCACCCCTACTGCCTTGAGCGCGGGCAGATGGGCTTCCGGGCTTCTCCCGGCAGTTTCGACGACCTTTACCCCGCCCTCGATGATTGCCTGAATATACTCGGCATAGGGGGGCGCCGTAAAAGTGGGCAGGAACGTAAGATTGACGCCAAACGGCTGGTCCGTCATGGCCTTGCAACGGTCAATCTCTGCTGCGAGCAGTTCCGGTGTGCGCTGGGTCAGCGCCGTCAGGATGCCAAGTCCCCCGGCATTCGAAACTGCGGATGCGAGCTCGGCCAGCCCTACATAGTGCATGCCACCTTGAACGATGGGTCGGCGGATGCCGAGTAGTTCGGTTATGCGAGTGCGCAATTGTCACCTCCTGAACGCTGGTATTGACGATATTTGATGGGTTCGCATCACCAGGCCTGAAAGACCTCGGGGAGCGGTGGACGGAGCGTGTGCCATTTGGTGGCACGTTCGAAGGCCGCGGCTGCAGTGATAATATCGACCTCTCGTGTTGCGCGGCCCACGAGCTGCAGGCTCAGCGGCAACCCGCCTGAAGACAGGCCGCAGGGCAATGAGATCGTGGGATGGCCACTGAAATTGAATGGCGCAGTGAAGGCCAGGTATTCCGCCATGGCCTCGGGCGTGAGCCTGGGCTGCGGCGCAACCTCCTCAAGCGTCGGAGCGGGCACACCCATGCTGGGCAGGCAAAGGATATCGACTGAATCGAAGACGCCGTCCAAGCGGGCCGCAACCCTGGCCCACACCGCTTGCGCGCGGGCAAGATCAATGGCGCTTGCGTTCGCACAGGCATCGAGCAACCCGGCAAAAGCCGGGCCCATTTCTGCCCTGCGGCTGGGGAAGGTATCGACATGCGCCAGCAGGGCTTCGGCGCCGGCCACCAGGGAGAAATAGCCGCAAAGCTCAAACAGGGCCGCAATGTTGACGGGGACGATCCGTGCACCAGCGTCGGCCAGGGCGATCGTCGCATCTGCAATCGCATCCGCGACTTCGGGGCTCGCATGACGCGCGCAATAGCCCTCGTCATAGCCGATGGCAAGCCCCTTCGCGGGCCGCCCGGTTGCCGCGCGATACCGCTCGACCGGTACGCGCAGCGACAACGGATCGCGCCGGTCCCGGCCAGCCACGGCATCCAGCAGGATCGCGGCGTCCTCGACCGAGCGGGCGAACGCTCCGACATGATCCAGGCTGTCGGCGAATGGAAAGACACCATAGCGGCTGATCCGTCCAAAAGTCGGCTTGATACCGACAATGCCATTGACGGCGGCCGGATAGCGGATGGACCCGCCCGTATCGGTACCGAACGATCCAAAGCTGAGACACGAGGCAACGGCCACCGCAGAGCCGCTTGAGGACACGCCCGACCAGCGGTCGGCATTCCAGGGATTGCGGGGCGGGTCGAAGTCGGGATGATATCCGGAAAAGGCAAATTCGGTCATGACGTGTTTGCCCAGCAGTACGGCTCCCGCGTCGTCAAGGCGCTCGACAACGTGCGCGTCATAGGTGGGCACCCAGTCTGCGAGGATTTTCGATCCAACACCTGTCGGGATGCCGCGCGTATAAAAGATATCCTTTATACCCATCGGAATTCCATGCAATGGCCCCCGCCAGTGGCCAAGGGCAATCTCGCGCTCGGCAACAATGGCCTGCTGCCGGGCGCGCTCGGCCACCACTGTCACGTAGCAACCGAGCGCCGGGCCGAGCGAGGTGATGCGGGCCAGCATCGCCTCGGTGAGGTCGCGCGGGGAGGCAGCGCCCGACCTCAAAAGAGTAGAGACCTCACTGATCGAAGACTGACACAAAATGTCGTACCCGGTCATGTTGGCTCAGCTCCCCCTGCCCACCTGGCAACTTGAAACGGCGGATCGACGGCCCTGCGGCCGGCTTCAGCCGAAATCTTTTGAGACCAGAACCTTGCCCGGCCCCAGTTCGTAGGGTGTGAACGATTTGACAAGCAGGGTCATGTTCGTGAACTTCCAGCCATCGGCCTCGCGGCGATATTGGTCGGAATAGCCCGCCATCAGCCAATAGGCCTGGTTGGTCAGGCGGGCGACTGCAGGTTCCCAGAGATACCAGCTTCCGGTTGCGGTATCGCCATCCACCTCAATGATCGGATTGGTCAGATAGTGCGCGGCGAAACGCAGCATCTCCGGCGTCGCGGCAAAGAAGGCGCGGATCGCCGCGCGCCCTTCATATTTGCCGAAAGGTTCACCATGCCAAACCGCGTCTTCTGTAAACAACGCCGCTAACTGGTCTGCCGGATAGCCGGCGTCACACAGCCTGGCGTAGCGATATTTCAATGCCCGGATCGCTTCGATGTCCAACAGCGATCTGACGCTGGCTTCCAATGTATCGGTCATGTTTGCCATACCCCCGGATCAAAACTTGCTGCGTATCTGCAACACGAAGGTACGCGGCTGCAGCGGAACATGGAGATAGCTGGGCGAGCCGAAAACGTTGGCGGCCAGCGGTGTATTTGAAGCGAAGCCGACAACATAATGGTTCGTCAGGTTGCGAACGCTGAAGCCGACATCCCAGGCGCCTGAACTCGACCCGAAAGCGATGCGTGCATCGACCAGGGCGAAGCTTGCCTGCCGCTGCAGCGGGTTCAGGTCACCCTGCGTGAAGTAGGCGCCGGAGAATCTGGTGTCGGCACTCAGGGTAAGCAGGTGCTCGCCGGACACCTCCTGTTCCCAGGTCAATCCGGCATTACCATTCCATTTGGGCACATACTGGTTGCTTTTGCCCGCATAGTTGCAGTGCACACCATCGGGTGCATCTGCCGGCTGGCCGACATAACACAGGCCATAGAAGGTCCCGAACTCAAAGTCTGTATAGGCGAAGGCACCATGAGCGGTCAGGTTGGGCGTGATGCTCCAGCGCGTGTCAAGCTCGAGCCCCTTGACCTTGGCGCTTGCCGCGTTGCCGACATTGTAGCCAAGGCCACCGTCATAGAGACTGATCTGAAGGCTTTTGAAATCCTGATAATAAGCGGCAAGGTTGATTTCAGCCCGCCGACCGATCGAGATCTTGGTGCCAACCTCGTAGGCGTCGTTCTGTTCATTCTCGAACTCAAAAGCGCCAATCGCGGTCGCGGGCAATCCGTCTGCCACATAAGGAAGATTGTTCGAGCGGGCATCGAAACCACCCGACTTGGCGCCCCGCTTCCAGGATGCGTAGGCCATGACACCGGGTGCCGGGTTCCCTTCAAGAGTGATGGAGGGAAGCCACGCCTTGTCGGTCCGCTCGCCGCTGACCGTATGCGCATTGACATTGAAAATGCCGGAATAGGCGGCAAGCGTGCCCGGGCCGGCAGGCATTCCGTCCTTCGTCATGAATATTTCGCGGCTCGCCTTCTTTTCACCCCACGAATAACGCAGTCCGCCGGTCAGACGCAGATTGTCGTTGAAGTGATAGGTAAGCTGGGCGAAGGCGCTCGCTGTATTGCTGGTCTGATGGACATGCCGTGCCAGGCTGGCGTTGTCGAGCTGGTCGCCAAGGCCGGGAGCGAGACCGTTGAAGATCGGCACAACAATGCTTCCGGCCGGAAATGGCGCGTCCTCATCATAGGTATATTCATTGGTTTCGAAATAGACGCCGCCCATATAGTCGAGTCTGTCGCCGGTGTTCGATTCCAGGCGGATTTCCTGGCTATACTGGTCATATTTATCCTGGCTCTGGACATTGAGAAAGTTCGCTGCCGTGAAGTCGGAATCGAAGAAGTCCTTGTATTTGTAGCCCGAATACCCCGAAGTCGAGGTGAGCGTGAAAGGATCGAACTCACGCCGGGCGGTCAACACGAATTCCTTGGCCCGGTTAACGGAATAGCCTTCCGTAAAAGAGCCCTGCCAGTTGCTGATATTGTCCAGCACGCTGGTCGGCTGACCGAAGGCCACCAGGATTTCGGCATAGGTCATGCCCGCGAAAGGTCCGGATGTGGCGGGGGTTTCATCGGCTGTCTCTTCCGGAAGGCCGCCGCGCTTGTAATAGTCGTATTCGGCCTTGAGGGTGAGCGAGAAATTGTCCGATACATCATAGGCAAGAATGCCCCGGATCTGGCGCTCCCGCAGCGAGGGAAAGCCCTTTCCGGTCTCGTTGTTGTTCATGTAGCCGTCTGAATCATTGTAGCGCGCAGCGACCCGGAAGCGCATCGTGTCGCTGATAGGACCCGAAATGGCGCCCTCCGCCGCATAGCCGTTCAGGTCGGTATCATAGTGAACAACCTCGCCGTCGACATAACCTTCGAAGTCGGCAGTCGGTTGCGCGGTTGTTACGTTCAGGGCGCCAGCAACACTGTTCTTGCCGAACAGGATCGATTGCGGCCCCCTCAGCACCTCGACGCGCTCGACATCCAGAAACGGGATGCGCGCCTGGAACGGGCGGCCACGCGAAATACCATCGACATACGTGCCAACGGACTGCTCCAGGCCCTGGTTTTCACCACTGAAGATGCCCCGAATGCCGAGGTTCTGGGAAAAGGCGACTTCCACGAAGGTCAGGCTGGGCGCGAGCTTGGGCAAATCGGCAATCTTGTCGATGCCGGCGGTCTGCATCTTTTCCGGCCCTACAGCCGTTACGGCAACAGGAACGTCCTGAAGACGCTCGGCACGGCGCTGTGCCGTCACGACGATTTCGTCCAGACCGATACTGTTGGCTGGCTCCTCGGTGTCCTGCGACGCCTTCTGGCTTGAACCGTCGGCTGTTTGGGCGGCCAAAGGGCCCGTAACGGCAACACCCATCGCCAGCGCCGCGGCGCCGGTGAGAAAGCGTGTCACGCGCAAACGCGCCGGATGAACTGGAAATTGCATCTCACTGAGCATGTTACTTCCTTTTAAATTATAAGTTTTATGGCCCGCATAACGAATGCCACACCTCATCATTTTGCCTGCCTCCCCCATGTGACGGCCCGGCGAGATTTCAAAATAACGCGTCGGCAAAGCTGAAAATGTAGATTTTGTGACATTTGGTAGAAATTGTTCGTGCCAGACATGTCCGGCACACAAAAGCCGCTGGCCAGATGCGAAATTTATGGCCCTTGCCATTAATTTATAAATTTATACCACCGTCAAACCATGCCGGTGTGATGCCAAGGCCCCTGCGGTGAGCTTGACAAACCATGTGGAGAGAAAGATGAGACTGGCGAGATATAGACTGAATGGCACGCAAGGTGTGGCGGCCGCGCGTGCCGACGGTACATTTTACGGCCTGTCCACAGATGATGAACATTTTCCCGGCGATATAGACGAGCTGATCGCACAAGGCCCTGACGCGCTCGCCTCGGCCATCGAGACTATCCTCAAAGGGAAGCCGGTCGACCTGGAAAAAGCGCTCTTGCTGCCGCCACTGGCGCATCCTGGAAAAATTCTGTGTATCGGGCTCAATTATGCCGATCACTCGGCGGAATTTGACGCCCAGGTTCCGGACTATCCGGTTGTTTTTGGTCGCTTCCCTTCCGGGTTGATCGGGCATGGCGATGCCATCGAGCGACCAAAGGTCTCGGACAAGCTCGACTATGAAGGTGAGTTTGTTGCAGTGATTGGCAAGCGCGGAAAGCACATCGCGCCCGACGACGCGCTCAGCCACGTCATGGGATACTCGTTGTTCAACGATGTGTCTGTTCGTGATTATCAGATGCGAACGCCGCAATGGACAGTTGGCAAGAATTTCGATCGCAGCGGGCCGTTCGGTCCGTGGCTCATGACCGCCGATGAGCTGCCGGCCGGATGCAAAGGCTTGCGCTTGCAGACCCGCCTCAATGGCGTAACCGTCCAGGATGCCAGCACCGATGACATGATCTTTGACGTCGCGACACTGGTCGCTACATTAAGTAGTGCCTTCACACTCGAGCCGGGCGACATCATCGTAACCGGAACGCCTTCCGGTGTGGGCGGTGCGCGCAAACCTCCTTTATGGATGAAGGACGGTGATGTGGTGGAGATCGAGCTGGAAGGGCTTGGGACGCTGCGGAACAGCATTCGAGACGAATAAGGCTCCACCGCGACAACACTTCAACATCCCAGAAAGTCACCTGAGCAATCTGGTAATAACAAATTCCCAGAACTGATAGCTAGAGGGCGCGTTCTCGTGGAGCGCGCCTTTCTAACGGCTGCTGACAATATCCTGAAATTTTGCGTCCATACACCCTCTCAACATATGCCGTAAAATGCTGGAACGTCGCACGTTATGCGGCAATCGCATTCAGCTTACGTGAAAATTCAGTCTGAATCCCTACGTCTTCCGCGCCAGCCATTTCAAATCATGCGCGACCACACAAAAATGCGCTTGCACAAAGCCGGAAACCGGGGGACTAAGGGATCGAACCTACGTCGCCAGCCCCTTGCGAGACGTGCCCAACCGCGCGGGCGGATGGCGGATGGCGGGTGCCAACACCGGGTGGCAACGCAGGGCGGCACCCGAGGGCGGCGACAGGGAGCTGCGCAGCGTTTTATGGTGGCAGTAACCGATGCACGAAAGGTATGGCCATGCGCATCGAACCGGCGGATTTTGACAATGCCCAGATACTGGCGCTGCTGGAACTGCATCTGGCCGGCATGCATGAAACATCGCCGCCCGAAAGTGTGTTCGCGCTGGACCTGACCGGCCTCAGGCACCCCGATGTAGCGCTTTATGCCCTGTGGGACGGCGACACGCTTCTGGGCTTTGGTGCCCTGAAAGCGCTGGGCACAGACCGGGGTGAGGTGAAATCCATGCGCACGCACCCCGCACACCTGCGCAAGGGCGTGGCGGCACGCCTGCTGGCGCACATCCTGGCGGAAGCCGGTGCGCGGGGATACAAAAGCCTGAGCCTGGAAACCGGCACCGGACCGGCGTTCGAGGCCGCCGTCACCCTGTATCTGAACCATGGTTTCACCGAAGGCGGCCCCTTTGCCGATTACCGCGAAAATGCCTTCAGCCGCTTTTACCACAAGGCGCTGTGACACCCGGAATGAGCATGGACCCCGGGCCACAATCGGCCTAGACTGGCGTCCTCCCGAAAGGACCCTTTCCATGAGCTTCAAGGACCATTTTTCTGTGAACAGCGCGGCCTACCGCGCCAATCGCCCGCGTTATGACGATGCGCTGGCGCGTCTTATGGCCGCCGGCCTGCCGGGCTGCGATGTCGCGGTCGATGTCGGTTGCGGCAATGGCCAGTTCACCGTGCGGCTGGCCGACCATTTTGACCGGGTTTACGGCTATGACGGCAGCGCCGAACAAATACGCGAGGCCGAAGCCCGGCCCAACATCGAATACCGCACCGCCACCGCCGAAGCGGTCGAGGTGGGTGTGGGTACGGCGGACCTGATCACCGCCATGCAGGCCGCGCACTGGTTCGACCTGCCAGCCTTCTATCATGCCGCCGACCGGGCGCTGAAGCCGGGTGGCCGGCTGGCGCTGGTGGGATATGGTTTGATGGATATCGAACCCGGGCTCGACAAGGTGATCTATCATTTCTACAGCGAGACAGTGGGCGCCTACTGGCCGCCCGACCGGCTGCTGATCGAACAGAAGTATGACAGCCTGCCCTTTCCTTACGAAGAACAGCCGGACCCCGGCCATGTGCTGACATCCGACTGGACGTTCGAGCAACTGGTGAAATATCTGGGCACCTGGTCGGCGGTCACACGCGCAACCCGGCAGTTGGGCCACAACCCGCTGGACGCATTCGTGCCGGACCTGAAGGAAGCCTGGGGGCATGCCGAGACACGCACCATGCGCTGGCCGCTGTTCATGCGCTGGGGCCTGAAACCCTGAGGCGGCGGCCTATTCTGCCGCTTTCTGGCCGGAGCCTGATACCGCCTCGACCGGCGGTTTGCGGGTCTGCCGGGCATGCTCGCGCGCGGCCAGGCGGCCCCGTATGGCGTGCCAGGTGAAAAAGCCCGCGCCCACAAGGCCAAGGCCGGTATGCACAAGGCTGGACCACAGGCTCAGGTCCTCGTCGCCCAGATAATAGATACCGATGCCGGTGGCCGCCATCAAGGCCAGGCTGGTGGCAAGGATAGTGCCCGATGTGCGGTGCCGGCGTTTGCGCCAGCCCGCGCGCATGTGAATGGACCACAGGCTGCCCGCCAGCATCAGCATGAAAAAGGCCACAAAGGCATGGGCGGCGACCGTGACCAGACGGCCATCCGCATCCAGCCGCCAGGGCACATTCATCTCGAGCCGGAAATCCAGCATGCTGGGCACGAGCAAAAGGCCGGTGACAAACAGGCCAATCGCAGTCAGCACCACGACGCGGGTGAAATGGCGCGGATAGCCCTTCATGCCGCCCCCGCCACCGCCGGGCCGGCGATCAGGGCGCCATGCAGGCGGTTCAGCAGGGCTGCGCGGTCGGCATCACCCGCCAGTGCCGCCACTTTGGTCAGCGCGTCGGCCTGCCAGGCATAGCGGGCGCACACGGTCCAGGCGCCGGGGGCCGGTGCGTTGTCGCCGGCCGATACGGTCAGGCCCGGGAAACGTTCATCCACCTGCGGCGCGACCACGGATGTCGCCACGGCACCACCCGAAAGCTCGCCCAGCCTGGTGATGCTGCCGTTGGTTTCCCGCCGGCGCACCCGCAATTTGCTGTTCCCGAACGCGCGCATGTCGCCCCCTGCATCAACCCAGCCGGATGTGAAGCCGGCGCGCCGCACTATAGCGACCGCACGGTCGACCGCAAAGCCCTTGGCAATGCCATCGAATGTCAGCGCCAGGGGCCGCTTGAGACGGAGGCGGTTGCCGTTCATGTCGAAATCGCCCAACTGGCCGAAAGGTAAGGGCATGGGGCCACCGGTGGGCGGCAGCGCGCCGCGCGCCACCAATTGCCCGCCCACCGTGGGGTTGAACAGCCCGCCCGAATGCCACATCAGCAGCATGGAAAGCCCCAGCACACGCCGGAAGGCCGGTGCGAGGTCGTGCCAGGCCATCGGGTCGCGGTTGAAGGCGCTGAGCGCACTGTCGGGCGACTGGAAGGAAAGAAGGTCGTGGATCGCGGCAATTTCCGCGAAGGCGGCTGTGACCGCGGCATCGGCGGCGGGGCCCGCCCCATCGACGCCGATTTCAACAAAGGTGCCCAAAAGGGGGCGCTGACGCACCGTGTCAGCCATCCATAAGCACCAGTTGGTGCAGCGCCAGCACGCGCTTCACCCCATCGGTGACATTGCGGCACGACAGGGTGGCACCCGAAATATTGCTGATGTCTTCATCCAGCTTGAAGGCGCCATCGATGGTCTTGCCCTTGAACTGGTTGCGCCAGTCGGCTTCCATGATCTGGTAGCCATGGGTTTCCCGGTAGCTGAGGATTTCAACCCCGATCACACGCCCGTCCGGCGTGATGCCGACGGCATAGGTGATAAATTCATGTTTGCCGACCACTTCGTCGACAACCAGCCAGCCCAGGAACCTGCCGTCCGCTTCGGCGCGCCACACCAGTTGGTCGTCCCAGCGCTGGCGCACGCCGGACAGGTCCTTGATGGCCTTTTTCTGGTCCTTGGTGATGGTGAGTTTATGGTCGAGGAAGGTTTGCGCCGCCGGGAACAGGATTTTCCGGGCGTCGGCGACGGACAGATAGTCCTTCGCATACACGGACTGGCTGATCGCAAGCGTTGGCAGTGCGGCCAGAAAGACAAAATTCCGGTTGAATTGGTTCATGGCAAACCTCCCTCGAACAGGTTTTTAGAAGTTCAGGCCCACTTTCAGGATGAACTCGTTCTTGGTCTTTTCAATCAGGTGCAGGCCGTCGGGCTGGCCGTCATAGGTTTCGCCACCGCCCGAAAGCTGGGGCAGCCAGGTTGCGGTTGCCCACCATTTGGCACCGCCATAATGGATGGACGGGCCGCCAAACACCGACCAGCGTTCCTGGCCGACCTCGGTTTCAAACTCGGTCTGGTATTCGATTTCGGCACCCAGGTACCAGTTGGGCGCAAAGCGGTACGACAGGCCGGTGCCCAAGGTTACCTCAAGCTCCATTTCGGGGTCGGTGGGCCAATCGAAATCGTCGGGCAGGTTGTCGATCGGCGCCCGGTCGGCATAGGTGCCTTCGACGCTGATGTTGCCCATCCAGATCATCTGGCCTTCAAGGAAATATTTCTGGCCGATCAGTTCAAACTCCAGCGACAGGGTATCCTTGTCCTGGCCCGAATGCGCATCCATCCAGTCATAATTCAGCGAGCTATACATCGACAGGCCGAAGTCGTCCTTCGCGGGCGACAGGAAATTATACTTTCCGGTCAGTTCGATGGCAGCCAGTTTGGGGCCGAAATTGCCTTCAAGCGGCAGGTAGCCATCCACGATCAGGCCTTCGTTCGATACGCTGCGGCCAAAAAGTGCGACACCACCCTGGAAACGGTCGCTGAAACCATATTCCAGCTCAGTCTTGATATCGATGGCGTCATAATCACCCGTGCCCTTGCCCGCGCGCCACTTGATGGCGGTATAGAGGTCGTAGGCGCCCTTTGGCAGGACTTCAGCCCCCTTTACGGAGCCAAGCAGGTTTTCGTCGGCCTGCACGCCGGCAGTCAGCGCCGTGCCGGCAAGGGCCGCGGCGAAGAAGCGAGTCAGATTCATTTTTATCTCCCTGGACTTTGTCCCCGCCACGGGTTCCTGGCCTGATGTGGCGGAGGCGCGAATGCTATTCGTTCGCAATCGCGGGCGCACGATAACAAGCAAACAAACACTTGCAAGTCATACTGAGAATTAATCTTAAGGTGCGACTTTTTATACACACCCGTCCCCCGACCTGCGCTATGCTGGCAGGCCTGTTCGGTGTTCCCCTGCGGCGCTATGCAGTCAGAGGCCTTCGATGCCTGTTGAACGGTCGGGATATTCGCACTTTGTCGGGCTTTTGCTCGTGTGCCTGCTTGTGGTGCTGGCGCTTGCGGAAACCGTGGGCGGGGCTGCGCAGGCGGCGGACAAGGCCAACACACCTGTGCCGGAGGCCGGGCCGCCCACCCATATCTATGCCACCGACTGGGGCCTGACCCTGAGCGCGGACGGTTCCGGTTTTTATAACGACCTCGCCCGTTTCCTGTTCCTGGCGCCCGAGGTGGGCCCTGTGGATTACGAGATCCTGCCCTACAGGCGCGCGAACCGCAGTTTCCTGGACGATGCAGCCAGTTGCAAATACCCGTCCAGCATTGCCTATAACCTGCGTGGCGGCCTGATCCCGTCGGCGGAGGGATACCTGAACAGCCTGCCTGTGGTGCTGACGCGGGTACACCTGTTTTCCCGCCCCGGGCGCGAACCGGCCCACCGCGCGGAAGATGTGGACGGCAAGACCATTGCCTATGCCATGGGCGCGCGCACGCCGGCCTTGCTCGCGGGCCACAGTGCGCTGTTCATTGCGGTCGCGGACGAGGTGGACAAGGCACGCATGCTGCTTTCGGGCCGGGTGGACATGATCACCGCCGCGGTGCCGGACGTGGAATTTGTGTTTCGGGAACTGAAGGTGGATATGGCGCCCTTCGCGCCTGAACTGACCCTCGATGTTTCGCCCATGGGGGTGGACTGCCACGCCGGCACCGCCAATGCCGCCTTTCTGGCCCGGCTGGATGCCCGCATCCGGAAACTGCACGCAAGCGGTGAACTGATTGCCTTCTACCGCAGCCAAGGGCTGGACCCCGCCAGCTATGTGCCGCCGGCGCCCTGAAACGGGGCGGATATCGCCATGGTTAACGGCAGCAACGGTACCTTGCGTTAACCTTTGATCGATATATTTCAGCTTATGACCATGATTACCGCAACCGGGGACCCAAAATGCCACGCCGCGCCCGGAACACCATAGGCCGCCATCTGGCCCTGGCGCTTGCCGGTGCCGGCCTGTTTTTGCATGGTCCGCACGTGGGCGCGAACGACGCCGGCAGTATCAATATCCTGGCCACCGACTGGGGCCTGACCCTGAAGGCAGACGGCAGCGGTTTCTATAACGAGCTGGCGCGCCTGTTGCTGGAAGGCGAAGAAGCTGGCATCCGGTATGAAATCCAGCCCTATCGCAAGGCTGTGCGCCAGTTTGTCGACACGGAAGGCACATGTCTGTTTCCCACCAACCTGTCGTTCCTGGCCCGCAGCGGCCTGATCGACGGCGACGAAAACAATGCGGTCCATCATCATTATGTGCAGAGCCGGCCATTCATCCGGGCGCGCATCCACCTGTTTTCGCAGCCGGGCACACCGCCGGTGCATAATCTGGAAACCATCCGCGGCCAAACCGTGGCCTATGCGCTGGGTGCCAGCACGCCCTATCTGCTCAGGCAATATGGCGCCTTTTTCATTGCCGTGGCCGATGAAACCGACAAGGCGCAGCTTCTGTTGTCCCGCAAGGTGGATATGATGACCGCCGCCCTGCCGGACGCGCTGTTTGTCTTCCGCAGCCTTGGTGTGCCGCCCGCGCCCTATGCTGCGGATGCGCCTGTGGATGTGTCCCTGTTGCATGTGGCCTGCCATGGCAGCGATACGACCCGCGCTTTCCTCGCCCGGCTGGACCAGCGTATTGCCACCCTGATCGCCAGTGGTCGTCTTGCCGCCTTTTTTGAGGGCCACAGCATTGACCCCAATGCCTATATTCCGGCGGGCGCAACAGATGGCGGCCCCAAAACCCCAGGAAGACGCGGCCCAAACCTTGACTAAATTTGTAAATATAACTGTAACTGAACCGCCACCTGTGCTAACGCCCGGCCAGTGGGGGCTGGGCAGCAGGATTGATGCCGTCGATGACAGCCAGTAACGAGTGCATTGTTGGAACCCGGCGCTGCCACCGCCTGAAGGCGCTTCTGGCGGCGGGTGCAGCCTTGTGGGGCGCGCAGGCCGCCACGGCCCAGGACAGCGCGGCGGGGGATGCCGCCGATACGCCGGTCGGCCAGCGTGCTGTGCATGTGCTGGCCACCGACTGGGGCATGACCCTGAAATCCGATGGTACCGGTTTCTATAACGACCTAGCGCGTTTCGTGATCCAGAAGGCCGACATGGGCGCCAATTATGAAGTGCAGCCCTATCGCCGTGCCAAGGCCCGGTTTTTCCGCGAACCGGCAAGCTGCCTTTACCCCAGCAACCTGAATGTGCTGTCCGACGGGCAGGAGATCGAAACCCGCGAAGGCCTGATCGAAAGTGATGCCATCATCCGGGTGCGGGTGTTCATGTTTTCGCCGCCCGGCACCACGCCGCCCGCAAAAATGGAAGATATCAACGACCGCATCGTCGCCTATGCGCTGGGCTCCAGCCTGCCGCAGTTCCTGAAGGGCACCCATGCCGATTTCATCGCTGTCACCGACGAGGTGGCCAAGGCGCAGATGCTGCTGTCCGGCCGGGTCGACCTGATGAGCGCGGCCATGCCGGACCTGAAGTTCGTGATGGACAAGCTGGGCACCCATGTGCCGCCCTTCAACCCGGACTTCCCGCTGAATGATACCTACATCGGGGTGGTGTGCCACGACACGCCGGCCAACCGGGCCTTCATCGGCCGCCTGAACGATGTGATCGGCGCCACCAGCCAGGACGGCAGCCTTGCCGCCTTCCTGACCGGGCAGGACCTGGATGCGTCGGTCTATCTGCCCCGGGCAATTTCCGCCAGGAACTAACGGCCCGAAGCCGGTGCCGCCCCGGCGCCCGCCTTCAGGCTTTCGGGCAGCACCACCAGGATGCGCGCCCTTTCCGGCAGCAGATATTTTGCGGCCACGGCTTCCACGTCCGCCGGGGTCACCGCTTCAAGCGCCTTGAAATACCGCGCGTCCATGGTCAGGCGTGCGGGCTCTGACTGGGCCACGCCCAGCATCGCCAGCCAGTAGCTGTTCTGCATCAGGCCGGTGTGATAGGCGGCCAGGCCGGGTTCACGGGCGCGGGTGATTTCGTCCTCGGTCACGGCACCGATGCCGGTCACCAGTTCCATGATGGTTTGTTGCATCAGCGACAGTTCCGCCGGCTTGGCGTCTGTCCGCACAGAAAAGATGCCAAAATGCGGGATGAAGCTGGATGCCGAATGCCCGACCGACGGCGCATAGGCCGCGCCCATTTCCTCGCGCACCTTGTCGCGCATGCGGGCCTGCAGCACATCGGCCAGCACATTCAGGGCGGCGGTGCGTGCGGGGTCCGAATTATCGTCGGTCGGCCAGTTGATCTGCAGGAGCGCCTGCTCCGCCGAACCCTTGTGATACAGGGTGCGGGTTTCTGGCGCCGGCATATGGATGCGCATGGCGTCGACATTGCGTTCGATCTTGCCGGCGCGCATCGGCAGGGCGCCCAGGGTGCGCGCCACCGCATCGATGGCGGCATCGACATCCAGATCGCCCACCAGCGCGATTTCGATGGCGCTGGTTTCGCGGTCGGCGTCGATCAGCGCCTTCAACTGTTCCATGTCCAGGCTTTCCAGCGCTTCGCGCGGCGGCAGGATGAAGCGGTAGTCCTTGCCATAGACGATTTCGCTGCCATAGGCCCCGGCGACACCGCCCGGGGTGGACAACAATTGTTCATAGCCGCTTTTGAGGCCACGACGGAACCAGTCCAGCGCTTCGTCCCGATAGCCCGGCGCGGTCAGGTAGGCGGCCCAGAGTTGCATCTGCAACAACATGTCGTCGGGCCGGAACCCGGCATTGAACTGATAGGCAAGGCCCCGCACATCGCTGTTCATGCCTGCGGTTTTGCCGGCCAGAAGCTGCACCAGCGCATTGCGGTCGTGGGCCTCGAGCCCGCCGTTCGAGAAGGCGGAATTATAGAGATACCGGATCGCCCCGCTTTCCGGCGTCATGGCCGACTGGCCGCCGCCGAAGCGCAAGGTGCCGTAGATACTGGCCTTTTCGAAATCCGTATGCATGAGCGTGAGCCGCACATTATTGGCGAAGCGCACTTCGGTGGCCTTGCCGTCCAGGATGTCGGTGCGCGACACCACGGTGCCGGGTGTACCAAAATCGGTATAGGCGAACTTGGCCTCGCCCCGGTCCTCTGGCGCGTCAACCGCAAGTGCGGCGGCATCGGCATAGGCCTGATCGAGGTCCGCCGCCGTGGCATCGAACCCCTTGCCGGCCACCAGGAACAGCTTGGGCGGCGTGTCCTTCCAGACTTCCCGGAAGGCCGCATGCACCTGATCGGGCGTGAGGCCATCCAGGGCGGCGTTCAGGAACGCCAGCTTGTCCGCCGCACTGGTGCCGATATTGTCGCCCGCGAAGTTGGACAGAATCCAGTTGGCCCAGGCGCCGCTGGGCGACGTGCCTTCGGTATCCAGGCCATGTTCGGCCTGCAGGCGCATGTTGGCCACCACTTCGGCGATTTCGGCTTCGGTGAAACCATGGTCATAGGCGCGGCGGAATTCGGTGGTCAGGGTCTTGACCGCGGTCTGCCACAGCTCGGGCTTGATGGCGGCGCCAAAGCTGCGCACATCGGCGGCACCATAAAAACTGTAATAACCCGGCCCGGCGCCCAGAATGCCGTTCGAGCTGTCGGTGCTGAGCCGGTCGAACCGGCGGCCAAGCACCCCCAGCGCGATTGAGCGCAGATAGGCCGTGCGTCGGGTCTGGCTGTTGTCCGGGTCGGCGATATGCGGGCCCACCCACACCAGCTTGACGGCATTGCCCAGCCCTTCCGCCACATGGATCGCGGCTTCCGGTTTTGTGCTCCCCGCCGGCAGCGGGTCGGCCATATAAGCAAGGTCGCGCACAGGTGCTGTGGCCTGCCAGTCGCTGAAGGCGGCCCTGATGCGGGCAATCATGTCGTCTGGCGCCATGTCGGCAACCATGACCACCAGCGCGCGTTCCGGGCGGTAGAAGGTCTGGTAAAAGTCCTTCAACCCCTTGGCGGTGGCTTCATCCAGCGTCTTTTCGGTGCCGATGGGGCCATAGTCGGCCACGCGCATGCCGGGGAACAGGAAATCGCGTTCCGCCTGCCCGGCTTCTGCCTGCACGGTCTGGCCGAGCCGGTATTCCGACAGCACCACGCCACGTTCACGGTCGACCGCGTCAGCCTCGAACAGCACATTACCGGCAATTTCCCGCATGATCAGGAAGGCGGTATCCAGGGTTTCGGCCTTCAGGTTCGGCAGGTCGAGCTTGTAGACGGTTTCGTCATAGCCCGTGTAGGCGTTGGCGTCGGCGCCAAAGGAAAAACCAAGCCGTTCGATGGTTTTGATGAAATCGCCTTCCGGCAGGTTTTTGGTGCCGTTAAAGGCCATATGTTCCACATAATGCGCGAAACCCTGCTCGTCGGCGCGTTCCTTCAGGCTGCCGACATCCATCCACAGCCTGAGCACACCTTCACCCTCCGGCGTGGCGTTCTGCATCACCACATACCGAAGGCCATTGTCCAGCGTGCCGAACGTCAGGCGCGGGTCGGGCTTCAGGTCGCTTTTGTCGTGCGGCCAGCCGGTTTCCGGCCCGGTGGCAGAAACCGGGGCCTGAAGGCCGGGAACAGACAGAAGGAAAGCGAGAACAAGAAGCAGAAAGCGGGAACGCATACGCAAGAAACCAATCTCCGGAAACAATGACCTTGGCCGCCACCGTGCCCGGTGACGGCCCCTTGGACAAGCCCGAAAAAATTCAGGCAGGCTGCTCAGGTGGATAGGCTGGCCTTACCAGCCGCCACCACCGCCGCCGCCACCACCGCCGCCCGAGAATCCGCCCCCGCCCGAAAAGCCGGAGGAGCCGGAGGAAGAAGGCGGGGTCGCCGCCGCCGCGATGCTGGTGGTCAGGGCACCACCAAGCGCGGTGCCGATGTTGCGACCGATATGGTGGCTGCCGAAATGGCGGTGGGAATAGTACCAGACCGGATGATAATGGTCCTCGCCCCGCGCCTGTGCGGCGGCCTGCAACACATCGTCGAACTGTTCACCCCATTCGTTTTCCACGCCAAGGGCGATGGCATAGGGCAGATATTCCTCGAACAGTTCGGGTGTGCGTTCGGGCGGATTGTGGAAATTCATCCGGTCCTTTTCCGCGACACCAAGATACAGCTTGAAACCTTCGATCTGGTCCATGACCCGGCGCCCGAATTCGGTGGGCGCCTTCATCAGCCAGGCGAAGATCAGCGACATGAAAAAGATGACAACGGCGACAATGGGTGTCGTCGGCGTAATGCGCAGATTGTCGCCCATCAGGAATATGGCACCGAAACCCAGGATCGGCAGCAAGGAAAACAGCGCCGCGACGCTGGAGGTTTTAAGCCGCTGGCTGGCGGAGCGCAGCGCCCTGGCGCCGATCACGACAAAGGCGATCAAGGGCACCAGCATGCCGCCCGCAACTTCCCAACTGCTGCTGGCGATGAAGGTGGCCAGCACCACCACAATGCCCAAAACCGCGCCGGCCCAGAACGGCCCCCGGTTCTGCACAAAATAGGTGGTTTCGTCGGCCTGCAGCGCACCCTTGAAGGCGCTGACCGCTTCGCCCACGCACTTCTGGTACTTCTTGCCCATCACGAGGCTGTCGCCGTCGCGGAACAGGTAACGCGCGATCGCCGCTTCGCCTTTTGCCAGGCCGGCTTCGGCCTCCGATTTTTCGGTGCGCCGCAGGGTAACCTTGTCGTCGGTTTCCTTGATCGTCAGATACCCCTTCTGCGCCATGGACACGATGGCGGCCGTGAAGGCGACATCCTTGTAGCCCATGCCCAGGATATAACGGCAGGCGGCGGGTGAAAGTTTGCCCCACGGCCCGCCCGGCGGGTCATATTCCGCGATGATGGACCCGGGCTTCGGATCGCGCCCGACCTGGAACCAGGCCACCATGAAATAGGCGAACACCAGCACGACACCCACGATGCCGATCAGGATGCTCATATTATCGTTCAGGAACCGTTCGGCCTGGTCTGCCGCCGTGGGCCGGGCCACAAAACCCGCGGGCCATTCCAGCAGAATGGTCATGCCCTCGCGTGCGCCCAGCGGTCTGTCGGTCACAAAATCGGCGGCATAGGCGCCGTCCCGCGTCGCGGTGCCATACTGGTCGCGCGAGCCCTGCCGGCCGGTATAGACCGCCATGCGCCCGATGGTGGCGCCGTCCGGCACCGAGACATGGGCCGACGCGCGTTCGATGGGGAAGTCCCAGCCCGTGCCGGTGACATTCCAGTAAAGCTCGTCCGTCGTGTCCAGGTGCGTGATCTGCCATGTGGTGGCATAGGTGATTGTATAGGTATGTTCACCGTGGCTCACATAACTGTCGCCGCTGCCGATCCTGACCCGCTGGCCGTTCTGGTGGCGCGCCACACTGTAGGGCACGGGCGCGCCATCCAGCGTCACGTCCAGCACCTTGAACCCCATGCGGATATCGTTGCCGACATTGTCCCGGTAATCGGTCGGGAAATCGCGGAAGATGCCATGGTTGATCTTGCGGCCTTCGACAGTGACCGTGATGCTTTCCCGCACCACGACCGTACTGTCGGCCTGGACCGTGATGTCGGCATTATAGTTGCGGATCACTTCCGCGGCGAAGGCCGGGCCTGCGCTCAGGACCAGAAGGCAGGCGACCAGGAACTGGACCACGGACACCATGGTCAGAACTGAACCTTGGGGGCCTGTTTCACTGCAGCCGCCTCGGCTTCATCCAGTTCGAAAAACTCGGCTTCATGGAAACCGAAGGTGCCCGCCACCATGTTCGCGGGGAAGGACTGCACCTTCATGTTCAGGTCGCGCACATTGCCGTTATAGAAACGCCGTGCTTTCTGGATATGGTCCTCAAGCACCGAAAGCTGATTCTGCAGGTCCAGGAAACCCGCGTTGGCCTTCAGGTCCGGGTAGGCCTCGGCCACCGCGAACAGTTGGCGGACCGCGCCCATCAGCACATTTTCGGCTGCCGCCTGGTCGGCCGGGCTGCCGGTGGCGGCCGCCGCCGCATTGCGGGCCGCGATCACGCGCTCGAGCGTGTCCTTCTCGTGGGTGGCATAGCCCTTCACGGTTTCCACCAGGTTGGGGATCAGGTTATAGCGGCGTTTCATCTGCACGCTGATGTCGGACCAGGCTTCATCCTTCTTGGCCCGCGCGGCCACAAGGCCGTTATAGGTGGCAATCAGCCAGAAAACGAGCAGAACCAGAATGCCAAGCGTGATGTAGGTTGCAATCATCTGTCCACCTTTCAAAAGAGTGGTTGCCGGTGTGGCGGCCGCCGTGGCGGCCACCCGGTCACTTGCGCGGGGCTTATTCAGCCTTGGGCGCGGGTTTGGCTTTGGCGGCCTTCGGGGCCGGTTTTTCAGCCGGGGCCTCGTCCGCCGCCACCACTTCAGCCGGCGACACCGTGCCCTTGAAAGCTTTCGTGAGGCCATTGAGGTCGCCACCCGACAGGCCGACTTCGGCCATCAGGCTGTCGATCAGCGGCGCCTGCGCGCGGTATTTGAGCGCGGAGGAGACCACACGGTCGGCCAGGTTGCCTTCACCAACCGAGACACCCTCGCCGCCCGCGGCACCCGTGGCCACGCCATGCAGGCCATCAAGCTGGATGATCTTGATACCGTCGATGGCTTCCATCGGCTTGGCGCTTTCGCGGATGATGCTTTCGAGGTTTTCGATCAGTTGCAGCTTGACCTTCAGGGCCACCTGTTCGCTGTTCAACAGGTTCGCGGCCTCGTTCAGGGCCTTGGTACCCGTTGCCTCGACCGCATAGCGGATTTCGGCGGCAGCGGCGCGCAGCTTCTCGGCTTCGGCCTCGGCTTCGGCGGTGATGCGGGCCTTGTCGGCTTCACCACGGGCGCGTTCGCGCACCGCTTCGGCGGCATCGATGGCAGCGACCTTTTCAGCCTCGGCCGCGATCTTGATCGCGATGGCTTCGCGTTCGGCTTCCTTGGCGGCTTCGATCAGTTCGATCTGCTTCAGGCGGTTCGCCACCTCGGTATCGCGCGCGGTGGTAACCCGTTCTTCGGCCTGCACGGCGGTCGCGCGGGCAGCATCGGCCACGGCGGCGGCTTCCGACTGTTCCTTCGACTTCATGCTGATCGCGATATCGCGTTCCTGTTCGGCCAGCTCAACCGCCTTGCGGCGTTCGATATCCTGGGTTTCGACAGACCGGTTCTTGGCGATGTCGCGTTCCTTGATCATGCGTTCTTTTTCGATGCGCTCTTCTTCAACCGCGCGTTCTGCGACGATCTTGGCCTGTTCGGCATCGCGCTGGCGGTCGGCCTGTTCCTTGGCGATTTCAGCCGCCTGTGCGGCACGGCGCACCTCGACCTCGCGCTGTTGTGCCAGGCGCGCATATTCTTCCTCGCGCTCGATCTCAAGCGTTTCCTTGGCGGCACCCAGGTTCTTGTTCTTGATCTGGACCGCGGTGTCCTGCTCGATATCGTTGCGGATTTTCTTGCGGCGTTCGATTTCTTCGGTCAGGCGGGTCAGGCCCTCGGCGTCAAACGCGTTGTTCGGGTTGAAGAATTCCATGCCGGTCTGGTCAAGGCCGGTCAAGGACACGGTTTCAAGCTCGAGACCGTTCTTGAGCAGGTCTTCCGACACCGCCATCTGCACTTTCTGGACAAATTCCACGCGCTTTTCATGCAGTTCTTCCATCGACATTTCTGCCGCCACGGACCGGAGCGCGTCGACAAACTTGCCCTCCACAAGGTCTTTCAGTTTTTCCGGCTGCATGGTGCGGGTACCCAGGGTCTGGGCCGCGTTGCCGATGGCATCGGCGGTGGGCTGCACACGCACGTAAAATTCGGCCACCACATCCACGCGCATACGGTCGCGGGTGATCAGTGCCTGTTCGTTGGCGCGGTGAACCGGCAGGCGCAGGGTGTTCATGTTGACCGGGATCACTTCATGCAGCACCGGAAATACCAGCGCACCGCCGTTCATGATGACCTTCTGGCCGCCAAAACCCGTGCGCACGAACGAGATTTCCTTGGAGGCGCGTGTGTAAAGCCGGGCGAAAATAAGCCCGATGATGAGGAGGCCAATAAGGCCGATGCCGGCAAAAAGCCCGATGTTCGTGATGTTTTCTAGCATTCTGTGTCTCCGTCAAATCAGGGAGTGCAATGGTTGGTCGCCGGATGCCCGGGGCCAAGGCTGGCCACGGTGCGGGCCCTTCCGGCCGGGCTTCCAAAACCTAGTCAAGCATGTGTTTGTTATCGTTTGGGATCGCATGGAACACGGACCCGACCTGGCACAGGATCAGCACACTGTCGCCCTGCGCAAAGCTCGCGTCATCGTCGTCCGGTTCCACCAGCACATAATGGGTCTGGCCATGTTTGTCCTTCAGCTTGGCCTGCGCCGCACCACCGCGCCGGGCCGTGCCCAAGGTGATGGTGGCGGGCCGGCCAATGAAGCTGTCGCGCGACACGGCCTCGGTTTCATCCTTGGGCATGATCTTCGACAGCACGCCCGCGAACAGGCGCACCCCCGGCAGGGACAGGAAGAAGGCGATGGCCCCGGCAACAACCGCCGGCAGCATGAACCCAAGCACGCCAAACGACACCTGCTGCAGCACAAAACCTGTGATCGAGAAGCTGGTCAGGAACGCGACCAGGATCGCGATCACCGGCACTTCCCGGAACCTGAGCCACGACAGGAATTCGCTGAAGGCGCCATGGTCCGCCAGGTCCGGCGCATCGACATCAAGGTCGACGTCCGGCAGGAGGTTGTCGAGGAGGCTGGAGAAAGCAAAACCCACCAGCATGCCCAGGCCTTCGATCAGCCCGATCATCAGCATCAAGGCAAGCGACACCGAAAACGGCAGGTTGGCCGGGTGGGTCAGAAACTGGATCATCTGTTGGCCCTTTCTATAAAGGACAAAGCCCTATCTTGTTTATTGGGTCCGTCCCCACGGACCTTTTTGCCCCACCCCGGTGGGCAGACACCGGGGCGGGACGACGCCCGACGGGTCAGGCGCCCTTAGCTTTAATGGCCGCGAGCCGCTTTTCAACTTCCGATTTGCGCGCCAGGTCTTTCAGTTCGGCCAGTTGCGCCGACGATTTGGCGCTGGTGCCCAGGCTGTCGGCGGCATAACCGGCGGCGCGGTCAAAGGCTGCGGTCGCCCGGTCGACGGACCGGTTGATCTCGTGGGTCGGCGACGGTTTGCCGGCGGCATCGACCACCGTGTTCTCCGGCAGTTCCTTCTGCCGTTCCCGCCACAGGCGCAGTTCCTCGCGCATGTCGGAGCGTTTGCCTTGAAGCGCGGTCACATAACCCTCCAACTCACGCTCGCGCTCGGCGGCGTCGGTGACGGCGGTTTCCAGCACCGGCATCTGGGCTTCAAGGTCCATCTGCCGGCCGATGGCGGCTTCGGCCAGGTCGTCGCGTTTCGCCGTGATGGCCACTTCGATCTGTTCCGCGAGTTCGGCATGTTTGTCGCTGTTCTGGGCGAGCTGTTTGGCAGCCAGGTGCCGGTCGGCCGTGGCCTTGCCCAGTTCGGCCCGCACTTCATTGATGGCGGCATCCAGTTCGCGGACAGCCTGTTCCATCACCATTTCGGGTGCGGCATTTTCCACCATGTCCACGGCGGCATTGACACTGCCGGCGATCAGACGGCTTACGCGGGAGGCAAGATTGGTCATGTTTCGGTACTCCCCTCATCTGGGTTCTTGGCAATAAGCCCGAACAGCTCGGATAGCGGTTCAAGCGTGGTACGCACGATACTCCCGTCCAGGCATGGCGCTTCACGGGTGACCGCAAGCCGCGCCATCTGGTCGACAAAATCCCGGGTCCGGCGCGCCGCTGCGGCCTCAAGGGCCGTCAGGCTGTCCACCTCGTCGCCCGGCGGCACATTCACGGCCTCAAGCTCGGCCTGGATGCGCGGCAGCCAGTCCACCAGCACGCGCAAAAGCCGCGACTGCCGGCCATGGTCGGCCTCCAAGGCATCAAGGGCCCTGGTGACATGCGACAGGTTGCCCGCCGCCTGTTCGACCACGCCTTCGAAACTGTCACCCCGTTCGGCGGCCAGGCGGGCGTCGGACACCAACTGGCGCACCTTTTCGCTCATGGTTACCGCGTCGCCGGTTTTCAGCCGGGCGATGAATTCAGCATCGTCGCGCGGTAATCTCACACTCAGGGGAACAGTTTTCGCACTCACGCCGGGACCCTCCCATGAAACACCCATAACGTGTTCATTCGAACCATTGGTTATGATGTATGCATTTGTATACACATATTCAAGAGGCATGAAACCGATTTTCGGACGCGGGGTGTGGCACAGGGTTCTACGCGGCCCCGCAAACGCGCCGCCTGCCTGCCTTTCCGGGCCCGAGCTATAAAAAATTTAGGTATCGGGGTCAGGTGGTCTGGGGTTCTACTGCCGCTCGTGCGGCGTCAGCACCACCGAAAATGGAAGGACTATGTTCAGCCTGGCGTAACGGAACTGCTGCCAATTCAGAACGATAAACAGGATAAAAATATAGGGCACATAAATGCATGCCATCAGCAGGAGCCAAGGAAAGGAGAGGCGCGTGCCATTGCGATGCATTCCGATGCCGCTGACAACCATTCCAGGGCTTCGTCCGCCCGTCAGCACAATGGGCAAAATCAGCACAGTAAGTATGGGCCCAACGCCAATCAGCTTTTCCGTCCATCGTGTAAAACCAGCGCCGTCGTCAAAGACCAACGCCAATACAATCGGCGCGACGAACAGACAAAAAACCATCAACAGCATGTCGATGAGGACCGCCCTCAGAGCGTTGTGGTTGTCTTGCATAACCGGGATGTGCCTTCCAGCGGCCAGCCTTGGCGCTCGCCGATTTTTTCGCTATACTTGCGCCCACGCTACCACACATTCACATCTGCACAACCTCGGGGGAAGGACCTCACCATGCATGCATTCAAACTGCCCGCACTCGCCGCTGCTTTTTTTGTTATGACACCGGTTACCTATGTACCCGCAACCGCGCTTCAGGAGGTTGGTTCCAGCCTCAACCACAAGGCCATGGTGCCGATTGCCGAGGTGCCGGTCGAGGTGCTGACCGCCGCCAAGCTGAAACGCCCCGGCATGACCTTCGAAAAGGCGGAGGAGGAGAAAAAGGGCGGCAACCATTATTTCGATATTGAAGGCAAGGATGCCGACGGCAACGAGATCGAGCTGGACATGGTGCTGACCGACACCGGCTGGCAGGTGGTTGAAATCCAGCGCGACCTGGCCTGGGACGATGTGCCCGCCGCCGTGCGTGAAACCCTGACTGCCCATGTGCCCGGCGTGCAGCCTGCCCGCATTATCGAAAGCGACCAGGACAATGGCACCATCATCTATGAATTCTTCACCCGCGACGCCCATGGCAAGGAAGCCAAATATGAAGTGAAGCTAACGGGTGGCGAAACCGAATTCCTGAAGGACGAATGGCAGCACTGAGGGGGATGGTGTCGCACTTGGCCGCGATGGAGAATAGTCCAACCGGCTAATTGCTGCATTAAGGCATCAGGTCGGATTGCCGCAGGAAAATATAATAATCCGGCGCACCGATGGGCGGAGATTTTGTGCCGAACCTGTCCATTTGCTCGCGGTTGGTGACAGCCTCTGCACGCCTAATGCTCGTGCGATCAAAGTCATTTGCGGCATCGGCCACATAGCCAAAATCAACCACATTGCCAGAATAGCAGCGGGCCGTTCTGCCACTGGCGTCCTCCAGCCAGAAAAGCAAATAGCCCATGCCGGCCTCTCCAACCTCATAGAGTTTGTTGGCGATTCTGGCTGGCAACCGTTCTGGGCTTTCATGCACATATTGCACGTCGTTCCAGACAATTTCGCGGTCGGCCCCTACCGCCCAACCCGAGGCACCAAAGCCGCCAACAAGTATGGCGACACGTGCACGTGTGGAGCCATCCTTCAGGACAATATCGCAAGGATAGATGCGGGTGACGCCATCTGATGAGGGTTGGATTAGCTCAAGCCCCTTGTTTGAAAGTCCATCCTGCATGCCAAGCTCCCCAATCTATAGTCTGAGATATTGGGAGTGCACGCCGCCCCGGTCAACACTGCATGCAGGGGCCGAACTGCCGAACAGTCACACAGGGCGCAACCCTAAGCCAAGTCCTGCATGAAGGCGCCGCCGTATTCGCGGCGGAAGCCTTTGAGCCAGAGGAGGAATTCGAGCGGCGAGATCCAGCCGCAACTGCGGCTTTTTTCGTCGATCGCCAGGCCGACGAAGCCGGTTTTTTCGGCGACCTCGCTGAAAAAATCACGCTGCGGGGCCGACAGGGCCGCATCGGGCACCTGGGCGAAATAGAACCAGTGGAAATCCTTGAGGAACGTGTCGTAGGTCAGTCGTCCTGCCAGCAAGGCATCGACCAGGGAGATCAGCTTCTGAACACCATAATGCGGCATCAATAGCACCTCGTTTGCCCGAGCATACCACATATTGTGGCCAATGCACCATGGATCGTGCAGATGCGGCGGCCAAAAAAAAGCCCCACGACGGATGCGTGGGGCTTGAGGAGGCGCCGCCCGGGGGTAAGGGGGAGATGGGCAGCGCCTGGGGTAAGGGCAAAAGGTTGAACCCAGATGGGTTCGGGTCGTGAACTCGGGTACAGGAACCACCCCGGAAACGGTTGGGGCGGTCAGGAAACGTTGGGGTGAACGGTCGGGCGGGCCGGTTTGTGAGCCTGGGGCGGGGAGGTGCCACAAGCTGCCTGCACGCGCCCGACCGTTCGGGGGTTCGGATTTGGGGGTCCGGGATCTGGGGGCCGGGATCTGGGGGCCGGTCTAGCGGTCCGACAGGGTTGCCGCCTGGCGCCAGGATGCCACGACCACAGGTTCGCCGGTCTGGTCGAAGGCGTCCGCATCCAGGTCAAGCATGGTCGATGCCCGCTGGTTGGGGGCCGGAAATTCGACCGTGTAGACCCGGCGGTGGGACCGACCGACCGAAACGATCGCGCCGGTGGAACCCCGCAGAAGCCCGTGTTGCGGCAAATCAGCCGACAATTTTACATCGTGAAACAATTCCATAGCCGCCTCCTAAGCTGCCTTGTAGAAACGCCGGTCCGGCGAATAGCTCAGCACGTCGCGTTCGCCGTGCTTGAACAGCATGAACATGTCATCTTCGGCGTCATAGCCGTAGAAGTTGGGGTCCACATGCAGGTTGTAACCACCGGTGAAACGGAAGATGAAACAATCGTCCGCTTCCGCGAAATCAATCGCGGTCAGGCTTTCGCCCTGCAGTCGTTCAAGCACCAGGTTCGCGTGGGCAGTGTCGCTTTCGCGCCGCCACAGAAGGCGTTCGCCGCCACGCTTCAGGTCCCAGTCGCAGGTGTAGATCCACAGGTGCCACTGCCATTGCGGTTCGCCGGTCACTGCGTCGGGGTCCATCGGCATGCCAAGGTCAAGCGTGATGAAGCCGCCGAAGCCGCGACGGGCGCGGGTCACCGGCAGCGGCAGAGCCGCCTTGAAGGCTTCAAATCTTTCCAAACCGGTTATCGCCGGGGTGAATTGGAAAATCGCGGTCATGGTCTTTTCCTTTTACGCTTTTCTTGGGGGTCTCGCACCCCCTGTTGGCTGTCGCCGTCTGTTTAGCCGTTCACATTTACCGTTTTGTTTCGGACTTCCGACCCGTTGATGACGATTTTGCGCCCACTTTGTGGCTGGCATCCTCATCAACGGGTGTCGGTCCGGTTCCTCGCTTCATCACTCGGGTCATGCACTCGAAACTCGGTACCCGCACGTCATACTCGTCACTCGAAACTCTTACTCGGCACTCTCACTCGTCACTTGCCGGGCCCGAAGGCCCTTAAAACGAAAAACCCCTCCGGAGCTTTTGCCCAGGAGGGGTTGGAACTTTCGTTTCCTGTTTCGGACTGGTTCGCTTTACAGTCCTTCCTCCCCCTGGGCCATGCGAGTGCGAAGTACGCAAATAAACATTTGCGCGCCCTTCACCGCTTTCGAAATGGTCCAAAGATGAGTCATGTTCCAAAATCCTTACCGCGAATCCCAATTCGGATTCGTCTGTTGGAGGTTTTTTATTGCCGAGCCGCGCAATTGTCAACAAGGGAAATAATGCTGTCCTAAAATTTTATTGCGCGGATGCGCAAGAAAAGCTTACGCGCGGTGTGGCGACCGGTAAAAACACCTTTAACCGTGGTACCTTACCGCCACCTGCCGACCCTCAGCCACCAGCCGCTGATAGAGCCGCGCGACCAAGGCACAATGGCACTTGAAGGCCAGCATCGCCGGGATCGGCACCATGTCTGGCCCGTGTTTCCTGAAGTCGAAAGCGTTTTTGAACCGGATCAGGGTCACACTGTCGCGCGCGGCAGCCGCCTTGAGGCCGCGTTCGGTGCGGGCCGCGATCTCGCGTTCGATGTCGGCCACCAGGCCGGCAACGCCCTCGGGGATGGGCTCGACGCCCTGCTCCCACATCTTCAGGGTCGCTTCCGGCACCAGGGTCAGCATCGCGATATCCTTCTCGCTGAGGCCAAGGCCTTCACGCAGGGTCCTGAACTGGGCGGGTAACACGTTGGTGCGGCCTTTCCTTGGGGCATGGCACCCGGGCGGGCACCGTTAAGCATGTCATAACCTTTTTTTTGCACACTCGAAACCGGCTACTGTTATTGGGACACCGGTGCGGGGGTGCGCCGGTGATGATTGTCGTTATGAAGTTGAAACGTCTTTTTCAGGCATTTGCGGCGTCGCTGCTCATGAGCGGCAGCGTGCATGCGCACCATATGGAAGGCACGGTGCATATCTATGCCACCGGCTGGGGCCTGACCCTGAAGGACGACGGCACCGGTTTCTACAGCGACCTTGCGCGCTTCCTCCTGGGCGCAGAAATGTCCGAAAGCAATTATGTGGTCTATCCTTACCGCCGTGCCATGCGCGCGTTCCTGGCCGACAAGGACGGCTGTGTTTACCCCAAAAGCATCGACAGCCTGTACCGCACCGGCGACTGGGAAGATGGCGACCATTTCCTGGAAAGCACGGCGCTGATCCGTTCGCCCATCCGCATTTTCACGCCCGAAGGCGCCCCGGTTGTCGCGGCACACGAAGACCTTGCTGGCAAGCGCCTGGCGTTTGCCATGGGGTCGAAAATCCCGAAATCGCTGAACGCCGATGCCGTGACCTTCGTGCCGGTGGCGGACGAGGTGGACAAGGCCAAGCTGCTGGGGACCGGTACGGTGGACGCCATCGTCGCCAACCTGCCCGATGCGGTTTTTGTGTTCCAGAGCCTGGGCCAGCCGCTGCCGCCCTATGACCCCTATTTTGAACCGGTGCCGGACCCTGTGGTCCGGATCGTCTGTTACGACACGCCGGAAAACCGCGCTTTCCTGCAGTCCTTCAATGCCCGCGTCGAAGCCCTGACAGGTTCGGGTGAGCTGGCCCGGTTCCTGGAAGCCAAGGGGCTGGATGCCGGCAACTATATCCCGCGCTGAAGCCCGGCTTAGGCCGCGCGCGGGCGCACCAGCCGCGCGATCACGCGACCGTCGATCACCATCAGCCCAAGGCCGATCAGCGCAATGCCGGCCACATGGGCCACACCCAGCCGTTCGCCCAGGAAGGCGATGCCGAGGCTGGTGGCCACCACCGGGATCATCAGGGTGACCAGCGAAGCATTGGTGGCACCCGCCTCGGCGATCAGCCGGAAATAGAGGAGATAGGCCAGCGCCGTCGACACCACGGCCAAGGATACAAGCGCCAGCCACACGGAAACCGGCGGCACCGGCAGGGTCCAGGGCTGGTCATGCACCAGGGCGGCGGGCACCAGAATGAAGGCGGCCATGGTCAATTGCCCAAACGCGGTTTGCAGCGGCTTGAGGCCAAGGCCCACAACCCGGCGCCCGACCACCGCCGCCATGGCATAGGAAAGTGCGGCCCCCAGAATGGCCAGCTTGCCCATCAGGCCGCCCGACAGCCCGTTCTGCACGCTTTCGGGGCCGATGATCACAATCACCCCGAGGAAACCCAGCACCACACCGGACAGCCGGCGCAGGGTCAACCGTTCCTCGGCAATGAAAAAATGCGCAACAAACACGGTGAACAAGGGCGTGGTGGCATTCAGGATCGAGGCCAGGCTCGACGAAATCTGTGTCTGGCCCCAGGTGATCAGCGACATGGGGATGATATTGTTCAACAGTCCCATCAGCATGAGCACAAGCCAGATGGTGCCGGCCCGCCCGGTACCCACACCCGGCAAGGAAAGGCCACGCATGCGCAGGAACACCAGAAGCGCAAGGGCGGCCAGCCCGGCGCGCATGCCGACGATGGTCAGGGGCGGCAGCACATCGACCGCCAGCCCGACCGCAAAAAAGGACGCTCCCCACATCACGGACAGCAAACACAACATCAGCCACTGGCGCGCGGTCATGTGGCTTTGCTGAACGACGGGCATAAGGGGAAACTCCGGTAAGAGGCGACACAGGCCGGGATCAGGCGCGCAGCATACGCCGGCACACGATGCCATGCACGCCGTTTTCGGACATGGGGATTGGGCCGGCCGCACAAACGCAAACCGCCCGGTTCAGGCGTGGGTATCGTAGTCCAGGTCGGCCAGGATGTGGGTCACGGTGCCCATTTCGCCAAACGGCAGCAACAGGCCCTCGCCCCAGATGGGCATGCCGTTGCGGGTGACGAACTGGCCGGCGGTGCGCACGGGGCCACAGGCGCTGGTGGCGGCATCGAAGATGCGGCGGCTGCGGGCCACGCGGTTCTGGTCGGGAAAATCCTCAAGGCAAAGGCCCTTCAGATTCTGGCCGAACAGGAGGGCCAGCCCGGTACCAAACATATGATAGCGATAGGTGAAACCACCGCCGGGCATGCCTTCAAGCTGCACCATGAACAGGTTGGGCAGGTGGCGCGGCAGCGCCGTGGGATCAAACTGGGCCGGCACCGGCAGGCCGTCGCGCGCGGCATAAAGGCCGGCATAAAGGTCGAGCATTTCGCGCAGGTAACGGCTGTTCATGCCGGCACAGATATCCTGGAACCCGAACAGCAGGTTCAGGTCCGACGTCGCATCCGCGAGCGTGTCCAGCGTGCCGCCGGTGCGCGGCGCCGGCTGGCCCGTCTGTCCGCCTGAGGGGATATAGTCGCCGTTGGACATGATACCTCGCTGTGTTGCCGGACCTTGCCGGCTTGATGCTCTTGGCCCGCAACTTTAGCGGATGATGCTTTACCCTTGGTAAACATAAACGCGAACTTCGCCAAAAAGACAGGAAAATAAAAAGGGCGGAGGAAAATGTCCGGAAATTAAAGACCCGCGTACCAAGGGGGCGGGTACGCGGGTCATTGTCCGGAGCTTAGGGGGAGGAGGTGGGGGACACTCCGGATACTTCCTATATGGGGATGCCAATCGGCCGTTAAAGGGGTGAAAATGCATTCTGTCGCGGATCACGAACACTTTACCGCAAGGCGGAATCAGATGCCCGTCCGGGGTCTGGTTCCGACCGACCGGACCAAGCTGAAACACACGGCCTGCACCGTCCGTCATGCATTCATACTTCATAAACCAAAGTACAATACAATCCCGACCCTGCAAGGCCGCGGGGGGTCCGGCTGCCTGTAAATGCGTTCCCGAATTTGTTTTGAGCCTGTCCATGTCTCATGCCCAAGGAGAACAAGCATGCATTCCCCCATTCGCCGTCTGGTCCTGACGGCCACCGCGCTTTCCTGCCTTGCTTTTGCCCCGACCACCGTCCTTGCCGATGACAGCATGGATGCCTGGGCCACGAAGGTCGCGCAGGACTTTGCATCCCGGCAGCGGTACCCGCGTGCCGCCATCGAAAACAAGGAAGAAGGTGTCGTCAAGGTCGAGGTCAGTGTCGTGGCGGACGGCCATATCACCGGCTTCAGCATCACCGAAGGGTCGGGGCACGCCACGCTCGACAATGAGGTGCTGGCGCTTCTGAACCGGGTGAACCCGCTGCCGGCTTTGCCGTCAGGTCACGACAGCTACAATTTCTCGATCCCGCTGCGCTATAAACTCGCCGCCGGCACCGAAATGGCTGCCGATGTCGAAATGGCATCGGGCGAGGATATGTGGAAAACCTGGCAGAAGGCGGTTGGCCGCACCCTTGCCCGCAAACAGGCATACCCAACGGCCCTTTTGGGGTCGGGTGTCGAAGGCACGGTGAAGGTGGAACTGGTCATCGCCGCCGATGGCACCATCGTGGGCCAGAACCTCGCCCAGTCGTCCGGCAACGAGGCGCTGGACATGGAAGCCATGAATCTGATGCGCGAAATCAGCCTGCCGGCCCTGCCGGAACCGGACCACCCGATCACCATCGTGGTACCCTTGACCTACCGGGTCAAACAATAGGCCGGGTCACGACAAAAAGGGACGCAACGCCGTCCCGCAGACGAGGAAAGCCCCCCGCGCACACCATGGCGCGGGGATTGCTTTTTTTGATGTATTCCCCCTCTTGACGGTGGGAAAACCATTCCTAAATCAGCGCTATCGGCGCCGGATACGGGCCGCAGACCGGACGTATTCGGCAACCATTGCTCAATGGAGGATGATGACGATGACCAGGTTTGATTTTACCCCGCTTTACCGTTCCACCATCGGCTTTGACCGCCTGGCCGGCCTGATGGAGGCCGCCCTTGCCGACAGCCCGCGCGACACGCACGCCCCGGCCTATGACATCATTCAGGCCGACGAAAACAGCTACCGTCTCAATCTCGCGGTTGCGGGTTATGGCTTTGACGACCTGACGGTCGAACAGCAGGACCAGCGGCTGGTGATCACCGCCCGCGCGGCGGATGAGGCCGAAGGCAGGCAGTTCCTGCACCAGGGCATTGCGCGCCGGGGCTTCCGCCGCGAATTTGCGCTGGCCGAGCATGTGAAGGTGACAGGCGCCAACCTTGTGCATGGATTGCTGACCATCGACCTGGTGCGCGAACTGCCGGAGGAGAAAAAGCCCCGCAGCATCGAGATCCGCACCTCGGCCCCCGAAAGCCTGGGCGGTCGGCTGCTTGGCAAGGCCAGAAAGCTGTTGAGTGACGGCACCGGCAACAGCAAGGCGGCATAACTGCCTGAAACGGGCCCGGGGTCGGCACCGCGCCGACCCTGTGGTCCACGTCAGGCAGTAAAAATCTTGACGAGCCGGTCCTCAAGCTTGGCGGCGTCTATGGGCTTCAGCAAATAGCCGCGCACGCCAAGCCCCTTCGCATTATAGACATGTTCAGCCTCGCTGCTGCCGGTCAGCAATATAACAGGCGTGTTTGCGCGGCGGCGGTCATAGCGGAGATTCACCCCGGCCCGCAGCCTGCGAACAAAATCGAGGCCGTCCATCGGCTTCATATTGATATCGCAAATAATGATATCGAAACCCTGGCGGTCAAGGATACGCAATGCGTCCGACCCGTCAGGGGCTTCCTCCACACGGCTGAACCCGAACCGGGTCAACAGCTTGGTTACCATTTCCCGAATAATCGGCTGATCTTCAACCAGAAGGGCGGTCTTGCCCGCCAGCAAGGCGCGCGAATTGATGGCGTCGTCTGTCATGATTGGCCGCAAATGCTCCCGAAAATACCGCCTAACCCTATGGTTTTCTCGGGATAGTAGGGAGGTTTGGCAGGTCAGGCAAGAGAAGACAGCCTGAATGACCATCCGCTCCTGCCCGACGTGCCGTCAGGCCGCAGAAAGGGTCTGGAAGCGCTTCAGGTGATAGTCGGTATCGCCGAAATGATGGTCGATCATGATCAGGCGCTTGGCCATGTGCGCGACCGAAAATTCCCACGTCACACCGATGCCGCCATGCATCTGCACGGCTTCTTCGGCAGTCAGACGCCCGGTGCGGCCAATCAGCGACTTGGCGGCGCTGACCGTGCGGTCGCGTTCCGCTGCGTCTTTTTCCAGGTTGGTGGCCGCCAGCAGCACGATAGAACGTGCCTGTTCGATTTCCAGGCACACATCCACCAACCGGTGCTGCAGCGCCTGGAACTTGCCGATCGGCACACCAAACTGGGTGCGGGTGCGCAGATATTCAAGCGTTGCATCGCGCGCGGCTTCCATCACGCCCAGGCTTTCGGCGCACACGGCAAAGGTGCCGCGCGCCAGCGCCCGGCCCAGCGCCGCTTCGGCATCCGCGCCCGACATGAGCACATCGTCAGCCGACACCTTGACACCGTCGAACGAAATCTCGGCCGCACGACCGCCATCATGGGTTTTGAAACCGCGTACCGACAGGCCGTCTGCCCCCTTGTCCACCAGCACGAGGGTCAGCCCGTCCGGGCCATTGGCGCTGACGATCAGGGTATCGGCTTCGGCACCGTTCAGCACGACGGATTTGGCGCCCGTCAGGCTGCCGCCATCAAACCTGGTGTCGATATTGCCGACATTATAGCGTTTGCCCGGTTCGCCATGCGCGAGCGCGAGCAGTTTGCCGCCCGCGACCACATCGTCCAGCATGCCGGGGCCACGGCCACCGACGGCTTCTTCCGCGAGCAAGCCGGCGCCCAGCACCGCTGTGGCGATATAGGGTTCAACCACAATGCCGCGGCCCAGTTCTTCCATCACCACCATGATATCAAGGCCGGTGCCGCCAAGGCCGCCGGCACTTTCCGGCAGCACGGCGGCCACAAGGCCCAGTTCACACAGTTCGGCCCAGATTTCCGGGCTGTAGCCGGTGTCCGACTTGATGATCTTGTCGCGGGTTTCGAACCCGTATTTTTCGCGCACAAAACGCGCCACCATGTCCTTGAGAAGGCTGTGGT
Organism: Alphaproteobacteria bacterium; assembly: GCA_006226495.1. Taxonomy (GTDB): domain Bacteria; phylum Pseudomonadota; class Alphaproteobacteria; order Sphingomonadales; family Kordiimonadaceae; genus Kordiimonas. The sequence continues at coordinate 105,511 of SBGU01000056.1, forward strand.
CTTCCGAAAGATTGAAATCCATGTCCCGTTCCCCTTAAAGCCCAAGCACCATCTTGGTGATGATGTTGCGCTGGATCTCGTTCGAACCGCCATAGATGGAAATCTTGCGGTAATTGAAATATTTGCCGGCAAACAGCGCGGCATGTTCGGGGCCGATCGGTGCCTCGTTCGAACCTTCCTCGTAGACCTCGGGCGTGTAGGCCAGGGCATAGGGGCCCACGGCGCGACGCAGAAGGTCGGTCAGTTCCTGGCGGATTTGCGTGCCCTTGATCTTGATCATCGAGCTTTCAACACCCGGTGCGCCACCGGCCTGGGCCTTCGACACCACCCGCAGGTTGGTCAGTTCCATCGCCATCAGGTCGATTTCCACCTTGGCGATGCGTTCGGCAAAGGCGGGATCGTCCTTCAGCCTGGTACCGTCGCCCATGTCGGTCTCGGTGGCCAGTTCCTTCAGCTTCTTCAGAAGCTGTTTGGAAGCCGCAACACCGGCGATGCCCGTGCGTTCGTGGGTCAGCAGATATTTGGCATAGGTCCAGCCCTTGTTTTCTTCACCGACCAGATTCTCGACCGGAACCTTGACGTTGTCGAAGAAAACCTCGTTCACCTCGTGCCCGCCTTCGATGGTGATGATCGGGCGCATTTCGATGCCGGGGGTGTTGAGGTCAACCAGCAGGAAGCTGATGCTTTCCTGCGGCTTGCCCGCGCCCGTGCGCACCAGGCAGAAAATCCATTCGGCATACTGGCCCAGGGTGGTCCAGGTTTTCTGGCCATTGACGATATAATGGTCGCCATCCCGCACGGCTTTGGTCTTCAGGGACGCAAGGTCCGACCCCGCACCGGGCTCGGAATAGCCCTGGCACCACCAGTCGGTGCCGTCCAGGATGCGCGGCAGGTAATGGGCCTTCTGTTCGGGGCTGCCGAATTTCAGCAGCACCGGGCCCAGCATATTGAGGCCAAAGGGCGGCAGCTCGGGCGCCCCGGCGGCCACACATTCTTCCTCGAAAATATGTTTCTGGATCGGGGTGAAGCCCGAACCGCCCCATTCGGGCGGCCAGGTATGCACGGCCCAGTTCTTTTCGTTCAAGGTGCGCTGCCAGTTGAGGATCTGCTCCTTCGACGGCATCTGGCCCGATTTCACCCGTGCTGACACATCGGCCGGCAGGCGCGCGGCGAGAAAGTCCCGCACCTCGGCGCGGAAGGCTTCGTCTTCTGCGGTATAGTCTAGCTGCATGGTCGTACTCATCCCTGCGGTTGGTCGGTTTCACCCATCAGGTAGGCCGACCACGCAAGGCTTCAAGCACGAATTTGGGCAAGGTCGGATCAACTGACCCAGCGACTGAGCATGTTGACGTCATAGCCGGTTTCGGTGCGGACCAGTTCATAGGTTCCACCCTGCCATCCCGCGCTCCAGATGACATGGAGCCGGCTGCCGTCATGCCGGCGGAAAATCGAGCCCAGGCCGGGCGGGTAGAACAAGCCGTAGGAGCTGTCGAGCGCCCGAATGGCATTGTCGTCATAGACAAGCACCCGTCCCGGCAGGCGCAGGCCTTCAAACAGCTCCGGATCGCCCCGCAGGACCATAACCTCGTTGCCGGCGTAGGCCGCGCCGCTTTTGCCTGCAGCCGCGGCCAGATCATCCAGCCCGCGTTCAGTGCCATCCGGCGCGTTCGACACGGACACAATAAGCGCCGCCCGGTCCGCACCCCACAACGGTTCGAGCAGGGCCACCGCAAGGTCGCGATTGGCATGGTCGACATAGCGGAAGGGGGTCAGGGGCAGGCTGTCGGCGCCATCCGGGATGGCATCGCCGTCGCTGTCCGGGTTATTGAGGTCAAGCCCGATACGATGCTCATATATGTCGGTCAGGCCATCGGCATCGCTGTCCCGCTCCAGATCGGCCCATGTGAAATGCAGGTAGATGCCACGCCTGGGCGGGTCCCGCCGGAGGGCAACAGGCGGAAATGAAATCGACGTGCGGTCCAGCGCGGCACGTTCAACTTCGACATCCAGGCCGTCCGCCGTGACGAGCGGCATGTTCGAGGACGACAGCACCCGGTAGGGGAAATATTCCTGCAGGCCCATGTAAAGTGCATCGCGCCAGGCGGTGCCGCCATCTTTGGTGCGCAGGACCCAGTATCCGCCATGCGATACCTCGGCTGTCGGGTCCAGGGTGTGGGAGGCGACAATGATCACCCATTCATCGCCGGTTTTTTCGGCCCGCACAGTGCCGCCCTGTACCGGCACATCGGATGGCAACAGATCGGCAGGATAGTCTTCGCTGCCAAACGGGTGTCCGTCCTGCAGCCCGACCGGTTTCTCGAGCTCCCTGTAGGGGATCGGCCGCGGCCCGCCATGGATGCGCACCATGGCCCCGGTGGCTGGCATCGGCGGCGCAAAATCAAGCGCTGCCATATGCTGCCGGTAATCGTCGCCCCCTGCACGCAGCGGCGCAGCGACGTCATGGGGTACTGTTGCCCAGATGTCCTCAATGTCCCGGGCCGGGCGCTGCCGCACTTGCGTGCCCACATGGCGCGCCATGCCCGGATAGTCGGCCCCGGTCAGGTACCGGGCGGCAAGGCTGCGAACCGTGTCACCTGAACGGGAGACGATGCCAAGCCAGTCTCCCTCACTTTTATACACCGCAGCCTTGGCCGGCCCCGCTTGTGCCGTGCTGTCAATGCCAAGGAACCGGTCGTAGATTTCATCGCCCTGCAGCGTTGGTTCCAGGACTTCGGAGAGGAAGGCCGCCAGCCGTGCACGCCCCTGCTCGTCCCGGTCGTTTTCATCCGGCGCTTCATCTGCACGGTACAGGTCCAGAAGGTCAGCCGCCGTTTCTGCCTCGTCCGTCAGGACGTGAGCCGCGACAAGGCGCAGGAGCATGTCGGCATAAAAGGAGCGCTGCATCTTGCCGCGCCAATGCCGGTCCGCACCGGATTCGGGGTTCAGCAGGGCCCAGAATTTTTGCTCCTCGTCCTTTGGCAGTGCCTCGAAGGCAGCAACCGCCTGCTGCCATAATCCGGCGTCCAATAAATACTTCAGGCGGGCAGCAAACAGGGTGTTGCGGATGCGCCAATCAGTTTCCGTATCATCGAGCTGCGCCAGCGCATAATCGATTGCTGCCAGCATGTCGGCAAGGTCGAAACCGCGCGCCTGATGCCTGATGAACAGGAACGAGTCCATGCGGCTGATCTCGCCGTCCGTGATGGCTGCCAGAAGATACGGCGCCTGCGGCGAATCTTCATAGAGCGCAGGCACGATCCGCGCATGGCCAGGCATTTTGGCCACCATGGGCAACAGGCAGGCAGGCTGACCAACCTTGCCCGCGATATCGACCACCAGGCGCCCCGGGGTATCCAAGCGGCCAAGTGTCGCCAACCCCTGCCCTACGGCCGATTCCTCAAAGTCCCGGCAACCTGGCGACGGCGCGCGCAACCCGCGGGCTTCCCGCGCGCGGATGAAGGCAATCAGGGTCGCAAGATACTGGCGAGCCACCGGCTGTTCAACACGGGCACGGTCAGCGAAACGGACAACGAGCATGTCTGGCTCGATCGTCTCCTTGGCAAGCTGATAGGCAATCTGTTCAAAGGTCTCGCGGCTGCTACGCCGGATCATGCGTTCGTAACTTTTTTCCCGGAAGAAGATGATGTCGTCGGAACTCAGGTCCGCCGCGGCCACAGGCAAGCTGACAACAAGAACGGCAAGCATGACAAGCAGTTGGCGCATGGGACAAAGCTCCGACTTTGTTACAACATAACGGTATGACACAACCGAAATACTGTCCAGACTCAACTTTTGGTCATTTCGTATGAAGCTCGCCTTCTGCACTTGCGCCAACTGGCCATGCCGATTAACCATGCTGCAGGCAACCGCGAGGCAACACGCCATGACCCAGTCCGACCGCATCGAGATCGAGGAAACCACAACCCTGGCCGACAGTTGGGGTGTTCTGAAACAGTCGCGGCTCCGTTTCCGGCGCTCGGACGGCAGTTGGCAGACCCAGGTGCGCGAAACCTATGACCGGGGCCACGGGGCCGTGGTCCTGTTGTATAACCGCGACAAGGGTACGGTGATCCTGACCCGCCAGTTCCGCTTCCCGGCCTATGCGAACGGCGACGACTGTTTCCTGATCGAAGCCTGCGCCGGCAAGCTGGATGGCAACGAGCCCGAAGCCGCGGTGCGCCGCGAGGCCGAGGAAGAAACCGGCTTCACGGTCGGCGCCGTCGAAAAACTGTGGCAATGTTACATGAGCCCCGGCTCGGTGACCGAAGTGCTGCATTTTTTTGTCGCGCCCTACACCGCCGACATGCGCACGTCCGAAGGCGGCGGCCACGCCAGCGAAGGCGAAGACATCGAGGTCCTGGAATTGCCGTTGACGGAGGCCATGGCCATGGTCGCACGCGGCGACATTCGCGACGCCAAAACCGTCATGTTGTTGCAGCATGCAACAATTTCAGGCCTCTGCGGGCCCGTGGCCCCAACGCCGGCGCCAAACATGTAATACAATCTGTGGGTGTCATGTTTGCCCGACGGCGCCGGCAAGCGCATGGGGACACGGACGCAAAATCAGTATAATTTTAGTCGAATTGTCGATATCGATTCGAGAAAGACCAAAAAAGGGCAGAAATCCAATAGTTAACAACAAATTTACCATTATTGGAGGAAAATGGTAACTACATATAGGATGATTTTTCAATCAGTAGCAGGCGTTTTAGTATCTACGACAATAGTTTTATTATAGTGCCCGCTGAATTCTTTTTGTTCATGCCCCGGAATAGGCTATACACGGTATAGTATACCTACATTTGAGGTTCCCATGCCGACGCCAGACACTGAAGTGCTGCTTGTGGATGACAGCCGCGCCGACCAGCGGTTCATCACCCGCGCACTTGGCTTGGCGCGCAGCAGTTTCCATGTCGATGCCGCCGGCTCCATGGCCGAAGCCCGGGCCAAACTTGAACAAAAAAAATACGATTGCCTTCTGGTGGATTATAACCTGCCGGACGCCAATGGCCTTCAACTGGTTCGTGAATATTGCTGTGGCCGCGAGGCCGGCCAGATCGGCATGGTGCTGATCACCGGTGCCGGCAACGAAAAGCTGGCCGCCGAAGCCATCAAACTGGGTGCGCACGACTATCTGTCCAAGGACCAGATGAACGGGTCGGTGCTGGCGCGCGCGGTCGACAATGCCGTGCAAAAGTCCCGCATGCAGCGGAACCTGAGCCACCAGCAACTGATCATGGAACATTTTGCATCGTCAGCCGCACATGACCTGGCGAATCCGCTCAATGGCGTGATCGGCTTTATCACGCTCGCGCGCCAGCAACTGGGCGGCCTGATGGCCGACAAGGTGCCAGACTATCTGGACAGCGCCCTGGCGTCCGCCGAATATATGCGCCACCTGGTCGAGGACCTGCTGCATTATGCCCGCACAGGCACCGCGTCGGAGGCGGCAACACCGGTTGACCTCTCGGATACCATGGACCTGGCCACCAAGGTGCTTGAAAACACCATCCTGGATGCGGGCGCACGGCTTGAGGTCGGCGCCATGCCGGTGATCGAGGGGTATGCCACCGAACTGGTGCAACTGTTCCAGAACCTGATCGCCAATGCCATCAAATACCGATCCGACACGCGCCCGCGCATCCGCATCTGGGCCGAGGAACAGGAAAACCACTGGCAGATTGCGGTGGAAGACAATGGCATCGGCATCCCTTCGGAATCGGCTGAGGATATTTTTGCGCCCCTGCATCGGCTCAGGAAAAAGGAAGTCGCTGGCTTTGGTCTCGGCCTTGCCATCTGCGCCAAGATCACCGACCTGCACGGCGGTCGCATCTGGTGCGAACCCAGCGCCCTGACGGGCGGCAGCATCTTCAAGGTGACCCTGGCCAAATCCCTGCAGACGCCCGATTTCGACCGCGGCAAAAGCAACGTCATATACGCCAGCAATTATATCTGAGACCCGCGCTGACATAACGCCCGCTGCCTCTTGCTGTCCCGATAATGTTATTATATAACTTTACTGGACAAGGAGCAACTACCGCCATGCCGCACAGCCAGATCACACGCCGGGGTGCCGGGCTGCGCCTGTTTGCAGGCCTGTGCCTGGCATTGTTGATTATGGTACGGCTCGCTGGTCCGTGGCACCATCACACCAAGACAGAAGACACCGGCCTGCCGGCCAGCCATTGTGCCCTGTGCCTGATGGCCGCAACACCGTGCGACATGCCGGGCGAAACCGGCCTGCAGCCACCCGCCCCGTCCATACCCCTGCGGCGGGACCATCTGGCCACCGCGGACCCCCGCCCCCATTTCCCCAGCTTTATCCGGACACGCGCACCGCCTGTTGCCTGAACACGGCCAGCCCTGGCCACATCATGCACAGACCGCGATACCGGCAGCGCCAGCAGGCTGCAAGCCGGGCGCTTCCTATATATGCCCCTGAGGGATGAAGACGATGAAAGCCCAATCTTCCATCCGGTCCGAGGACACCGTTGAAAGCCTCACCAAAAACCAGCGCCTTGTTTATGACGCCCTTCTTGATGCCGGCAGGGCCCTTGGCGCCTATGACCTTCTGGACCGGCTGCGACCCCGGGGGTTCGCAGTCGCGCCCTCGGTTTACCGTGCCTTGAACGAGCTGTCCGGCAAGGGGCTTGTCCGGCACCTGACCAGCGTCCGCGGTTTTGTCGCCCTGCACGCCGGCACGGCGCCGACAGCGTCGGCTTTCATGGTGTGCACGCGGTGCGGCACCGTTGACCAGATTGTGGCTGAAGGGCTGCAGATGGCCCTGGAAGATGGCCTTGTGGCGGCGGGCTTCAGCCCAACCGAGATGGTGCCGGAAATACCCGGCACCTGCCGGCACTGCCGCACCACAGAAGACGCAGGCGCGCCGTCCGTCAGTTCGGCACGATAGCGGTGTCGAACCAGAATTCGTTGAGGGTTTGCATGGCATCCACGAAGCCGGGCAGGTCCAGCGGCTTCTTGATATAGCTGTTGGCGCCAAGGCGGTAACATTCGCGCACGTCGCGTTCGTCGTCCGAAGTGCTGAGCACCACCACGGGGATGGCACGGAAATCGTCCGCCGACTTGATGGACCGCAGCACTTCGCGCCCGTCCATGCCCGGCAGGTTGAGGTCCAGAAGGATGAGCGCCGGGCGTTCGGTACCGCCCGGGCGTTTGCACAGATGCAGGTAATTGATGGCACGGCGCCCGTCGTCAACATGTTCGACCGGATTGTCCATGCCGGCCTTCTGGAAGGCGCGCTTGGTCACCCGCACATCGGCGGCACTGTCTTCGACCAACAGGATAAGCCGGTTGTCAATCTGGGTCACAGGCCATTCTCCTTCGCGACTGTCATGGTGAAGCGGAACGTGGTTCCTTCACCCGGTTCGGATTCGACCGTAATCTGGCCGCCATGCTGTTCGACGATGCGTTTCACGATCGCGAGGCCGGCACCGGTGCCGCCGCCATACTGGCTGCTGCCATGGAAGCGCCGGAACATCTCGAACACCCGTCCCTGGAAGTCGGGCTCGATGCCGATGCCATTGTCGGACACAGAGAATTCTACAAAGTCTCCGGTCCGCTTGCCAGCAATTTCGACCCTCTTCTCCGCTGCTTCGTTATATTTGATGGCATTGGAGATCAGGTTCCTGAAGACCGTGGTCAGGTGAACCTGCGAGAATTTGGCGTCAGGTATGTCGGCGGCAATTTTAATGACCAGATGGTCGTCTTCCGCCCAGCCATGCATGTCTTCCGCCACCTGTTCGATCGCTTCGCGACAGTCGATCAGGTCATGTTCCTTCTTGCGCCGGTCAATGCGACTATAGTCGCGCAAATCATCGATCAGCCGTTCCATGCGTTCGGTCAGGGTGGCGATGGTGCGCAGGTCTTCCTGATGTTCATCTTCCAGCCGCTCCATACAGTCCTCGATCACGATCGACGACAGGTTATGGATGCCGCGCAGGGGCTCCTTCAGGTCATGGGCGGCGATATAGACAAACTGGTCCAGGGCTTCGTTCGAACGCGCAAGTTTGACGTTAAGCTGCCGGAGCTCGTTTTCCTTGGCCTTGGTGTCGGTGATATCGCGGGCGATGATGGCCGCCCCCACGGTTTGCCCCTGCGGGTTGCGAACCGGCGAGATGGACAGGGACACGTCCACCAGGCTGCCGTCCTTCCGGCAGTAGCGGGTCTCATGATGGTTGACCGCCATGCCGCGCCGCACTTCCTGCAGGATATAGGGCATTTCTTCGGTTTCGCCATCGGGGATGATGATGGACATGGGCCAGGACACCGCTTCCTTGGCGCGGTAGCCCAGAAGCTTTTCTGCGCCCGGGTTCCAGCTCTGGATATAACCCTGCAGGTCGGTCGAAAAAATGGCATCGTCGCTTGATTCGATAATCGCGGCCATGCGGCGCCGGTCAGCCGCCGTCCGCAGGCGTTCGCTGATGTCGACAATCGTGGCCAGCACCACAAGGTCCGGGTCGCCATGAACCGGGGTGAGGCCGATCTCCACCGGGAACAGGTCGCCGCTCAGTTTCTGGGCATACAGTTCCATGCCTTGCCCCATGGGGCGGGTCTGCATGTTGGCAAAAAAGTTGCGCCGGTGTTCGGGGTGCTTGGCCCGCACGCTTTCCGGCACCAGGGTTTCGATGGGCTGGCCGATCAATTCTTCGCGCTTTGCATCGAACAGGTCGGTGGCAGCGGGGTTCACAAGCCGGATATGGCCCTTGCGGTCGACACCGATGATCGCGGGGGAAATCTTGTTGATGACCAGTTCAAGCTGGGCGCTTTTACGTTCCAGTTCCGCCGTGCGTTCAGCCACCTTTTCTTCAAGTTGCCGCTGGGACGGAATCGCCACCACAAGCGGGATCAGCCGCCAGGCCGCAATGGCGGTGATGACAGAAATGATGGCGGTGGCCACCTTGGCAAGGCCCGACAAGCCGTATGTGCCGTGCCACACCGTGACGATATTCATCACATGGGTGACACCGCACAAAAAGATGAAGGCCGAAAACATATAGAAGATGGGCGAGAACTTGATGTCCTTGCGCTGCTTCAGCATGGCCAGCAGGCTGAGCGGGATGCTGAAATAGGCAAGCGCAATGGCGGCATCGGCGCCCACATGCATCCACAAAATCTCGGGCGCCCACAGGAAACAGTAACCGTGCGGCATGAAGTCCGTCGAAAACAGGCTGAGATCAAACAGCACGACCTGGTCTCCCCAAAGACACGTTCGGCTTTACCCCGATGCCAAAAGCGGCTCGCCGGCACCTGCCTTCATGCCGCCGCGTATCAGGCGCGTCAGTGTAACAGTAACTCGGTGAATTAGAAGGCGGAATTTCATTACGATATCGAAATGCTCCTTAAGCGTTACTTAAGGTGATCCGCGCTATTAGAGGTTTCGTACAGAACTGGTGGCAACAAGGATTTGGGGCAAAAAATGACTTCTGACTGGAAACCGGCTTTCCTGATTGCGGGCCTTTTGGCCGCGGCAAGCCAGCCCGCAACCGCGGACGACCTGTTTGGCAGCGGCAAGCTTCTGGCCACGCCCGGTGTTATTCAAGCGGAAGGCGCAGGCGGCGCCGGCCTTGCCGCCTGGGCCACCATTTCGGGTTATGGCACCGACCGGGAAATCGGCGCCAATGCGCACTATACGCTTGTCGCCCTTGACGATTTCACCTTCCAGTCCGCGGGCGTGACTGTGGGCCTGTTCGACCGGGTGGAACTGTCGTTCGCCAAACAATGGTTCGACACCGGTTCTGCCGGTGGCCGGCTTGGCCTGGGCGATGGTTTCAATTTCAATCAGGACGTGGTGGGCGCCAAGGTGCGCCTGTTCGGCGACGCGGTTTATGACCAGGACACCTGGATGCCGCAGGTTGCTGCCGGCATCATGTACAAGAAGGCCGACAAGGGCGATATCGTGCGCTATGTCGGTGCGAAGGATGATGACGGGGTCGATTTTTACGTCGCCGCCACCAAGATTTTGCTGAACGAAAGCCTGGTGCTGTCGGCTGGCGCGCGGCTGACCGAAGCCAACCATTTTGGCCTGGTCGGTTTTGGCGGCCCGAACGGCGACCACAGCCTGCAGTTCGAGGGCTCGGCCGTGTATCTGGTCGATGAAGGCTGGCTCATTGGCGCAGACTATCGCACCAAGCCGGACAATCTGGCCTTCGCCGAAGAAGGCAATGCCTGGGCGGCTTATGGTGTCTGGATGCCGAACAAGCATATTTCGGTCACCCTTGGTTATGCCGATCTGGGGCCGATTGCCCTTCAGGGCCGCCAGAATGGCCTTTACCTGTCGCTGCAAACGGGGTTCTGAACCATGAAAAAGTTTCTTCTGCCCGTCATCGCCTTTCTGATTGCCGCCCTGCCAGCGCACGCGGACGACAGCCTCTATCAGGCGCTGGGTGAAAAAGCCGGCATCCAGGCCATCGTGCAGCGCACCGCCGACCTGGCGTTTGTCGACCCGCGCACTGCGGAGCAGTTCAAGAACAGCAAAAAGGACCGGCTGGTGGGGCTGGTGACCGACCAGATTTGTGAACTGGCCGGCGGCCCCTGCACCTACAAGGGCCTGAACATGAAAAAGGCGCACATCAAGCTGGGCATCACCCAGCATGAATTCAACGCCTTTGCCGAATGCCTGACCCAGGCCATGAACGAGGCCGGCGTGCCCTATCGCAGCCAGAACAAGCTGTTGGCGATCCTGGCCCCCATGGCGCGCGATACGATTGAAAGGTAGGCGGGCTTCACCCTAAAAGACACTGACCCCGGTCATGGAGGTGAACAGCTCCAGCGCCGCCGTGCCGACATAGGAGTTGCCGAACGCATCCAGTTCCGGCGACCAGACACAGATGGTCATGCGGCCCGGCGCCACCGCCAGAATGCCGCCGCCCACGCCGCTTTTGGCCGGCAGGCCGACGCGGTAGGCAAAGCTGCCCACGCTGTCATACATGCCGCAGGTCAGCATCACTGAATTGATGCGGCGCGCCTGGTTCTTTGAAATGACCGCCGTGTCATGCAGGCTGGAATAACCGCCGCCCGCCAGCGGCAGGGCTGCGGTCGCCAGTTCGGCGCAGTTCATTTCCATCGCACACTGGAAACAATAGGTTTCCATCAGGTCTTCGACATCATTGTCGATATTGCCATACGCCTTCATCAGGTGCGCAAGCGCGCGGTTGGTGTGGGCATGGTCCAGTTCCGAACGCGCGACGGTGGCATTGCTGTCTACCGTTTCATCCACCGCCAGGAAGCGCAGGTAATTCCGAAGCCGGTGGCGTGTGTCGCCCTTCAGGCCCATGACCAGATCGAGGGTCGCCAAAGCACCGGGGTTGATGAAGGGGTTGCGCGGAATACCGCGTTCATGTTCCAGCCGCATCATGCTGTTGAACCGGTCGCCCGACGGTTCCTTGCCAACCCGTGTCCAGACCATGTCGCCAAAATGCTGCATGGCAAGTTCAAGCACAAAAAGCTTGGAGATACTCTGGACCGAAAAGCGTTCCAGGCCGTCGCCCACCGTATAGAGCGTACCGTCCACCAAGCGCACGGCCATGCCGAATTTGCGGGCGTCCACGTCCGCCAGCGCAGGGATATAATCGGCCACACGGCCCTTGCCGAACTGGGGCCGGACCGCCTCGGCGATATAGTCAAGCACACCCTGGTAATCCACGACCCTTGCCTTGTCCGTCACTCTGGAACCTGTTGTCTGTTGTCGGGCCCGCCACCATAGGCCCGGCGCTGGCAAAAGAAAAGGGGTGGCAATCGGGGCACAGCGGGCGGCAAACCCTGCGACAGTCTGTGCTGCGCAAGGCCTGCAAAAGCTTGTAATTCTGCCGCCAGACCTTATTTTTGCCGCAAGTCATGCGCAAAAACCGGCGCAAACGGTGCCAGACTTGCCTCAAGTCAAATACGCAGGGCTGGTGCGACCCTATTGACACTATGCCAGTGCCGCCATCTGTGGCACACAGGCGCGAAGACAAAAGTATCCCGCCAGCGTATGATGCGGGACCAGAGAAACGACAAACGATGCAGAATGTAACCATGGACATGCCGCTTGATGCCGGCAGCGAAAAACAGGCCCGCGCCGCCGACGCGACTGCCCCCATCAATGCCGCCGATTTCCCGCTGCGGGAAGCACGCCGGCTGGTGAAGGACCTGTGGACGCCGAACGCCCGCATCTACTGGACCGATTTCACAATCAGCAACATCATCGGCTGGGCCGCGATGATTGCCGCCACCATGGCACCCTTCATGTCCCTGCTGCAGATTGTGGCCATTGCCGTTTCGACCCTCGCGCTGTACCGCGCGGTGATTTTCATTCACGAGCTTGCGCACTTCCGCAAAGGCACCTTCGGCGCCTTCCGGGCCGTATGGAACGCCACCTGCGGCATGCCGATGCTGGTGCCGTCCTACAGCTATACGGATGTGCATATCGACCACCACAAACCGCAGGTTTACGGCACGGCGGAAGACGGCGAATACCTGCCGTTCGCCATCGACAAGCCCTGGAAGATCGCAGCCTTCCTTCTGGGCACCATTGCGACACCGGCCATTCTTCTGGTGCGCTCGACCCTCGGTTTTGTGCTCGAGACCGTCAGCCGCAAGTTCCGCTTTTTCCTGTGGCGGCGCTTGTCGTCCTTGGTGATCGACTTCAGCTATGACCGTCCGGCCCCCAAAAAGGGCCAGGAAAAAAGCTGGTACCTGCAGGACGCGGGCGCGGCCTTCTTTGCCTTTCTGCTTGTGGGCCTCTTGGCCGCCGGCATTGTGCCGCTGAAGTTCCTGGCAGTCTGGTATGTGGTTACGGTGGCGCTTCTGTTCCTCAACGGCCTGCGCACCCTTGCCGCCCATGCCTACCGCAACCCGGGCGACCGGCGCCTGAGCCAGCAGGAAGAATTCCTCGACAGTGTTGACGTGCCGGGCAACCGCTATATCACGCCCTTGTGGGCGCCTGTGGGCCTCAGGTTCCACGCCACCCACCACCTGTTCCCGGGCATGCCCTACCACCAGCTTGAAAAAGCGCACGAACGCCTGAAGGCCGAACTGCCGGACAACAGCCTGTATCTGGCCGCCACCCGCAAAAGCCTGTGGCACGCCGTCGCCCAACTGTGGCGCGAAGCCAGGGCCGCGCAAGCGAAGGGCTGAGCCCGTGCCGCTGTCGGATGCCGCATTTGCCCGCAAGGTCGAAGATGCCGTAACCGCGCTTGAAGACGCCCATTCCCGGCGCGATTTTGTCGCCATGGTGCAGGGCATCAAGGTGGTTCTGCCGCTGCTGCGGAACATCGTCCGCGAAGGCTCTGCCTTCCTGCACTGGTTCATTGCCATCGACAGCGACTGCGACCGCTTCCCCACAGGACCTGAGCGCCGGAACTGGAACAAGGACGCCCTGGCACGGCTGGACCGGGAACTGGCCGAAAGCCACGCAAGCCTGCCGGACGATCTGGCACCCCAACTTCGCCGCTTGCGCACCGTTATCCTGCCTGCGGTGCGCTAACCCGTGCCCGCATAAAAAAAGGGCGGCAACCAGCCGCCCTTTCGCATGTCACAGTCTGTGCCCCGCGCCTATTCAAACAGCGCGCGGCCCTTGACGGCGGCCGGGCGGGCGTTGCAGCGGGCACGCCAGGCTTCGACATTCTTGAAATCCTTCAGGCCCACCTGCTCGGTCGCATCGTAAAATTCCTCAAGGCAGTTCACCCACGGGAAGGTGGCGATATCGGCAATGGAATATTCGTCGGCAATATAGTCCCGGCCCTCAAGCCGTTTATCCAGCACGCCCAGAAGCCGCTTTGCCTCGTTCGTATAGCGTTCCACCGGATAGGGATGGTCGCACTTGTCGCGCGCATATTTGAAGAAATGGCCAAGCTGGCCGAACATGGGCCCGACACCCGCCATCTGGAAAAACAGCCACTGGATCGCCTCGCCGCGCCTGCGCGGGTCGGTGGGCAACAGCTTGCCGGTCTTTTCCGCCAGATACAGCAGGATCGCGCCGGATTCGAACACATTATAGGGTTCGCCGTCCGGGCCATCGGGGTCGGTGATCGCCGGGATCTTGTTATTGGGATTGATGGCCAGAAACTCGGGCGTGAACTGGTCGCCCGCCGAAATGCTGATCTTGTGCGCCTCATACGGCAGGCCAAGTTCCTCAAGCATGATATGCACCTTGTGGCCGTTCGGGGTGCCAAGCGAATAAAGCTGGATGGGGGACATGGGCAGGTTCCTCGGTCTGTCTTCTTGAAAGACCCCATGTCGGGGCCGGCGGCTGCGTGCGCAAGGGCCTCCGTTTTCACGTTCCTGTGTATCCCTTTTGGCATTCGCAAAAAAGTCACGGACGAGCGTCTTGACAAAAATATCTTAAGATATATCTTAGACACATCTGAAACACACTTTGGAATAACGATAATGAAACACAGACAGCATCCCCTCAGTCACTGGTGGCATCACCACCATCATCATCACGACAGCGATCACACGGAAATCGAGGACGGGTTCGAGGACGAACGCCATGGCCGCCATCATGGCATGTTCGGGCGCGGCGGCTTTTTTGGCCACCACCGCCGGGGCCGGCGCCGTATTATCGATTCGCAGGAACTGCGCCTTGTTGTGCTGCAGCTCATCAGCGAAGGCCCGCGCCATGGTTATGATGTCATCCAGGCGATCGGCGAACTGACCTCGAACGCCTACAGCCCCAGCCCGGGCATGATCTACCCCGCCCTGTCGCTTCTTGAAGACACCGGCTTTATCGAACAGGTGCAGACCGAAGGCCCGCGCAAGGCCTTTGCGGTCACCGACGCCGGGCGCGCGGAAGTGGAAAAGAACACGAACACCATCCGCGGCATCATCGCGCGCCTGTCAGCCCTGACCCCGGCCGAGGAAACGGCGGGCGCCGCGCCCATCCAGCGTGCCATGCTGGGGCTGAAAACCGCACTCCGCGCCGCGCTGCACCGCCCCGACGCCCGGCCTGACCTGGTGCATGATATCGCCGCCATCCTGGACGGCGCCGCCCAACAGATCGAACGGCTGAAATAGGCCTGATCGGGCATCCGCCGTTCAGGCGGGTGCCCCTGTTCTTTTCATAAAAACAAAGGACCCGAGTCATGACATTCAATGCAACCGCCCATGTGCCCACACCGAACGCCAGCAAGTACCTGCAGCAACTGTGCAAACACTGGCAGCATAACCTGCAGGTGGAATTCACCCCGGACGCCGGCACCGTCGTGTTCCCCAAGGATGCCCGGGGCGCCGACTGGCCGGCGGCGGCCCTGTTGTCCCTTGGCGCCAGCGACCGCACGCTCATTTGCCGGCTGGCGGCCAGCGCCCCCGAACAGCTTGACGCCCTCAAAGGTGCGGTGGAACGCCATGTGAACCGCTTCGCCTTCCGCGAAGGCGACCTGGCGTTCGACTGGGAGGGCGACGACCTCTGAACCACAATGCTTGACATGGGTGGCTGATTACCCTATTTGTAACCCTAAGGTATCAAACAGATACCCATAGGAAACAATTCAGGGGGCTACCCATGTTCAACTATTCCCATCTGACCGGGGCACAACTCGCGGACCGTTTTGTCGGCCGCTCCTGTGGCTCCATGTTCATGCTGGCGCTGGCCTACAGCCTGGATGTCGTCGGCTACGCCACCGGCCAGACCGGCTTTCTGGACACCATCCGTGTCGCGCTGTCGATCATTCTGGTCATCAACCTGCTGCCCATTTACGCGGCCTATATCAGCCGCCGCCGTGCCACCAACTGCAGCACCGAAGACGGTTATATCGTCGGCATGTTCAAGAAGGCGGTGGTTCATGCCTTCACGCTGAACTTCATCGTCATGATCTTCCTCGAGGCCGTCACCGAAATATACCTGACCGATATCCCGACCAAGATTTTCCTGAACGGCCTTCTGGCCCTGACCCTCTTGACCCTCAGCATCAGCTTTTTCATCCTGACCCGCGACAGCGACGATGAAGAGGACGATCTCGACCTGGGCGAGGACGCATGAGCCAGGAACTGGACAACCGTATCCGCGTCTTCCGCGCCGAACACCGCATGAGCCAGTCTGACCTGGCGGATGCCATCGGCGTCACCCGCAAGACCATCAGCACCATCGAGGTGGGCAAGTTCGTGCCCTCGACCGTGATCGCGCTCAAGATCGCGCGCCATTTCGGTGTGCCGGTAGAACAGATTTTTTCGCTGCCCGACGCGGCGGAATAAGGCCGCAAAAGACAAAAGGACCCGTGTCATGACAGACGAGAACAACAACCGCAAAACCGCCAGCCGCCTTCACATCGGCAATGCCCTTCTGTGGGCGGCAGCCATGATCGCCGGTGCCATATTGATGCGCGAAAGCGAAGGCTGGCGGGACTATTTCTTCCTGCTGGTTATCTTGGCCGGCACCAGCACCGCCATCATCGGCAGCCAAGCCGGCACTTGTGAACTGAGCCTGTACCGCCGCCTGTTCAGGAAGGGAGACAAGGCATGATCCGCAAGCTTATGGGCCTTGTGGCCGCCATCAGCCTGATGGCCGGCGTGGCGGCCCACGCCGCCCCGCCCGAGGATATTTCGGGTGACTGGTTCGGCACCTTGAAAACCCCCGGGGGCAACCTCACCCTGATCCTGACCCTGCACAGAGACGAAAGCGGCCTGCATGCGGTGCTCGAGAGCCCCGACCAGGCGCCGGGCCAGAAAATCCCGGTCGCAACCGCCAGCCTGGACGGTGATGTGCTGAGCTTCGAAGCCCGTATTATCGGGGCGCGGTATACCGGCACCTGGACGGGCGACCGCTGGCAGGGCACCTTCAACCAGGGTATGGACCTGCCGCTTGATTTTGCGCGCGGCGAACGGATGGCCAAACCCGTCGTCACGGGGCTGGACGGTGTCTGGAACGGCACCATCAGCCGCGGCGGGCAGGATATTGCCACGGTCCTGAAGGTGAAAACCGGGCCGGACGGCACCAACGCCACCTTCGATGTGCCGGGCCAGATGGCCTTTGGCCTGCCGGTGACCGACCTGTCGCACGACGCGGGAAAAATTCATTTTGCCATCACCGCCGTGCAGGCCACTTATGACGGCACCCTGGATGCAGATGGCAAAGGCATGACCGGCACCTGGACGCGCGCGGGCAATGAACCGCTGGCCGTGTCCTTTGCCTTCGCGGGCGACAAGGCCGCCGAACGCCGGCGCCCGCAAACGCCCAAAGCGCCCTTCCCCTACAAGGCAGAGGACGTTGCCTTTGAAAATGCGGCGGCAGGCGGCATCAAACTGGCCGGCACCCTGACCCTGCCGGAAGGCGCTGGCCCGTTCCCCGCCGCGATCCTGCTCACCGGCTCTGGCCCGCAAGACCGGGATGAAACCCTGTTCGACCACAAACCCTTCGCCGTGATCGCCGACAGCCTGACCCGCAGCGGCATTGCCGTGCTTCGCTATGACGACCGGGGTTTTGGCAAGTCCGGCGGCAGTTTTGCCGGTGCAACATCGGCTGATTTCGCCACCGACGCCAACGCGGCCTTCGCCTATCTGGCGGGCCGGGCGGATATCGACCCCAACGCCATCGGCATGATCGGCCACAGCGAAGGCGGCATGGTGGCGCCCATCGCGGCGCGCGCCAACGACCGTATCGCCTTCATGGTGCTGCTGGCAGGGCCCGGCACGACCACGCGGCAACTGCTGGAAAGCCAGCGCCGGCTGATTGCCCGCACACAGGGCGTGCCGGAGGCCGAGATCGACCGCACGCAAGCCGCCCTTGGCGCCGCATTGGACGCGGTCGCCAGCGCGAAAGACGGCGCGGAAGCAGCCCAGGCGCTGGACCGCATCCTGACCGACGAACGCTTGGCCACCCTGGGCATCCCTGCAGGCCAGAAGGCGGTTGCCATCGCACAATATAGCAACGACTGGTTCCGCTATTTCCTTAAGTACAATCCGGCTGACTGGGTGCCGGGCCTGAAAATGCCGGTGCTGGCCATAGGCGGCAGCCTGGATATCCAGGTGCCGGCGACCGAAAACCTGCCCGCGCTGGAAAAGCTGCTGGCCCAAAACCCGGACGCGACCGTGGTGGAACTGAAAGGCCTGAACCATCTGTTCCAGCACGCCAGAACCGGGGCGCTGGATGAATATGTCACGATCGAGGAAACTTTCGCGCCCGAAGCGCTGAACCAAATGGCCGACTGGATCGGCCAACGCTTCTGAGATAGGCGCGGCAAACAAGAAGGGCGGGGGTTTCCCCGCCCTTTGCATTTCCGGCCTCAGGCCGCGGCGCGCGCGGCGGCCAGCGCCTTTTCACCGTCCACCGGATGCTGGTGGCGGTTGAAGGCATCGGCCAGTGCGGTGATGCACAGCTCGACATTCTCGGGCCTTGCGCTGGTGCCCATCAGGCCGATGCGCCAGACCTTGCCGGCCAGGGGGCCAAGCCCGGCACCGATTTCGAGGTTATGTGCCTTCAGAAGATGCGCCCGGATGCTGGCCTCGTCCACACCTTCGGGCACGATGACCGTGTTCAGTTGCGGCAGGCGGCTTTCGGGCGCCACCAGGAACTTCAGGCCCAGGGCCTCAAGGCCGGCGGCCAGGCTTTTATGCATGGCGGCATGGCGGCCCCAGGCGGCTTCCAGCCCTTCCTCGAACAGCATGACCAGCGATTCATGCAGGCCATAGAGCGCGTTCACGGGGGCGGTGTGATGGTAACTGCGCCCCCCCGCACCGTCCCAGTAGGCCATGACCAGCGACAGGTCGAGGAACCAACTGTTGACCGGGCTGGTGCGGGCCCGAACACGCTCGAGCGCACGTTCCGAAAAGGACACCGGCGACAGGCCGGGCGTGCACGAGAGGCACTTTTGCGAGCCCGTATAAACCGCATCCACGCCCCATTCGTCAATCAGCACCGGCACGCCACCCACGCTGGTGACCGCGTCCATGATGGTCAGGCAATCATGTTTCTGCGCCACGGCACACAGCGCCGCCGCGTCCGCCAGCACACCCGTCGAGGTTTCGGCATGCACAAACGCCAGGATGCTGGCTTCCGGGTGCGCGGTCAGGGTGGCGTCCACCACCGCAGGGTCGGGCGCCTTGCCCCATTCCACATCGATCAGGATGGCGGTGCCGCCCGCGCGCACGACATTTTCGCGCATGCGTTCGCCGAACACGCCGTTCTTGACCACCACCACGGTGTCGCCTTCTTCGATCAGGTTCACGAAGCAGGTTTCCATGCCTGCAGAACCGGGGGCGGACACCGGGAAGGTCAGGCGGTTTTCGGTTTTGAACAGGGCCTTCAGGCCCGCCTTCACCTCTTCCATCATACCCTGGAAGGCGGGATCGAGGTGACCGAGGGTCGGGCGTGCCATGGCGGCCAGTACCCGTTCATGCACATCGGATGGGCCGGGGCCCATCAGGGTGCGCAGGGGCGGATGAAAGGATTGCATCGTCGTCTCCGGCGGTAGAAAAAATTGCCAATTCAAATGGGTTGAACAGCAGATATAGGGCAATTGGCAGGAAAATAAACGCAAACTGTGAAAGTTTGGCTTATCGGACCGCGATTCATACCCTTGGCCTGCGCGGCCGCGCCCGCCGCCAGAAGGCCAGGAAGCCCATGGCGGACAGATAGATCGTGCCAAACCCGGTCAGCACCACGATGGCCAGCCACAATGCGCCCCCCACCTTGCCCGCATGTACGGGATAAACCGCGTCCGAGATACGGTGGCCCATGCCGCCCTTCGTGGCATCATAGACCACGGCACCGTCCGGCCCGACCGTGACGGTCGAGCGGCCCTTGGGCAGCCATTCGTCCTGCATGCGCAGCCGCATTGACATCCTGGCGGGGCTGTAGATGCTGGCTTCCGCGCCCGGCAGGCGTTCCGCCGCCAATTCGAACAGGCGTTCAGGGCCGCCGGCGCCGGCTTCGGCCTGCTGTGTGGGTTGCGCACCGCCAAAAAGCGCGGCCAGGCCAGCGCGCACAGGCCCGGAATAAATGAGCACCGTGCCGGTGACAACGGTGACCAGCAGCAGGGGAGCCAGCAGGATGCCCATGGTGGCATGCGCCCCCCGGTGCGCCGCGGATGAACCGCCCCGCGCTTTCAGAAGCGACAGCCGGAACCCGCGCCGCCACGGCCACCAGAGGTAAAGCCCGGACAGGACCGAAAATATCGCCGCCAGACCCAGAAGCCCGATGATCTGCTTGCCGGTGTCGCCAAGCGCCAGATAATGATGGATATCGAACAGAAACTGCAGGCTGGCATCCGCCGCCATGGGGTCATGGATCGGCACCAGCGTCTCGGCATCCAGCAGTTGCTGGCTTTTGTCGACCAGATACACACGGTAGGCATTCATGCCATCTGTCGGCAACTGGATGGACCGAAGCCCCTGGTTCGCATAAGCCGCCTCGATGGCCCCGAGCTTCGCCCCCTGCTCCGCAGGTGACAATTGTACCACCGGCCTATCCAGCCCCGGCAAAAGAAGCCGGAGCAGATTGTCTTCAAAGGCAAGGATGGTGCCGGTCGACGCCATCACCAGCATATAGAGGGCGCCCACGACCCCTATGATCTGGTGAATGCGTCTGAGCCCACGGCGCATGACCGGCACCTTCCCCGAAACCGCCTTAGAAGTTGGTCTGGTACGACAGGGTGATGGCCCGGCCGCGGCCCGCGAAATAGCGGTCGTTCAAGGTGGTGCCCGCCTGCGAATAATAGGTGATATATTGTTTGTCGAACAGGTTCTGCACCCCAAGCTGGAAGCTGCCTTCCTCGATCTTGTAGCCGATCACCAGATCCACGACATCATAGCCCTGGAATTCCGCGGCCAGCGCATCGGCAGCGTTGGTGAAATCGCGGTCGAACAGATGCGCAAGCTGCAGGCGCGCCGACAGGTCGCCAGCCGAGAAAGCGGCATACAGGTTCAGCCGGTTCGGGCCGATATTCACGGCATCCAGGTCGGCATCCAGTTCGCCGTCGCCGTCCGTGTCCACCCGGCCCTTCTGGACCGACAGGTTGGCACCGACATCAAGGCCTTCGAACAGCATGGCCTCAAGCGTGGCTTCAAAACCGCGGATGCGGGTTTTTTCGCGCTGCACCCTGAGGATGCCGTCCGTGTCGGCCACATACCGTGCGCCTTCGCTGGATGAGGACTGGAAGATGCTGGCCTGGCCATGGAAGCGGCCCAGGGTGAAGCTGGTGCCCAGTTCGATATTGTCGGCCTTGATGGGCGACAGGTCAAACAGGTCATCCACCGAAACGCCGGGCTGGTTGATGCCGCGCAGCACCCGGCCGACATCGGCCATGGTGAAACCTTCGGAATAGGAACTGTAGACGGTCCAGCCATCCTGAATTTCCGCCACGATGCCGGCGTTCACGATCAGGTCGCTGTAGGACGGGCTGCCGCCTGTGACCGTCAGCACCTGATAGTCGCTGGACGCGCGGTTGCCGGCCAGGGTCTGGTAATCGTCCACCTTCAGGGTGGCGTTTTCATAGCGCACACCACCCGACAGGGTGATCATGCCACCCAGCGGCAGTTCAGCCTGCACAAACGGCGCGATGTTTTCATATTTGGTTTCCGGCACCCAGTTGCGGTCCGTGAAGATCAGGCGCTGGAAGGTTTTGTCCTTCAGGTAATCAACCCCGGTGAACAGGTTCACGGCTGTGCCGGCAAAACCATGTTTGTCCCAGCCCAGGCGCGCGCCATATTTTTCGCTGTTGTTTTCCGACTGGTCGAACAGGGTGCCCACGGGTGCGATGGCCGGGTCCTGGAAGGTGCCGAAGGTGCCGCCGCCGAAGCTGGAGCGGAAATCCTGCGAATAAAGCTGGAACGACAGGGTGCCGCCCGCAACCGCCCGGTTGGTATAATCGAACGAGATGGTGGTCACGTCGTTGGTGCCGGGTTCACCCTCGGGCGCACCTTCCTGTGCCATGGCCGGCGTGCCGGTGGTGCGGTTGCCGGCCAGGGTGCTGTAATCGCCGTCACCCGCCAGTTTGAAATCATTGACCATCAGTTGGATGCGCTGATCTTCGGTAGGTTCGAAGCCCAGTTTCACAAAAAAGTCGCGCTGTTCGCTGTCGGCCAGGTCGCCCTGGGTGGCGTCCACGCCGATGGCGTCGCCGTTGCCATCATAGAACAGGCCGCGCTTGTGATAGCTGACCGATGCCAGATAATCGAAACGGCCGATTTTCTGGCCGGCATAGACGGCGGCGCGATATTCGAAGCTGTCGCTGTCCAAATTGTCGGCGGTGGTGATGCCGACGCGGGAACCGATTTTCAGATCGCCGCTGTCATCGGCCTTTTTGGTCACGAAATTGATGATGCCGCCGGTGGCCCCCAGGCCCTGGATTGCGTTGGCGCCGTGGATCACCTCGATGCGGTCAACCACCGCCAGGTCGATGGTATAACCGTCGCGCGAGCCATCGCGCAGCGGGTTCGACTGCGGCACACCGTCGATCAGGTACAAGGGGCTGCGGCCCCGGAAACTTTCGCCAAAACCGCTCAGTTTCTGGCGGCTGGGCGAAAAGCCGGGCACCAGATTGCCCAGAAGGCCGGAAATGTCGGTGGCGATGGAAATCTGCTCGTCGATATCCTCGGGGCTGACAACCGAAACCATGTTCGGGATCGCGCTCACCGGCTTTTGAGTGCGGGTTGCGGATACGATCAGTTCCTCGACCTCGCCGTCCGCGGGCGCGGCTTCGGCAAAGGCGGGGGCGGCAAGCGGCATCAGGCTTGCGCCAGCCAGGAACGACAGAAGAAGGCGTTTGTTCAGCACCATGGGGATAGTCCTCCGAACCTTATATCGGCGCGCGGGCATGCGCGGCCGTTGTTATGACTTGGTGCCCGGAGCTATAATAAGACTGATTTTCAGTTTCAAGAAAAATGCAACTCACTCGCAGAAGCGTGACGAGCTGTCGCAGGGGATTGGTGTTGGATGCAGCGCCCTCCATTCTGCCCTTCGACAGGCTCAGGGCGAGCGGTATTTTCCTTCTCGATCAAACCCTTGAAGAAACAGGAACGATGCAAAGGCACCACACGTGCCGTCCCCTTCCGTTCGCCCTGAGCCTGTCGAAGGGCAGGATGCAGGGCACTATTGGTCCCGTTGGCAATCCAGGATGCGGGGGTCGAACACGCTGCCGATCAGGAACCCGCCGTCGCCGTAAGGTACCGCGACGCTGGCGCCAGAGATCGGGTCGCCGTCGTTCAGATACAGGCTTTCGGGTGCCCCGAATTTTTCGCCGTCGAACGGCACCCGGTAGATTTCGGAAGGCGAGCGTTTGCTGCCATCCTTGGCGTGGGCGAGGAAGGCGAACAGCTTGGGATGCGCGGCAATCCACAGGCTGCCGTCTGCCGCGACGGTGATATTGTCGAGCCCGCTTTCCAGTTTCACCGAGGCGATTTCTGCAAGCCCGCCATCGGCGCCAACAGCATAGGCGATGAGGCGGTGGCCCGTGGTTTCGCTGACAAAAAGAGTCTTGCCGTCGCCGCTCAGGGCAACACCGTTGGCGTAGGTCAGGCCGTCCAGCACCTGGTGCGCCTTGTCGCCCACGGGGGCCGCGACCCCGGCGCGCGCCAGGCGAAGCCAGGTTTCGGCCATGCGGCCCAGGTTCGAGGTGCTGCCCCGGTCGACCGAGGCATAGAAGCTTTCGGGGCCGGTGGCGGCCACGTCATTCATGCTGAAATTCTCGTTTGGCATGAAGGACTTGCGGTACTGAAGGCCGGTTTCCGTAATGTCGAAAATCTCGATCTGGCTCGTGACACTGCCCGCCTCCAGGCGGCCGTCCGCTTCGTTCGGGTGGTTGACCACAAACAGCCGGTCGGGGCTTTCGTCCGGGCTTTCATAAAGGCTGGCGCCGTGCGGATGGAACGGCCAGTTGATAGCATAAGGCAAAGCCACCGGCGGCGCGTAACTGCCTGCCCTGTATAGATAAATTCGCCCGCCCGGACCATGGCCGGTGGCGGCCCAGAGGCGGCGTTCATCGCCGATCAGGTAGGCGATGCCAGCCGAATCGAGCACGATATCCTCGATGCCGGCCACGCCTTCGATGGCGGTGCATGTGCCGGCAAAATGGGGCTGGATATCGCGGAAAACCCCGGCGCCGGAGGCGGTGTCGAGCACATAGGCACCCAGAAAAGTGGCGACGAGAAGCCCGCCGATGATTGCCTTTTTGGCCATGATTTCCCCCTCCCGAACCTGTTGCATCTGCAACATAATGGCGCCAGAATGCAACAAAATGCCCCCATTGCGCCCCCGTTTGCGCCCGCATCGCACCCGTGCCGCAAGTGTGCCCACGGATCGGGCACAAGTCATGATCAAAATTGATGCATTGGCGTTATTTACGGCAGTGCGCGCAATGTCTTTGTCACAATTGCCATTGTTTTTGAAATTTTTTGCACCTCCCTGCCCGGCGCCCCCTTGCCAAAGATGGCCGCATGTTATCTGATGGCCGCATCAAGGGGACAGAGTGTGACGCCATTCAATGAAATGATGGCCGGCGACGACGATGCCCGGCCGCCCTATGAAAAATATTATGACTGGTTTTCGGCACAAGATCCGAAACGACTGGCCGCAAAATCCAGAGACGCCGAAAAGATCTTCCGCCGCACCGGCATCACCTTCGCCGTTTATGGCGCCAAGGAAGCCGCCGAGCGTTTGATCCCGTTCGATATTATCCCGCGCATCATTTCCGCCAAGGAATGGCGCCGGCTTGAACAGGGCATCGAACAAAGGGTTGTGGCGCTGAATGCGTTCCTGGACGACATTTACCACAAGCAGGAAATCGTGAAGGCCGGGCGCATGCCGCGCGACCTGATCGCCAAAAACGAGGCCTTCCTGCCCCAGATGATCGGTGTGCGCCCGCCGGGCAATGTCTATACCCATATCATCGGCATCGATATCGTGCGCACCGGCGAAGACCAGTTTTATGTGCTGGAGGACAATGCCCGCACGCCGTCCGGCGTTTCCTACATGCTGGAAAACCGGGAAACCATGATGCAGATGTTCCCGGAACTGTTCAGCAAGAACCGGGTGCGCCCGGTCGAAAACTATCCCGCGCTGTTGCGCAAAAGCCTGTCGGCGGCGGCGCCGCAGGGCTGCAATGGCACACCCACTGTGGCGGTCTTGACCCCCGGCATCTATAATTCCGCCTATTATGAACATGCGTTCCTGGCCGACCAGATGGGCGTTGAACTGGTGGAAGGGTCCGACCTTCGGGTCGTGGACGGCCGGGTGGCCATGCGCACCACACAGGGCTACAAGGCCATCGATGTGCTGTACCGCCGCGTCGATGACGATTATCTGGACCCCCTGACCTTCAAGCCGGACAGCGCGCTGGGTGTGCCCGGCATCATGGATGTGTACCGCGCGGGCCGCATCACCATCGCGAACGCACCGGGCACCGGCATCGCCGACGACAAGGCCATCTACAGCTATATGCCCGAGATTGTGGAGTTCTACACCGGCCGCAAGCCGATCCTGGAAAATGTGCCCACCTGGCGCTGTTCGGAGGCCGACAGCCTCGCGTATGTGCTGGACAATCTGGAAGACCTTGTGGTCAAGGAAGTGCACGGCTCCGGCGGCTACGGCATGCTGGTGGGCCCGACCAGCACCAAAAAGGAACGCGCCGAGTTCGCGAAAAAGCTGGCGGCCCGGCCCGGCAACTATATCGCGCAACCGACCCTGTCCTTGTCGACCGTGCCCATTTTTGTGAAGAAGGGCATCGCGCCCCGGCACGTTGACCTGCGCCCCTTTGTGCTGGTGTCCGACAAGATCAACATCATCCCCGGCGGGCTGACACGGGTGGCGCTGAAGGAAGGCTCGCTGGTGGTGAACTCAAGCCAGGGCGGCGGCACCAAAGACACCTGGGTTCTGGAGGACTGATATGCTCGGCAGAACCGCAAACGGCCTGTTCTGGATGTTCCGCTATATCGAGCGGGCTGAAAATATCGCGCGGCTGGTGGATGCCGGCCTCAGGATGTCGCTGACCCGGTCGGGCGACGCGGACGATGAATGGACATCGGTTCTCTGTAGCGCCGGGGTGGCCGACGGTTACAAGGCACGGCACGAGGCGGTGACCGAAGCCCACGCGGTGGATTTCCTGCTGCGCGACACCGAAAACCCGTCGAGCGTGATGTCGGTGGTGCAATCCGCCCGCGACAATGCCCGCATGGTGCGCACGGCCCTGACCCGCGAGGCCTGGGAAGCCACCAACGAACTGTGGATGGACATGAAAAGCATGCTGGCCAAACCGGTCAGGGGCGAAAACCTGCCGGACCTCTTGGGGGCCATCAAACGCCAGACCGCCCTGATCCGCGGCGCGTTCCATGGCACCATGCTGAGGAACGAGATTTTCGATTTCGCCCGGGTTGGCACCTTCATCGAACGGGCCGACAACACGGCGCGCATTCTGGACGTGAAATATTATGTGCTGTTGCCGTCGGTGTCCTATGTCGGCTCGTCGCTTGACAACGTGCAGTGGGAATCGATCCTCAGGTCTGTGTCGGCGCACCGGTCCTACCGCTGGGTTTATGAAGCCGAATACCAGCCGACCAATATTGCCGATTACCTGATTTTGAACGCGCGCATGCCGCGGTCGCTGGCCTATTGTTACCGCAAGATCGGCGACAGCCTTGAAAGCCTGGCGCGCGACTATGGCGAAAGCCATATGGCACACCTGACCGCCACCAAAACCCTGGCGCGGCTGGAAGGCCGCGACATTGCCGACATTTTTGATGAGGGCCTGCATGAATTCCTGGTCGGCTTCATCATCCAGAACAACAAGCTGGGCAGCGAAATCGCGGAGGCATACAGGTTCTACTGATGCGACTGAAGGTAACCCACAAGACCGAATATAAATATGATGCACCCTTGCATTATGCCCTGCAGCGCCTGCGCCTGACCCCCAAATCCTGCGCCCTGCAGAAGGTGCTGAAATGGCAGACGGCCCTTGATGGTGCCGATCATGAGGTCAGTTTCGAAGATCATTTCGGTAACGTAACAGAGCTTATAAGCTGCCATGGTGAAAGCCATGTTATCCGCATCATTGCCTCGGGCGAGGTGGAAACCGAAGACAAGGCCGGGGTCGTTGGCCCGCACACGGGGTTTGTGCCGCTGTGGCTTTATGCCTGCGAAACCGCGCTGACCACCCCGGGCAAGGGCATCCGCCAACTGGTACGCCAGGTGGCGGACGGTGAACCCATTCCGCAGCTTCATGACCTGATGGCCCAGATCCGCGACGCGGTCAGTTACCAGATCGGCACCACCCATGCCGCCACCACCGCTGAGGAAGCCCTGGCGCATGGCGAAGGTGTGTGCCAGGACCATAGCCATCTGTTCATCACCGGGGCCCGGCTTCTGGGTTTCCCGGCCCGGTACGTGAGCGGGTACCTGATGATGGACGACCGGGTCGAACAGGCCGCCAGCCATGCCTGGGCCGAAGCCCATGTCGACGGCCTTGGCTGGGTGGGTTTTGATGTGTCGAACGGCCTGTCGCCGGACGAACGCTATGTGCGGGTGGCCACCGGCCTTGATTATGCCGATGCCGCGCCGATTTCCGGCATCCGCATGGGCAGCTCTGAAGAAACACTTGCCGTTTCCATCAGGGTCGAGCAGTAATTAGGGGCAGTCAGACCGGACCTTTTTATTCATGACCTATTGTGTTGGCCTTCGCCTCAATCGCGGCCTTGTTTTCATGTCAGATACCCGCACCAACGCGGGCGTCGACAATATCTCCACCTTCCGCAAGATGTATAGCTGGGTCAAACCCGGCGAACGGGCGCTGACCCTGCTGTCGGCCGGCAACCTGGCCACGACGCAGGCCGTGGTCGGCATGCTGGAGGAACATTCGAAGGCGGCGGACGAACGCAACCCGTCGATCCTCGAGACACCGTCCATGTTCCAGACCGCGCGGCTGGTGGGCGACACGGTCAAGGAAGTGATCCGCATGGCAGCGGAAGGCGGGCAAAAGGGCGAAAGCACCTTTGGCGCCACCTTCATCCTGGGTGGCCAGATCAAGGGTGGCGCCACGCGCCTGTTCTTGATTTACCCCGAAGGCAATTTCATCGAAGCCACCCGCGACACGCCGTTTTTCCAGATCGGCGAACATAAATATGGCAAGCCCATCATCGTGCGCGCCTACGACCCGGACATGAGCTTCGAGGAAGCGGCCAAACTGCTGTTGGTATCGTTCGACAGCACCTTGCGCTCGAACCTGTCGGTCGGCCTGCCACTTGACATGCAATTCTATGAAGACGGCAGCCTGAAACAGGGTTTTGAACGCCGGATCGACCAGAACGACCCCTACTATCGCACCATTTCCGACAGTTGGTCGGATGCGCTGAAAACCGCGTTCGCCAGCCTGCCGCCCTTCGACCCCAGAGCCTGAGTCTGGGGCTGAGTCCGGGCCTGAATCCGGGCCTGAGCGGCAGGCAGTTCATTGTCTGACCCGAGACCTCAGCCCTTCGGCGGAGCCAGGTCCGGCAGCGCGATGGTGATGACCGTCTTTTCCGGCGCTTTGCCTTCCATGAAACGGTTGATGGCGTCCTGCACCTCGGGGCTGGTCATGTAAAGATTATGCCCGGCGTTTTCGACCGTGATGGTGGTCACCTTCCTGATGCCGGCCACGGCTTCATGCTGGCTTTCGATATAGGTGCGCCCGTCCAGGGTGCCGCTGAACAGCAGGGTCGGCACATCCGAATAAGGCCCGTCGCGGAACGCATCACCCAGATCGAGCGCGGGCGCGATGCCGTCATAATGATAGCTGAAATTCAGCCAGTCCTTCAGAAGCGCGCTTTTGGCCTCAGCCGCCACCTGCGCCTTTTTGGCCGCCGTCATGCCGGAGGCAATGTCGGTCAGGGTCGACATGGCATCCAGGGTGATGGGGCGGCCGGGCGTGATGTAGGCGCCCAGCTTTTCCTCGAACGGGGCGGTGATGCCATGGTCCATGGCAAAATACATGGCCAGCAGCATGGCGGCAGAACGCGGGTCGGCCACAAGGCCCGATGCCATCTGCTGCATGTCCCGGCGCTGCCACAACAGATCGGCGGTGCTGCCGTCTTTCATTTTCAGATGCAGCATCACAGGGTTTGCCTCCAGCTTCGCATGCACCCGGCGCATCATGGCCTTGATGTCACCATACGCCGCCCTGGCTGCGGGCTGGCTGTCCACCGCCTGTTGCAGCCGGTCGAAATAGGCATCGGTGCGGGCGGGCAGCTTGACGGTCTGGTCCAGCCCCTCGGCGCTTGACAGCACCACCCGGTCGATATGCGCGCCCATTTCCTTCATGGCGGCAAACGCCAGATGGCTGCCGTAGGAAATGCCCCACAGCACCAGCCTGTCCGCGCCCAGATGCTGCCGCAGCGCATCGATATCGCGCGCGTTTTCAACCGTGTTGTAACCGGCGATATCCACGCCTTCGGCTTTCCAGAAATCGAGGCATTCGCGCAGTGCGGCCTGTTGCAGGGCCACATAGGTTTCATCGCTGACGGCTTCGGTCGCCGGCACGGTTTCGTGGGACCGGCATTCGGGCAAAATGTCGGACGCACCGGTGCCGCGCTGGTCCAGCGCGATCACGTCACCGTAAGCGCGCATCGCCATGAACATGCCATAGCGCCGGTATTTGGCGGTCATGATGCCCGAGCCGCCGGGGCCACCGGCCAGATAGACGATGGGCGGGCCCTTTTTTTCGCCCGTGGCCGGGAAGCGCACATATTTGACCGGGATCAGGCGGCTGTCGGGGTTGGCGCGGTTTTCCGGCACCATCAGGCTGCCGGCATAGGCTTCGGTCGATTGGCCGTCGCCGGTGGTGAAGGTGATCTTTTCCTCAGCCGGTGCGGCCAGTGCCGACTGGCCCAGAAACAGGCTGCCGGCGATCAGGGAAAAGGCGATGCGTTTTTTCATTCTATCCTCGCTGTCGTGATTGCGTATCCCCACCACTTAGGGACAAAGGCCAGTTATTTCATGCTGTTGTCTGCAAACGGCAGTGCCCGGTCTGCAAACGGCATTGTGTTCACCTGCGCGGGTGATAGGCTGCCGGCATCATGACACGACATTTTTTATGGCTGATCCTTGCCCTGATGGCCGCCCTGCCCGCCCGTGCCGATGTCGCCCCGGCGGACTTCGGCACGGTCACGGTCTGTGAAGGGCTGCCGGCAGGCACGGTGCCGACGTTCGAGGAAGCCGCTTGCCGCACCGTACCGGGCTGGCAGGCTTCGCCGCACCACCGCATGCTGTGGGTGCGCACCACGATCGACCTGCCCGCCAACATGCTGGCATCGGGCACACCGCTTGCCCTTTATGTATCCGGCAAGGCGGCGGGGCGTTTCTATATCGGCGGCAATCTGGTGGGCGAAAACGGTGTGCCGGGGCCGGATGCCACCCACGAAACACCGGGCCGCATGGACGTGGCCTTCCCGCTTGAAAAAGCTGCCCTGAAGCCGGGCCTGAACGATTTTGTGCTGCTGCTGTCGGGCCAGCACAGCCACCTGGACCTGGTGGCCCCGCTGCATTTTATCGGCATCGCGCCCTATACGGACCCGACGGCGCGCATCCTGAAAGCTTACCTGCCCAGCCTGCTGCCTTTTGGTGTCCTGGTGGCCGGTGCCCTGTATTTCGGCATTCTGGCCGTGGTGCGGCGCGCCCGCGGGCGGTTGCTGCTGGTGCCCATGGTGGCCCTGTTCGCCGCCGGGCAACTGCTGGCCGAAGTGTCGCGCGGGCTGGTGGCCTATGAATACCCGTTCCATGATATCCGGCTGGTGCTGATCCTTGTGTGTGCGCTGGCGGCAGGGGCGTGCCTGCTCCTGCATGTGCTGGACCGGTTTGTGCCGCGCCACCGGCTGCTTGTCGGCCTGGCCGCCTTCCTTGCCGCCTGGGAACCGGTGGTCACCGCCCATGGCTTCGACGGCAAATCCTTTTTTGCGCTGGCCGCACCTGCGGGGGTGGGGGCGCTTGTCGCCCTTGCCGCCGCCGTCCGGCGCGAGGCCAAGGCCGGCCGCTATGCCCTCGTGCTGGCCGTCTTCACCATCGCCGCCTGGCAGGTGCAGGAAGCGTTTCTGGACATCTATTATTATTATGTGGTGGCGGCGCTGATGCTGTTCCTGTTCGCGGAACAGGTGCGCCTGCATATGGAAGACCGGCGCATCCGCGCCGCCGAACGCGCCCGCGCCGACCGGCTGCAACAGATACTGGACGAACGGGCCGAACGCCACGCGCCGGGCAGCATCCGGGTCACCGGCGCCGGCAAGGTGGACCTGGTGCCGACCGACCAACTGCAATATTGCAAGGGCGCGCGGGATTATGTCGAACTGGTGCTGGCGGACGGCACAAGCCACCTGCACGGTGGCAGCATGGCGGACCTGGAGGCCGACCTGCCGGGCACCTTCCTGCGGGTGCACCGGTCCTATATCGTGAACACGGGGTTCATCCAGTCGCTGGAACGCGACAGCGGTGGCTCGGGCATCCTGCGCCTGACCACGGGTACCGACGTGCCGGTCAGCCGCCGCATCATGCCGGCGGTCCGCAAGGCGCTCGTTTAAGCCACTCTTTTTTGCGGTTTCGCCATGGCTGCCCATTTCAAGCGCCGGCCAAAACGCCTATGGTCGTGCCACCGCGCACAGGCGCGGGTCTGCCAGCGAGGAGCCACACACATGTTGAAAATTTACGGTGAAGAGATTTCCGGCAACTGCCTGAAGGCCAAATATGTCGCCGACCTGCAGGGCCATTCCTATGAATGGGTGAATATGGATATCCTGCACGGCGCCAGCCGCACGCCCGAATTCCTGGCCAAGAACCCGCAAGGGCAGGTGCCTATTTTGGAACTGGCAGACGGGCGGGTGATCGCGCAATCGAACGCCATCATGCGCTATCTGGCCTATGGCAGCGGCCTGATCCCGGACGACCTGTATCTGGAAGCCAAGATGGACGAATGGCTGTTCTGGGAACAATATAGCCACGAACCCTATATCGCCGTGAACCGCTTCCAGATGAAATATCTGGGCAAAACCGCCGACCAGTTGGAACCCTGGCGCGTGGAGCGTGGCAACGCCGCCCTCGACCTGATGGAACGGGAGCTTGAAGGCCGGGACTGGCTGGTGAAAGGCGCGCGTTTCAGCCTCGCCGATATCGCGCTTCTGGCCTATACCCAGTTCGCGCATGAAGGCGGCTTCAGCCTGGACACACGCCCGAACGTGGCCGCCTGGGTGAAACGCTGCCACACACGGCTGGGCATTTCCTGAAAGCCTTGCATCGTGGCATGGCAGGCGCCAAAATCGGGGAAGTCCCCGCCAATACCGGAGCCGCCATGCCCCACGATACCAGCCTTATCGATATCCTGACCCTGATGGCGGTGGCCATCGGGGCCGCCACCCTGTTCAGCCGGCTGGGCCTGGGCGCCATCCTGGGATACCTGGTCGCGGGCGCGGTCATCGGCCCCTGGGGCCTGAAGCTGGTCACCAACCCCGAAAGCATCGCGCACCTGGGCGAATTCGGCGTGGTGTTCCTTCTGTTCCTGATCGGGATCGAACTCAAGCCGTCGCGCCTGTGGGTGATGCGCAAACAGGTGTTCGGCCTTGGCAGCCTGCAACTGGTGCTGACCGGCCTGGTGCTGACCGGGCTTGCCCATATGGGCCTTGGCCTTGCTACCGGCCCCGCCATCGTGGCGGGTTTCGGCCTTGCCTTGTCCTCCACCGCCTTCGGGCTGCAACTGATGGCCGCCAAGGGGCAGCTTGCCACCCAGTGGGGCCGCGCCAGTTTTTCGATCCTTCTGCTGCAGGATCTGGCCGTGGTGCCCTTGCTGGCGCTTGTCGCCGCGCTGGGCGAGGGGCAGTTCACCCTGTCGGCGTCCGTGGGCCTTGCGTTCCTGGAAACCCTGGCCGTGGTCGCGGGCGCCCTGATTGCCGGGCGTTTCCTGATCAACCCGTTGTTTCGCATGGTGGCAACGGTCAAGATACCGGAGATTTTCACCGGCACCGCGCTTCTCCTGGTGCTGGGTTTCGGCTGGCTGATGGAAGCCGCGGGGCTGTCGATGGCCATGGGCGCCTTCATGGCCGGCATCCTTCTGGCCGACAGCGAATACCGCCATCAGGTGGAAATCGACATCCAGCCGTTCCGCGGCCTGCTCCTGGGCCTGTTTTTCATGTCGGTGGGCATGGGCATCAATATCGGTGCGCTGGCATCGCAGACCGGGCTGATCCTGGGCATGCTGGCCCTGCTGCTTCTGATCAAGGCTGCCGTGATCATCAGCGTACTGCGTGTGGGCGGGCTCGGCCTGCCGGAAGGCATCCGTGCCGGGCTGTTGCTGGCGCAGGCTGGCGAATTCGGTTTTGTGCTGTTTGCGGTGGCGGTGGCCGAAGGCGTGCTGCCCACGGCCCTTTCGGAAGCCTTGGTGTCCGTCATCGCGCTCAGCATGGCGGTGACGCCCCTGATGGTCATGGCGTCCGATTTCCTGGCCGGGCGCATGGCGCCGGTGCCCAAGCGGGCCGACAGCACAGTCGACACGCGCGAGGAATGCCCGAGCCGGGTGCTGGTGGCCGGGTTCGGGCGCGTTGGCGAAACCGTGGCCCATATGCTGAAGGCGCTGGATGTGCCCTTCACCGCCATCGACCTGGACCCCGTGAATGTGGAACGCGCCAAAGCCCTTGGTTTCGACGCCTATTATGGCGACGCCAGCCGCGCCGATATCCTGAAAGCCGTGGGGGCGGGCAGCGCCTGTTTGCTGGTGTTGACCATGGCGAGCCCGAAGGCAGTGGAACGCACGCTTGTGGCCGCGCGCCGCCAGTTCCCGCACATGGCCGTGCATGCCCGCGCGCATGATATCAAGGGCGCCAACAGCCTGATGGCGGCAGGCGCCGCGCACACCGTGCCCGAAACCCTGGAAGCCAGCCTGCAGATGGCAGCCGGTGCGGCGCGCGCCACCGGGGCCGAGGCAGGGCATGTGGCAACCCTTCTGGACGAACTGCGCGCCACGGGCTATCGCGCCCTGGGGACCGGTGCGACAGGCTGACAAACGCCAAAGCCATTGCGGCCACCGGGGCGATATGTTAGCGGCCTTTATTGGGAAGCCCCGCAGGACCAGGGACCGGCGGGCAGGGAAAAGGTCAGTTTTCTATGGCGGGACAAAAGCCGTCCGAAGCCCGTTGGGCCGGATTTCTGGGGTATGGCTCGGGTGATTTTGCCCTGAACCTGTTCTGGCAGGGCACCGGTTTTTACCTGTTCTATTTCTATACCAATGTCATGGGCATCCAGGGCACGCTCGTTGGCACCATCTTCCTTCTGGGCAGCATCTGGGACGCGGTGTCGGACCCGATGATGGGCTATATCGCCGAACGCACCAACACGCGCTGGGGATCGTACCGTCCCTATCTCCTGTTTGGTGCCATCCCGCTCGCGCTGTCGTTCCTCTTGTTGTTCCTGCCGGTGCATTTTGACGGGCAGGCCGCGCAGGTGGCGTACCTTCTGGCCATGCTGTTGTTGTTCCGCACCTGTTATACCGTGGTGTCGATCCCCTATTCCGCCTTGGGCGCGCGGGTGACGCGGGATTCCGACATGCGCACCCGGCTCGCGGGTGTGCGCATGTATTGCGGTTTCCTGGGCGGCATTTTCATCAGCACCTTCGCCAAATGGCTGCAGGAAAACTTCCCCGACAGCGAAGCCTTCAGCCTGATGGGCGCGGGCGCGGGTGTGGTATCGGTCCTTGTGCTGGTGGTCTGTTTCAAGCTGACCCGCGAACGGCACACCAGTTTCGACGATATCCCGCTGCCGGCCAACGCGGGCGACGTGCTGCGCTCGGTCGCGTCCAACCGGCCGTTCCTGATGCTGATCGGCGGCATTGCGCTGGTGACCGTGGCCAACACCGTCGTTGGCCAGACCATGCTCTATTATTTCGAATATCACCTGGGCGACCGCAACCCCGGCAACACCGCGATCATGATCATGATGATCGCGCCCATGGTGACCATCCCCATGTGGTCGGCCGCGGCGCTGAAGTTCGGCAAACGCAATTCCTGGATCGCGGGCAGCCTGATCGCCTCCCTTGGTTTGCTGCTGCTCTATGCTGATGAAAGCGGGTCCACCACCCTGGCGCTCGTGGAGGTCAGCATCCTGACCCTGGGCCTCAGCGCCTATGCGGTTTTGTTCTGGAGCATGCTGCCCGACACCATCGAATATGGCGAACACCAGAGCGCGATCCGCAACGAAAGTTTCCTGATCGGGCTTGCCTCCAGCTTCCAGAAAATCTCGATCGGGCTGTCGGCCTTCGCGCTTGGGCTTCTCCTTGACTATATCGGCTATGACCCGGCCATCAAGCAGTCGGAAAGCACGCTTGAGGGCATCAAGGCGATTTTTGCCATCATTCCCGGCTCGGCGCTGATGCTGTCGGCGGCGATGATTCTCTATTATCCGATTTCCGCACGCCTGCATGGCCAGATTGTTGCGGCCATCCGCAGCCGTGCCGGTGAAAGCCCGGATCAAACTGTCGATCAATCCGCAGAATAAGCCCAAACATGACCCCTGCGACAGAATGTCGCAGTTTGAATTTTTGGCCCATACGCGCAAACGAAGAAGATTATTTTTCCAAGAGCGCCAGATTTAGGCAAAAACTGGAATATTTTTTCAAGATGCCCGGACATGAATAATAACTACTCTCAAAAATTAGATTAATTGCCGGTGACTTCTTTATAGGGCCGTGATATCAGACCCCGCTACCCGGCCGGCCTGCTTCGATACAGGCATGGCCAGTAACCGGAGTAAGACATGACAAACGTGCAAACCAACCTTGAAGTCCGCCAGCCCGTATCCGCCACCGGCCCGACCTACGAGACCGTTTTGTCGGTCCATCACTGGACAGAATCCCTGTTTTCCTTCCGGATCAGCCGTCCGGCGGGTTTCCGCTTTCGTTCCGGCGAATTTATCATGCTGGGGCTTGAGGGCGAAAAGAAGCCGCTGATGCGCGCCTATTCGATCGCCAGCCCGAGCTGGGACGACCAGCTCGAGTTTTTCTCGATCAAGGTGCAGGACGGTCCCCTGACCTCGCGCCTGCAGAAAATCCAGCCGGGCGATACCGTGCTTCTGGGCCGCAAGCCCGTAGGCACCCTGGTGCTGGATGCCCTGACCCCGGGTGAAAACCTTTACCTCTTGTCGACCGGCACCGGCTTTGCGCCGTTTGCCAGCGTGATCCGCGACCCGGAAACCTATGAAAAATTCAACCGCGTGATCGTGACCCACACCTGCCGCGAAGTGGCCGAACTGGCCTACAGCAAGGATATTGTGGACCACACGATCAACCATGAATTCCTGGGTGAACTGGTCGAAGGCAAACTGAGCTATTTCGAAAGCGCCACGCGCGAACCCTATTTCCGCCATGGCCGTATCACCACGCTCATTGAAAATGGCCAACTGTTCGAAACCGTCGGCCTGCCGGCATTCGACCCGGCGCGCGACCGTGTGATGATCTGTGGTTCGACCGCCATGCTGAACGACACCAAGGCCCTGTGCGAAAAATTCGGCCTGACCGAAGGCTCGAACGCCAAGCCGGCCGAATATGTCTATGAAAAAGCGTTTGTGGGCTGAGGCCCGACGCCAGACCTGAATTTGAAAAGGGCGCCCCGGTGGCGCCCTTTCTGTTTCAGAAGCGGATCATGACCGCGACGGTCAGAAGCACCATCGCCACCCCCGAAAACACCAGCCACAGCGGCAGGATGAAGCGCGCCCAGCGGGCCCAGCCGACCTCCGCCGTGGCGAGATAGGCCAGGAGCGTGCCGGACGTGGGCGTGATCATGTTCGTAAGCCCGTTGCCGAACAGGAACGCCAGCACGGTGGTTTGCGGTTCGACCCCCGAAAGCTGGCCGATGGGACCCAGGATCGGCATGCTGACAGCCGCCTGGCCCGACGTGGAGGGGATCAGGAAATCCAGGAACAGTTGTGAGAAGAACATGCCCTGCGCGGCCACAATCGGCCCGCCGTCGCCCACAAGGCCGGTCAGGAAATTGACCACCGTATCCAGCACCTGGCCCTTCTGCAGCACTACGGAAACGGCGGTGGCGACCCCGATCAGCGCCGCGGCCATCAGCACCTTTTTCATGCCGCCCACAAACGCCTCTGCCGCCTTGTTGGCGCCCAGGCCGCTGAAGGCGGCCAGCAGCATCGAAAGCCCGATATAGAAGGCCGACAGCGCCGTATGGTGCCAGTGCCAGCGGTTGGATGCATAGACAAGCACCGCGACCCCGGCCACAAGGCTGGTCAGCATCAGGGTGTGACTGAGCGACAGTTTTTCGCCGTGCATATCCGCACCCACGCGGGTGTCGACACCTTCACGTTTTATCATCATCAGCACAAAGGCAATGCCGATGGCCAGGAACACAAGGTAAAAACCGAACCGCACCCCCGCACCGCTGAAGACCGGCAGGCCCACAAGCGGCTGCGCGACAGTGAGCGGCAGCGGGTTGGTGACCGACGCCAGATAACCCACCTTGGTGGCAACCGTAACGATGGCCAGGCCGATCAGGTTCGACATGCCCATGCGGTTGGCCATGGTGACCATCAGGGGGATGACCAGCAGATATTCGGACGCCAGGCCAAGGAAGGTGCTGCCCGCCGAAAACACGATCATCAGCCCCGGCACCAGGAAATAGATTTCCCCGCGCACAAGGCCCAGAAGCCGCGCCAGCCCGGCATCGATGGCACCTGTGGTGGTCAATATCCCGAACATGCCGCCGATGATCAGCACCATGAAAATAAGCCCGGCGCTGCGTTCCAGCCCTTCGGGGATCGCCATCAGGGTTTCGCTGAAGCTGACCGGATAGGCTACGCCGGGTGCGCGGTCGGTGCGGATGATATTGGCGGGCGACTTGTCTTTTTCGATGGTCTCGAAACTGCCGGGCACCACATGGCCATCCGCACGTTTGTAGGCGCCGGAATCGACAAAATAGGTCAGTGCCGCTGCCAGGAACAGGATGCCCAGCAGGATGACGACCGGATTGCTGGTCTTGCGTTTTTCGGTGGTCGCAATGCTGGTCATGACACACCGCCTTTCAGGACCGAAAACCTGAGGCGCGACGGGTGCGCGGCATCGGCATAAACCCGGTTGCGCGCGCGCACGGCGGTTTGCCAGACCCCTTCGGCTTCACCGGTGTTGGGGTTCAGGTCATAGTTCGGGAAATTGCTGCTTGCGATATCCAGCCTGATTTTATGGCCCTTCCTGAAAACATTGGCCGTGGCCGGCAGTTCAAGCGCGATCCGGTAGATGCGGCCCGGTTCCATCAGTTCCGGGTTCGACCAGCTATCCCGGTACCTGAGACGCAGGATAGCATCGCTGATATTCATGGCAAAGCCTTCGGGATTGTCGCGGCTGTGTGGATAGACATCCACCAGCTTGGCGCAGAAATCGGTGTCGATACAGTCGGACGAAACCCACAGGTCGGCGACGATATTGCCGATTATGGTGACATCGGCATCCAGAGGCGCTGTCTCGAAACTCAGCACATCCGACCGGTCACCGAGCGCGCGACCGGGCTTGCTGCAGCCGAAGAAACGTTTGTCTTCCACCTGGTTGAAGGCGCCACCCACCATCAGGGGCTCGCCGGACGTGACCGCGCCGCCGATTGTGGGCACAGGGTTCCGGGGGTCGTGTACATAATCGCGCCAGGCGCTGCGCACCTGCGGGCTGTGCCGCACCAGCGCGCCCTTATCGGCATCCAGGAACAATGCGGCGGCATCGAAAGCCGGGGCGGCCTCATCGGGCCAGTCGGCAAACTGGCGCCAGCGCCCGCCATGATGCAGCCGCCCGGACGGCAGCCGCGCGCCCGACCCGCCGCCCATAACAAACAGGCTGACCGGCTTTTTTTCATCGAACAGCGGGCTTGGCATGCCCTTCAGATAATGGTCGAACCAGGCCAGCCGGTACGCCAGATAATCCATGTCGAAATGCCGGTCGAACACCGCCTCGGGCCCGAAGTCGACATCGCCCGAGAAGGAAACCGAGCGCTGGCCGTGGGTCCAGGGTCCCATGGTCAGGAACACCGGCGCCTTGTGCGCATCGCGGAAGCCCTGATAGTTGGCGACCGAGGTGGCGACATAGGGGTCGTACCAACTGTTCAAAATCATCACCGGCACGTCGGGCATGGCGCCGTAACGCCCTTCCGCCGACAGGCCAAGGCGCTGCCAGTAGGGGCCATAGGTGCCGTTCTGCCACTGTTCGAACAGATAGGCTTCATATTCGGGCGCGGCCTTCAGGGGCGAATGGCCGGGCGACCAGGGCATGTCGCGGAACCAGGCCGGCAGGTCCACGGCTTCAAGCGCCGCCTTGCGCACCGGGTCGGCCTTGGTTTCCGGGCTCAGGAGCGCATGTTTGTAGGCCCAGGTGACCTGTTTCAGCTCAAATGCACCGCCCCGGCGAATGCCGCCATGATAGGCGCTGGCGAAACCGCCGCTGTCCAGAAACATGGCCGCAAGGCCGGGCGGGTTCAGGCAGGCCGCCGAAATCTGGGTATGGGCACCATAAGACACGCCCATGGTGCCGATCTTGCCGTCGCACCAGGGCTGGGCCACGATCCAGGCCATGGTGTCGAAACCGTCCTCGGCTTCGTTCAGATATTTGGAAAACACCCCTTCCGAACCATACCGCCCGCGCACATCCTGCATCACCACCGCATAGCCGTGCCGGGCGATGGCGCGCGCCACTTCGGTGCGGCGGCGCGGTTCCTGGTCGTCCGCCGTGCGTTCGGACCGGCTGGTATTTTCCTTGCCGTATGGGGTGCGTTCCAGGATCACCGGCCACGGCCCCTGCCCGCCTGACGGCAGGTAGATGTCGGTCGCGAGCCGCACACCGTCGCGCATCGGCACCATCACGTCGGCAAGCACGGTCAGCGCCTCTGATACCGGATCGGCAATCTGGTTTTCGGTGTGCATTCGGTCCCCCATCCTGCCGGTGATCTTATGCTTTGTTGCCGGCATGGTCATCGTTCACTTTACGCATGGTACAAAAGGGGCCGGGCGCGGCTGACGGTCACGCCCGGCCAATGTTTCATTCAGCCACCAAACCGGGCGCTGAGGCGCACATAGAAGAAGGCGCCCTTGGCGTTATAGGTGTTGATGTCGAAGTTGACGTTGGTGTTGACCAGCGACACCGGCGGCTGCTTGTCGAAGATGTTTTCAGCGCCCAAGGTCAGCGCAACATCGCTGTCCTGGAAACGGTAGGTGGCCGAAACATCATGGTACCACACAGCCGGGATATCGCCGGTCAGCGGATCGTCCGGCGCTTCGTCGGTCGAGCCGATCATGCGGGCGGCATAGGTGGCCGACCATTGACCGCTGTCCCAGCGGACCGAACCCCGGCTGCGCCATTTGGGAATGCTTTCCCGAAGCACGTCCGATGTGCCTTCCCGGTGCTGTACCGTGATCGAACCATCGTCGTTCACCAGTTCGTCCACATAGTCGGTGAGGTAGCTGGCATCCGCGAGGAAGGTGAAATCACCATAGGATGTGCCGGTCACCTGATAGCGGGCGGTGAAATCCCAGCCTTCAACCGTGGTGGCGTTCAGGTTCACCGGACCGTCGAGGAGGTTCAGGATTTCACCGTTCGACGCCCGGCTGATCAGCTCGCACTTCTCGCCGGTGTTGGCGCACAGGTCGAGAATACGCTGCGAGCCAAGGCTGGTGATCGTGTCCGACACCTTGATGCGGTACCAGTCGACCGACAGCGAGAAACCGCTGAGTGCCGCGGGGGTGAATACGGCACCAAGCGAATAGTTGCGGGAGGTTTCAGGCTGAAGGTCGGGGTTGCCGCTGACGGTCGCCAGAACCTGGTTGCCGTTCTGTTCATACGTGGCGGGCACGCCGGCGCAACCGGGCAAACCTGCACCACCACCCGAGCAGGGGTCGTTGGCGACAAGGTTGGTTGCCCGCTCAGCCGGCGTGAATTCGAGGATCGAAGGCGCCCGGAAGCCCTCGGCATAGGTGGCACGCACCAGAAGGTCCTCGACCGGGCGCCAGCCCAGGCCCAGCTTCAGGTTGGTGGTGTCGCCAAAGGTGCTGTAGTGCGAATAACGGACCGCCGCATCCATGTTCAGGTCATGGATCATGGGCAGGTCTTTGAGAAGCGGCACATTGACCTCGGTATAAAACTCATACAGGTCATAATGCCCGCTCGAGGCATCGCGCGGCGCCGAGGTTGTGGTGCGGTAGCTGTTGAACTCAGGGTCCGCGTTCACATAGGAATCCGGGTTGTCGAACGCGCTTTCGCGGCGATATTCGAAGCCGGCCGCGAAGCCGATGGTGCCGGCAGGCGCCTCGAACAGGTCGCCGCTGATGTTTGCGGTGAAATCATGCTGGCGCGTGCCATGTTCGTCGTGGGCATCGTAGCGCAGGTAGTCGACCATTTCGTCCGTCAGCACACCCAGGTAATCGATGGGCACACAATTGTTGGCCACACAGCGGTCGTTGGGCCCGAGGCCCAGCGCCAGATGGTCCTGGTCAACCTGGTTGAGCGAGTCGAACGAGGAATCGTTCCGGCCATGGGAATAGAAGACATCCCACGACCAGCCGTTGGAAAACTCGCCGTCCAGCCCGGCGGCAAAACGCCAGGTTTCCACCTTCTGCAGGTTCACGCGCTGGCCCAGTTCGTCAAGCTGGCGGTCGAATTGCAGGCTGGAGGAAAAATCCTCGCCAAACGGGTTATAGGGATGGTCGGCCAGCAAGACATAGCCTTCCGAACCGCGCACGCGCGGCGTAACCGGGGAAAACAACTGGTCGGACCGGCGGTTGTTATACATGACCTCCGCCGTGAAATGCACCGCGTCCGACAACTGGTATTCGGCCTGCCCGAACAGGGCATAGCGGCGCAGCGGGCCGGTGACATAGGTATGGTCATAGATGTTGGTGCGGTCGTCGGGGTCGACAAAAGCACGGAAATCGTCAGGCGACGAACCATCGGTGCCGGCGATGCGGGTGATGCGGCCCCCGAGCGGCGATCCGGAATAGCGGCCATAGGGCGACGTGGTCGACAGGCCATTGAGCGGCACCGCCGTCAGTTCCCGGTCCTCGGTATAGATTTCCTTCTGGTCGGTAAACATGGCGGACACCATGACCGAGCCCTTGTCGAAGGTTTTGCCCCAGGTGGCGTCGAAGCTCATGGTTTCGCCGTCACCGCGGCTCGTGATGCCGCCATAACCGTTGACTTCGATACCGTCCATCTTGCGGGTATGGATATTCACCACACCGGCGATGGCATCGGCGCCATAAATGGCGGTGGCGCCGTCCTTCAGCACTTCGACCCGGCCGATGATCGACTGCGGGATGGTGTTGAGGTCGACAAAGTCGCGGAAGCCGCGTGTGCCGGAACCCGCCACCCAGCGGTGGCCGTTCACCAGAATGAGCGCACGGTTGGCGCCCAGGTTGCGCAGGTTCAGGCTGGATGTGCCGTGGCTGACACCGCCCGAACCGTTGGAGTTGAGGCTGAAGCCCACCCCCGGCAGTTCCTGCAGCATTTCGCCGGTGGACACCAGGCCCGTGGCGATCAGGTCGTCTTCGGACAGGGTGAAGATGGGGCTGTTGGCCACTTCGTCCTTGCGCTTGATGCGGGTACCGACGATGGCAACCTCTTCGATGGCGACATCTTCTGTCGCGGCTTCCTGTGCCAGGGCCGGCAGGCTGTAGCCGGTCGTCCCGAGGAACGAACCCAGCATCAAGACCCCCAGTCCCGAATATCTGTGGTGTTTGTTGGACATTTTGTTTTTTCCTCCCGGAGCATGGGCCCGGCGTCTGCGCCGTGGCTTCCTCAAGTCCTGGAAAGCCTAGGGGAGGGTTTCACCGGCATTCAATATCATGACATTTTTTCCCGGGCCCATTCCGGAAATGCATGGGATGCGCGGCACAAAAAAAGCGCCCCACGAAGGGGCGCCCAAGGGGGATTCCGATACTTGTTGCCGGCTGATCATTGGGGATAGTCGGTGTGCGCGGGCACGGGGCGTTCGCAGATACTGTCGATCACAAAACCCTGCGCCCAGGGGTACATGGTCTTCAAAATACGGGCGAGCGCGATCTCGTCCGCGGCAGCCACCAGACTATGCTGCCCATCCGCCCAGCGGTCATTGAAGTATGGATGTTCCCTATTGTTTTTAAGGCAGGCGCGCACCTCGCGGTTATGGACCACCACCTCGAAAACCCTGAGTGCGGCGGCCTCCTGCCGGAAGCCGGCGGCGCGCAGTTCCTCGCGCAGGCCGTCTATGGCGGGGTCCGCGCGCGGCTGTTTGCGGGCAAAGCTGGTAACGGGCTGGGCCATGGTCTCGTCCGGGCGCTGTTTCAGGTGCGCGCACCCTGCCTATGCACGTCCGATCATGCAATATGATGAGGTTTTTTCAGATATCCATTCCAAAGCGGAATGGTATCAGGCGCCCGCGAAATAGGCCTTGCAGTGCGCGAGGAATGCCTGCGTCGCGCGTGACATCGGAATCTGGGACGAGGCCACAAAGGCATACTGATGTTCGATCGAGGGTTCGAATGGAATGAGGGAAACACCCAGCCCCTTGTAGGTGCGGGCCATCAGTTCATTGACAATGGCCACACCCACCCCCTGCGCCGCCAGCGCGCACGAGGCACCGATGGCATGGGTTTCGGCGCGCACATTCATGCGGGCATGGTTGTCGCGGAAGGCCTGTTGCACCGCGCGCTGGAACGCCCGGCCCTTGCCCAGCATCACCAGCGGTTCATTATGCAGGTCCTTCGGTGTCAGCACCTCGAATTTCTCAAACGCATGGCCGCGCTTGACCACACACACGGTCTGGCAATTGACCATGGGTTCGATCATCAGGTTCGAATGGGTGACCGGCAGTTTCAGGAAACCGCAGTCGACCGCGCGGCACACCGCCTGTTCGACAATGGTTTCATGGTTGCGGCTGTCGATGGTGAACTGGATGTCCGGATAGGCGCGCAGGAAGGTGGCCACCACTTCGGCCAGCACACCTTCGACGAAGCTGGGCGGCCCCACGACCCGAAGCTGGCCCTTGGACAGGTTCCTCAGGTCATCGGCCATCAATTGCACCCGGTCGAAGCTCGACAGCGCCAGATCGATTTCCTGGCACAGCTCCACAGCTTCGGGCAGCGCGATCAGCCGGCCCTTGTCACGGAAAAACAGTTCGAGGCCCAGTTCGTCCTCAAGCTGCGCCAACTGGCGCGACACGGCGGACTGGGTGAGGCCAAGGTTGCGCGCCGCATCGGTAACAGAACCCGTGCGCATGATCTCGCGGAAGCTTTCCAGATTCCTGATTTTCGGCCGCATGGTGCCCGCATCCCGGCGCTGTTGGTACCCGGGCCAAGGGTAAGCCCGGTGCGTGGGTCATGCAAGGCCATTACCAAAAACGCATGCAGTCATTCCAGAATGGAATGGGCCTAGATCTGCTGGAAGACGGCCAGGGTCGCGAGGCACAGGCCGACAAGGGTTGCCAGCATGGCCGCATAACCGAACCGGCCCATACCCTGCCATGTGGCGCGCATAAAACCGGCAGTGCGCACCCCGGCCCGGTCCGCCGGCGCAATGCGCAGCCAGTAGATCACCACACCGCTGACCGCAAGGCCCGTGAGCACCAGCCCGAACAGGAACCAGATGAGCCGCACACCAAAACCGGCCCACTGGCCGAAA
Organism: Alphaproteobacteria bacterium; assembly: GCA_006226495.1. Classification (GTDB taxonomy): domain Bacteria; phylum Pseudomonadota; class Alphaproteobacteria; order Sphingomonadales; family Kordiimonadaceae; genus Kordiimonas. Next base: position 150,066 of record SBGU01000056.1, read on the forward strand.
TGCAGCGGGTCCGCCGCTTCGCTGATACGCTGGTGGACCGTATGGTCCTCGCCCCTGAAAACCTGCATCACGGCACCCGTGTCGGCATCCAGCCAAACGGAATTGGCGCGTTCGCGCACCAGCCAGGCATCGGCCTGACCCATCACCACCACACCGCCCGGTTTTTTGGGCGGGAAATAGACCGAGGTGATGCGCAAGTTCGGATAGGCCGCCTGTGCCGTGGCAACCAGCGTATCAAGCGCCGCACCGTCCGGGTTGGCCGCTGCAATTGCGGCCTTGGGCCGGGGTGCAGGCCGCGCGTTGCCGCCGCCCCATTCGATCAGGTACCAAAGCCCGGTGATGCCGATGAGCCCAACGAACCACAGGCACCATAGCCCCGCGAACCTGTGCAGGTCGCCCGTGAAGCGCCGGCCTTCGCCCCGGCGCCCAGGCCGCCATTTCGGCAGCCGGAAAAAGCCGCGCCACCATTTTTTGTAAACCACAAAGGCGGTGATGAAGGACGCCAGCATGGGGATGGACAGGAAAGCGACAATGGGAATGCCGATACGGGTCGGCAGCATCAGGTGCCGGTGCAGTTCCCGGAACAGGCGTTGGGCGTTGAACCAGGAGGCAGTGTCCTGAACCTGGGCTGTTTCGGGGTTCATGTAAATGCGGAACCGCTCGCCGTTCGTATCCAGCACGATGGCTTCTGCCGCAAACCAGCCGCTATAGGGTGCGCTCAGGCGCTCGATGCGGGCGCCGGGCGCGGCAGCCTTGGCCGCGTCCATCAATTGCCCCCAGGAAGCGGACGGCGCACCGTCCGCACGGGTACTTTCCGGGTAGGCCCGAAGGCCGGGATCGATGAGCCAGTCAATCTCGTGCGACAGGGTCGCCAATGTGCCGGTCAAGAGGATGAAGCTCAGGAACAGGCTGAGCTTCAATCCCGCCCACTGGTGAACGATCCACCAGCGCGACCGACCCTTTTGTGCCCCCCGGCCTGCCATGCTGGCCTAAAGCTTCCAGCGCAGTTCGACAAAGGCCGTGCGCGGTTCACCCGGGAAGTGGCCATCGCGTTCGATGAAGCCCGAAGCCGCATATTCCTTGTCGAACAGGTTATCAATGCGCAACAGCACGCTGATATTGTCGTTAATCGGCTGGATCAGCGACGTATCGAATATGGTGTAGGCCTTCACGGTCTGACCGTCGATGCTCAGCCGCTTGGACACATACTCGGCACCAACGGCCACAGTGGTGCCGATGCCCGGCAACTGATAGCGGGTCCAGAGACCGGCCTGATGTTTGGGCGCATTCGCAAACCGGTCGCCAACCGCGTTGGTGAGCGACTGGCCCTCGACCGTGCCGGTGATGCGGGTGTCGTTATAGCCATAGTTGGCGGTCAGCACCCAGTCGCGCGTCAGGTCGGCGGAAATCTCGACCTCGAAGCCCTTGGCGGTGACTTCACCGATGGGGGTCAGGTCGTCGACCCCGTCGGTCGCATTGCCGTTCGGGTCCGTCTGCAACATGTTCTGGCGCTTGATCTGATAGACCGCAAAATTGGCCTGGACGGCACCGTCCAGAAGCGCGGTCTTGATGCCTGCCTCCCACTGTTCCCCGGTCATCGGGTTGAAGGGCCCGCCGGCCAGCGGGTCCTGCGACGAAACGCTTTGCGGCTCGAAACTTTGCGACCAGCTTGCATAGAGCGACACATCGTCCCTGAGCTTGAAGATCGGGCCGGCGCGGAAGGTCCAGTCGCCGTTCGAATAGTTTTCGCCCGAAACCAGGTCTTCGTCGTCGAAACGGTCGTACCGCACACCGCCGATCAGGATCAGGCGGTCGGTAACGGCAAACTGGTCCTGCAGATAAAAGCCATAGCGGGTGGAACGGGTGTTGGTGGAGCGGAGCGCATAACTGTCCAGGTCATACATGGACGCGCCCGAGGTGCCGTAAACCGGGTCCTCGAGGTCAAGCGGGGTCACATCGCCGCGCGGGACCGTGCGGCCCCAGAAAGTTGCATCCTCGCGGTACCAGTCGGCACCCACCAGGACCTTGTTCTTGTGGCCGGCAATCTCGCGGTCGAACGACGCGGTGCCCGAGAAGGTCAGGCCATCGGTTTCGCGTTCCTGGTCCCGAAGTTCCCTGAGCGAACTGTCGATCAGCCCGTCATTGTCGGTGTCCAGGAACCCGCGGGGTTCGTGATACTGCTGGCGTTCAAGCGCGGTGAAATAGCGCACGGCAACTTCGGTCGAGATGCCTTCACCCGGTTCAGCCTGCAGGCGCGCCTGGTAGGTGGTGGCCTTGAGGTTCAGGAAATCGGTCGGTTCGTTGGCGTTCCAACTGATGTCGGCCAGGAAATTGCCTTCGTCATCCACCGGCACGCCGCGCAGGCGCGCGCCCTGCATCTTCTGGTCATAATGCGCCACCTGGGTGATCAGGCGGGCGGCCTCGCCCAGCTTGAAAGTCAGGCCACCATCCAGGATGGTCGACTTGTCATGTGTGTTGTTGCGGAAGGGCTTCATGTCCTCATACAGCGCGCCGGCGCGGCCCAGGATGGTGCCCGATTTGTTCAAGGGTCCGGAAATCTCGCCCGAGGCACCATAACGGTCGTAATTGCCCAGGGTCAGGTCAGCGCTGGCGGCCAGTTCTTCTGTCGGGGTTTTGGTGACATAGTTGATCAGGCCACCCGGCTCACCCGGACCATACAGCATGCCGGCGGGGCCTTTCAGCACTTCAACCCGTTCGATATTGAACAGCTTGGGCACCGAAAAGGCGATGAAGGGGTTGCCGCGCAGGCTGTCATAGAACACCTGGTCCTGCCGGAAACCCCGGAAGGTAACGCCCGAATAGCTGAAGGTCGTGATGCCGGCGATGTTGCGGTAAAGGTCGGTCATGTCGCGCGCACCCTGGTCTTCGATCAGGGCTGCATTCAGAATGGTCACCGACTGCGGGATATCGAGCGGATCGTCCGCGCCGCGCACGACGCTAGTGGCACCGACCCGGTAAAGGGTCTGGGCCCGACCGGTAACCACGATTTCAGTGACCGTATCATCGTCGTCGCCGGCTTCGGCATGAGCGGGCAGTGCGGCCACCATCGCGGCGGCGCTGGCGGTGAAAAGACAAAAGGCTTTAAACGGAAATTTCATTGGCTGGCTCCCTGTGCTGGGAACCTGATAATGAGAATAAGTCTTACCATCAAGAAATAAATGCGAATGGTTCGCAACTTTTCGGATTGGGCTGCAACCTGCACCACAAATAAAAACCCATGCGTGCTTTTATTGACCCACTCTACCTTATGATTGCATTTTATGCCGATTGCTCACAGATTTGTGCGCCGGCCCCGGTACACGACCTTGACCTCCGTCAAACGCTGGTGCCGCCGCGCGTGGCATGATCCCTTTGCACATTCGATGGGGGATATATGGCGACCGATGCACCTTCGCAGGACCATGCAAGTTATGCGCAGTTGCCGCCTGCGGCAGCCGCGCAATGTTTTCAGGTCGAACCCGCCCATGGGCTGACCATGACCCAGGTCGCGGACCGGCTTGAACTTTATGGCCCCAACAATCTTGGCGAACCCGAAACCCGGGCCGGGTTCGATATTCTGATCGACCAGTTCAGAAGCCTTTTGGCCCTGCTGCTGACCGGTGCTGCCGTGCTGTCGTTCCTGTTCGAGGATATGGCCGAAGGCATTGCCATCCTTGTGGTGCTGGCCATCAATGCCGCCATCGGCTTCTGGGCCGAAATGAAGGCCGAAACCTCGATGGCGGCGCTCAGGCAAATGGGGCGCACCACCAGCCGGGTCCGGCGCGAAGGCCGCGTAAACCAGATACCGGCCGACGATCTTGTGCCCGGCGACATCCTGCTTCTGGAAGCAGGCGACATTGTCACCGCCGATGTACGGCTTCTGGAAAGCGCGCGCCTGCAATGCGACGAATCGCTGCTGACCGGCGAATCCGTCCCGGTGGACAAGGACGCCACCCCGGGCCGCGCCGGCACCGCCGAGGCGGCCACCCTTGCCTTCAAAGGCACCGCCATCACGCGCGGGCACGCCACCGGGCTGGTGCTGGCAACCGGGCGCAGCACCCGGCTGGGTGAAATCGCCACCCTGGCCGACACGGCGGTCGCAAATGTTTCACCGCTGGAACGACGGCTGGCGAAACTGTCGGAACAACTGCTTCTGGTGGTACTGGGCCTGATGGTGGTGCTGGCGGCCGGCGGCATCCTGGCCGGATACAACATGCTCGTGATGGTCAAGACCGCGATCGCTCTGGCGGTTGCGGCCATTCCCGAAGGCCTGCCGATTGTCGCGACCCTGGCGCTGGCGCGCGGCATGTGGAAACTGGCCGCCCGCAACGCGCTGATCGAACGCCTGTCTGCGGTCGAAACCCTGGGGTCGGTGACGGTGATCCTGACCGACAAGACCGGCACCCTGACTGAAAACCGCATGACCGTATCGGAACTGCTGGCCCCGGATGGCACGGACCCGGCCCGCCTGTTGCGTGTTGCCGCCCTGTGCCACAGCGGGGGCGAACCGGACCAGATGGCCGACCCGATGGAACGGGCGCTGGTGACCGCAGCGCAAAAAGCCGGGCAGGACAAGGCCACGTGCGAAGCCCGCCATCCCCGCCTTGGCGACGAGGCCTTCGACCCCCATGTGCGCATGATGGCCACCATCCATGCCGATGGCAGCCACTATCTGTTTGCGGTCAAGGGCGCGCCCGAAGCGGTGCTGGCGGCTGCCACCCGCATCGCGGCCCCCGGCGGCGACCAGCCCCTGACCGACGATGCCCGCGTCCGTTGGTTGGAAAAAGCCCAGGGGCTGGCGGCACAGGGCCTGCGTCTTATCGCAATTGCCGACAAGACCGCTGCCAGCGCCGCCGACAAACCGTATGACGGGCTGACCTTCCTGGGCCTTGTGGGGCTCGAGGACCCCCTGCGCGCCGACGCGGCCGCCGCTGTCCGCGCGGCACAGGGTGCCGGTGTGCGGGTCGTGATGGCGACCGGCGACAGCGCCGCCACCGCCGGTGCCATTGCGGCAGAGGCCGGCATTCATCAGGCAGGCGGCACGGTCATCGAAGGCTCTGCCTTCACTGGCGCCGCCCTGCCCGCCGACGACATTCTGGCCACCGGTGTTTTCGCGCGCATGAGCCCGAAGGAAAAACTGAAGCTGATCGAACTGCACCAGAAGGCGGGCGCCGTGGTTGCCATGACCGGCGACGGCGTGAACGACGCCCCGGCGCTCAGACAGGCGGATGTCGGCATTGCCATGGGGCTGCGTGGCACCGAGGTGGCCAAGGAAGCCGCCGCCATGATCCTGAAGGATGATGCCTTTGCCTCCATTGTGGCGGCGATCCAGCAGGGGCGCGTGATCTATGCCAACATCCGCACCTTCGTGATCTATCTGATGTCCTGCAACCTGAGCGAGGTCCTGGTGGTCACCCTGTGCCTGCTGGCGGGCCTGCCCCTGCCCTTGTTGCCGCTGCAGATCCTGTTCCTCAATCTGGTGACGGATGTGTTCCCTGCCCTCGCGCTCGGGTTCGGGCGGGGCGACAGGGACATCCTGATGCGCCCGCCACGGCCGACCGGCGAATCGATGCTGCAGCGCCGGCACTGGCTTGCCATCACCGCCTATGCCGCGCTGATGACCGCATCGGTAACCGCCGCCTTTGCCTGGGCCAGCGCACGCGCGGGCATGGTGCCCGATTATGCCGGCACCGTAGCCTTCCTGTCGCTTGCCTTTGGCCAGCTTTGGCATGTGTTCAACATGCGCAGCCGCCGGACGCCGCTGTTCAACAACGGCATCGTGCGCAACCCTTTCATCTGGGTCGCTGAAGGCCTGTGCCTGTTGCTTCTTGCCGCGGCCATGAAGGTGCCGGCGCTGGCAGCGGTATTGTACCTTGCGCCTCTTGATGGTGCCGGCTGGGCCGTGGTGCTGGGCGCAAGCCTGATCCCGCTGGTGTTGGCGCAGGCCGCCAAGTCGGCCTTCAGGAAGTAGAGCCAAACATGACCGGAATCGAGGCGGCGGCGCGCGCCGCCTTCGGGCAGCTCTAAAAAAAATCTGGCGGGACAGCCCCGTCTGGCCCTAGGTTTGATGCCCATGGAACAAGGACAGGGAGAGCCTGAGGCCAATGCTGTTTCGTCATTTGCTGTTTATTGTTGCGCTCATGGGCCTCGTCCAGGCCGGACCTGCCCGCGCTGAACCAGGCGATGCCCATCTGCAGGAGGCGCTGGACGCCCTGCAGGAGGGCCGTTTTCGGGTTGCCGACGACCTGATCAACCAGTTGATAGCGGACACCCAGCCGACCCCGCCCTACCTGGTCTATTATTCCGCGCAAGCCGCATTCGGGCGCGGCCAATACAGGCGCGCCAAAGGGCTGGTGAACGACTATCTGGGCCGCCCGCCAGCCGATCTTCTGTATGTGGATGAAGCAAAGGCCCTTGCGCTCAAGATCGAGGCTGCGCTGACCGCCTTTGCGACATCGGACCAGGCAGCCTTCGAATTTGCCCGCAAGCAGCACACGATCTTTGCCTATGCCGCCTACCGGGACCAGTATCCCGACGGCGACAATATCGCGAACGCAGATACGTTCAGTTTCCAGCGTGCCAAGGAACTGAACATGGAAGCATCGTACCAGCGCTATGTCGCCTACTGGCCCGAAGGCCAATATGTGCGTGAAGCCACCCGCGCCGCAGACACCGCCTCGTTCCGGCAGGCGCGCCAGCAGAATACCATCATCAGTTACCAGACCTACCTGAGCGACTATCCCGCCGGCCAGTTTGTCGACCAGGCCAGCCAGCGGCAGGAATCCCTGGCCTATTATGCCACAACGCGGGACGGGTCTGTTGCCGCCTTCAAGGCATTTCTGGCGCAATATCCGAAAGGGGCCAACCGGGCCAATGCCCTGAAGGCGCTGGAAGCCGCCCAGAAGCTGGCGCCGCAGCGCGACCTGACCGGGCCGACCGTCACCATCCAGGCCGGCATCCTGGCGCGCGGCAAACCCATGCCCAAAGCCGCATCACAGGCGGCACGGCTGGTTGAAATTCCGGGCCCCTTCATGGCCATGGCCTATGAAGTGACGTTCGACCAGTGGGATGCCTGCGTGGCCGATGGCGGCTGTGGCGGGTATCGCCCTGCCGACATGGGCTGGGGCCGCATCTCGCGCCCGGTCATCAATGTTGGCCGCACAGATGTGGACGGCTTCATCGCCTGGTTCAATGCCAAATGGAAAGCAGCGGGCGGCACCGGCCAGTGGCGGCTGCCCAGCGAAACCGAATGGACCTACATGGCGCGCGGCATGAATGCGCAGGTATCCATGCAACGGGCCACGCTTGAAAATGCGCGCGGCAACTGCGCGCAATGTTCCGACAGTTCGGACCCGCAGGCCACCAACCCCGTCGGCGCGCTGGCTCCCAACAGCTTCGGCCTCTACGACATGCTGGGCAATGTGGGCGAATGGGTTGCAGACTGCTGGCTGGACAGCTTCATCAATGCACCGTCCGACGGCAGCCCCTGGATACAGGACGGTTGCGACACCGGCACCGTGCGCGGCGCCACCAACAGCTCGACCCCCGTGTTTTTTGCCGTACAGGCGCGCCAGCCGGCCGATTGGGACCTGCGGTCCATGGCGGTCGGTTTCCGGTTGGTGATGTCCCTGCCGCCAGCGCCTAAAAAGAACTGATACCAAAACAGAAACGGGGCCAAGACGGCCCCGTTTCCATTCCTGACCCTGCGCCTGTGGCTAGTGATCGCTGGCAGCGGCGGCGCCTGACGGCACGCGGATATCCTCGACCAGCGCCTGCACACTTTCAGGCGGTGGCGCGGTGAAGCGGGCCACAAGGGCCGCGATGCCGAAGTTGATGAACATGCCCACCATGCCAATGCCTTCGGGCGAAATGCCGAACAGCCAGTTGGCGGCCACATTGTCTTCAGGCGCCACGAACTTGAACCAGGCGATATAGACAAGGGTGAACACCAGGCCCGCCAGCATGCCGGCCATGGCCCCCTGTTTGTTCATGCGCTTCGAGAAAATGCCCATCATGATCGCGGGGAACAGCGACGCTGCGGCAAGACCGAAGGCAAAGGCCACCACCTGCGCCACAAAACCCGGCGGATGGATGCCCATGTACCCCGCGACCAATATGGCAATGGCCGCCGCGATGCGCGCCGCCCGCAATTCCTGCCGATCCGAAATGTCGGGCATGAAGCTTTTCTTGAGAAGGTCGTGGCTGACCGCGGACGAGATGACCAGCAACAAACCGGCGGCGGTGGACAGGGCTGCGGCGAGGCCACCCGCGGCCACAAGCGCGATCACCCATGCCGGCAATTGCGCAATTTCAGGGTTCGCGAGCACCATGATGTCGCGGTCGACATAGACCTCGTTGCCGGTATCGGTCGTACCGTTGCTTAGCAGGCGTTCGCCGTTTTCGCCGCGCGCCGTGTCGTCAAACGCTGGCGCGCCCGCAAACGGCGGGCCGGGGCGGTACTGCACCTTGCCGTCGCCGTTTTTGTCGCGCCAGGCGACAAGACCGAGGTTTTCCCAGTTCTTGAACCATTCAGGCGTTTCCGCATAGGGCGTTTCGTTCACTTCCTGAATGAAATTCAGGCGTGCGAAAGCCCCCACGGCAGGCGCGGTCGTATACAGAAGGGCGATGAACACCAGCGCCCAACCGGCTGACGTGCGCGCGTCCGACGCCTTGGGCACGGTGAAGAAGCGCACAATCACATGCGGCAGGCCGGCAGTGCCGACCATCAGGGCGGCCGTGATGGCAAACACATCGATCACGGATTTGCTGCCGTCCGTATAGGCGGTAAAGCCAAGATCCACGAGCGCGCTGTCCAGCTTTTCCAGGACCGAAAGGCCGGACCCGTCCGCCACCGTGGCGCCAAGGCCAAGCTGCGGCACCGGATTGCCGGTAATCAACAGCGAAATGAAGATCGCGGGCACGGTATAGGCAAAGATCAGCACACAATATTGTGCCACCTGGGTATAGGTGATGCCCTTCATGCCGCCGAGCACGGCATACAGGAACACAATGCCCATACCGATCACGACGCCGAGGTCGATATCCACTTCCAGGAAGCGGGAAAACACGATACCGACACCGCGCATCTGGCCCGCCACATAGGTGAAGGAAATGAAGATCAGGCACAGCACCGCCACAAAACGGGCGGCGTCGGAATAATAGCGGTCGCCAATGAATTCCGGCACCGTGAACTTGCCGTATTTGCGCAGGTACGGCGCGAGAAGCAGCGCCAGCAGCACGTACCCCCCGGTCCAGCCCATCAGGTACACCGAACCGTCATAGCCCGAAAAGGCGATGATGCCGGCCATTGATATGAAAGAGGCCGCGCTCATCCAGTCGGCGGCGGTGGCCATGCCGTTCACCACCGGGTGCACGCCGCCACCGGCGACATAAAATTCCTTGGTGCTGGCCACCCGCGACCAGACGGCGATGCCGATATACAGAAGGAACGAAAGCCCGACGAAAGTGTAGGTCAGCAATTGTGCGTCCATGTCTGCCCCCTCAGTCTTCGACGCCGAACTGGCGGTCAAGCCGGCGCATGCGCCGGGCATAGATGAAGATGAGCGCCACAAACACATAGATGGAGCCCTGCTGTGCGAACCAGAAGCCCAGCTTGAAGCCGAACAGGCTGAAACCGTTCAGCCAGTCTTCGAGCAAGATGCCGAAACCAAAGGATACGATGAACCAGATGGCCAGCAGTTTGCCCAAAAGCGACAGGTTGGCGCGCCAGTAGGCGCGGCGCTGTTCGGCGGTGATGGATTGGCCGGTAGGGCCCTGGCCGTCTGGCCGGGCATTCAGGTCGGTCATGATTGATGCTCCCCCACATCTGAACCGTCAGATTTTCTTCCCGTTCGCCAGCAAACAGGATTATCGGGCAAAGCTCAAGCCCCGAGGGAATTTACCCCGGGTCAGACATTAACGATTTTGGGCAATGAATGGTGGTCGGTATTGGGCTCGAACCAACGACCTCCCCGATGTCAACGGGACGCTCTACCAACTGAGCTAACCGACCGTACCATTTCATGGATGCGGGCCCGCCTTGGCGGGACGGGCGTTGTTTACACTGACCACGCGGGCCGCGCAAGATTAAATTTGCGTCTTCGGCACGGGCGGCGGACAGGCCACAGGTCGGCCGCAAACGCATGACCAAGCCCGGTTTTCGCAACAAGGACGGTGACTTGCCCCCGGAAAGCCGCTAGGCTTTCAGCATGAACCACAAGCCGCACAGCGCAGACGAGGCCCCGCCGCCATTCCTGCACCACCCGCCCGCAGGTGCGCCGACCCCGTTCATCTTTGCCGTGCCGCACAGTGGCCGCTATTACCCGCCCTCGTTCCTCAGAAGCGCGAAGCTGGAGCTGAATACCCTTCGGCTGAGCGAAGATGCCTTTGTCGACAAGCTGTTCGAGCCGGTGCCCGCACTGGGCGCAACCCTTTTGGTGGCCACCCACGCGCGCTCGTACCTGGACCTGAACAGGGGCGCGACCGAACTGGATGCCGGCATGTTCAACCCGCCGCTTGATGCGCGGGAGCTGTATGTCAGCCACCGGGTGAAGGCGGGCCTGGGCATGATCCCGAAACAGGTGGCAGAGGGCCTGAATATATATGACGGCCTGTTGCCGGCCCGCGAGGCCCTGGCCCGGGTCGAGGGTGTGCACCGCCCCTATCACGACAAGCTGCGGACGCTGCTGGACGCGCGCCGGCGCAGTTTCGGACGCGCCGTGCTGGTGGACTGCCATTCCATGCCGTCCGACAGCGGCTTGCCGCAAAAGCGCCGGGGCCGCGCAGCATTGCCCGGCCCCGATATCGTGCTGGGCGACTGCTGGGGCACCGCCTGCGGGCGCGAACTTTCCGACATTGCCGAAGACATGCTGGTGCGTGCGGGTTTCAGCGTGCGGCGCAACGTGCCTTATGCGGGTGGTTATATCACCCAGCATTATGGCAGCCCGGGTGCGGGCATCCATGCCCTGCAGATCGAGATCAACCGTGCCCTATATATGGACGAGGAAAAACTGCTGCCGCTGGACGGATTCGCAGACGTCAGCGCGCGCCTGATGCAGTTTGCGACCAATTTTGTCCAGCATGCGCTCAGGTATTTCCCGACTGTGGGGGACGAACTGCCCCGGGCCGCAGAATAGCGTTTCCACACGCACACCCGTCAACCGCCAGAATTTGAAAGCCCCGGATTTCCGGGCTTTTTGCCCTTGAAGAATGCCGTTTCAACAAATGTTGCAAACCGTATCGGCGGCTAATTCAATTGTGCTTATTTTGCCACAATAGTGAAACAAACTTGCAAAATTCACCATCCGCACCGCTTTTCGGCCTTCCCCTTCAAGAAGCTTCTGCCGCTATAGTGACCTTGCGTGGCCCCTATATCACTGGGGGGGTGGCTGCGCCTCATTGATAAATCAATCAAACGGAGGGTTTTATGGCTAACATAAAACACTCTCTCTGGGGCGCCTCATGCATTGCCATCGCAGCTACCACCACGACCGGTGTAGCTGCCCAGGAGAGTCAAGATACATCTGCAGCCGCTTCCATTGAGGAAGTTGTCGTAACCGGTTCGCGCCGTGCAGCGCGTTCAGCAGCAGACACGCCGGCACCTGTCGACGTGATTTCGGGGGACGATTTCGCCAACCAGGGTACGGGTGACATGTCGGACATGCTCCGCACTGTCGTACCGTCCTATAACGTCAACGCGATGCCCATCAACGACGCGTCGACCCTTATCCGCCCGGCCAACCTGCGTGGCCTGGCGCCTGACCAGACCCTCGTTCTGCTGAACGGCAAGCGGCGCCACCGCGCTGCGGTCATCACCTTCCTGGGTGGCGGCCTGTCGGACGGCGCACAGGGCCCGGACATCGGCGTTATCCCGTCGATCGCGCTGAAGCGCGTTGAAGTGCTGCGCGATGGTGCATCCGCACAATATGGTTCCGACGCCATTGCCGGCGTGATGAACTTCGTGCTGCGCGACGACAGCGAAGGCGGCAGCTTCCAGGCCAAATGGGGTAAAACCTACGACGGCGGCGGCACGCAGAAACAGCTTGCGGCCAACGTGGGCCTGCCTGTCACCGACGACGGTTTCATGAACATCAGCGCCGAATGGCGTGAAGCCAGCCCGACCAGCCGTTCTGTCCAGCGCGACGACGCTGCGGGCCTGATTGCCGGCGGCAACACCGACGTCAAGGACCCGGCCCAGGTCTGGGGTACGCCGGAAGTGCGGAACGACTGGAAAGCCTTCTTCAACTTCGGCATCCAGGCGACCGAAAAAGCCGAACTTTATGCCTTCGGCAACTATGCCGAGCGTGAAGTGGAAGGTGGCTTCTTCTACCGCAACCCCGATACCCGCGCCGGTGTGAACACCGCCGATGGCGGCGTGACCCGCCTTGTCGGCGACATGGACCCCTATGACGGCGTTACCTGCCCGGGCGGCATCAACTTCGCCACCGGCGAGATCGACAACCCGCTGGTCATCGGCTCCGACACCGAAGCCGACATGATGGCGCAAATCGCTGCCGACCCGAACTGCTGGGTCTTCAACGAAATGTTCCCCGGTGGCTTCACGCCGCAATTTGGCGGCAACCTCAATGACGCGGCGATCGCGGTTGGTGTCCGCGGCGAGCTGGACAGCGGCCTGATGTATGATGTCAGCGCCCATGTCGGCCGCAACCAGGCTGATTTCTTCATCCTGAACACGGTGAACCCGAGCCTGGGTTCTGCCACGCCGAACGATTTCGACCTGGGTTCCTACATCCAGCTTGAAAAGAACTTCAACGCCGAAGTGTCCTACCCTGTTGAAATCGGCCTCTATTCGCCGCTCAACATCGCGGGTGGTTTCGAATGGCGTGAAGAACAGTTCGAAGCCCGCACCGGCCAGCCGGAATCCTTCGAAGCCGGCGTTCTTGCCGCACCGATCGATATCGACGGCCTCGGACCGATGGACCCGATCTCGCAGGGCTTCGGCATCGGCGCCAACGGTTTCAACGGCTTCAGCCCGCAGGTTGCCGGTTCGTGGGACCGCACCAACATTGCCTTCTATGTCGACATGGAAGCCGACGTGACCGAAAAACTGGTCCTGGGTGCAGCCCTGCGCTGGGAAGACTTCTCTGACTTTGGCTCGACCACCAATTTCAAGGTGTCCGGCCTCTATAAATTCAGCGATGCCTTCCGCCTGCGTTCGAGCTATTCGACCGGCTTCCGGGCACCGACCCCGGGCCAACAGCAGGTTGTGAACATCTCGACCGTGTTCGAGAATGTGGACGGCGTGCTTCAGCTTGCCCAGCGCGGCACGATCCCACCGACCAACCCGATCGCCCAGGCCAAAGGTGCGGAAGCACTGGGCCCAGAAAAATCGGACAACTTCTCGGTTGGTTTTGTGGCCGATGTTGGTGCAGTCAACGTCACCGTCGACTATTTCAACATCAAGCTGAAAGACCGGATCACCCAGTCCGCTTCGCAAACCCTGACCGCACAGGAACGGTCTGACCTTCTGGCTTCCGGCATCACCTTTGCCGCAGACCTGCAGGCCTTCCGCTTCTATGTGAACGACTTCGACACCAAAACCGAAGGTATCGACGTTGTGGCCACCATCCCGCTCGACCTGTTCGAGGATGGCACCACCCAGGTTGCGTTCGCCGGTAACTATACCAAAACCAAGGTAACGGATTTCGATCCGAACACCCTGGATAGCTGCCGTGTGCAACTGCTTGAAGAAAACCTGCCCAACTACCGCTTCAACACCACCTTCTCGCATGCGACCGACAAATGGCGCATGCTGGCCCGCGGTAACTATTATGGCAGCTATTTCGAAGCACACCTTGATGCCTGTGACCTGCCGATCAACGCAGGTTCGGAAATCACCTTCGATGCGGAAATCGGTTACAACGTCATGGAGAACCTCGAAGTCTCCATCGGGGCCGAAAACCTGTTCAACAACTACCCGGACGTGAACCCGTGGGGCGGTGTTGCAGGTGCCAAGTATCCGGTGACCTCGCCGATGGGCTTCAACGGCGGCTTCTATTACGTCCGCGCGCGCTACAGCTTCTAAGCCCGCGCAGGCACAATCATGGGAAGGGCGCTCCGCACGGGGCGCCCTTTGTCATTCCGCCAGCCGCCGGCGTCCCGGTGCAAAAGTTGTTTCTTGCTCGAAACAAGCCGCAGGCTGCCAGCATTGTAACGGCAGCGCATTTCGGTACGGTCAACAAATGATCTGGCGGGCGGCCCGATACGATAGGCCCGGCACAAAAAAAGAGGCCACGCAACAGCGTGGCCCAGGCTCAGGGAGGAAACGCCCACGGAGGGCATTAGCGGGGGCTACCCGCCAATTACTAAGATAAAAGCTTCGGACCCAAATTCCAAGTGCAGCATAGGTCACGAAACGTTGAAAAAGACTTAAAAGCACTTAAGTCACTCGTACATATACAAATTTTCTGCAACACTTTAGGACGATATTCGCGCATAAGTGTAATTTTTCTGCCCCGCAAGCGCGAATCATACTGTTGCCCAAAAGCGACTCATCAAACTTTTTTTGCTGTCAAAAAAAAGTCACGCGGGCGCAATGCCTTTGTCACGTCGGCGGGCGAAAATGCCCGCCATGAAAACAGATTTTGCACAATCCGCGATTTCCTCCCTCCCCGGCTTTGACGGTGACGCTGTTGCGCACCTGTCCGGCCGGGGCCCGTTGTTCAAAGAGGCCGGCCCGGAGCCGTTTCGAGCGCCGGACATGGGCCGACCCGACAACCCGGGTGCCCATGAATTTTCGGTCAAACATAAAAAAGCGCGTCATTATCGCGCTGTTTTTATATCCGACACACACCTGGGCACGCGCGCGGCACGGGTCGACCTGCTGCTGGATTTCCTGAAGTCCGTCAGTTGCGACCAGTTGTTCCTAGTGGGCGACATTATCGACGGCTGGGCGATCAAGCGGTCCTGGTACTGGGACACGGATCATAACGACGTCATCCGGCGTGTGCTGAAGATGGCCAAGCACGGCACCAGGGTCATCTATATCCCCGGCAACCATGACGAAGGACTGCGCGGCTTCGAAGGCCACAATATGGCCGGGGTCGAACTGGTGCCGGACATGGTCTATACGGCCGCAAACGGCAAACGATACTGGATACTGCACGGCGACCAGTTTGATGGGGTCGTGAAATATGCCAAGTGGCTCGCCCATGTCGGCGACCGCGCCTATATGCTCCTGATCAAGCTGAACACCATGGTGAACTGGGTGCGGCGCAAGCTGGGCTACAGCTACTGGTCCCTGTCGGCTTATCTGAAGCACAAGGTAAAGAACGCGGTTGAATATATCGGTCGCTTCGAGGAAGCCGTGGCCGCCGAAGCCGCCCGCCGCGGCATCGACGGTGTGATCTGCGGCCACATCCACCATGCGGAGCGCCGCTTCTTCGGCGGCATCGAATATATGAACGACGGTGACTGGGTCGAAAGCTGCACAGCCCTTGTGGAGCATGACGACGGCCGGTTCGAGATCATCTACTGGGCCGACGAGGTTGCCGCCCGCACCGCCAGCAAGGGCAAACCGGGCAAACGCGGGCGCAAGGCCGCGGGCGACACACCCGTGCCCGTGGCGGCGGAATAGGACCGGGCGCCCGGATGCTGCAGGAAAAACGGCTTCGCATCTGCATCATCACCGATGCCTGGCATCCCCAGGTAAACGGTGTGGTGCGCACGCTCGACACGCTCAGGCGTGAACTCAGGCAACAGGGCCATCGGGTCTATATGCTGACGCCGAAGCTGTTCAGCACCCTGCCCTGCCCGACCTATCCCGAAATCCGCCTCAGCATGAATGCGCGCCGCCGTACCGCCGCCATCCTGGACCGCTGGCAGGTGGATGCCATCCATATCGCAACCGAAGGGCCGCTGGGCTGGGCCGGCAGGCGCTGGTGCCTGAAACATGGCCGGCCGTTCACAACCGCCTACCACACCGCCTTCCCGGAATATATCGAAGCGCGCTTTCCCCTGAAGGCCGACTGGCTGTACCCGCTGTTCCGCCGTTTCCATGCCCCCAGCAAGGGTGTGCTGGTGGCCACACAAACCGTGCGCGAACTGCTGGCCAGCAAGGGTTTCCGCAACATCGTGAACTGGACCCGCGGGGTCGATACCAAACAGTTCAGCCCCATGGAAGGGGCCAGCCACGATTTCCCGCGCCCGATCCAGCTTTATGTTGGCCGGGTCGCTGTTGAAAAGAACATCGAGGCCTTCCTGAAAAGCAAGGTGCCGGGGACCAAGGTTGTGGTCGGCGACGGCCCCGCGCTCAAAAGACTGCAGGCGCAATATCCGGACGCCAAATTCCTCGGCCCCAGGTTCGGGACCGAACTGGCCCAAGCCTATGCCGCAGCCGATGTTTTTGTCTTTCCCAGCATGACCGATACCTTCGGCCTGGTGATGATCGAGGCCCTGGCCTGCGGCACGCCTGTTGCCGCCTACCCGGTGCAGGGACCGCTCGATGTGCTGGGCGCCGATGGCACCGGCCCGTTCGAGGATTGGTCCACACCCGTGGCGGCTCTCGATACCGACCTTGAAGCCGCGATTGGCCAGGCGCTCACCCTTGACCGCACGGCCTGCGCCGAATTTGCCCGGCGCTATAGCTGGCAGGCGGTTGCCGAACAGTTCCTTGCGGCCCTGGCCGCGGAACCGCAGGCAGGCCACCAGCCGGTCAGTGGCCAGGCGCCGGCCTGACCTCCATCACACGCGGGCCGGGCGCCGATGTGCGAATGACGGCAAAATCCTTGATATTCGGGCAACTGTGGAAGAAGGCAATCGCGCTCACGCAGCCCCACAGCGCCACCATCAGGTAGGAAAAAGCGACCTCGACAAGGTGCGCCAGGATATAGGCCAATGCCGACACGGTCCCGCCGCCTGCCTGCCCTGCTGCCGCCAGAGCCATGGCAAGGCCGTCGACCAACAGCATGCCACCCGCACTCAGGCCCAGCATCAGGGCCAGGAGGCGCACAAACGGCAGGGTCGCACCGCGGGTCATTTGCCAGGAATCGAAAAGCCCGGCGTGGGGATGGCCAACAGCCGACGCCGGCATGATCAGCCACACGCGCGCGATCAGCGGGCTCGCCACCAGGACCGCCAGCACCGCATAATAGAACAGCGACAAGCCATCCGCGCCGGACATGGCGAGACCGGCCAGCGTCTCGACCAGTTTGCCCGCCAGATAGGCGATAATGGCGACAAGGCACAGGCGCCATTGGAACGACAGCAGCCGCCTGAGCGCGTGGCCGACGTCGATCACCCTGCCGTCCACACCCACAAAGCTGTCCTCCGACGGTGCCATGCCCTTGGGCCCGCGCAGGAACCGGCGCACCCAGAAAAACGCCACATAGGAACTGATATAAAGCAGGATCAGGGTTGCCGCCAGCGGACGCGCACCTTCAGCGTCGGCCAGCAGAACAACCAGAAGCATTACAGCCGATGGCCAGATGCATGCCCTAAGGACCAGATTTTTTCGATGCCACAGAAAATTTGTGGCTGTCGCGACTATGCGTCCCGCGCTCATGTGCACGTTCGCCCCCTCTCGCAGAAATTATTAAAGACCCCGATACTCGATATGGTTAACAAATCGTTAAGATTTTACCCGATTCCTTGGTGTTGAGCAACTTCAAGGTGCCGTCCCATGCGGTACCCGGCCTTGTGGACGCCGCCGACCGCTTCTGCCCCAACCCGGAATTGCGGTTTTTGACCTGCGTCTGACGCATATCTGTCATATGCGGCGGTCGGCCCGGTTTTCCTTGCCCCGAGGCCCCCCAGCGCGTATAAGGCGCGCAAATCTTTGGTTTCCAGGCCCCGGACAATAAAATCCGAGGGCCTTTTTTGAGTTAAGGGCCCATGAGCAAGAATATCCGCAATATCGCCATCATCGCACACGTCGACCATGGCAAGACCACCCTGGTGGACAACCTGTTCCGCCAGTCCGGCACCCTGCGCGACAACCAGCGCGTGGCTGAACGCGCCATGGACTCGGGCGACCTGGAACGCGAGCGCGGCATTACCATTCTGGCGAAATGCACCAGCGTGATGTGGAAAGATACCCGCATCAATATCGTCGACACCCCCGGCCACGCCGACTTCGGCGGTGAAGTGGAACGTATCCTGTCGATGGTGGATGGTGTGGTGCTTCTGGTGGATGCGGCTGAAGGCCCGATGCCGCAAACCAAGTTCGTGACCATGAAAGCCCTGGCCCTTGGCCTCAGGCCGATCGTTGTGGTGAACAAGGTCGACAAGCCGGACGCCGACCCCGACCAGGCCACCGATTCCTGCTTCGACCTGTTCGTGGCGCTGGAAGCCAACGAAGACCAGCTCGATTTCCCGATCCTGTATGCGTCGGGCCGTGACGGCTGGTGCGTCAGGAACCTGGACGACCCGCGCGAAAACCTGCATCCGCTATTTGAAACCGTGCTTGAGCATGTGCCCGCGCCCGAACCCGTGCGCACGGGTGCTGCGGAGAAGCCCTTCTCGATGCTGGTATCCATGCTGGACCGCGACAACTTCCTCGGTCGTGTGCTGACCGGCCGTGTGCAAACCGGCACCGTGAAAGTGGGCGACCCGATCCACGCGCTGCGCCGCGGCGGCAAGGTTGTCGAAACCGGCCGTATCACCAAGCTGCTGTCATTCCGTGGCCTTGAGCGTGTGCCGGTCGAGAACGCCGAAGCCGGTGATATCATCGCCATCGCCGGCCTGCAGGATGCCACGGTTGCCGACACCATCGCCGTGCCGGAAGTGACCGTGCCGCTGACCGCGATCCCGGTTGACCCGCCGACCCTGGCCATGACCTTCTCGGTGAACGACAGCCCGCTGGCGGGCCGCGAAGGCAAGCATGTCACCAGCCGCGTGATCCGCGACCGCCTGGAGCGCGAAGCCGAAGGCAACGTGGCCATCCGTATCACCGAAACCGAAAACAAGGACGCTTTCGAGGTTGCCGGCCGCGGCGAACTTCAGCTTGGTGTCCTGATCGAGACCATGCGCCGCGAAGGTTTCGAGCTGGCGATCAGCCGCCCGCGCGTGCTGTTCAAGCTGGACGAAAACTGCAAGAAGCTCGAGCCGTATGAAACCGTGCAGATCGACGTGGACGCCGAACACCAGGGTGTGGTGGTCGAAAAAATGTCGCTGCGCAAGGCCGAACTCAGGGGCATGGCGCCTTCGGGCGGCGGCAAGGTACGCCTGACCTTCGACGCGCCGGCCCGTGGCCTGATCGGCTATCATGGTGAATTCCTGACCGATACCCGCGGTACCGGCATCATGAGCCGCCTGTACGACCGTTACGACGCTTACAAGGGCCCGATCGCCGGCCGCCAGCGCGGTGTGCTGATCGCCACCGACGCCGGCAAGGCCGTGCCTTATGCGCTGTGGAACCTTGAAGAGCGCGGCACCATCATGATCGAGCCGGGTGACGAATGTTACGAAGGCATGATCATCGGCGAACACAGCCGCGACAACGACCTGGATGTGAACGTGCAGCGCGCCAAGCAACTGACCAACATCCGTGCCGCCGGCAAGGACGAAGCCGTGCGCCTGACCACGCCGAAGAAACTGCCGCTTGAAGAAGCACTGGCCTATATCAACGACGACGAACTGGTCGAGGTAACGCCGGAAAGCATCCGCCTGAGGAAACGCTTCCTGAAGCCGCACGAGCGCAAGCGTGCGGTCAAGGACGCCGCCGCCGAATAAGGCACCGAAACAGCAAAACCCGGTATCCAGCCAGATGCCGGGTTTTCTATTTCGGTAATGGCCCGGCGCCTGTATATAGACGGCAATCGCCTTAAATTTTAACATCCTGATAAGGATGTTTGCACTAAGCTCGCCAAAGAGGGCAATCAAGACCCCTCGCAGGGAAAGGAAGCGTTTAGATGGCCGCACGCAAGGTCCAGGTGTTTTTCTACGGGTCGTACATGAGCCTGAACGTGCTTGAAGCTGCGGGCCTGAAACGCCGTCCCTTTGCGCCGGCCTCGATCCAGGGCTTCGAACTGTCGATCCAGCCGTTCGCCAACCTTGTGGAATCCGGCGACGGCGTGGTGTACGGCATCCTCGCCAACCTGACCCATGCCGAGCTGGACCTGCTTTATGGCCCTGACGCAGAGCGCCTGGCCGGCCACAGCTACCTGCCCGAAGCCGTGCTGGTGCACACCCGCGGCGGCAAGATCGTGCCGGCCACGGTTTACATCTGCCACGACATGGAACGCGCGCTTTCGACCCAGGACTATGTGGACGGCATGCTGAAAACCGCGCGCGACTATGGCTTCCCGCGCTGGTACCAGGAAAATATCAGCGCCTTCCGCCCGGCCTGACGACCCTATTCATGATGCAATACTGAAGCGGGTCTGATCGCCAGAATGCGGCGCACATGGCCAAGCAGAATAATGGCCGCCACCAGTAGCACAACAAGTAGCGCAATCCCATAGAAGGCCAGCGGCAGGTCCGCGCGGTCGCGCCCCGTTGTCGCCAACCATTCCTGCATAAGCCACCACGCGGGGACAAGTGCGGCCAGGCCACCAACACCAACCGGTGTCAGCATGCGCACAAGGAACAGGCGTGCGAGATGCCCCCGCCCCGCGCCCAGCACACGCCTGAGCGCCAGTTCGCGGCGCCGCGTGGCCGCCCAGTGGCTGGCCATGCCATACAGGCCCGCAAGACACAGCAGGGCGCAAAGCCCGGCCATGGTGGCAACCGCGCGACCAACGTTGATATGTTTGCGCTGGGCTTCCTCGAACCGGTCAGCGAGGGTCTCAAGTTTCGCTTCATCGTTCGGGAATGCTGTGTGCCATGCGGCAAGTATGTCGGCCTGAACCCGGTCCTGGGCACCGTCCGTCAGGACCATCATGTCGATAACATTGACCGCGGACATCGGGTCGAATGAAACAATCATCGGCGCCGCCATCCGGAAGCGCGAATCCTCGACCTGGCCGAGGACCGCCGCAATGCGGTATTCTCGCTGTTCGACCGTGCCATCCGTGTTCGTCTGTTCCTGCAGCAGAACGGCGCCGATGGCTTCTTCCGGGCTTTCGAACCCGAAAGCCCGCATAGCTTTTGGGGTCAGGCCAATCATATGCTCGCGCCCGCGCCAATCTTCCTGCATCTGGGCTAACGGTTTGATTTCCAGAACATCCAGATAATCGGGCCCGACAATGCGGACTGCGACCTGAACCTTGTCGGGGCTGTTGTCCCGCCTGAGATTCATGATCCAGACCCCGCGTATGCTGAAAGGTGTGTGACCCGCCGCTGTGGCCGCACTGACCCCGGGGATGGCCCGGACCGTCTCCAGAAAGCTGCCAAGGAAAAGTGCCTTGCCTTCGGCCGATGGCGCCTCAATAAACATCACGCCCGCTGTTCTGAAGCCACGATCCTTGGTCAACAGATAATGAACCTGCCAGGCGATCTGGCCCGCCGCGACCAGCGCGCCGACCACGGCAAATGCCTGCAACCCCAGGAACAGACTGCGCCCTATGCCGCGCCGACCAGTCACAGAACCGGACATCGACCGCAGCACATTTTGCGGACGTATTTTCGCGGCGCGGACAGCCAGCATCACAGCCCCAAGGGCACCGACCAGCAAGGCCAAGGCCGCGAATATCATCAGAAGGATTTCACGGCCTTCGACCCAAATCGGGATCGGGTTCTTGACCAGTTCGGCGACCGTCGGTTCAAGGTCGGTTGCAAGCAACAGACCGAAAGCAAAGGCAGCCAGGCTGAGTAAAATGCCGTCTGTCATCGCGGCGCAAATCAGATGACGGCGCGAAGCCCCCACAACCCGCCGAATGGCCATTTCCTTCAAACGACCGCCGTTGATGGCCGACAACAGATTGGCTGCGTTGAACCAGGCCACCAGCAGCAAGACACCGGCGATGGTAGCCAGAATATTCAACATGCCGCCATCCGTCGGCGGTTTCATGGCGGAGAAGGTACGGGTGTGATATTGCAGCCCCTTCACCGGTTCAATACCCGACGAGAAGGACAGGTCCCTGTCCGTCGGTATGGCTGCGCTCATGTCCCGTTCGAACCGCGCGACAAAGTCGGAGCCGTAGCTGCCGGGCGCCAGGACCAGATATGTATGGGCCATGCCCCAATAGTCATACCCCCGCCCCAACAGTTCACGCATCAAACCGTCGTTCCATGGTACGATGGCTTCGAATGCCAGATGCGAATTTGGCGGGATATCCTCAACCACGGCGCCGACCCTGTAGGGCAGGCTTTTCTCGCCAACCTGCAAAGTCAGGGTGCGGCCAAGCGCAGGGCTCGCAAAAAGCCTTTCCGCCTGCCGGCGCGTCAGGATCAGGCTGTTGTTGTCAGCCAGGGCACTCGCGAGGCTGCCTTCGATTTCGTCCAGCGGAAACAGGTCTGCAAAAGACGCATCAGCAAAGGCAATATCCAGCGGCATGCTGGCGCCACCTATGGTCACCGTCGCGGCTTCCTTGACCAATCGCAGGCTTGCGGTCACTTCCGGGAACAGGCTGCGCGCCCGTTCCGCAACCATGACATGGCTTCGGCTGGTGCGCCCGAACACCCCTTGGCGGCCAAGCGCGCGTGGCTGTTCATTCACCCGATACAGATTTTCCACGCCTGGCAGCCAGGCATCCGACCGGACGCCATCATGCACATACAGGGTGGCCAGAAGCGCAACCGCATAGGCGGCAGACATGCCGAAGAAGGCGCATGCAACGCCAAAAAAATGTCGCCGCCACAGCCGGAGCGACGCGTAGAGATAGCTGAGATATTGCCCCATATTCCTCCCCCCTCCCGAGAACAGGAAAGGTTATGGTATATCAATACACATCTCAGGCAAGACTAAAATACACCCAGTGGTTACATTGCACACTTGACCACTGTCAAAGACCGATGGGCCATGCTGCGCCATTCTGCAGGCTGGGACAGTTTCAGGGTGGTTCATTGATGAAAAAGATCGTTATCCTGCAAGGGCATCCGGACGATGGTGCAAAGCATCTTTGCCATGCGCTGGCTGACGCCTACCGGGCCGGGGCAGAGGCAGCCGGGCATCAGGTGAGTGTGATCGACGTGGCGGCGCTCGACTTTCCGCTCCTGCGCAGCAAGGAGGAATGGGAAAATATGCCGGCCCCCGACGTCCTTCTGCCAGCCCAGGCCGCCCTTCTGGAGGCCGACCATATCGCGATATTCTTTCCGCTGTGGCTGGGGTCCCTGCCGGCGCGGCTGAAGGGTTTTTTCGAACAGGTGTTCCGCCCGGCCATGGCCGGCGGCAAAACCGACCTGCAAAGCTGGGGCAAGCTGATGCGGGGCTGTTCCGTGCGCATTTTTGTAACCATGGGCATGCCGGCCATTGCCTTCCGGCTTTTTTTCCTGTCGCACGGCATCCGGTTCTTTGAACGCAATGTGCTGCGCTTTACGGGCTGCGGGCCCATCCGTCGCAGCCTGGTCGGCAATGTCGAGGGCCTGGGCGAGCGTGGTTGCCGTGCCTGGCTCGATAAGGCACGCAGCCTTGGTGAAAAGGGTCTCTAGCCCTATTCGTGATAGAGCACCGACGCGGGCCTGAGGCGCAGGATGCGCCGGATATGACCGACGAGCAGGCCGGCGGCAATCAGGACCACCAGCACCACGGCAAGGCCGTAGAGGGCAAGCGGCAGGGGCGCCTGTTCGCGCATCCGGGTCAGCCATTCCTGCATCAACAGCCACACAGGTACCAGCGACACCAGGCCGCCCGCCAGCACAGGCAACAGCATTTTCACCAGGAACAGGCGGGCAATGTCGCGCCCGCCAGCGCCCAGCACGCGCCTGAGCGCCAGTTCGCGCCGCCGGGTGGTCGCCCAGTGGCTGGCCATGCCATAGAGGCCGGCGAGGCACAAGACCGCGCAGCAGGCGGAGACAAATCCAATGGCCTTGGCCATATTGACATTGTTCTTCTGGGTGCCGGCCACCCGTTCGCGCAGCCATTCAAGGGTCAGTTCGTCGTCCGGGAAGCTGGCGTGCCAGGCTGCGGAAATGGCGTCGGTTACCGGTTGCTGATCCCCATCGACGATGATCAGCATGTCCTGTACCGCCTGGTTGTCGAAGCTGGCCAGATAATAGACCATGGGTTCGTCGACACTGTAGGACGTGTCGGTCACATTTTCGGTGACCGCAACAATGCGGTAGCTGAAGCCAGGCGTGTCGCCTTCGACTTCCTTGCCATCTTCAGGCCTGTTGTCCGCGAAAAGCAGTTGGCCGAGCGCGGCTTCGGGGCTGGCGAACCCGAAAGCCTTGAGGCTGGAGCGCGGCAGCGCCACGATGGCCGTGCGCTCGTGCCAGTCGCTGTCGTCCAGCCGGGCGACAACCTTGATGTCAAGCGCATCGATATAGTCCGGCCCCACAGGACGCATCCAGACCGGCTGGGTCAGCGGCATGTCGGTGGTGCGCAGGCTGGACATCCACACCCCGTTCGGGAAAGGGGAATGGCCGCTGGCGCTGGCGCGCGCCACCCCGGGGATCGCTTTTACCTGCTCGAGAAAACTGCCCTGGAACAGGGCCAGCCGTTCGCGGGCCGGCGCGGTCACCATCAGCACGCCATCCATGCGAAAGCCCCGGTCGCGGGTGACATAATCATGCACCTGATACAGGATTTGCGCGGCACCGATGATCGTACCAACCACCGCCATGGCCTGCATCGCCACCAGCACCTGCCGGAACAGGTTGCGGCTGGAAACAATGCTGTTCTGGGTGCCGT
Source organism: Alphaproteobacteria bacterium (assembly GCA_006226495.1). Classification (GTDB taxonomy): domain Bacteria; phylum Pseudomonadota; class Alphaproteobacteria; order Sphingomonadales; family Kordiimonadaceae; genus Kordiimonas. The sequence continues at coordinate 174,754 of SBGU01000056.1, forward strand.
GCAACAGGTCCTGCGGTTTCAGCCGGGCCGCGCGTGCGGCCAGGAAGAACGCGCCCAAAAGCCCGATGCAGGCGGCGACAAGAAGCCCCCACAACAACAGCGGCAGGCGTTCCGGCACCAGCACCGGGATCGGGACGCCACCAAGGTCGGACGCCACCGACTGCAGGTCCGATGCCAGCAGGATACCAAGGCCGTAAGCCAGCGCGACAAGCATGATGCTTTCAAACAGGAAGGCCCCCGCCAGATGCAGACGCCCGGCCCCGAGGATGCGGCGCACCGCCACCTCGCGCAGGCGCAACAGGTTCAACGCCGTAAAAAGGCTGATCGAATTCATGCAGGCGGCCAGCAGCAACACACCAGCGAGGATGAGCAGGGACAGCAACAGGGTGCCGTCTGCTTTCGGGCGCTGGGCATTGGCACTTTTCGAGAAAAAGCGGGCACCGAGCACGGGCTCGATCCCGATATCGAAGCTGGAACCGGTCATGAAACCCGGTGGCAGGGAGGCGGTCATGACCTTGTTGAAACGTTCGGCAAAACTGTCGCTGTAGGCGCCCGGTGCCAGCCGCACAAAAATGAAGACAGAACCAAAGGCATTGCCGTCGTCCGTTGCCGCCATGATCCCCTCGTCCCAGGGGACCAGCGCGTCAATTTCCAACTGCGAATTCAGCGGCGTGTTCTCGATCACCGCGCCCACGCGATAGCTGTAGGTCTTGTCGCCAAACGCCAGGTCGAGTGTACGCCTCAGCGCATCACCCGCAAACAGGCGTTCCGCCTGCCGCCGGGTCAGCACAATGCTGCGCGGGTCCCTGAGGGCGGCAGCCACATTGCCGGCCAGCAAGGGGTGTGGCGCCAATTCGGCAAAACTGGGGTCGGTGAACTGGACCTCAAGGCTGAAGCTGTTGCCGTCCACCATCGCGGTCGCGGTCATATCCTTCAGGCGCAGGGTCTCTTCGACCTCGCTGAAGTTGGGCTGAATGCGTGGTGCCAGTTCGCCATGCACCCGCGCCCAGCGCCCGAACATGCTGGGCTGGCCGTTGATATACATCTGTTCATTCAGCCGGTACAGCCGCTCCACATTCGGCATCCAGGAATCGGACCGCATGGTGTCGTAGCTGTAGAAAAGCGCGATCGTGGCGACGGCAAAAGCCACGGCAAGGCCGGCAAGCGCAATGAAAACACCAATGAAATGACGGCGCCACAGCCTGAGCGACGCACGGAAAAAACTGAAATAATGCCCCATATATCCCCCCGGAAATGGTGCATTCCATGATCACCATCCCTGCAGCCATGGCAAGCATGAAATGCAGCCATAGGTGATGGTGCCGTTTACCGGCGCGGAAATCCTTGAATCCTTGCCCGTGTGCCCCCATGTCAAATTTATACGAGGCTGCGCAAAAGCGGCCCGGCAGCGAGGAAAAGGAGGAAGCCATGCGTCTTCTGCTGGCACTTATCGTACCACCCCTGGTCTTTTTCACCATATGGCGCCCGTTCCAGGGCCTGTTCTGCCTGTTCCTGTGGGCCACCATCATCGGCTGGCCGGTTGCGGCAATCTGGGCCGTTTATGCCCTGAGCCAGTACCGGAACGACGAAATGCGGCGCGAGTTCGATGACGACCGCCGCTATGGCCGCTATTACTGAGACGGGGGAGAAAAACAATGCTCTGGACAATTCTTGTCGGTGCGCTGGTCGGATGGCTGGCGGGCCAGATCGTCCGTGGCCGTGGTTACGGCATTTTCGGCAATATCCTGATCGGCCTGGTTGGCGGCCTGATCGGCGGTTTCCTGTTCGGGCTGCTGGGCCTGGGGCCCACGGGCCTGATCGGCGACCTGATTGCCGGCACCGTGGGGGCCGTGCTTCTGGTGCTGTTCCTGTTTGGGGCCGGGCCGCGCCGTTTCCGGCGCTACTGAACCTCAGGCAAAACGCGCGGGGTCATAGATCGCGGACTTGACCCCGTGGGCGACCAGTTCGGCGGGCAGCGGCTCGCCGAGAATGAGGCTCGCGGCCAAAAGCGACCAGGCCGGCGAGGTCTGGATGCCGTAACCGCCCTGGCCCACATTCCAGAAAAAGGCCGGCTGGTCTGGCGCGAAGCCGATCACCGGCGCCCGGTCCGGCGCGAAGGTGCGCAGACCCGCCCACTTGCTGTCCAGCCGGTCAACGGTAGCGCCGCTTGTGCGTTCAAAATGGTCGACCGCGATGGCGATATCTTCCATTTCGGGCTGCGCGTCTGTGGGCGCGCTGGGTGTTTCGTCGGCCGGCGAGATCAGGTATCCCTCGCCTTCCGGCTTGAAATAGAAAGCTTCGCCGACATCGATGACCACAGGACCATGCCGGTCGAACGGCAGGCCTTTGGGATTGGGTATCGTAACGATCGTGCGGCGGAGCGGCTGCAGCCCCACAGGGCGCACCCCGGCGCGCACGGCGATATCGTCCCCCCAGGCACCGGCACAGTTGATCAGCACCCGGGCGGTCAGGTCCCCGGTGCGGGTTTTGACGTGCCAGATGCCGTCTTCATGGCGGGCGGATTCGATACCGGCTTCCAGCAGCACTTTGGCGCCATGCGCCTTCGCCGCTTTCAGGTAGCCCTGATGCAGGGCCGCGACATCCAGGTTCGAACAATCGGGATCGTCGATGCCGCCCGCGATTTCCGTGCCCAGGAGATAAGGCGCACGCGCACGCACGACATCGGCCGGCAGTTCCTTCACCGCCGGCAACGCCTTCATGTCTTCAAGCGCGGCATCAGCCTCGGCCCGCTGGTCGGGCCGGAAAATATGGATGGCCCCCAACGGGCCCTGCAGCGGCACTTCGGTAAAGCCCGCAGGCGGCGCCCTGAAAAAAGCCTTGGACGCGGTGGTCAGCGGCTGCAGCTTCGGCCCGCCATAGGTTTCGGCATAGAAGGCCGCCGAACGCCCGGTTGTGTGGTAACCTGCCTGCGCCTCCATATCGAGGATGACGACCTGCCCCTTCGGCGCCAGCCGGTAAGCAAGCCCGGCGCCGGCGATGCCGGCCCCCACGATCAGAAATTCCGCGTCCATAATGATACTTCTCGTTGCCGAAGACCGGCAATTTGTGGTCTAAAGTGCGGGCTTTTACAAGCCGTCCGAACAAATATCCTATCACTCTAGGTAAGATGAGGAAGCGCCCGTGTCCACCCCGCTGAGCCCCGAGCAAATTACCGAACTCACCCGCTTTGCCTGTCGGCTTGCCGATGCCGCAGCCGAGGTGACCCTGGGCTATTTCAAGAAGCCGGTGAATGTGATCGACAAGGCCGACGGCGCCCGTTTCGACCCGGTGACCGCCGCCGACCGCGGCGCCGAGGAGGCGATTCGCGCCCTCATCGAGGCCGAATACCCGGACCATGCCATTTTTGGCGAGGAGTTTGGCCGCAAACAGACCGGCAGCCCGTTCGAATGGATTCTGGACCCGGTGGACGGCACCCGCGCCTTCATCTCGGGCCTGCCGGTGTGGGGTACCCTGATCGCGCTTTACCATGAAGGTGAACCGCTGATCGGTGTCATCGACCAGCCCTACCTGCGCGAACGTTACCTGGGCTGGCCCGGCGGCGCCACATTGAACGGCGAACCGATCCGCACCCGCGCCTGTGCAGATGTTGCATCTGCAACAATTTCCACGACCGACCCGGCACTGTTCAACGCCGCCGAACGTCCCAAATTCGACGCGCTGCTGGCCGAAAGCCGCCTGGTGCGGTACGGCCTGGATTGTTACGCCTATGCCGTCATGTCGGCCGGCCATATGGATGTGGTGCTGGAAGCCGGACTGAAACCCTATGACATGGCGGCGCTGATCCCGGTGATCCGCGGTGCGGGCGGCGTGGCCACCGCCTGGAGCGGCAAGGCACCGGGCAGTTGCGAACGCGGCAGCCTGCTGGCAGTGGGCGACCCGGCGCTGTTCAGCGCCGTGCAGTCATTTCTCGCCTGACAGAACGGCCGTCGCCGCCGGCGCAGGCAGTGCCTCTTCCGCAAATACCGGTCGGTGTTCCAGGTCCATGAAGGTGGCAATCGCATCCCAGACCTGGGCGCGCATGGCGTCTGTTTCCTTCAGGATTTCGTGCATCGACCCCTTGATGACCACCAGCCGGCCATGGGGCAGACGGTTCGCAAAGGCCGTTTGCGCCTTGTTGTCGACGATCTTGTCCTCTTCGGCCTGCAACATCAGGAGCGGTGTCTCGATCGCCTCGGCGAACCCCGGCGCATTCAGCTTGTCGCACGACACAAGCGCTTCCCACAGCCATTTGTAGGTAGCGCCGCCAACGGCCAACCGCTTGTCCTTGTTCTGGATGAAAAAATCCTCGTCGCAGAAACGTTCGTCATCGTGGGTCAGCTTCTTGCGCCAGCCCCAGCGGCCTTCCTTGAAGGCGGTATGACCGGGAATATAGGCCGCGCCTAGCCCGAGGCGCCGCATCAGCCATGGCAGGCCATAGGCAACGGCGTTCGGCAGGCCGCCCGTGAAGATGCGGACCATGGGCGCCACGGTGATGGCGGCATCGGCATAGCCCGGATGGTCATGCAGGAAGCGGAGGATCACATGGCTGCCCGCTGAATGACCCATCAGGATGAAAGGCCGGGGCATCTTGTTCACCAGCTTCAGGTCGAAGAAGCTTTTGACATCCGTCAGGTGCGTATCAAACGATTGCACATAATGTTTGTCCCGGTTGGGGTGCGGGCGGAAGGACATGCCCTGGCCACGCAGATCCATGGCCGCACAGGCAAACCCGAGCGCATTGAAGACATGCACATCTTCAAGGAACTTTTCGATGAATTCGGTGCGGCCGGGCAGGAAGATCACTGTGCCCTTGGGTTCCAGAACCTTGCTGGCCGGAAAGCGCGCGAACCTGAGCTGTTCGCCGTCTTCGGCCTTGAAATAGTTGAAAACCGCGTCTTCGGGGGCCGTCCGCCTTTGCGCCTTTGCCTGTTGAAGCAATGCCGCGCCTGGCAGCTTACTATCGGTCACGCCATACCCTCCCTGCCTGTCTTGACCCTTTATATCAGGTCTTCGGAATTTCTTCCGTTATGAATCCTTTCGACTCCCCTCTTAAACGGATGCCATCTGAGTCCGTGCCTGGCAAGAGCTGATTGATCGGCAGGATGGGCGTATAGGTATATTCGACCTCAACCGTAACAAGTTTTGTCTGGTCTTCGGGGTCCACGGGCGCGGTTACGATGATCGCAATCAGGTTCTCAGGGTCGAGACCAAGCAGGTTGTCGCGCGCTTTGGTCTGCACCTGGTCTACTGTTGCGTCGTAATGTACAAGCGCATAGCGAGTGGCTTCTTCCGCCGCGTGAATTATGACACCCTGGGTGTAGGCAATGCGGGCGACCTCGGCCAGCAGCACCACAGACCCCAGGTAAATCGGAAATGTCAGCGCAAATTCGACCGCCGTGGCGCCGCCTTCTTCACGCCGGACGCGGCCAAAAAGCCGTTTTATGGCCCGAAGTGCGCTCAATTGAGTCGCACCACGGTGCGTTCCGACAGGTTCAATCCGTCCGAGAGCCCCGGATACGGGAACATCAGATTATAGGTTTCGGCGATTTTGATCTCGAGATAGGCGCCGCGCAGGCTGCCATCGTCGCAGGTCAGGTCCTCGCCGCCGGTGCCGGTGCAATTGATGGTGCTGCCGTCCGGGCAGGCGCAGAACAGGATAGCCGAAACCTGGCGGCCCGAACCTTCCTGTTCGGTCGGCGCCGCCGTGTTGACGGCACTGATGATGGCCGAAAAATCACCATCCACCGGCTTGCGCACCAGGGCATATTGCATGCCGGCCCGTGCCGCGTTGGCCAGTTGCAGGTTGCGGGCATAGGCCAGGCCGAAATCCAGCACCCCGATGGCCATGAAGCAGATCAGCGTCATGATCATGGCGGTTTCCACGGTCACGGAGCCCTGCCTGTCGCCTGTCAGTTTCTTGAGAAGGGTCTTCATCTGCCTATTCCACCAACTGGATACGGATCTGCGGGCTGACATCCATATTCAGGCTTTCGCAGATGCTGTCGTCATTGCCGACAATGCTGCTGCCGGTGAATTTCACGGTGGCGCCAAAAATCTGCATGCAGGACGGATCGCTTTCCGCCCCGCCTGAAAACAGGATGTCGTTTGAGGGGAAATAAAGCACACCGTCGAACAGAAGGTCCGCGCCGCCCAGGAATTTCGCCAGCGAATCACGGTAGCTCGCCTTCGGGTCCTGATAGAACAGAATGCCTTCATAGGCACCGCTTGTCGGGGCCGTCAGGTCGGCGACCGAACCCCCGTTGATGACCACCGTGCCAACCGCGCCGGCCGTATCGCCGGTCAGGATGAAGGTGACGCCTTCGCCATAGAAACCGGCGCCCGAGTTGGCAACAAAATCGCCGCCATCGATCACATATGTACCCGGTTCAAAGGTTACGTTGCTGCCCTTGACCGTGATATCGCCGCAGTAGCGGCCCGGGGTCAGCACGGCATCATCATTTGCGGTGGTCTTGCCCGTGACATCGCATCCCGAAATCGGCGGGATATCCAGGCTTTCATAGGGGTCCACCGTCGGTTCGGCGAAGGTTTGCAGCGGGCTGTTGGTGGTCAGGGACGCCGAGCCTGACACTTCGATATCGCCCACGGCCATGGCCGGGTCTGCCGTCAGGCTTGCATGCCCGCCAACATAGATGGATTCGTCACTGGTGCTGTTGGATGCCACGCCACATTCGGCGATCACCTCGGCGGTGCCCGAAAATTCGAGCGCGCGGTCGGCGGTTTCATCAAGGGCGACGATACATTGGGTCCCGATTACCAGGGTGCCGGCCACGGCCCGTGCCCCCACCTTCACCGCAAAATCCTTGCCCGTGGCGCCATAGAAGGCGGACAGGAAATAGAGCACGGCCTGGCGGTTCACGACGACCTCCATGAAGCCGTTGCGGCCCGCATAGGCCCCGCTTGTGGGGGGTGACGAGAAGGACAAAGTGTAGGTTTCGGTGTTCATGCCATATTTGCTGAGGAACGATTGCACCTGTGCCGACAGGGCATCATCGTCGAAATAATGGCTGGTGTGGACCGCCTCGATGGCGGCCATGTCCGTTAGGTTTTGCACGTCGCGACGATGCATGTACCAGGTGGTGACATCGAGGCCGAGCCCCGAGAATCCGAGAATCATGGGAAACATGACGGCCGTAACCGCCAACATGCCTGCATCTTCGTCTCGAACGAGCCTTTTTATCAACGGGCCAATCATGGGCGACTCACCTGTTGCTGACCTTGTTTAATTTGCCTGAAACTTCAGTTTAGCGAAAATTCCTTACCCAGCCGTTCACGAATTCCCGGAATTTTAGGCAAAAATTCTACACGCACCCCGAGTATTGGGCTGCAATTTTTTCAACCGGATCAAGGATGTGACCTTCGCGGCCTGCCGCAGCAGGCCGCCGCTAAGCGCCTGTTTTAATTAAAACTGTCTGCGTTCCTTTACCGGATGCTGAGAACTGCTGTTGCATAATGGCCGGGTTCCAGAAACAGAAAATCAGGCGCGGAACAGAATGATGACAAAGAAGCAGAATGAACGGCTGTTGCGGCTTCTTCGCCGCTTCAGGGATGATAGCCGGGGCAGCATGCTGCCCATCGTGGCTGCCAGCATGCTGGCGCTGACGGGTGCGGCCGGTGTCGCCATTGATGGCGCGCGCATGTTCTATGTAAAGGATGTGCTGCAGAAATCGCTGGACAGCGCCGGGCTGGCCGCAGGTCACGCCATGGAAATCACCGATATGGAGGGCGATGCGGAGGAGTTCTTCGCCGCAAACATCGCTGCGGCGGGCCTGACACCCGGCTCAACCAACATGCAGGTCGTCATCAGCGACGACAACAAGCTCATCACCCTGAATGCCAGCGCCACCGTGGCCGCCACTTTCATGAGCCTGTTCGGCTTTGACGAGATTACCATCACCGCAAGCACCGAAGTCAGCCGCGAGACCCGCGGCATGGAACTGGTGCTGGTGATGGACAATACGGGTTCCATGCGCCACGACAGCAAGATCGGCACCATGAAAACCGCCGCCAAGAACCTGGTGGAGGCTGTGTATGGCGACAATGAAACCAATACCAACCTTTGGGTGGGTGTTGTGCCCTATATCACCCAGGTCAATGCCGGCAATTCGACCCTGACATACAACTGGCTGTCGGACGCCGGCAAGACCAAGGTGAACAATGCCTATCTGAATACAAGCTGGAAAGGCTGTCTCGAAGCCCGCGACAGCGGCGAGGACCAGACCGACACACCCCCAAGTCTTGCACCGTTCGAACCCTATTTCTGGGAAGATACCGACTATTATTACTGGGATTACAGCAAGAAAAAAGGCTACTACAAAGTCTTCGAAGACAATGACTGGATCGACGACAACAATGGCAACAAGGTAACCATTGTTGAAGGCAACGTAAGCGGCGCTCTTGGGCCCAACCGGGGCTGCGGCCCGCAGATCACGCCTCTGGTGGCCGAAAAATCCACCGTCAAGGCCGCGATAGAGGAAATGGAACCCTGGAGCTTCGGCGGCACGGCTGCGAACCTCGGCCTCGTGTGGGGCTGGCGGGTCATCAGCCCCAACTGGCGCGGCCAGTGGACCGGCAGTCCCTCGACCCTGCCGCTCGATTATGATGAACCTTTCATGGACAAGATCATCGTGATCCTGACCGACGGGGTGAATGAATTCATATCCCAGGATGATGAACTGGGCGGATCGGACTATACCGCCTATGGCCGGATTTCCGATTTCGGCTTCTCGAGCATCAGCAGCGCACGCGACGAACTGGACGACAGGTTCGATGCCACGTGCCAGAATATCAAGGATGCCGGGGTTATTATCTATACCATCACCTTCGGGTCGACCCCCGACGCCGACACACAGGCCGCCTATGCCGCCTGTGCGACCAAATCGGCCTTCTATTTCCACGCCCCCACGGCAGACTCGCTGAACGATGCCTTTGATACTATCGGTCGGCAACTGTCGAACCTGAGACTGTCGAAATGATCGCACGCCCCTGCAAACGCCGGTCACTTTGGCGACGCTTCAGGCGCAACGACGCCGGGGCCACCGTGGTTGAATTCGCCATTGGCCTGCCGGTGGTCCTCAGTCTCGTGGTCGGCATCCTGGAGATCTCCAACTATTTTTTCCTGTCGGCCGCGATCGAGAATGCGGTGCTGCGCGCCTCGCGTTTTGGCATCACCGGCGCAACCGATGACGGCACCACCCGCGCCGACCAGGTGCGCGCCATCATTGAGGAATATACCTTCGGCCGGGTCGATATGGACAAGGTGCAGATCGAAACCCTGGTCTATGAACAGTTCGCCGACATCGGCGAGCCCGAACCCTACACCGACAGCAACGACAGCGGCAGCTACGAGGAAGGCGAACCCTTTTCGGACGTGAACGGCAACGGTGTGTGGGACGACGACATGGCCACCGCCGGCCTCGGCAATTCGGGCGATATCGTGCTCTACCGGGTCAGCTATGCGGCCCCCAGCCTTACGGGCGTGCTGGACTGGGCCAGTGAAAGCATCAATCTCACCGCAACGGTGGCTGTGCGCAATGAACCCTATTGAACGCCATATCCAGCGCCTGCGCCACGACGAACGCGGCGCCATCCTGACCGAGCTCGCGCTGTCGATCCCGCTGTTCGTGATCCTGATCACCGGCGTGGTGGAAGCCGCGAACTATCTGCTTCTGAACCTGAAACTGCAGCACACGGTGGTGGCCATTTCCGACCTCGTCACGCGCGACGAGGATATATCGGAACAGGTGATGGCCGATATCTTCCAGGCCGTGCCGCAGATCATGTCGCCTTACCCGGCTGAAAGCAGCGCCACCACCATCGTGACCGCAATCAGCCAGACCGAGGATATCCCGCCAACCGTCTATTGGCAGCGTCGCAGCGGCACGCTGACAGTGACCAGCGACTTTGGTGTCGAGGATGATCCCGCCGACCTGCCGGATGGCCTGACCCTGAGGGACGATGAAACCATCCTGGCAACTGAAATCTATTATGCCTATGAACCGCTGATCTATGATTTCCTGCCCGCGGCCACCCTGCGCAAGGTGGCCTATTTCCGGCCACGTATCGGCGCCCTGCAGGAAATGAAAGACTAGGTCCTGCCCGCCGTGCCCTGAACGGCAATCAACCCCAAGACAAACTGAAGAACAGCGCAACAGCCGTGCTGTTGCTGCCCTGCATAGGACCATGGCCGCCAGTCCAGCGGGCCAGAATTCGCGGTCTATACTGACACGCCGGAGTCGGGCTCCTGAAGACTCACCCCCGGGATGGGCCGCAATACCGGTAAAAAACTGAGTCGATTCCATGCCTTGCACGGAAAAAGACGCCAATTTTTTAGGAATTTTCGAAATGAACAGGGTTAAACACGCATTAACTTTCTGCAGTTGAAGACAAATATTCGTCGACTTTCCACCCCGAAAAGCCGCAAAAACCGGTCCCGTTGCAGCCAGCACCATTGCAAATTGACCCGCTTTTTCAAGAGTTTGCGAAATAGCTTAAAATTTTAGGAAAGCTTGGCGCTATTTTTACTTTAAGTCATTGTAGTACAAAGGATTTTTTCCCTTGCCATTAACTATTTATTTATTCCTCCCGTACTAAAAAGGGTCATCCAAACTTGGCAGTCGGAGAAAAACCATGACGAAACTTCTGAACAAAATCCGCCGTAATGAAGAAGGCGCTACCGCCATCGAATACGGCCTGATCGCAGCCCTCGTTGCTATCGCCCTGATCACCGCTCTGCAGTCGCTCGAAGGCGGCCTGTCGGGTGTGTTTGAAGGCGCGGCCACCACGCTCGAGGACAACACGCCGACCAGCACCACCACCACTCCGTAATCGGTGGCAGGTCGTACCTGGACAAAAGGCCGTCGGGGGGAAGGCACTTTCCGACGGCTTTTTTAATCGAACCAGGACCGTACAGTTCCAGGCCTGCTGCTCAGGCAAAAGCACAGGCACCATTCAGGCAAACATTCAGGCACACCATGCAACTGGCACCGATGGCAGAAACGGGGCTTTATGGGGCCGCAGCGGCGATACTGGCCGCTGCCGCCTGGCATGACCTTCAGGCGCGGCGCATTCCGAACCGCCTGAGCCTGGCCCTTGCCTGCCTCTTTATCCCTGTCGCCATTGTCCAGTTGTGGTCCGGCCTTCCGCCGGTTGCCGCACTTGTGTGGCCGCTTGTCATTGCCGCGGTCATGTTCATCGCCGGTCTGGGGCTTTTCAGCGCCGGCATGATGGGCGGCGGTGATGTGAAGCTTCTGGCAGCCATGGCGCTGCTCGCGGGGGCCGATCATATCGTGACCCTGGTGCTTTACACCGCCATCGCCGGCGGCTTTGTCGCGGTTGCAACCCTGGTCCATGCCCGCATGGCCACGGGGCGCGGCGAAATGCCCGGCGACCATGTTGGCAAAGTGCCCTACGGGGTGGCCATTGCCATCGGCGGGGGTTGGGTCTGTATCAGCCATATCGCCACGCTGCAAAGCTAAGCGTGGTGAAGGAATCTTAACCCTTCTGCGCCACGATGCGCGGGTGGGGAGATGGGCCAATATGCGGCCAGCCGGCGGATGTGCGGCCGCTTTGCACTCGGGAGGGGACCATGAACCCCAGGACTATTCTACTTATCCTCGTCGCCGGGCTTGGTGTGCTCGCGGTCATGTTCCTGACCCGGACCTACCTGTCCGGCATGCAGCGCCAGGCACAACAGGTGCAGGTGACCGAAGCCCGTGTTTCGAACGAAAAGGTGCTGGTCGCCGCCCGGGACCTGCCGGCTGGCACGATCCTGAAGGCCGAGGATGTGAAATGGCAGCCCTGGCCCGAAGACGGCATGAATGAAGCCTATTTCAGTGCAAAAGCCGACAAACTGGCCGATATGGCAGGCAAGGTACTGCGTGCCCCGGTGCGCGCCCAGGCGCCGGTCGTGCGCTCGGCCATCGTGGCACCGGGTGACCGTGGTTTCCTGGCCGCCGCCCTGACCCCCGGCATGCGCGCCGTGGCTGTGAAGGTCTCGCCCGTAACCGGCATCAGCGGTTTCATCTTCACCGGCGACCGGGTCGATGTGATCCTGACCCATGTGGTGGGCGAAAGCCGCGCCGGCAAACTGCCCATTTCCGAAACTGTGTTCCAGAATGTGCGGGTGCTGGCCCTCGACCAGCGTGCGACCGAGGCCGACAATCAGGCCAAATTGGCCAAGACCGTCACGCTCGAGGTTACCCCCAAGATGGCGGAAAAAATGGCCATGCTTGAAAATATCGGCACCCTGTCGCTCAGCTTGCGCAGCCTTGTGCACAATACCGAAGGCGAAGACATCGATGTCGCCAGCCCGCCCATCGACCGCACCACCAGCGCCACCTTGGGTACCGAGATCAGCAGCTACCTGCCGTCCCTGGACCCGAGCGGCAAGACCGACCAGGTGATCGTGCGGCGCGGTTCCTCGACCGACCAGGTCACGCTTGGCGAAGAATCCGGGGACAAACCGGGTAACAAAGGAGGCGACAAATGAGTGTGCGCCACAAACTTCTGGCCAGTGCGTGTCTGGCAATCGGGTTGACGGTTTCGCCGGTCCATGCCGCCCAGGACAATCTCCTGGCCCGCTCGGGTGCCAGTGTGGTTGACCCCGGTGCGAACAACCTCCTCAGCCTCGAGGTCAGCAAGGGGACCCTGATCCGGCTGGACCGACCCGCGACCGAAGTGTTTGTCGCCAACCCCGAAGTGGCTGACGTGCAGGTGAAATCGCCCCGCGTGATCTATATCTTCGGCAAAGCGCCCGGCGAAACCAGCTTCTATGCCCTCGACAAGGACGATCAGACCATCTTCAGCACCAGCGTGCAGGTCACCCGCAACGTGGCGGCGCTCAGGAATGCGCTCAGCCAGATGCTGCCGGGTGTGCCGGTCGAGGTCTCGACCCTGGGCCAGATGACCGTGCTTCAGGGCACCGTCAGCGCGCCGGATGAAGCCGCGTTGGCTGAAAATCTGGCGCGCTCTGTGCTTGGTACCGACAAGGTGCTGAACAGCCTGAACATCCTGCAGCCGACCCAGGTGAACCTGCGGGTGCGCATCGCCGAAGTGTCGCGCAGCGTGCTGAAGTCGCTGGGCGTGAGCTGGGAATCGCTTTATTCCGGCTCGACCATCGGTATCGGCATCGCACAGGGCCGCGACGTGATCGACTTCATCGCCGACCCGGTCACCGGCCTGCCGGTGAAAAATTTCCTGATCCCGGGCGACGCGCCAACCCTGTTTGGAGATGTGGTCTCCGGCGCCCTGGATCTGAACTATGCGATCGACGCTTTGGACAGCGAAGGTTTCCTGAAGGTTCTGGCCGAACCGAACCTGACCGCGCTCACGGGCCAAAGTGCCAACTTCCTGGCCGGTGGCGAATTCCCGGTCCCGATCCCGAGCCGCGACGGTATCGGCATCGAATATCGCGAGTTTGGCGTGAAGCTGGATTTCACCCCGACCGTGATGAACAGCGGCCGCATCTCCATGCGGGTTCGACCGGAAGTCAGCGACCTGTCGACCGCCGGCTCGATCCAGGTGGAAGGCATCAGCGTACCGTCCATCAGCACCCGCCGGGCCGAAACCACGGTGGAACTGGGCAGCGGCCAGTCTTTCGCGATTGCCGGCCTATTGCAGAATAACGTGATCCAGGACGCGACCAAATTCCCGGGTCTTGGCGACCTGCCGATCATCGGCGCCCTGTTCCGGTCCGACAAGTTCCGGCACGAGGAAACCGAGCTCCTGATCGTTGTCACGCCCTATATCGTGCGGCCGGTATCGGACCGCCAGCTTATGCTGCCGACCGACCATTATGTCGCGCCGGGCGATATGGAACGCTACCTCAAGGGCCGCCGCTGGGTGCCGTCGGAAGCGCAGAAAACCACGAGCCAGGACCAGAATGCCGGTCCTTCCCTCAAGAAACGTGCCGGCTTCGAGCTGGACTGACGAAAGGACAGGACCATGGCCAAATTGCAATTCTCCATCCGGAATACCGCCCTGGCAACCCTCTGTCTGGCATCGCTTGGCGCCTGCCAGCATACAGATGTCGGTGTGCCGTCCCCGCAGGACCAGATGGCCCGCAACGAGGTGCAGCTTGTGCGCCTGAGCCACCTGATCGCCGCCGAGGATGATGGCACGGACACCCCGTCTGTCGTCACCTATGCCGCCCTTGGGGCTTTCCTCGAAAGTGTCGATGTCGGCGCCTATGACACCATCGTTCTGGACGCCGGGGCCGTGTCGGAACTGCGGCTCAGGGAAATCGAGAAATTCATCCGCAAACGCGGCCTGACATTTGGCGGCATTGCACCCATGGGGGCAACGCCCGGCGCGGGGGCCATCGCCCTGTATGTGGAACGCTATGTCGCCACGCCGCCCGACTGCGGCATCTGGCCGGACGAACGATCCAACAACACCCGCAACAATACGTCGGGCTATTTCGGCTGTGCCAACACCGGCAACCTGGGCCTGATGGTCGCCAACCCGCGCGACCTGATTGCCGGCCAGGCCGGGGGTAATTCAACCGGCGCCGCCGTGTCCGCCCTCAATAAGGGCAACAAACCCGCTGCGGGCCCGGGCATCACCCTGTCGCTTGGCGGGCTGGAAGGTGCCGTGGCCGGCGCCGAAGCTGCCGCCTCCGCGACCGGTGGCAACAACTAGGGGACCGTCATGAACAGTGTGTCAGGCAACACCGTCGAACGGGAACTGTACGCAGCCTATCTGTGCGACGAGATGACAGGGCAGATCATGCTGCCGATCATCAGCGAACGCGGATGGGCACCGGATCGCATCTTTTCGGGCGGTATTGCCGCTGCCGTGCGCGCGCTGGGCGCCATGCCCTGCCCCGAATTCCTGATTGTCGACCTGTCCGACAGCAGCGACCCGCGTGCCGACATGCAGGCCCTGGCGGACGTGTGCGAGGAAGGCACCATCGTGCTGGCGCTTGGTTCGGTCAATGACGTGACCCTGTACCGCGACCTGTTGCACGCCGGTGTGCACGACTATCTGGTGAAGCCGGTCACCGCCGACCTGTTGCGCGCCGCCATCGGTGCCGTGGAAGACACCATGGCCCATGTCGCCGACGCCCCCGAACAGGTGCAACAGGGCGAAGGCAAGCAGATCGTGTTTGTGGGTGTTCGCGGCGGCATGGGCACCAGCACCCTGGCCTGCAATTCGGCCTGGCTTTCGGCCAACCAGGGGCGCGATACCGTGCTTCTGGACCTGGATCTCTATTTTGGTATTGCCGCCATGCAGTTCGACCTGGAACCGGGCCGCGGCCTGCCGGACGCGCTGGACACACCGGGCCGCGTCGACGGCCTGTTCCTCGAACGCGCGGTGGTGAAACCGCACAAAAACCTGTCGATCCTGGCGGCCGAGGCGCCCATGGGCTCGATCCGCGAACCGGCAGAAGGCGCGCTGGCGCACCTTGTGGAAGCGTTGGCCGAAAATTACGGCACCGTCGTTGTCGACGTGCCACGCCAGTTGCTGGGCGAACATTCCGACGTGCTGGCGGCCGCAACCGATGTGGTGCTGGTGACCGACTATTCCCTGACCGCCGCGCGCGACTGCATCCGCCTGATGGCGCACATCAAGCAAGTGGCACCAAACGCCAAGGTACATCTGGTGGCCAACAAGGTTGGCGCCCAGCCGCACGAGGTGGACGAGAAGGATTTCGAAAATTCGGTCGAACATGCGATCGATATCCGTGTCCCGCTGGATGCCAAAACCCTGCTGAGTGCCGCCCAGAAGGGCAAGGTGGTGGCCGAGGTGGCCCCGGGCAGCAAGCTCGGCGCGGCCATGAGGGACCTGAACGCCCTGATGCTGGGCAGCAAGTCCGGCGGCGAGGCCCGCAAGTCCTGGCTTGGCAAGCTTCTGAAGAAATAGGCACAGCAGGGGCAGGCATTCGATGCAACGAGGTAGGGACAAGGCATGAAGGGACCGGGGTTCGGCAACAGACGGCAAGGTGGCCTGAAACGCGCCCCGGCGCAGGCGTTTGGCCGGGGCAGCCTTGGCCCGGCCAGCACGGTCGACCTGGCCGACAGCCAGCCTGAAGTGGCCACACCCGTTACCCCTGCACCGGTTTTCAGCGCCGCCGAGACCGATATTGTCGACCATCTGGCGGCCCTTGGCGAAGCCCTGTTGCCGCGCAATTTCACCGCAGACGAACTGCGCATGTCGACAAAGGGTGAGGTCAGCAAAAAGATCGCAACCATCATCAGCGACC
This sequence comes from Alphaproteobacteria bacterium, assembly GCA_006226495.1. Classification (GTDB taxonomy): domain Bacteria; phylum Pseudomonadota; class Alphaproteobacteria; order Sphingomonadales; family Kordiimonadaceae; genus Kordiimonas. The sequence goes on from SBGU01000056.1 coordinate 190,976, forward strand.
TGTCCGCGCAGGAGGGCCTGAGCCCGAGCCCGCAACAGACGGCCGACCTGGCGACCTATCTCCTCAATGAAGTTGAAACCATCATCGGCCCCATCGGCGATGACGAGTTTGGCAGCACCAAACTGCCACCCAAACAGGCCGACGGCAAAAAGACCCTACAGGAAGCCAAAACCCGCATCCAGCCCCTGCTGATGGAACATATCGACCCGGCCGCCGCCGCCGAACTGCCGCGCGCGGAACTGGGCGAGCAGGTGGGTGAAGTGGTCGGCGAACTGCTGGTCCAGGAAAAGATCAACCTGAACCTGAAGGAGCAGCGCGACCTTGTTACCCTGCTTCTGGACGACATGCTGGGCCTCGGGCCCCTTGAGCCCCTGCTGGCCGACGAAAGCATTTCGGACATCATGGTCAACGGGCCGAAGCAGGTTTATGTCGAACAGAAGGGCAAGCTGATCCTGACGGACGTTACCTTCCGCGACAACCAGCATCTGATGAATGTGGCCCAGCGTATCGTGACCGCCGTTGGCCGGCGCGTTGACGAAAGCTCGCCCATCTGTGACGCCCGCCTGGCGGACGGCAGCCGCGTGAACGTGATCGCGCCACCTTTGGCCATTGACGGGGCCTCCATCTCGATCCGGAAATTCACCAAGGACAAGATCACCCTCGACAAGATGCTCGAGTTCGGTTCGATCACGCCACCCCTGGCGAAACTCCTGAAGATCGCCGGTGCGTGCCGGCTGAATATCCTGATCTCGGGCGGTACCGGTTCGGGCAAAACCACCATGCTGAACGCACTTTCCCGCATGATCGACAAGGGCGAACGGGTCGTCACCATCGAGGATGCGGCCGAACTGCAACTGCAACAGCCGCATGTGGTGCGCCTTGAAACCCGGCCGCCGAACCTTGAAGGCCAGGGCGAAGTGAAGATGCGCGACCTGGTGAAAAACGCCCTCCGCATGCGCCCGGACCGCATCATCCTGGGCGAGATCAGGGGCGGTGAGGCCATCGACATGCTGCAGGCCATGAACACCGGCCACGACGGATCGATGGGCACCATCCACGCCAACCGCCCGCGCGAGGCGCTGACCCGCCTTGAAAACATGGTCAACATGGCCGGCCTGCATTTGCCGGCCAAGGCGATTCGCGAACAGATTGCCTCGTCGCTTGATCTTATCGTGCAGGTCCAGCGCATGCGCGACGGTGGCCGCCGCACCACCCATGTTACCGAAGTGGTGGGCATGGAAGGCGATGTCATCACGACGCAGGACCTGTTCAAATTCGAATTCACGGGCGAGGACGAAAGCGGCCGGCTGGTGGGCAAGTTCCTGTCCACCGGGGTGCGGCCGCACTTCCTGACCAAGGCAGAATATTTCGGGCTCGACCGGGCCCTGATGGAAGCGATGAACGGCTGATCATGCAGGGCGCGAACCTCAATATCATCATCCTGGCGGGCGGCCTTGTGGGCATTGTGGTGGTTATCACCCTTGTGTTCCTCATGCGTGCGCTCTCGAAAGGCCGCAAACAGACCCGCGACAAGCTGGACCGCTTCAAGGAACGCTTCAAGGAAAGCACCGCGCTGCGCGGCGAACAGGCGCGTTCGATCCGGCTGAACCAGCGCGAAGGCGGCCTGGCCGGCCAGTTGGCCGATCTGTTGCCCCGCCGCGAACAGATCCAGGCCCGCATCGCCAAGGCTGGCCTCAGCATGGACCTGTCGCGTTATGCCACCATTTCGCTGGCGCTGTTCCTGTTCGGTTTTGCCGCCTTTTTCCTTCTGGGCGCACCGCTTGTGCTGGCGCTCTTGTTGGGCGTGGTCATTGGTGCCGGGCTGCCGCACGCCTATGTCGGCTTCCGCATGACGGCGCGCACCACACGCTTCACCCAGCAGTTCCCGGAAGCCATCGATTTGATGGTCAGGGGTCTGAAGTCCGGCCTGCCGGTCAATGAATGCATGGCCAACGTCGGGCGCGAACTGACCGCCCCCACCGGCGAGGAATTCCGCAAGATCACAGACAGCATGCGCCTTGGCAAACAGCTTGAAGAAGCGTTGTGGGAAACCGCTGACCGGCTGGACACGCCCGACTTCAAATTTTTCGTCATCTCGCTGGTGGTGCAGCGGGAAACCGGCGGCAACCTGGGCGAAACCCTGGGCAACCTGTCCATGATCCTCCGCCAGCGCCAGGCCATGAAGCTGAAGGTGGCGGCCATGTCGTCCGAGGCCAAGGCCAGCGCCTGGATCGTCGGCCTGCTGCCTTTCATCATGCTGGGGGTCATCCTGGTCGCGAACCCGACCTACGGCATGATCCTGTTCACCCACCCGAAGGCCATTATCGCCGGCATCGTGGCGCTGGGCTGGATGGGCCTTGGCATCTTCATCATGTCGCGTCTGATCAAGTTCGAGGTGTAGGGGATGCAGGCAATCGAGGACATCCTGGGCATCACCATCGTCGACCTGCTGTCATTGGCGGCGGGTGTGGCGGCGCTTCTGATCATGCTGGCCATCTATCAGGCCTCGCTGGCGCGTGACCCGATGAAGGGCCGGGTAAAGGCCCTGCAGGAACGGCGCGACGCCCTGAAGGCCGGCCTTATCACCTCGAACAAGCGCCGCTCGCCGGTCAAGAAGGCCGATGGTGTCGGTTCCCTGCGCACCTTAGCCGAAAAACTGAAACTGCTGCAGAATGAACAGACCAAAAAACTGTCGGCACAACTGGTGCAGGCCGGGTTCCGGTCGAACGATGCCCTGGTCATCTATCAGGTCGCACGTCTTGTACTGCCCATGCTGATGGGCCTTGTGGCCATCCTGCTGTTTTACGGCATCGGCATTTTGCCGAACCATCACAAGTTCCATTCCATCTATGCCATCGTGATGGTGTTCCTTGGCCTCAAGCTGCCGGACCTTTATGTCAGCAACGCCAAGATCAAGCGCACGGACGCGATCCGGAAGGGCCTGCCCGACGCGCTGGACCTTCTGGTGGTATGCGCCGAAGCCGGCCTGACACTCGACAGCGCGCTCAACCGTGTGTCGCGCGAACTGGGCCGCGCCTACCCTGAACTCGCGGATGAATTCGGCCTTTGTGCCATCGAACTGGGCTTCCTGCCCGAACGCCGGCAGGCGCTCGTCAACCTTGCGGAACGGGTGGACCTGCCGGCGCTTCGGGGCGTGGTAACAACGCTTGTGCAAAGCGAACGTTATGGCACGCCGCTGGCCACATCGCTTCGGGTATTGTCCGCCGAATTCAGGAACGAACGCATGATGAAAGCCGAAGAAAAGGCCGCACGCCTGCCCGCGATCCTGACCGTGCCCTTGATCCTTTTCATCCTGCCGACCCTGTTTGTCGTGCTGCTTGGCCCCGCCGCCTGCAAGATCAGCGACAATTTCATCAACCGCCAATAACAGCGGTTTCCGGGGGCGATTCGCGCCCGACGCAGCGCCGACACAGAAAATTCACAAAGTTACGTCTGAAACCGGATGATTATGCCGGAAAACAATGTGCCACAATGGTAAATACGGCCGTTTTTTCAAGCATTTGGCCCATTGTGATCAGACAACCATTGACCAAACGACCGTAATTTGGTTTTTTAGAGGGGCGAGAGGGCGCGACTCGTTTGCGCTCACTCCTTTTGCGATCGCGTGACTGCGGTCGCACTATCCTCGCTGTCGTGACTCGGGCCGGGTTTTTACCCGGCCATTTTTTTGTGCCGACGTCATCGCCTGGAAACACGGCCCCGCATCAACAAGACTTGGGGGCAAATCGGACGGCAAAACACAACATACGCGGAAAATAGAAAAGGCAGCCCCGGGGGACTTTCCCGGAACCGCCAACATGTAAGTTTCGAAATGTGACGAGAATCAGGCAGCCTGAACCAAAGTTCCATTGAGCGCGGCTTCGGATTCCAGCACACCGGCGATGGCATGCACGGTGGCCGACAGGCGGATGGCCGCCTGGATCTGCGGATGGCTGAGGCCAGCCTTCTTCAGTTCGTTCACATGGGCCGCCACGCAGAATTCGCAGCCGTTCACCGCCGACACGGCCAAGGCATACAGCTCGAAATTATGTTTGTCCGCCGGCGGGTTGCCGATGATCTGCATACGAAGGCCCGCGGGCATCTTGCCGAACTCGGCATCCTTGGCCATGTGCAGGAATCGGTAATAGATGTTGGTCATGCCCATGATGGCGTTGGCCGCCTTGGCATTTTCGATTTCCGATGCATTGATATTGGCTGCGGCTTCGGCAACGGCGGCCCGGATCAGGCCGGCGTTTTTCGCGGCCAGGGCAGACGCCACCAGCACACCATAACGCTGGGTCGGGTTCAGGACTTCTTCACACAGCAGGCTCGACAGATTGAGCTTCAGGTCCTTGGCGAAGGGCGGCAGGGCATTCTTGATGGTATCCAGCATGTCTTGTCTCACTCTCGGGGAATTGGGGGTATGGGGTCGCTCGGATATGGAGATGCCGCCGGCTGCACCCGGCCAAGGGGGACGCCGGGCGGGCACCGCATGGGCGGCATCTCGTCTCTTTAGAAACTGGTCAGCGGCAGAACCGCTCAGGCGGCAACCGTGATGGTTTCTTCGCCGGCTTTCCAGTTGCAGGGGCACAGCTCGTCGGTCTGCAGGGCATCAAGCACACGCAGCACCTCAGCCGGGTTGCGGCCAACCGACAGGTCATTCACGCTCGCGAACCGGATGATGCCTTCGGGGTCGACGATGAAGGTCGCGCGCAGGGCAACGCCTTCGGCTTCGTCGAGGATACCGAGCGCCGAGGCCAGTTCCTTTTTCACGTCGGCGAGCCAGGGGAATTTCACCGCGCCCAGGTCTTCGCGGCTCTGGCGCCAGGCCAGATGCACGAAGTCGGTGTCGGTCGAGGCGCCGATCAGGACGGCGTCGCGGTCGGCGAAATCGTCATTCAGTTCGTTGAAAGCGACAATCTCGGTCGGGCAGACGAAGGTGAAGTCTTTCGGCCAGAAAAACAGCACGGTCCATTTGCCGGGATGGCTGTCGTTCTTCAGGACCGGGAAATCGCCGGCCGGCAGTTTGGTATCGAAAACGGCTTTCAGGGAATAAGCGGGCAGCTTGTTGCCAACGGTCAGCATGATATGCTCCTTCTTCGGTATTGTTTAGGGTGTCCGGTGTTTGTTGTTGCCAATGATGCGCGCACCGATATAATTGATCCAACGATTAGAAATAATAATAGTAATCGGATAGATCGATGAGCTTTCCGCCGACCCTGAAGCAGTTGCGCTATCTTGTGGCGCTCAACAAAACCATGCATTTCGGCAAGGCTGCCGATGCCTGCCATGTTACGCAGTCGACCCTGTCGGCGGGCCTGCAGGAGCTTGAAAGCCTGTTGGGCGCCCAGTTGGTGGAACGCACCAAACGCAGCGTGATGTTCACGGCGCTGGGCGAAGAAGTGGTGCGGCGCGCCCAGACCATCCTCAATGATGTCGACGACCTGACCGACATGGCCGCCGCGTCGAAGGACCCGCTCAGGGGCATTGTGCGGCTGGGCATCATCCCGACCATCGCGCCGTTCCTTCTGCCGCGCATCATGCCGGCGATCCGCGAAAAACTGCCGAACCTCGAGCTGCACCTTCGGGAGGACAAATCCGCAGAACTCTGCGACCAGATGCGCCTGGGCGAGCTGGACCTGGTGCTCTATGCCCTGCCGTTCGCCTGCGGCGACGCGGTCGAGATGCCCCTGTTCCACGACCCCTTCTATGCCGCTTTCCCGCACGGACAGGCGCCGGCGGCATGTGTGCACCCGGACGAACTGGACGAAAGCAAACTGCTGCTTCTTGAGGAAGGCCATTGCCTTAGGGACCATGCGCTCGAGGCCTGCCACCTTCTGGGGCGCGGTGCGCCAAGGGCGCTGGCTGGCACCAGCCTGAACACGATTGTGCAGATGGTGGCGGCGGGGCACGGCAATACGCTTTTGCCGGGCATGGCGATCGAGGCCGGGCTGGCGCGCGACGCCGGGGTGGATGTGGTGCCGTTCCGGGACATCACGCCAACCCGCACCATCGGGCTTGTGTGGCGGAAAACCAACCCGCGCGCCAAAACCTTCGAGACCCTTGGCCATGTGATCAAGGAGGTGATGGACCACCATCAGTAAAGGCCCGTTTGGGAAGGCGGGCCTGAAAAACGGGAGAGGGATTTATGCTGAACACCCTGAAAGCGGGGCTTCTGGCCCTGACTTTTGTCATGCTGCCCATGGCGGCGCACGCCGACGAACAGGCCGACCAGCGCGCGATCGCGGACCAGGCACGGGCCATGTCCGAGGCCATCATCGCCGGAAATACCGAAGCAATTGTAAACCTTTACACCAAGGATGCTGTGATCGTGCCCGGGGGCCGCGCGCCCATGGCGGGCGATGATCTGCGCGCCTGGTGGACCCCCCGGCCGGGTGTGAAAACCACCCACCATAAAACCACGCCCCTCGAGGTGCATATCGAAGGCAATATGGCCAGCGACTATGGCGCCTATGAAGGCGGCGGCGTGCGTGCCGACGGCACGGAATTCAGCTTCAAGGGGGTTTATACCATCATCTGGCGGCGCGGATCGGACGGTGTGTGGCGCATGTATGTGGACATGTGGCACCCGGTAAAGGACTGATTATACAAAAGAAATCCGCCACCGGCAGACAGCGGCCGGTGGCGGCGAGACAGCTTCCGGCCCACAAGGGGGACTGGGGGGCCCGGAAGCCAGCGAGGTTCGGGACGCCGGACCGGGAGAGACCTGTCTGAGGGGTCACTCGTTGGGGGAACGCGGGGGAGGAGGAGTGCTCGGCGGCGTGCTTGGGGACTGGCCGCCGACCCTGACTTGGCCTCAACCCGGTCCGGCCTTACAAGCTCAATATAAGCGCGCCCGATAAATCGTTCCAACCGAATGATTGATTATCTATAATCGCCTGAGACGATCATCAAACCTGTTGCATCTGCAACAAAAGCGGCAATTCCAGTACCTGAACCTGTTGCATCTGCAACAGGTCAGGCCGCCGGCCAGCGGAACAGGCCATCCTGCACCTCCGCGCCGCGATTTTGTGAAAAACCGGTCTCGGTCCCCACCTGTGCAAACCCGCATTTCTGGAGCACCCGAACCGACGCAACATGATCGAGCGCGACCCGGGCATGGAAACCATCCGCCGGCACCTCGGCCCGGTCGAGGAATAGCCGGAGCGCCCGTGCGGCAATGCCCTGCCCCCGGAAGGCACGCCCGAGCCAGTAGCTGATCTCCCTGACCCCGTCCCGGTCGAAGGCGGCCAGGTAGCCGGCGACATGGCCTTCGTGAAGGATGGTGCAAAAGTCCGCGCCGGCGGCGACGGCGGCGCGGACATGGGCCGCAAAGGTGGCAACGTCGGCCTTGAGGGTGCCACCGGCCGCCAGCCGGTAGGCATCGGGGTCCAACTGGTGCCGGTAAAGGGCCGGCAGGTCGGCATCCTGCACCGGGCGCAGATGCACATCGCCCCTAAGGATCACGGACCAGACCGGCATGTCGCCGCCCCGGCCCAGGGACGGCACCATATCCTCGCCGTCCGGCAGGAAACCGAGCTTTGCGAGCACGCGGCCAGACGCGGGATTGTCCTTGGCATAACCCGCCCGGATGGGCCCGGTGTGGCCATGGTCGCGCACGAGGGCGATGGCCAGCGCCGCCGCCCGGCTCGCCAGCCCCCGGCCCCGGTGCGCCCGGCTGATGGCATACCCGATCTGGATATGGCCATGGGTATCGGTGAAATAGCTGACATCGCCCACCAGCACACCGTCCTCGAACAGGCCGCGCTGGGCCGCGGTGCCCGCCTCTTCCTCGGCCAGGCGCCGCGCGAGGCGGTCTGCCACCCAGTCGGGCGTAATCGGATGCGGCACCGTGCCAGCCATCACGGCGATGCTGGCATCGTTCAGATGGTGGAAAAAGGCGTCCACAGCGGCGCCTTCGATGGCTTTCAGTTCCAGCACCCTTTGCGGCCCTTCAAAAAAATCCGTTGCACAACCACGCGCTTGCGATGAACTATTCCCCATTCGCCGCCGGCCTGCAAGCCGCCGGGGGACAAGCTGTTGGGGAGGCAGGAACCACATGTTGAGCATGATCGAAGGCAAACGCATTTTTGTGCCCGTATCGCTCCTGCTCGCCGCCGCGGTCTATAGCGCGATTGCGAGTGCGGGCGGTTATGTGCCGGCCCTGCCGGCCCTGATGGTGCCCACCGCCGATATCGCCTTCCTGTTTTTCTGGTTCGCTTTCATCGCGTCGGCCACCGCGCGGCTCGCACCCTCGCCCGGCACCCGCTTCCTGATCCGCAACCGGCGTTATATCGGCCTGTCGTTTGCGCTTATCCATTTCACCCATCTGGTGCTGGTGCTGTCGAACCTGGCGTTTACGGGCGCCAGCCGGCCGCTGATCACGCTTCTGGGCGGCGCGCTCGCCTACCTGTTCATCGGCCTGATGGCACTGACGTCCAACACCGCCTCCGTGCGCCGGCTGGGCGCCAAGCGCTGGAAACAGTTGCACAAGACCGGCATGTATTATGTGTGGTTCATCTTCCTGTTCACCAGCCTGAAGGACCCCCTGGGCCGCGGCTGGATCATCGGCCTGTGCCTGTTCGGCCTGAGCTTGCGCATCCTGGCGCACCGGCAGGGGCAACGGAAGAAGGCGGGGGTTTGAGGGAAGTGAAATTACCCTATATCGGCCATACGCTTAGGTCGTTAACATTTTGGGTCGTCCACCAGAGGGGCGGCATAACTTAGTCTGCAACTCTTCAATGATATCCGATGGCTCCGGAGGGGTCCCTTCTCGAAGCGCGTTCTTTATCTCGTCCCATTCTGAAAAGACAATATTAGGGTCCTGAATCTGATAGCGTTCTCCTACCCTACGAAGCGGATAACCTAGCCAAGTGAGTTCGCTGTTCGACTGCGTCGTCTGCTTAAAGCCGGGAAGAGCCCGAAAAAACTGACTATCAACCACGACAAAGAACTTTTTGCCCCATCTCCGAAAAACGGGGACTTTCAATTCAAGTTGCGGCATCAAACGTTTCTGTGCAGATGACCTGAAGTCTGGTCGACGCTCAGCCAATGGGACATTCCCCATGGGTTGGTTCATATACTGATTCAGAGAGCTTCTAATCTCTCCACCGGAGAAATATACGGCCTGCACTTCGACGGCAGCAAAGTCCGTAACTTCCCCATTCTCTATCTTCCCCAGAAGGTAGTCGACCTTGCCAATTTTCCGGTCTTTTTGGTCGTCTTCCTCAGCCTCAATTCTTAGAATACGGACTTCGGGGAAAACTCCAAAGGAAGCTCCGGGGCCAAAAGCTAGCCGGGCTGCATCAACAAAACACCGATCACGCTCCAGAAACCTTACCGGACAGAGAGCTGCAGCCTCTTCGCCATCGGAGAGGGAGCAGATACCAAGTGGCTCGGTTTTGCTGGATTTTGTACAGGGCGAGTTCCTGAAGGGGCAAAGCTTGGCGTTTCTACTATCCCAAGCCTCTTTGGATTTATCTCCAACACCAAACCCAAACACTTCAGAAATTATCATAAAATGGAGCCCCAAAAATCATGCCGCGACTTCTGATTGCACCATATCCTTTTCAACTGAGTTAATGGAAGAGTTGATTACCGCTTTGCCAATATGCCTTCCCAACAAAGGAGGGACAGCATTGCCCACTTGGATATATTGCTCCGTGCGCGACCCAAGAAATTCAAACCAATCTGGGAATGACTGAATTCTGGCTGCTTCACGCACAGTAATTGTACGCTCTTGTTCTGGGTGAATAAATGCTCCCCAATGCAAGTCACACTTCGTCAGTACCGTGGAAGACAGTCCATTCCAAGCCATGCGCCCATAACGCTTGGTATGATCGCTGCGCTTGGCTCGCTGCATGCCGGCGGGCAGCAACTCATGAGGAATATCTCTCCAGCTTCCGCCTTGAGGAATATGCCTCATTCGCTCTAAATTGATTGCCCCAAGCTTTGGGGCCGCGTGATTTAGGACCACTTTAGAATTGCCCCGAATCAAGCGCTGGTAGTCGCCAGACGGCGCGGTTAGGTAATTGGCATTCGATACGTCTTGGCCATTCTCAAGCGGTGGCAAGTCGCCTATTGCGTCGCGAATAGTTGTAAATTCTTTGAGGCCTTCGCCATGCGAACGTGTAGGCCAAAGGATCGGTTTTTTACAGCGGTTGCCTATAAAGACCACACGCCGACGCTCCTGTGGGACACCGTACTCTTCTGCACGCAAAACGCGATATTCTACGTGATAACCGCGCTGTTTGAAGCCTAGCAATATTTCGTCTACCGCAGCCCCACCGGCAAGAGACAAAATGCCCGTCACATTTTCCATGACAATCCATTCTGGCTCGATCTCGTCTACTATTCTAAGATATTCGCGAAACAAGTGGCTACGCGCATCATGCATACCCCGCTGATGGTTATATACGCTGAAGGCCTGACAAGGCGGCCCACCGACCAAGCATGTAAGCTCACCCTTTTTAAGGCCAGAAGGCGCAAGTAGTTCCGCACCCCGCAAATCATATATTGATCCGGGGAAAAACGTCGCCTCCGGGTGAGTTAAAGCAAATGTTCTACCCGCAGCTTCAAAAATATCATTGCCCGCAAGAATTTTGAAACCTGCTTGGCGGAATCCCTCAGACAGGCCACCAGCACCGCAGAACAAGTCAATTGCTGTCAGATTCTTATTCATTTGAAGCCTCCTCCTTGCACACCCAGAGGCAGCAGTAGCTGCGTTTCTCCATGTTCCAGTCGCTCAAGAAACTCACTGAGGGCATACCTGACTAACCAAGAGGCCGATACATCATGCGTTTCTGACAGATCAGAAAGTACGTCATAGTCGCCGGTTGACAGACTTACCGTTATACGGTGCGTTTTTTTTGGGCGTGAACTCATTTTGTTCTCTTTATGTTCTCAATTATACCTAGAGTCAATAGCGCACATTTACATCAAAGTGCATCACTTTGATGTAAATCGCAACAGGTTGCTGAGACATAGGAAGTGGGGCCTCATTCGGTCCATACAGAAATCATTGCGGGACGTGTAGCAGCCATGGCTTTACTACGCCACGCGCTCAATAAAAAAGCCGGGGCACAAACCCCGGCTTTTGCATCTTAGGGCACCTGCCCCCCGGCTTATTTCACATAAGCGGGCGAGCGGGTGATTTCCTTGTAGCGGTCCCTGAGTTTGGTCTGGCGGGACACGAGCGGGATTTCTTCGCCCTTGATAAAGATCACATCCGGGCTGGTCATCACCTCAAGCGGGTCGCCGTTCCAGACCACCACATCGGCATCCTTGCCGGCTTCCAAAGTGCCATAGCTTGCCGACACACCGAAAATTTCGGCCGGGTTTACCGTGATGGCATCGACCGCGGCTTCCCAGGGCAGGCCCATGGCGACCGCGTTGCCGGCAGACTGCACAACAAGGCGGGCGTTCTGGGTGTCCGGCCCCACGAAGGCGATCTTGACACCGGCCGCGTGCAGGCGGGCGGCGGCGGCACCGGTGGCCGAGAGGTCCTCGAAGCTTTCGGGCAGGTTGTCGATCGGGTCGAGAATGACCGGGATCTTGGCGGCTGCCAGCCTGTCGGCCACACGCCAGGCTTCGTCGGCATCATAAAGGATGACATCGAGGCCGAAGCGTTCCTTCAGGCTGATGGCCTTCAGGATGTCCGACTTGCGGTTGGCGATGACAAGAAGCGATTCCTTATGGTCGAACAGGCGGGCCAGGGCTTCGGTGTTCAGGTCGCCCTTGTCCTTTTTCTTGTCGTCGTCCTTGTCCTTCTTGTCGTCCTTTTTGCCACGCGGGTCGGCGGCTTCAAGCTTGGCGTTGATCACGTCCCACAGCGCTGCGCGGCTGCCGCCGGCATCCTCAGCCCCGTTTTCGGTGATATTGAGGGTGACAAAGGCACGCGACCGCGTGACCAGGTCTTCGCCGTTGCCAAGGTTGATCACCGCCCCCTGGCCCAGCCACATGTCCTTGCTGCCGGTGAAGCCGATCACCGCGCGGGTGACGCCTTCGATCCGGGTGATCGGAATGAGGGTGGTGTCGGGGTTGATGGCTTCGGTGGCATCCATGCCGATGGTATGGTCGGCTTTGGGCGCACTGGCATCATTCATGCCGGCCCAGGACGGCACTTCCATCATGCCAAGCGTGGTGCCGGACACCATGAAACCGGTGGTGACCCATTTGTCCCTGGCGTCGACAACCCGGTACCCGGCCGGCACGTCGCCGCCCGATGTGACCGATGTCACCTTGCCGGCAGAGATGAGCACGGTGGCATTGTCCACCTTGCCCGTGCCGCCATGGGTGAAGGCGGTGCCGCCGGTGATGGCGACATCTTCAGCGAAGGCCGAACCGGCCATGAGGGCGGCAAGCGAAACGCCTGCAAGTGTGTTCAGAATCCTCATTTCGCATCTCCTTCACCGGGTTGGCCAAGTTCGAAATCCATCACCGGCTGGTGGGCCGCATCATGGCGGTCGAAGACCACGGCACCATCAACGAAGGTCATGTCGGCCTTGGCATAAACGCTGAACGGATCGGCGGACCACAGCACCACGTCGGCATCCTTGCCGATGTCGATCGAGCCCGTGGTTTCCTCGATACCCAGCGATTTGGCCGGGTTCAGGGACAGCCATTCCCAGGCTTCGGCTTCCGAGAAATCGACACCCACCTTGCGACCGTCGGCCAGGGCCTTGGCGGCTTCCTGGTTCAGGCGCTGGATGCCGCGTTCGCTGTCCGAATGCACGATGGCGCAGGCGCCCGCATTGGCAACAAACGGGATGTTTTCGCGAATGCCGTCATAGGCTTCCATCTTGAAGCCGTACCAGTCGGCCCACATGGCGGAACAGACGCCGTTGGCTTTCAGCCGGTCGGCGATCTTGTAGGATTCGACGGCATGCTGGAACGAGGCGATCTGGTAGCCGAATTCCTTCATCACATCCATCATCACAGTCATTTCGTCGGCGCGGTAGCAGTGCATATGCACCTTCACGTCACCCCGAAGCGCACCGGCGAGCGTATCCAGCGCCAGGTCGCGCTTGGGCGGCAATACGTCCTTGCCGGCCTTGTAATCACGCTCGTACTTGTCCCATTCGCGCTGGTAGGCTTGCGCATCGGCCCAGGCCTGGCGGTAGCCGGCCACGTTGCCCATGCGGGTCGACGGGCGGTGCGCGTCCGAATTCTGGCCCTTGCCATAAACCCGTTTCGGGTTTTCACCACAGGCCATCTTCAGGCCGTAGGGGGCATGCGGGAACTTCATGTCCTGCACCGACCGGCCGGGTACGTTTTTCAGCACCACCGAGCGGCCGCCGAACAGGTTCGCCGACCCCGGCAGGATCTGGAGCGAGGTGATGCCGCCTGCGGACGCGCGGATGAAACCGGCATCCTGCGGCCAGACCGAATGCTCTGCCCACACGTCCGGGGTGACCGGATCACCCACTTCGTTGCCATCGGAATGGCTGCCGGTGCTGGGGCTTGGATACACACCCAGGTGGCTGTGCACATCGATGATGCCGGGTGTGACCCAGCGGCCCGTGCCGTCGATGGTGACAGCGCCTTCAGGGGCCTCCAGACTCTGGCCAACGGCCTTGATCTTGCCGTCCGCCAGCAGGATCGAGGCGCCTTCCATCTTGCCGCCCTTGCCGTCCAGCAAGGTGACATTGGTGATGAGCGTCGGCGCGCTTTGGAGTGGTGTATAGGTGGATGGGAACGGGTCCCGGTTGATGTCGACGAAGTCGCCCTGTTCTTCGCCCGGCTGGCATGCGGCAAGGGCAAAGCCCATCGCTGCAATGGCAATACCGGCGCGAAGCCGGCGGCCCCGCATGATTGTTGTCCTCATTGCGTTTTCTCCCTTTCTCTGCCGCCCACCAGGCAGAGGCGGAGGCGAGCCTAGCAAGCCCCATAATGGGAGTCACTAACGCGGGGCTAAACTTCGGTTTATGTCACGGAAACGTGAAAAATGATTCTGCAAGCGGGCCGCGCCGGCAAATGCCGGACCCGGCACAATGCGGTGTTGCGTGCCCGGCAACCGCCGGTTACTGTCCTTTGTGAAACATCCTTGCGGTGTTGTGGGCGGTCAAAGGGGGCTTCGGGCCGTATGCTCTTCATCTTTCTTTCGCTTATTGTCCAGATCGGCTGCGCCGTGCATGTGGTGCGCACGGGGCGCGAGCTTTACTGGATTTTCCTGATCCTGATCGCGCCGGGCATCGGGTCTGCGGTTTATATCATCACCCAGGTGCTGCCGGGCATGGGCTCGGGCCGCACGGCGCGGCGCGTGGGCGCCGGCACCGTCAAGCTTCTGGACCCCACGCGCGAATACCGCGCGGCGCTGCAGGCCTTCGATATGGTCGAAAGTGTCGAAAACCGGCTTCGGCTCGCCGATGCGCTGATCGCGCTTGGCCGCTGGCACGAAGCCGAACCGCATGTCGCCACCTGCCTCATGGGCCACGGCGCCAACGACCCGCATATCCTGATGCGCATGGCGCGTATCCGGCTCGAGACCGGCGATGCGGCGGAGGCCATCCGGCTTCTCGACCACCTGCAGGCCAGCAACAAGGGATTCCAGAGCCAGGACGGCCATCTGCTGTATGCCCGCGCGCAGGCGGCGGCGGGCGACCGCACGGGGGCGATCGAGAGTTATGCCAACCTTGTGGGGTATGCCACCGGCGAAGAAGCCCGGGTGCGCTATGCCACGCTTCTGAAGGAAGACGGGCAGGCCGACGCCGCGCGTGCGGTGTTCGAGGAAACGCTCGCCCGCGGCCGGCGCGGCACATCGCATTACCGGCGCGACCAGAAAAGCTGGATCGCGGAAGCCCAGCGGCAATTGCAGGTGTCATAATCGGGCAGGCTGTGCCCGCTTTTTATCGGACATTGGCCCGGTCTGTGGCATACTGGGGGTTCACGCGGGAGGAATTGCCCTGATCATTTGCCGAGCCCTGATGCTGCTTCTTGTTGCCGTCGCCGGCCTGGCCACCGGTGCGGTCGGCCAGGACATGCCGGACCGGCCGCCGGCGGTTCTTTCAGACAATATGGCAGGCGGTATGGGCAATACCATGGCCGGCAACCCCTTGTGCCCGCGCCCCATGAAGATCGCCTGGTTCGACAACCGGCCCTACCATTATCGCAACACGGACGGCGCCATCACCGGCCTTGATGTCGAGGTGCTGGCCTATGTGCTGACCCGCATCGGCTGCCGGTACGAATTCAGTGAAATGCCCCTGAAGCGGCTGCTGAACGGCATCCGGGACGGCCGGGTCGATGCCGTGATGGGCGCGTCGCGCACGCCGGACCGCGACGATTATGCGCTGTTTTCGGCGCCCTTTCGCCGCGAACTGATGGCCATGTTCATGCGCGCCGGCGAAGAGACGCGCTTTCACCCCAAGACGCTGACCGAAGTGGTGGACGCGAACCTGACCCTGGGTGTGGTGATCGGCAGCTGGTACGGCAACGAGTTCGACCGCCTGTTCCAGGAAAACGAGGCCTTCCGCGCCCGTGTGCTGCAGGCATCGGACGCCGACATGCTGTTCCGGGGCCTCAAGCATGGCCGGGTCGATATCGTGGTCGACGACCTGTTCAGCGGGGTCGACAAACTGCGCCTGAACGGCGAACTGGCCACCACCGCCGTGCACGCGCGCCTGGTGAACGATGATGTGACCCATTTCATGTTCAGCCGCAAGACCGTGCCCACGGCGCTTCTGGACCAGTTCAATGCCGCGCTGAAGGACTATGAACAGTCCCCCGCCTTTGTGGCCGTGACCCGCAAATATGTACCGCAGGATTACCTGCATTTTGTGCCGGTACACCAGGCATCGCCGCTGTTGCCGGACCGCACGGGCGAAACCGAAACCGCCACCCTGCCTGCCCCCTGATTCGGCTTCACACCCAGGCCTGCCTGAACGCCGGCCATCAGGGCGCACGCCTGTGGCATTTTTTCCTGTGACCCCGGCGCGCACATTGGCTATCATGCCCCAAACACATGAAGATAAACAGGAATTTCCGCATGTTGTTCCCCGCAAAATTGCCGAGAATCGCCACAAGGTTGGCTTTTGCCGGCATTTTGCTGTGCGCTGTGCCGACCGTCGGCGCCGACGCGCCGGGCAGCCGGGGCGAACGGGTGTTCATGCGCTGCGCCACCTGCCACACGATCGAGGAAGGCGGCACGGGCAAGCTGGGGCCCAACCTTCATGGCCTGGTGGGGCGCGACATCGCCTCGGTCCCCGGCTTCCGATACAGCGACACCCTCCTGGCCGAAGAAGGCAACTGGACCCTGGCGCGGCTGAATGCCTTCCTGGCCCGGCCCCGGCTGGCGACCCCTGGCACCCATATGCCGTTCCGGGGCATCCTGAGCCCGCATGACCGCGAGGACCTTCTGGCCTATCTGGTCGAAGTGCAGACCGGCAAAACGCCGGAACCCGATCCCGGCCTGATCAGGGATTTCCTGAACCGGGGCGATGCCGCACGCGGGCACAACCTGTTCCGCCCCTGCAGCGTGTGCCACAATGCGGATGCCGCCGCCGGCCACAAGATCGGGCCGAACCTTGCGGGTGTGGTGGGCCGCGATGTCGCCACGGCGCCCGGCTTCAGCTATAGCGAACGGCTGATGCGCCGCGGTGGCACCTGGACACCCGAAACCCTGAATGCCTTCATTTTTGAAACCAAGAAATTCGACCAGGGCTCACACATGGCGTTCCTGGCGCTGAGCCAGTTGGCCGACCGCGCCGACCTGATTGCCTATCTTCGCGAAATTTCGCCGGGTTATGTGCCGGCAGAGACGGATGACGCGGTCACGCCCGACGGACAATAAGCCCAAAAGGAAAAGCCCGGCGCAGATGCACCGGGCTTTTGTGTTTTCTGGGTTATGCCAGCGTCTAGTGCCAGCTTCTAGTGAACCCCGTGCATGCCTTTGCGCAGGAGGGGCGTCAGCACCATGATCACCAGACCGACACCGACACTGAGGAGACCGATGTTGGTATAGACCTCCATGGTGGCAACGATATCGAGGTTGCCGCCTTCACCGCCATGGCCGCCGCTGCCGGTCCAGGAACTGATGACACCGGCCACATAGTTGCCCATGGCGGTCCAAAGGAACCAGGTACCCATAACCATGCCGACGATCTGCGGCACACTGAGCTTGGTGACCATCGACAGGCCAACCGGGCTCAGGCACAGCTCGGCAATGGTGAGCGACAGATAGATGAACACCAGCCACAGGAAGCTTTTGCTCGTGCTGTCATCCAGGCCCATGCCCCAACTGAAAACGATGTAACCAAGGCCGATCAGCAGCATGGCGATACCGAACTTGGCCGGCGTCGACGGTTCCCAGCCCTTGTTCGACAGCGCCACCCAAAGCCAGGCCATCACGGGCGCAAACAGCACGATGATTGCCGGGTTCAGGAGCTGAACCTGCGACGCAAGCCAGGTGATGCCCAGGAAATTCAGGTCGAACTGTTCGTCGGCCAGAAGGGTCAGGCTGGCGGCCTGCTGCTCGAACAGCGCCCAGAATACCGACTGCACGGCAATCAGGAACGAAGCCACGAACAGGCGGTCGCGGTTGACCGGCGTGCATTTCAGGAAGCCGTAACCCACGATCAGCGCGATCATGCCCGGGCCGACAAAATACAGTACGCCACCCACAAATTCCTGATACTGCATCAGAATCCAACTGAACCCGACAAGGGCGATGCCACCAAGGTAGATGGTATATTCCTTGTTGATGCCGATCGGCGACTTTTCCTTCAGGACTTCGGGGTTCGGCGCGTCGGCACGGCCTTCAAGCAGCTTCTGGCCGCCGAGGAACACCAGGAGGCCGAACAGCATGCCGATACCGGCCAGGCCGAAGCCATAGTTCCAGCCATAGGTTTCGCCGACATAACCAACAAGCCCGGTCGAGAACACGGAACCCAGATTGATACCCATGTAGAAGATGGAGAAACCACCATCCCGGCGCGGGTCGTTCGGGCCATAGAGGGCACCAACGATGGTCGAGATATTGGCTTTCAGGAAGCCGACACCGGTGATGATCAGCGCCAGCGCCAGGAAGAAGATGTTCAGATACATCTCGTTGCGCACAACCACGTCGCCGTCCAGATAGGCCTGCGGGCCATGGAAAGCCATCAACCCGTGGCCGGCCACCAGCAACAGGGCGCCATAGGTCACGGCCTTGCGGCTGCCGAGGAAACGGTCGGCCATATAACCGCCGATGATCGGCATCATGTAAACGAGACCGGCATAGGCGCCGTAGATCATGCTCGCTTTTTCCGAGCTGAACAGGTGATATTTGACAAGATAAAGCACCAGGATGGTGCGCATGCCATAATAGGAGAAACGCTCCCACATTTCGGTCAGGAAGCAAATGGACAGGCCGATCGGATGGCCCAGAAGCTCCCGCTTTTGTGACCCGGCACGCGGGTCTTGAACTGTGTCGGTCATCTTTACCCCTTGGATGTTATTTTGGGCCGCATGCGCGGCCGCTCCCCACACCGCCCTTTATTCAGGCGTTGTGCTCTACAAACCACAAATCCGGGAGGCGCGGAAGCAAAATTGGCCCCGGAGCGCCTTTTTTGTCGCCGCTTCAGCGGCTGTTGCCACCGTCCGCGCCGGCGTGACCGCCGATGTGCGCATCCAGGAAATTGAGTGCGCTCTGGTAATAGATGCGCCGGTCCACAGGGCGGGTAAGCTGGTGTTCAGAACCCTTGAGCACGATGAAATTGAAATCCTTGCGATATTTTTTCAGCATCGAGGCCATCTGCCGGCCCTGGTCGAACGGCACATTGGTGTCGTGCGTGGAATGCAGCATCAGCACGGGGATGCGCACCTGGTCGGCACGCGCGAGCGGCGAACGGCGCCTGAGCACATAATCGGACAACCGGCCCCGGATGCGCGGCACGGTCAGCATATAAAACCGGTGGGTTTCAAGATAGGCGACCAGATGGTCGAGGCTGGTGACCCCGTTGAGGCTGATGGCACAGGCGAACAGGTCGTCGTCCTTGATGGCCGACATCAGGGCGGCATAACCGCCGTAGGATCCGCCCATCACACACATGTTGCCGGGTTCGGCATAACCCGCTTCCACCAGCCATTCGGCGGCGGTGCGCACATCCGATTGCATGTCGCGGCCCCATTCGCCATACCCCGCGCGGCGCCAGCTTTCGCCAAAACCGCTCGAGCCCCGGAAATTGGGCTGCAGCACCGTGTAGCCATTGGCGGTGAGCCAGCTTACGAGCGGGTCGTAACTTGCCGATACACGCCGGACCGGCCCGCCATGCACCAGCACCACCGCGCGCCCCGTGGGGCCGGTGGCCGGTCGGCTGAGCACGGCATGCATGATGCCGTCCTTGCGTTTTTCAAGCGGAATCCACACGCCTTCGGTGTCGGGCACCGGCCAGGTATCTTCCACCGGGTCATGGGCCAGCCGGTCAACCTTGTCGCTGTCGCGGTCATAGAGGAAATAACGGATCGGGCCGCGGTCGCTGATGCTGTGGTACAGTTCGCGCCGGCCATCGCGGCTGGCGGAAAACAGGCCGACATGGCTGACCCCCAGCCGCACCGCGATATCCTCGAGCCGGGCGCGGTGGTCGGCCCGCCAGATGATTTCTTCGGCCCCATCCGCCACGAAGGACGCGCCCACCGCCAGGTCGGTCACCGGGTCCAGGATCGCGGCGGCCATATCGTACCGGTCGCTGCCGGCAAGCTTGGCGATCATGCGGCCGGTGCGGATATCCATGCGCCACAGCGCGCGGGTGTCGCTGGCATGGCCTGACAGCACAAGCGCCGTGGCACCCCCGGCTTCAACCGCCAGCACCGACAGGCCGGGGTCGTCGAAATAGTCGCGGTCGGCAATCGCCTGCCAGCTTCCGTCGGCCTGCCGGCCATAAAAAAGCTGGCGGCGACCGCGGAAACCTTCGCCCAGTTGCACATCACCCTCGGGCGACGCCCACCAACGGATGACCGGGGTCCAGGCGCTGATGATCTTTTCGCTGACGCCCGTGATGGCATTCACCTTGTAAACTGCCGGAAAGCCGGGCACAGCACTGTCTTCCCACTGCATCAGGATGCTGGTCGGGTCGTCCGGCAGGGCCGACAGCAAGACGGGCGGCAATTCGTCCGGGCGCGGGCCGCCGCCTTCGATCAGCGGGCTCAGGCGCGCAATATGGGCGTCATACAGCACCAGGCCATGTTCTTTCAGGGACACCAGAAGCCGGCCGCCGCCCACCCAGGCAAGCCAGTTGAGATCGTCGCGCCGATAGGGAAGCTGGTCACCGTCGTCGGGGCTTTTGTCGGCGTTCCAGACCACAAGCACCTGTTCGTCGCCCTTGCGCGCACGGGCCGCCAGG
>SBGU01000060.1 GCA_006226495.1 Alphaproteobacteria bacterium
CACCCGTTTCGACAAGCTGGCGTCAAACTTCCTCGCCGCCGTCGCCCTCGCTTCCACAAGACTCTGGATCAGAAATTATGAGTCCAGAACCTAGACCTGGTCGGCAGCGGCGGGTTCGGGCGCCGGTGTGCGACGGCTTTCCAGTTCCTGCTGCAACAGGCCAAGGACGATGCTGCGGTAAGGTTCCGCCGCTTCTTTCAGACCCACCGTCGGCACAATCAGGCGCGTGCCCTGGCTGTGGATGCGCCATTCGTCGCCGGTGCGGAACACATAAAGCGGATGGCCGCCTGTCGAGACCACATAATATGGTGCGCGCGACGTGATCGGGATATGGCGCGAATAGCGCACATTCACGAACGGGCAACTGGTCAGGTCCAGAGGGCCGGCCATGCCGCCGATCACGCAGTCGGTGAAACTGGTGTCGCGCACGCTGGCGCCCTGAAAGTTGGAACAGGTCATGTTGCTGCTGATAAATTCGCAGCCGTCGATGTCGCAGGCGGTGAAATTCGCGCCCGAAAAATCGCACTGGAAAAAGATCGCATCGGTCATGACGATCAGGTGCAATTGCGCTTCGGAAAAATCGCAATTCACAAAAATCGTTTCCGACCAGCGGATCACACTTCGGACCTTCAGCGCCGTGATGCTTTCCTGAGCGAACTGTTCCCCCATGACCAGGGTATGGGACGGGAACATATTGGTGAGCGTTTTCAGATCCATAGACCCCCCGGCGGATGGAAGCAGCGACTGCGGCAGTGACAACATTGACCCAACTCGTGCGTTGTGATTCGATGGGAAATGATAACGGTTCGCGGTGATAAATCGGTAAAGGGTTACCTAAAATTTTATCGATTCCGGCAGACATTTTGTCCCCGGCCGCCTGGTGCCAACCATCTCTGGTACGCAGGCCGGCCGGCTGTCCGTCGCACGAATTTCCCGTGTGACAAAGCCTGGGCACGGGGACCGGCCTTGACGGCGGGACAATCTCGCGATTGGATATTATATATCACCCGATATCTTCGGGGCCGCGCCGCTGTCGGCTGCGGACGGGCAGACAATAACAGGATGGAACATGGCAAAAGCGCCGCTTGTCGAGCGAAAATCACTGGCAATCCAGGTTGCGGACGCGCTCAGGGATCTGATCCTCTCTGGCGCCTACGACCTTGGTGAACAGCTCAGGCAGGACGAGGTGGCCAGGAAGCTGGGTGTCAGCCGCATTCCGGTGCGCGAAGCCTTCCAGCAACTGGAAGCCGAAGGGCTGGTGGTCAATGTGCCCTACAAGGGTGCCGTGGTGTCGCGCCTGACTTTGGCCGAGATCGAGGAATATTTCGATATCCGCACCAGCCTTGAATGTGAATTGCTGTCGCGCGCCTTGCCGCACATGACCGCCGACACCTTCGTGCGCGCCCGCAAGGCGGTCGAGCGCATGAATGCCGCCAGCCCCGCCAAATGGGGCGACCATAACTGGCAACTGCATGCCGAACTTTACATGCCCGCGAACCGGCCCATCACCCTTGAGATGGTGAAAAAGATCCATGACAACCTGGACCGTTATGTGCGCATCCAGCTTTCCCTGTCGGAAGAAAACCGCCTGCGCGCGAACGAAGAACACAGCCGGCTGATCGCCCTTTGTGAACAGAAGCGCCGGGGCGAAGCCATCGGGCTTCTCGAGGACCATATCGTCGAGGCCAAGAAGGACCTTCTGGACCATCTGAAGGAAAGCGCCTGAACGCCGGCCCGCTCGCTGGCCACGCGCAAGAAAAAGGGCGCCGCTGGTCGGGATGCGGCGCCCAGTCCTTGGGAAAATACTCAGAACATTTTCCGCCCGAACCCCCAGAGAGCAAGGGCCGGGCGGAACCCCGGATACTCGGAACAACTACTTGTTACACATGCCCGCCGCCGGGTGCGGCAGGCCAAGATAGACCGTGCTCCAAAGCTGCACGGCATTCGATTCGGTCAGGTGCCCGGCGCTTTGCCCGAAGGGCGCAACGGCATACCTGCCGTCCCGGTAGGACCATGACCAAAGCTCGGAATTGCGGATATCGGCGGTGGCATCGATTGCCTGCCACAGCCGGCATTCGACAGCCTTCAGGCGCGCCTTCAGGCCGGCATCCAGGTCGGTGCGCGCCATCTGGCGGCGGATGCCCGCCACCCACATGGCCTGCTGCCAGGACCAGACCACGGTGCCATGGTAATTGCCGGGGCCAACCAGGCCCTGGGTGTCCGCATCCGCAAATACCGGGTTCGCGACAAACAGGCCCACGGGCGACATCAGGCCCGCCGGGAACGGCCGTTCGGCGGACGCCAGCGCCCGGTCCAGCACCTCGGGCGCCGGGGCGGTGAACAGAAGGCCGAAGCCGGGGTCGGACTGCTGCACCGGGACCGCATTGCCGGAGGCATCCAGCGCCAGTGCATCAAAAGCCACCGGCCCCGTGCCAAGCGACGCCAAAGCCGCCTCCACCGGCACAGCCTGTTGTGCGCCGTAGGCCTGCACCCTGGCCGCCGCGTCGTCCGCCGGCACGCTCACGATGAAATGTTTCACCGCCTCGCGCTGCCAGAAGGCGGCAAGGGCATGGGCATCGCCCGCCGCGCCCGCCAGCAGGCCGCGTGTGCGGAGGGCCGCGATGGCATCCAAGGCCGCCGGCATCAGGACCGTGTTCACATCATAGGGATAGCGCCCGCCGGCCAGGCCTTCTTCACTGTCGCGCCAGTTGCCATGCACCTGGCCGGGCTTCAGCGAAATCAGGTTTTTGGCGACCGGATCGGCGGCAAAGGGCCGCGCGGCATTCAGGACAAAGGCGGCATTGTCGGCCACCACACTGCCATAGCTGTGGCCATCCGCGCGGGTGCGGCGCAGGAAGGCGATGGCGTCCGTGTCTGACAGGCCGTTGATATAGCGCGCCAGCACCGGCAGCAGCATCAGATTGTCGTCGACCATGGCATAATCATAGATCGGCGTGTCGGCGGCCCGGCCCTCCGATTGCAGGTTATGCAAGACCGCCAGTTCGCCGATTTCTTCTTCGTGCGCCACCTCGCCCGCTGCGTTCACCCGCTCGATCACAGACCCCAGCCCGGCTTCGACCGCATCGCGGCCCAACACCGGCATCAACAATTCGACCGTCAGCAAGGTATCGCGGCCAAAATAGGTGAGGAAACGCCAGGACCCGGCCAGCAGTTTCTGTTCGTAGGACAGGAACCCGAGCGCGTTTTCCAGGCGCGGCGCATCGACCGCCTGTTCCGTCAGCAGGCTTTCCCCCGTAATCGGCGTGAGCGGTGTATCACCCGTCAGCGCGGTGATGCGCAGGCTGAGCGATGCCGCTTTGGTCTCGAAGACAACCTGCCCGCCCTCGCCCGCCGTGGCGCTGCCATTCAGCACCTCGACCGTCAGCCGGTAGCGGCTTTTGCCGTCGGCCCGGTCGCGCTGCCATGTGGCTTTCTGGCCATCAAGCGCCGGGGCAATTTCGGGCCGTGGTGCCACCGCGTTCATGTCGACCGCGCCCCGGATGAACCGAAGGCTGCCAACATCACCGCGGGCAACCGTCAACCGGTTTGTATCCAGAGACACATCCAGCATGAAACCGGCAAGGCCGATGCCGTCAGGGTCCGCAAGGATAACCGGTTCAAGATCGCTGGTGCGCTGCCATGTCACCGACCGGTCGCCGCCTTCAAAAAACAGGCCGGCGCCGCTGTTGCCGGCGGGGAAAGCGGCAATGAGGCGCGGATGTGTGCCGGAGGTCAGCATCAGATGCCCGGCCACGGGCCCGGCTTCGATGAAGGCATTGTCGCCCCGGCCTTCCTGAATGGCGAACCGGTGGTCCTGGGCCGCCACCGGCATCGCCGCCGCAAGGCCCAGCATCAACATGGCAATCAGGCGCGGAAGGCTCATCTGGTCCGTCTCTCCCGCCGGCGGTGCGGCATCAACCAAAAAAAATGACGCTGTATCTTTGGAGGAAGATACAGCGCCCAGGCCCCATTAAAACCAGGGAAGGAAAGTGTATGGCAGCGGCATCCGCGTGCGGATGCCGCCCGCCCGGGCGCGACGAGCTTAGAAGTCGTACCCGATGCTGAATTTGACCGACCGGCCCAGGATCGCACGACCGTTCGGCGCCGCGGCGCTGCGCGGATCGCTTTCGGTCAGGCCTTCGCTGTCGGTCAGGTTGTCGGCATGGACCTGGAAGAACAGGCCGGATTGCAGGCTGACGAGCACACCGGCATCGATCTTCTCGTAACCTTCGAGCTTGTTGGTGTTGGCATTGTCGCCCCAGCGGTCGCCCACCAGGCTGATGGCACCATAAATCGTTGCCGTGGCATCGCCGATCGCGATGTCATAGCTGGGTGCAATGCGAACCTGCCATTTCGGCTGGCGCAGGACCGTGTTGTCGATATCCGACGCCGTGGTGCTGTCAGTGATCTTGGCATTCTGCAGGGTACCGATGAACGACAGGTTGAAGGCGTCATAAGTTACATGGCCGTCAAGCTCGACACCGATGGCGCGGGTCTTGAACGCGGCGGCTGCCACATCGCTGCCCACCACAGCCGAGAAGCTGTCGTTCTTGTTATAGAAAGCCGTGGCATACATGCCGAAATAGTCGTTCGAATATTTCAGGCCGCCTTCAAGCTGCTTCACGCCGTTTACGTTCAGGTTGTTTTCGCGCACATCGTCGAAGTGCGGGAACAGCGAACCTTTGGAATAACGGACAAACACACCCAGGTCGTCGCTGAAGTCATAGTTCACGGCGCCGGTATAGGACCAGGCCTTGTCCTTCAGGTTCACGGCCATATCGCGCACGCCGTCCGGGTAACCGGGGCCGCTGTCGAGGGTATAGTCGATGTCGATCCATTCATGGCGCACACCGACGTCAAAGCGCAGGGCTTCGTTCATCTGCCAGCTATCGGCGAAATAGACCGCGTCGGCGGTGGCATCACCGGCGGACTGGATGCCATACGCCCAGCAACCCGACCCGGAACCGGCATCCGCCAGGTCCGTACAGGTGGTGCCATCCAGCATGTCGCCGTTTGCGACATTATGCACCGGAATGAAGTTGCCAATGGTCCAGAAATCGTCCGACGACCAGGTGGCTTTATAATAGCCGAAGGTCACGTCGTGATCGCCGACCATCTTGTTCAGGCTGAGGTCGTTGGTGAAGCTTTCAAGCGCTTTTTCCACAACCCAGTGGCCATAGTTCTGCACCCATTCGCTGCCGGCCAGGGTTTCGCCGCCCGCGGTGGTCGCCGTGCCGCCGGCCAGGGCCGAAACCTGGATCGCGCCACCATCCGGCACGAAGCCATAGGTGTTGGCGTCGCCATTGGTGTAGGACATATTGTCGCGAACACGCCAGCCATCGCCCAGGTCGAAGTCGGCATTCAGGCCCGAAACCGAACCATCCCAGCCACGACCGTCGGCGAAATCATAGGTTTTGGTGTCGCCGTTGGCGTTGATCTGCAGTTCGCGGAAGCGGGTGGCGTTGCCAAGCTGCGAGAAGCTGCCCAGGTCGTTGCCCGAGTTCAGCGCCTGCGGCAGATACCACTGGCCATGGTCGTCGGTGACACGGGTCCAGACATTGATCTCGCCATTGTCGAACACCTTGGTCAGTTGCGCGGTAACCTGTTTGCCTTTTTCAGAATTGAATTCGGCGCTGCGGATACCTTCCGAGCTCTGCACATACCCGCCAACCATGTAATAAAGGCCGTCCGAAATCGGGCCGGACATCACGGCATCAACGCGCTGCAGGCCATAATCGGAGGTCGAGTATTTCACCCGGCCTTCGGTGGTGTCGCCGCCTTTTTTCAGGTTGAAGTTCAGGGTCACACCCGGCTCGCCGTTCGAGAAAACGGCGTTCGGGCCACCGCGCAGGGCTTCCGCCGAACGCACGGTTTCGTCAACCCGGAAGATCGAGCTTTGCTCGAAGAAGGACAGCATTTCGGTGCCGTAAATCGGCGCGCCGTTGATCGACATGGTCACGAACGGGGCGTCACCGCCACCCGGCAGGCCGCGCACGTCGATGTTGGCACCGGCCACACCGCCCGAGCTTTCGGCCCAGACACCCGGCACAAGCGTGAACAGCTCGGCGGTGCTTTTGGCACCGGCAAGGCCGATGGTGTCGGCATTCATGGTGGTGATGGCGAAGCTGGCATCCTGTTTCTTGACGCCGGCGCCGCCCGGGGTGCCCAAGACGACGATCTCTTCAAAACCTTCGTCTGCAGCGGTGGATTGTTGTTCGTCCTGCGCGTATGCCGCAGCAGAAACCGACGACAGCGCAACAGCCATCGCGAATGTGGAAATCATACTCTTGTTGAATGAACGCATGTTCATGGCCCTCCCACGCCTATATAGCGGATTGTTTCCCGTTTTCAGCGCCGCCGCTCCCTGTAACCCGGACTCCGACCAAGAACCGAATCAATGGCGACACTGATGACACATAAGAGCTACGCCCGAATGCAATCGATTGCAACTACATTTTCAATCGATTGCAAGAAAATGGTAATATCTCTCGACTTTGAGGGGCCCGGGTCTATATTACCGAGCTATGAAGAGGGACAGGAACCTGACAATGGCGGACATCGCACGCCTCGCCGGCGTGTCGGAGGCGACCGTATCGCGGTCGCTGAAGGATAGTCCCTTGATCAATGAAAAGACGCGCCTGAAGGTTCAGGAAATCGCGCGCGAGCATAATTACAAGGTCAATGCCGCCGCGCGGAACTTCCGCCTCAAGAAAACCCACACCCTGGCCGTTGTGCTGCTGGTCGACCGCGAATGGGGCCACGAGGTATCTGACGCCTTCCTGATGGTGCTTCTGGGCAGCATCGCCGACGAGGCCGCGCACCAGGGTTATGACCTTCTTCTCTCGACCAACCCGCACGATGTGGCGGATTTGAATGCCTATTATCTCGAATCCATGCGCGCGGACGGCTTGATCATCATTGGCCAGGGCCGCAACGACCCGCGGCTGGACCGGCTGGCGGACGCGGGCGCGCCCTTCATCGTCTGGGGTGCCGAGGTCGAGGACCATAATTATTTCACCGTCGGCAGCGACAACCGCCAGGGCGGCTACGATGCCACCAGCCTGCTTGTCCGCAACGGTCGCAAGCGCATCGCCTTCCTGGGCGACATCCGCCACCCGGAAATGGAACACCGCTGGGAAGGCTACAGGCACGCGCTCGCCGACGCCGGCCTGCCCTATGAAGAAAAGCTGGTCATCCCGACCGATTTCTCGCGCTCCGACGGCTATGAAAAAGCCGCCCGCATGGTGGTGGACGGCCCCGACTGCGACGCCATCTTCTGCGTCAGCGACAATATCGCGCTCGGCGTGATGAAACGTTTCGCCGAAGGCGGCATCCGCGTGCCCGAAGACATCGCCATCGTCGGCTTCGACGACAATCCGCTGGCCGTGTTTTCAACCCCCAGCATCACCACCATCAAGCAGGACATCCGCGAAGGCGGTAAACTGTTGGTGCAGAACCTGATCAAGGTGCTGAACGGCGAAAAAATCGACCATGTCACCATGCCCACCGAAACCATCATCCGCCAGTCGTGCGGTGCGGCCTAGCGCTGGCTATTCAAAACCGAACCGGGCCATCAGGCTTTTGGCGTAATCGTCATCCGGGTTCAGCTCGAGCGCATGCTGCAGCGCGGCTTTCGCGTCCTCATCACGCCCCGCGGCATGATAATATTCGGCGATCCCGTTCCAGGCGCCTGAAATGCCGGGATGGGCCTCAAGGTTGGCCTTGAACAGTTGCTCGGCCTTGTCGAGCCAGCGGTAATAATAAAGCGCATTATAGGCAACAACCGACACATAGAAAGGATCGGGCTCGAACGCCACCCCCATGCGCGCGGAATAGTCGGCATAATGCCTGAACAGCAGGTCCGGGTCCTTTGCCGCCGCTTCGATGCCGGGCGGTGCATAACCTTCAAAAACATGCCGCAAACCTTCATGGTAACTGACGAACTGCACCGACTGATGGGATTCATGTTCAAAAAATTGCTGGCGGGTCCGAATGGCCCCGCCGCCCAAAGCCTCAATCAAAGCCAGGAAGTCAATGACCCGACCCTCGCTGCCAGCGTCCTCCGGATGCGGGATATAGGACATGTAGAAGCCGCCCTTGAACGCCGGGGATGCCGCTGCCTTGCGGGCTTCATCAAGCAACAGGCCACCCGCGTACCAAAGCGACGGGTCAATTGCGATATACGCCTCGAACAGAGGATCGGCAGACAGCATGTCATGGATCGCAAACAAGCCGCCAAAGGAATGGCCGACCAACACACGATAGGGTTTCGTGCGGTATTTGGCCTCGATCAACGGCAACAATTCTTCCCGAAGGTGCCGCCGGTAGGCTTCGGCACCGCCACTGTCTTCCAGAAAGGGGGCATCGGTACCGTCACTGTTTTTCAGGGAATGGACCGGCGTATAGTCGCGCACCCGGTTCGGGCTTGGCAGCCCGACCACAATGGCCTCAGGCACCAGTGACCCCATCTTGTTGTTGGCAAGCGCTGCCGCGCGCACGGTCTCGAACTGGGTCAGGTAACCGTCTAGCACATAAATGACCGGATAGGTCGCATTGGCGCCGACAGAATCATAACTTTCCGGCAGGGACACGGAATACCGCAAGTCACCTTCGCCCAGAAGGGCCGAGTTCAGCGAATATTGCGTGCCGATCTCGATTTTGCTTTCAAAAGGTTCGGCGCCATAGGCACCGGCACACCAGCACAGCCCAAGAACCAGCACCACAAGATATCGCATCATCGCCCCACCCCCCGGTTGCAGACATGCACCCTTATAACAGGCACAAATCACGCCCGGCAATCGGCGAAAGGCCATGCCCACCGAAACCATCATCCGCCAGTCGTGCGGTGCGGCCTAGGGAATCAACGCCACCTACTGAAAACTTGCCTGAAAGTTCGTAGCGGTCAGCGATACATGTCGGTCAAGCGGCGGCCTGAGCTCAAACGCCTTTGGCTCCCGCATATAATCCCAAACACGGACGAGGCACCATTCATCTCGGCGCTCGTCAGCAACCGCAAGCTCATTGCGGGTAATATGGAACGGCGTCCAGTTCCAGCCGCTTTTTGTCGTCTTGACTTCGATAAGCCGGGGCCGACCGTCAGGTTCGAAGCTGGCAATGTCGTAGCCAGCCCCATCGCCGTCCAAATCCGACACCCAGCGAAGGCGCTTTGCCAGATCACCACGTCCGGAATTTGTAAGGGTCGCGCGTTCATATTCCAGTACCAACTCCTCGCCCGCACGCCCAAGGGCGCGGTTGCGGGCATCGCGGCCTGCGGGGTCAAACTTCCGGGCGATGCGGCGCATCTGTTCGATATTTTCTGGAGTGGGTTGGTTGCTTAGGGTTGGTGCGGCCCCGATAAAGAGCGAAGCGCCATCATGTACCTTAGGGGCCTTTGCGGTTCCAGCTTGATGGAAATTCCAGACTGGCGCTCTCTCAAGGAAACGCACAATCGCGTCCTCAAGACTGGCTTGAAAATTTCCGGCCGGTTTGTAGCCCAAAATCCAAGGTTCGCCACCGCCCATCAGCACAGCGCTGATATTCTGATGCTTGAACTCTATCGAACCTTCGCTACGACCCTGAAGCAAAGGCTGCAACTGTCTACGATGCTCTGATTTGCTATAGGACTGGCCGGATAAATCCTTGGCCAACATCGCGAAATAGTCCGCGACGATCAGATCATTCTCGGTATCTGTCCATGGATCATTGGCCATGGCGCCAGGCTAATTGCGAAATATTCGAATGTCACCAAGGGTTTCACAAAATCGCGCATAACTTACCTGACATCCGAGATGCTGGATGCGCCGATCAAGTCGGCGCATGACGAATTCTTCTGATGCTTGGTTTACCCACATCGTCACCCGCCGACTTGATCGGCGGGTCCAGGATGGCGGCAGCCTGCCCCTCATCCCACCAGTTTCGCCAGGCCTTTGTCGGCGAGGTCGGCGGTATCCGGCAGCACGAGGTCAGCGTGGCCGAGGATGGTTTTCTCGCCGATGCCGATGGCGGTCATGCCGGCGGCTTTGATGGCGGTGACGCCGGCGGCGGCGTCTTCGACACCGATGCACTGTTCAGGCGCGATGCCGAAGGCATTGGCGACATCCAAAAAGATATCAGGCGCCGGTTTGCCGCGCGGGATCAGGGCGGCGTCAGCGACATAATGGAAGCGCCCTTCGATGCCGAGGCTGCGGATCACCTCGCCCGCGTTTTTGCTGGCGGACGCGAGGCCGATTTTCAGGCCGCGGGTATCCAGCCAGTCGAAGGCCAGCATGATGCCGGGCAACAGGTCGTCGGCACTGATGGACCGGATCAACTGTTTATAGTCATCATTCTTCTTGGCGGCCAGCAGTTCACGTTCGGCCTGGTCAAACACCCGGTCAGACTTGTCAAGGATATAGGCGAGCGATTCCATGCGCCCGACGCCCTTTAGCTGGTGGTTATCTTCCTCGTCGAACGGGATGCCCAGCCCTTCGGCCAGCCGCTTCCAAGCCAGATAATGATAATGCGCCGTGTCGGTGATCACACCGTCGAGGTCAAAAATGCAGGCCTGGAATGCCATGGCTCTGGTCCCTGGTTTAAGTGACAATCAGTTGGGCAGGATTGACGCCATGCCGGGGGTAAGGCTGAGCGCCTGCCCCTTGTGCATGAGCTCAAGCGCCGGCCCCGAGACAACTTCATAGCGGGTCGTATCCGCGCCCACGGTGACCTTCAGGCGCCGGCCCCGGAAGGCGAGATGGAAGCTGAAATCGTCCCAGCCGCCGGGCAGGTAGGGCCGAAAGCTGAGTTGCCCGCCCACCAGCCGCATGCCGGCGAACCCATACACCAGCCCCATCCAGGACCCGGCCATGCAGGCGGTGTGCACACCATACGATGTGTTGCCGTGCCGGTTCTCGAGATCCATGCGGTAGGTTTCTTCGAAAAAGTCGAAGGCGCGTTCGCGGCTGCCCACCTCGGCGTTGGCGACCGCATAGATGCAGGCCGACAGGGTGCTGTCGTGGGTGGTCAGCGGCTCGTAATAAGCCAGGTTGCGGCGCTTTTCATCTTCAGTGAACCGGTCCGCCAGCAGCACCATGGCCAGCACCACATCCGCCTGCTTCAGCACCTGATGGCGATAGATCACCAGCGGGTGGAAATTCAGAAGAAGCGGATATTTGTCCGCCGGCGTGCCGTCAAAGTCCCATTTCGGGCGTTCGAGGAACATTTCGTCCTGCGCATGCACCTGAAGGGCCGCGTCATAAGGCAGGTGCATCAGTTCCGCCGCGCGGGCCCAGTTGGCCACTTCGTCGGCGGCAAGGCCAAGACGGTCGGCCAGCGCCCCAAACGCATCCGGCGCGCGGTCCTGCATCTCGGCAGCCACGCGCGCGGCGCCTTCCAGATGATGGCGCGCCATGGCGTTGGTATAGAAATTATTGTCGGCCATCGCGGAATATTCGTCCGGGCCGGTCACTTCATGAATGCAGAATTTCCCGCCCTTGCGTTCGGAAAAATGGCCGAGTTCCAGCCATACCCGCGCGGTTTCGCACAAAAGCTCGGCGCCCGATGTTTCGATGAAATCCCAGTCGCCGGACACGGCATAATATTGAAGCGCGGCATAGGCGATGGCGGCATTGATATGATATTGCGCCGTGCCGGCCGGGAAGAAGCTTGAACATTCTTCGCCGCCGATGGTGCGCCAGGGGAACAGCGCGCCCTTCTTGTGCGCCATCTGCCGCGCGCGGGCCCGTGCCTGGTCCAGCTTGCCGGCGCGATATTCCAGAAGGCTGCGCGCCACTTCGGGGCAGGTGTAGCTGAGGAACGGCACGATATAGATTTCGGTGTCCCAGAAATAATGGCCGTCGTAACCGGGGCCGGTGAGGCCCTTGGCGGCGATGCTGCACTGGCCGTTGCGCCCGGCGGACTGATACAGGTGGAACATGTTGAAGCGCATGCCCTGTTCGACCCCCGGTGCGCCAGAGATGGCCACATCGGCCGAACGCCAGAAATGCGCCACGGCCTCCGCCTGTTCGGCGATCAGGGTATCGAAGCCGTCGGCTTCCGCCACGGCAAGGTCCGCCACCGCGCGCGCCTCAAGGTCGGCGCCTTCGGCCGCACCGCCATGGCCGTACCAGACATATTTGGTGTAGGTCACGGTCTGGCCGGGTTCGATGTCGAAGCTGATGCGCGCGCCGCCATAATGGCTGTCGATCACCGGCTGGCTGTCGGCCACGGCCCCCGAAAGTGTGTGCCGGCAGGCGGTGACAATGCGGGTGTCGCTGTCGCGCACCATATGCCGGAACAGGCTGCCGCCCGCGTCCGCCGCCGCATTTTCCCGGATCAGACAATGCCGGATCGACATCTCGCCCGCCCGCGGGTCGCCGCCGCGCGCGGTACCGCCATAGCCTGCGTCCAGACCGGCCGACAGGGTCACCTTGCCGGTATAATCGACCGAGCTGACGGCATAGTCGATGGCCATCAGGTTCTGGCGCTTCAGGCACACGATGCGGCGGGTCCTGATATCGAGCGCCTTGCCGGACGCGAGGCGCCAGCGCTGGGCGCGCGCCAAAAGGCCGGCCTGCATGTCGAACGCACGGCTGTGGTTTTCCACTTGGCTGGCGCCATGCACAAAGGCTTCACCGCCCGCCGAGATATCGATCTGTTTGCCGTTCGGCACCAGGATCATCTTGTTATTGTGGGTCGCGAAACCGAAGGCGCTTTCGTCATAATGGATTTCTTCGCGCACATAGACGCCGTTCAGGTACGTGCCTTCAACCGAGCGCATACCGTCCGCCAGCTTTTCCTCGAACGTGCCGCGTGTGCCCACATACCCGTTCGCCAGGGCAAAAAGGGATTCGGCTACAGCAAGGCTGTCGGCGTCGAACGCCGTTTCCTCAACGCGCCATTTGTCGGCCGCAAACTGCGGCGCTTTTGTTCCATGCTTGCGCATGAGCTTCTCCCCATCCCTTCGGCAACAGACTCGCCCCTCATAATATCGTTCTTGCAATCGATTGCAATAAAGATATTATGGTCGCCGGGAAGTGAGGGGTCATCCCCGGTGCTTGCGCGCCGGTGCCTGTGACCCATTATGGGGCCTGACCATGGCCCCGCAGTGTGGGAAGGACAAGCACATGCATAACTGGCGGATCAAGTTTTCGCTGTTCCTGATCTATTTTGTCTTCGCGATCTTACTCAACAGCGTCGGCACCGTGATCCTGCAGGTCATGAGCAATTACGACCTGGCGCATTCTGATGCCGCGATCCTCGAAGCCTTCAAGGACCTGTCGATTGCCGCGGTGTCCTTCCTGGTCGCCTCGTTCCTGCCGCGCCTCGGTTTCCGGCGCGCCATGATGCTGGGGCTGGCCATCGTTGCGGTGGCCGCAGCCGCACAGCCCATCGTGCCCTCGTTCCTGACCACCAAGCTGATGTTCCTGGCGACCGGGGTATCGTTCGCACTTGTGAAAGTGTCCGTGTTCGCGACCGTGGGGCTGATCACCAACGACCGGCGCGAACATGCGAGCACCATGAATGTGCTTGAAGGCATGTTCATGATCGGCGTTCTGTGTGGCGGTGTGCTGTTCGGCGCCTTTGTCGACGCCGCCGACCCCAAAAGCCAGAGCTGGCTGAATGTTTACTGGGTGCTGTCGGCCCTGTCCGTCTTCAGCCTGCTTGTGTTTGCCGTCACGCCGATTGACGAGCACGAAGGCCACCAGGCCAAACCCACAAGCGCAGCCGAGGATTTCTTCGGCATGCTGAAGCTGGCGGCGCGGCCCCTGGTGGGCGTGTTCATCCTCAGTGTCTTTCTTTATGTGCTCATCGAACAGGGCATCGGCACCTGGCTGCCGACCTTCAACAAGGAAGTCTTGATGATGCCCGCGGACATGAGCATCCAGACGGGCGCGGTGATCTTCCCGCTTGCCATCGCCATCGGGCGGCTGAGCGCGGGGGCGGTGATGGCGCGTTTCAGTTGGTATCCGGTCCTCAACGTCTGCCTTCTGGCCATGGCGGCGCTTGTCATCCTCGTGCTGCCGCTTGCAAGCGGTGTTGCGGCGCAGGAGAACATGAGCTGGGGCACGGCACCTGTGGCCGCTTTCATCTTTCCGCTCATCGGCCTTTTCATGGCGCCCATCTACCCGGCGATCAATTCGGCGGTGCTGTCGGCCTTGCCCAAACACCAGCATGCGGCCATGACCGGGCTGATCGTCATTTTCTCCGCGCTCGGCGGCACCACGGGCTCGCTGATCACCGGCAAGGTGTTCGGCCTGATGGGCGGCCAGACCGCCTTTTACCTGTCCTTGGTGCCGATCAGCGCCATCCTGGTCACCCTCTATTTCTTCCGCCGCGCGACGGTGAAGGCCGCAGAGGCGGTGGAAGCGGCAGAGGCCACGGAGGCCGCGGCCTGACCCCCTCTCCCTGACCCTCTCCCCGTGGGGGAGAGGGAAACGAAGGCTTGGCGCGCCAGCGCCCTAGCCGCAGTCGGGTGAGGGGGGGCTGGGTGAGGGGTCAGAGACACGGGGCCCCACCCCATCCATACCGTTTTCTGATGGCAAGCGCCGATAAAACCGATATATCTGGGGTCATCGACAGCGACACCCGGTTGCCCCACCAGCCTTGGCCATCGGGACAAAGCACACGAAAGGGCCGGCCATGGATATCGAACACGCGCGCACCTTCCTCGCGGTGGTGGACACCGGCAGCTTCGTCGCCGCAGCCGACAAAATCTATGTCACACAATCCACCGTTTCCATGCGCATCAAGGTGCTGGAACAGCAGTTGGGCCAGACCCTGTTCGAGCGCTCGAAGGCCGGCGCGGCCCTCACCCCCGCCGGGCGCCAGTTCCAGAAACACGCGCGCGCCTTTTTGAAAATCTGGCAACAGGCCAAGCTTGAAATCGCGCTGCCCGAAGGCCATGAAGCCGCCATTACCATCGGCGCGCAACCCAGCCTGTGGGACGGTTATGTACTGGCGTTCCTGCCGTGGATGCGCGAGCGCGCGCCCCAGATCGCCATCCGCACCCAGATGGCGGCGGCCAGCACCATCCTGATGGAACGGCTGAACAGCGGCATCATCGACCTCGCCATCCTTTACCGCCCCGATGCGCGGCCCGGCATCCGCATCACCCAACTGTTCGAGGAACATCTGGTGATGGTGTCATCGGAAGCCGCGAGCGACACCCCGGCCCTGCCGCCCAAAGGCTATGTCTATGTCGACTGGGGGCCCGAGTTCCGCGCCGACCACAGCGTGAATTTCCCGGACCTGACCCTGCCGGGCCTGCACCTGGATGTCGGCACCCTGGGCATCGAATATCTGCTCGAAAACCCGGCCAGCGGCTATTTCCCGCTCCGGATCGCCGAACCGCACCTGAAGGCCGGCCGCCTGTCCCTCGTCGCGGGCGCGCCCATCTTCTCCTACCGCACCTATGCCGCCTTCTCCGAACAAGCCGACGAAACTGTCATGGCCCTGGCGCTTGAGGGTTTGAACACGGTGGCCCGGCGGCAAGTGCCGGAGGATGCGGAAAAGGCGGTGGAAAGGTTGAGGGGGTAATCCCAATATTCGTCACCCGCCGACTTGATCGGCGGGCCCAGGGACACAGCCCTCTGCGGATAAGCCCGCGATCATGGGTTCGCCGATCAAGCCGGCGAATGACGAGGTATTGGGGTTGCCCCTACAGCCCGTCAAGCGCCTTGCAGACGTCCCAGGTCATGACCTGCACCGGCGCGGGTTGGCCATTTTCGTTGCGGGGCATTGTCGTGAAGGCGATGGTACAACCATCGTCGGCGACGTCGGATTCTGCGGGATACCCCTCCCATATCTTGACCGCACCCCCGTCACGCATCAGGTAGAAACCACCCGGCTTCGGCCCCACGGGGGTGTAGCGGGACGGCATGCGCCGGATGATGCCGGCTTTGGTGACCAGGGTCTGGGTCTGGCCGCGCTCGCCGTCAATCCGTGCAATATCGGTCGTCGTGACCTTGGGACCATCGGGACCCAGGGTCAGGAGCGCCACCGGCAACAGCGCGTCATTTTCGTTGGCGCCACGCACCGATACATAGCTGATCGGACAGGCCACCATCTGGAAGGCGTCCATGAAGGGCAGGTATTTCATGCAGGCCAGCGGATAGTCGGTGTCGGAAATCTTCACCGCCTTCAGGGTGCCGGGCGCATAATGGTAGGTGCCGCCGCTCGATTCCAGGAAGCCCAGGTCGCGGCCAAGCTGGCTGACCGAATTGGCGTTCGACGGCAGATCGGCGTCGCCTTCATAATGAAACCATTGGCAGGTGAGCGAGCTCTGGCCCCAACTGGCGAAGGCGCCGGTGCGCATCATCTGGGTCTGATAGCCACCGCGCGCAACCATGGTTTCCGTATAGGTGAAGGACTTTTCGGACATATAGCTGCCCGGCCGACCCTGTTTGTAATACAGTTCCTTCGGGCGCGTGCGGTCGAATTTTGGTTTCTCGCCTTCAGGGCGCGGCATTTGCCGCTGGTAGGAAACATAACCGCCCGCCGCACAAACATTCTCGCCCAGCACATCATCGGCAATCATGGTCGTTTCCTTGCCGTCCCACACCATCAAGCGGTTCGCGGCACGCGGCACGGACGTCAGGAAAACCAACTGATTTCCGGCACCCCAATAGAGCTTCGCCACATTCACACCCCTGAGGACCACCTCCGGCGCCATCGCCGGCTGCAGGCTGGGTGTTTTTTCCTCCATGGGGGCGGTCAGGCTGTCGAAATTCTGGCGCGCCCCGGCGAACAGCTTTTCATAATCCGGCACCACATCGGCTTCGTCCCTGAGCCAGGGCGCAGGCGCTTCCTGCAGCGCGCCATCAGGGATGCCGAGCTGTCTGCGTTCTTCCGCGGTCATGGATTTCTTGAGCTGGTTCTGGAGCGCACTGTTCATCGCCCGCATGCCATGCACACAAATCCACCAGGGTGACGCCTCGCCGTCGCGCAGGTCGTCGCGCGCCAGCACGCGCTTGCCGGCTTCGCCCGATTCCTTCGGATGCGTGCGGGTATAGGCAACAACGCTTTTGGCCGCAGCCGGCAGGTACCTAACGCCCTGCGCCGCCGTGGTATCGGCACACAGGATCGCATCCATGCGGGCCCGCATATGGCCAAGCCAATACCATTCCAGCGCCGCCTGCGGGTCAGAGGCAAAGGTATGTTCGGCAAGATAATAGAGGAAAATCGGCGGCAGTTCGTTGCGCCGGGCTTCAAGTTCGGCGCGCAAGGCTTCGTCGCCCGCCGGGGCCTGCATCGCGCGTTTGAGCAGCGCCTCGTAACCCGTATGTTCGTTCTGGGATACCGAAAAGGTGCGCCCGACCGCCGGATAACTGACATAGGGGCCGCCTGCTGCAAACACTGGTGCCGTCAGCATGACAAACAGCCCCAGGAAAATCGCGCTGATGCGCCGGACGCTCAATTGCCGTCCCCTCATACCGGATAATCCCCCTCGCCCAGGCCTTCGAGCGAGGCTTCGAACCGCTTCACGGTCTTCCGCGCGTGCGCCGCGTCCGCGAATTCGGCGATGTGGAACAGGGCATCGCCTTCGTTGACGATGGGCAGGTTGGTGCGACCGATGACCACGCCGTCTTCGCGGGCCTTGATCTCGCTTTCGTCGTCGCCCAGCAGGTCGGAAAGATAGGCGAGTGTGTCGCCCGCGCGCACGCGGCGCCCGAGCTGGATGGGCGAGCGCAAAATGCCGGACTGTTCGCTTCTGATCCAGTGCGAGGCTTCGGCTTCCACGGTCACATGCGGGCGGCGTTTCTGTTCGCGCTTGATCATGCCCACGCCTGCCAGCACATTGAGGATGCCGCGCACACCGGCGCGCACCGCCATGTCGTCGAACCTGAGCGCTTCCGAAGCTTCATACAGAAGGATCGGTTTGCCTTTTTCGACACCATAGCCGCGCAAGCTACCGTCGCGCAGGTTGGCGTTCACGATCACCGCCGTGTTGAAGGCACGCGCGAGCCGAGCGGTTTCTTCGTCCTTCATGTTGGCGCGGATGTGCGGGAAGTTGGTGCGGTGGTTCGCACCCGTGTGCAAATCGATGCCATAATCGGCCCGGTCGATAATCTCGCGCCGGAACACGTTGGCGACCCGGGAGGCGAGCGAACCATGTTCCGAGCCCGGAAAGGCCCGGTTCAGGTCGCGCCCGTCCGGCAGGTAGCGGGTGTGGTTCAGGAAGCCATGCATGTTGACCACCGGCACACAGATGAGGGTGCCCCTGAGCCGGCTGAGCGCCTTTTGCTTGAGGAGTTGGCGGATAATCTCGATGCCGTTGATCTCATCCCCGTGAATGGCGGCGGAAACACACAAGACCGGCCCGTGCCCGCGCCCATGCACCACATGCACGGGCATCGCCAAGGGCGTGTAGCGGGACTGGCCCGGCAGGGTGAGCGAAAAGGATTCGCGCCGGCCCGCCGGAATGCTGTGCCCCGCAATCGTGAATGCTTCCCTGACCGCCATGAAAATGCCCCTCGCACAAAAAAAACAGCGATATACCGGCCAAAATTCGAGGCCGAACAACGGTTTGCAGGGTGGGCGATTTTGCACGCCTTGGCAAGGGGCACCGTGGGGCCAAAACAAAGCCCCCTCTCCCCGCCCTCTCCCCCGCGGGGGGAGAGGGATACGCAGGCCCGGCAAGCGCCAGCGCGCCCCGGCCGCAGTCGGGTGAGGGGGGCCGGACACTGCCGCCCCCGCACATCACCGTTCGCCTGCGCCACCGCCCCCACACATCACCGTTCGCCCTGAGCCTGTCGAAGGGCAGAATGCAGGGCGGAGACAGTGCCGGCAAACGCCGCACCCGCCATCCCGGGCTTCGACAGGCTCAGCCCGAACGGTGTGGGTGTGCAGGGCGGAGACTTCTGCCACCCACTCGCTGTCATGGCGGGACTTGATCCCGCCATCCATAACCCGGCCAGACCGGGCGCGCAGGCGTTTCGGGCAAAGCCGTATGGATTCCGGGGTCGGGCCCCGGAATGACACTGTATCTGCAAGGTTTGAGCCCAACCTTGCCCGATCTTGCCCCACCGTTCGCCCTGAGCCTGTCGAAGGGCAGAATGCAGGGCAGAGACTGTACCGGCACCCCCGAGCCCGCCATCCCGGGCTTCGACAGGCTCAGCCCGAACGGTGTGGGTGTGCAGGGCACAAGTATGGTGTCGGGTGCGCCGGCCACCTCCTCGCTGTCATGGCGGGACTTGATCCCGCCATCCATAACCCGGCCAGACCGGGCGCGCAGGCGTTTCGGGCAAAGCCGTATGGATTCCGGGGTCAAGCCCCGGAATGACAGGGTGGTTTGGCTGGTGTCTAAACGTCCCCGATCTTGCCCCACCGTTCGCCCTGAGCTTGTCGAAGGGCAGGATGCAGGGCGGAGACTGTACCGGCAAACTCCGCGCCCGCCATCCTGGGCTTCGACAGGCTCAGCCCGAGCGGGGTTGGGGGGAGTTGCGGCCGGCACCAGCAGGCACCAGCCCTGCGGTCGTCAGCCGCGGCCTTTGGTTTTGGTGCGGCCGTGGCGGGCGTTTTTTTCGATGAATTCGATGATCTTGCCGGCGACATCGATGCCGGTCGCGGTTTCGATGCCCTCGAGTCCCGGCGAGCTGTTCACTTCCATGATCACCGGCCCGTGGTTGGAGCGGAGCATGTCGACACCGGCGACATTCAGCCCCATGGCCCGCGCGGCGCGCACGGCGGTCGAGCGTTCTTCGGGCGTGATGCGGATGGGTTTCGAACTGCCGCCCCGGTGCAGGTTCGAACGGAACTCGCCTTCGGCACCCTTGCGCATCATCGAGGCCACCACCTTGTCGCCCACCACCAGGGCGCGGATGTCCTGCGCCTTGGCTTCCTTGATATATTCCTGCACCAGGATGTTGGCCTTCAGCTTGCCGAACGCCTGGATCATCGAGCGTGCGGCATCGCGCGTGTCGGCCAGTACCACACCCACACCCTGGGTGCCCTCCAGAAGCTTGATCACCACGGGCGGGCCACCGACCATGTCGAGCAAATCATCCGCTTCCGACGTGCCGTGCGAAAAGGCGGTGACCGGCAGGCCCACGCCCTTGCGGGAAAGGAGCTGGAAGCTCCTGAGCTTGTCGCGCGAGCGGCTGATCGCCACGGATTCGTTCAGGGGGTATACCCCCATCATCTCGAACTGCCTGAGGACGGCGGTGCCAAAAAAGGTGATCGACGCGCCGATCCGCGGGATCACGGCGTCATAGCCATCCAGCACCTCGCCCTTGTAGCGCACTTCGGGCCGGTGCGAGGCGATGTTGATATAAACCTTCAGGGTGTCGATCGCGTCGATTTCATGCCCGCGTTCGCGCGCCGCCGCCATCAGGCGCTGGTGCGAATACAGGTTG
Source organism: Alphaproteobacteria bacterium (assembly GCA_006226495.1). GTDB lineage: Bacteria > Pseudomonadota > Alphaproteobacteria > Sphingomonadales > Kordiimonadaceae > Kordiimonas. The sequence continues at coordinate 20,331 of SBGU01000060.1, forward strand.
GCGTTCCGGGTCAGGATCGCGATGCGCAGTTTGCCGTTTTTTTCTTCCATCAGGCTTTGCCTTCTTTTTCCTCTTGCCCGCCCGGCCCCGGTTCTTCGCCCATGGCATAGGAGAGCGCACTGTCAACAATGTAGCGGCCCTTGAGCGCCTCGCGCCCGACCAGCATGCGGAACCCCATTTCGTCCCGATTGGTCAGGCTCAGCTTCACCAAGCGGGTGAAGGGGCCAAGGGTCAGCTTTGTCGCCACCACCAGCCGAAGCTCGGTATGGCCGTTTGAACTTTTGATCAGCCGTTCACCCACAACGGGCGCCAGGCATTTCACTTCGGGCCGCCGGTGTTTCTGCACCGGATGCACCCTGAATTCGGCCCACAGGCGGCCGTCTATCATCTTTGTCTTCACGCCATACGCATGCAGCGCCGAGGTTTTGGCGCCGGTGTCGATCTTGGCCTTGATGGCGCCGATACCAAAGTCGGGCAGCCCTGCCCATTCGCGCCATCCAATGATCAGTTTCGATTTCATAGGGCGGATTCTGCTCTCCGTTGCCGGGCCGCCATCGGGCAATTGCCCCGGCCCCCCTGGTGCATGGCACCCCCACCGGGCCCGACGCACCTGTCTCTGTTCCTCAATGTTTCCGGATACTGATGCACCGGGTCGGGTCACGGCTCACCGCCCGCAGCCCCGCCTGCGCAATGCACTTGCCGGGCCACCTACTCGACCGGGCCACTTCTTGAAAAGCGAATTTATCGCGACCTATCTATCGGTTATGCCAATGGCTGCAATCCGGAAGCCCCATGGCTGCCGCGACTTATGGCGCCGGGGCCCGGCCTGCATGCCGTTCCTTCCGCGCCCAGTCTAACAAATCCAGCCGCATTTTCCAGTGGCCTGCACCGGATGCGGTTGCTTGACTTTACCGGTTGGGGGCCGACCTTAAGGCTATGGCCCCATGGGCCCAGCGAACAGAAGGATTTTGCCATGCCGACGCCCCGCGACCCCCGCAGCCAGCTCGCGACCCATGAGGTGATGAACCAGCCGACCCCGTTCGGCGACCGCAATGTATTTTCGGGCGACGCCATCGCGCGCGATTATGTTGCACGGGCGTTCCAAACTGTTGCGGCATGCAACAGTTCCGGGGGCGGTTTTGACGGGCTTTTGTCGCATCTGCAACAGTTTGGATCAACCGTAGGGTGTGAAGAAGCGCGTGAACACGGCCGGCTCGCCAACGAGAATCCGCCCAAGCTGACGCCGTTCGACCGCTATGGCCACCGTATCGACGAGGTGGAATTTCACCCGTCTTATCATAAACTTATGGATATGGGGCTTTCGGCGGGCGCCAGTTCGGTGGCCTGGACGGCGCCTGCGGGCGGCCACACGGCCCATATCGCGCTCATGACCCTGATGACCTGGGCCGACGCCGGGGTCACCTGCCCCATGTCCATGACCTATGCGGTGGGGGCGGTCTTGCAAGCCCATGATTGGACTAGGGAATCCTGGCTGCCGGCGGTCACGTCCGGTATTTATGACCCCGCGGTGCGGCCGCTCAGCGAAAAGCGCGGCGCCACCATGGGCATGGCCATGACCGAGAAGCAGGGCGGCTCTGACGTGCGGGCCAATTCGACCCGCGCCATTGCCATGCCTGGCAGCGACGATGAGGTGCAACTCATTGGCCACAAATGGTTTTGTTCCGCGCCCATGTGCGACGGCTTCCTGACTTTGGCCTATGAGGACGCGGGGCTTTCCTGTTTCCTGGTGCCGCGCTGGCGCCCGGATGGCAGCCGCAACGCCATGGAAATCCAGCGCCTCAAGGACAAGATGGGCGACAAATCCAACGCCTCCAGCGAAATCGAATATCGCCATGCCTGGGCGCGCCGGGTCGGTGAACCGGGCCGGGGCGTGAAGACCATCATCAACATGGTGCATCATACCCGGCTTGACTGCGCGGCGGGCTCGGCGGCGAACATGCGCATCGGCACGGCGCTGGCGGCGCACCATGCCACAGGCCGGTCCGCGTTCCAGAAAAAGCTTATCGATCAACCGCTTATGCAGTCCGTTCTGACGGACATGGCGCTTGAATGCGAAGCCGCCTATGCGCTTCTCTTTGAAGAAACCGCTGCGTTTGATGCTGCCCATCTGGGTGATGAAGACGCGGCCATGCTGTCGCGAATCCTGGCGCCCGTGGCCAAATACTGGATCTGCAAACGCGCGCCGGCGGTCGCCTACGAAGCCATGGAATGCCATGGCGGGGTTGGTTTTGTCGAAGAAACCGGCATGCCGCGGCTCTATCGCCAGTCGCCCTTGAATTCCATCTGGGAAGGCTCGGGCAATGTGATCGCGCTTGATATCCAGCGCGCGCTGATGGCGCCGCCGGTACTGGCCGCCCTGCAGAAACGGCTGCTGGTCCACAAGGGCGCGGATGCAACCCTTGATGCCGCCACCGACAAGCTGTTGAACCCGAAGGCGTTTCTGGCGCAGGGCGAAGCCGGCATGCGCGCGTTTGCGGAAAAACTGGCGCTCACCCTTCAGGCCGGGGCCCTGCTTTCAGGCCCGCGCCCGGACCTTGCGGACGCCTTCATCCGCACGCGCATGGTTGCGCCCGCACTGGCGTTCGGCGGGTCAACCGAACGCCTGCCGCACGATATACTTCTGGAAAGGGCTTTGATTGCCTGAACTTAGGCGACAGCCGCGCCGATGAGCGCCGTATTGTTGGCGGTGATCAGCCGGACCGGGATACGGTCCAGGTAAGGCGACATCGGCCCCTTGGCGACAAAACGGCGCAGGAGGTCGCTGGGCGCCACCATATCGGCGATCTTGGGCAGGATGCCGCCACCCAGGAACACGCCGCCCGTGGCGCCGTGCGCGAGCGCAAGGTCGCCCGCCACGCTGCCGAGAACCGCCAGGAAAAGCTGTACCGCACGGGTGCAGGAAGGCGCCCCCCCCATGGCCGCAAGGCGCGAGATTTCGGCGGGCGGCAGGGCGCGGTTGCCACTGCCACCATAATCGACCAGGAAGCGGTGAATGCGCGCAAGTCCTTCACCGCACAGGAGATATTCGACACAGACATAACCAAGCTCTGCCTTCAGATGCTCGGTCAGGTCATGCTCAAGCCGGGTCGACGGCGCGAAGGCCATATAACCGCCTTCGGTCGACACCGTGATCCAGCCATCGTTCGATGGCACCAGCAAGGCGGCGCCAAAACCGGTGCCCGGCCCCATGACCGAGATCGGCCCCTTGGCTTCAAGCTTGCCGTCCTTCAGGCTGATGAAATCGGTGCCGGCATTCAGATACAGGCAGGCGCGGGCCAGCGCGCCAAAATCATTGAGCAGCAGGGCTTCGGTGAAGCCGAATTCTTTTTCGAGCTCGTCCGAGGAAACAGACCAGCCAAGGTTGGTGAGGAAGCCTTCGCGCGCTGTGGTCGGGCCGGCGATCGCCAGTTTGGCCACCTTGGGGTGCGGGCCTTCAAGGCCACGCACATAATGGTCCAGCATCGCGGCCAGGCCTTCATGCTCGCCGGATGAAAACACCCTTACATTCTCGATGACAGGTTTACCCGCACCCGTGAAACGCGCCACGCCGAAGCGACCGTTGGTTCCGCCAATATCTGCCACGATGCAGGTCTGATCACCGCTCATCTTCTACCCTTTACGCCAACAGGCCTTGCGGCCGATCAGGTCAATCCTCAGGCGAACAGGATACACGAAACGGCCGCTGGCCGATCCTTGAGCGATATCCCTTCCCCATTCCTTCCGCCTTGTCTTTAACCTCTAAAGACAGCGCTGTCAATTTACTGTTTGGGCCGCGCGCGGGCGCCTGCCACACGGCTTCACACGCCCCAAGCACGGCTTTGTGTGCCATATATTTCTTGACCCCGGCGCGCAGGCCGGTGTTAAGCTCGCGCCATGAAACGTGTCCGACATATGCTTGGCCTTGTGCTTCTGGCATTCAGCCTGATGACCCTGCAGCAACCTGCAGCGGGCGCCAGCGCCATGCCCTGTTGCGACGAGGCCAGGATGGCCGCCATGCATGCCGCCATGGGACACGAGCCAATGGACGCGGGCCAGCATACGCCCTGCGACCCGATGAAGGGCGAGCAAGACCTGCCCGACTGCTGCAAGGACATCAACCACGCCGTTGCAGCCACCCTGAGCACAGAGTCCGATACCAGCATGCCCCTGTTTCGTGTGGACCTGAAGGCCGAAGGCGTGGCGCGGTTGGTTGCCGTTATGCCCACCCACCATACCCCACCGCCCAACGCCTGATCGACCGACAGCCGGTGCGCGGCAATTGCCGCCGCCATGTATGATGTTTTGATCAGGAATTTGCCATGACCTGGAAATTCGCACCCCTTCTGGGGATTGCCCTTGCCTTTGCCGCCACGCCCGTGCGTGCCGAAGGCCCCCTGTCGCTTGATGAAGCGCTGAACCTTGCCCTTGGCCGCACCGACCCTTCGGTTGCACGCTATACCGAACGGGCGGCCGGGCGGCTGGATGCCGCCATCGCCGCCGGTGCCCTGCCGGACCCGATGGTCAGTGTCGGTGTCGCCAACCTGCCTTTGGATAACCTGTCGCTTGACCGCGAGGCCATGACCCAGTTGCGGCTTGGCGTGCGGCAAAGCTTCCCGCGCGGCCATACCCGCAGCCTGATGGCGGCAACCGAACAGGAAAAGGCTGCCGAAATGCGCGCCGAAGCCGATGCCCAGAGCCTGTTGATTGCCCGCGCGGTTACCGCCGCCTGGCATGAAGCGCGCTATAGCTATATCGCTGAGCAGGAACTCACCAAGGTGCGTGCCCAGCTTGAAGGGCTGAAGGCCCAGCAGGAAAGCAGCTTCGCAGCCGCAGGTGGCGCGGCACTGGAACGCATCTACCGCACCGAACTGGAAATCGCGCTGTTGGACGACCGATTGGCGAGCGCGGTGCAGGACCGGGAACGCGCGGTCGCGGGCCTTGCCCGTTTCATCGGGCAGGCTGCCGCAGAACGCCAACCCATGCCTGGCGCCCTGCCGTCGCCAACCCTGCCCGCAGGTGCCCAGATCGAAGATGCTGTGGCCAACCACCCCAGCCTGATGGCATCGAAGAACCGCGAGGCGCAGGCCGGCACGTCGGTCGCCCTTGCACACGAAGCCTATAAACCCGCCTGGAGTCTCGAGCTGGACTATGGCGCCCGCTTCGGCGACCGGGCCGACTTTGGTTCCGCCATCGTGACCTTCGACCTGCCGCTCTGGACCGGCAAACGCCAGGACCCGGCGCTGAGTGCCGCCAAACGGCAGGCGCAGGCGGCGGCGTTCGAGACCGACACCTTGCGCCTGAACATGCTGCAAAGCGCGCATACCCTGATGGCGGACCTGCGCGGCCTGACAACGCGCCTTGATCGTTTCGATAGTGAAACAATCAAGCGGGCGACCGATGCCGCGGGCGCCACACGCAATGCCTATCAGGCCGGCACCGTGGATTTTGCCGAACTGGTGCGCGCCGAAATCGCGCTTCTGGACACACGCCTGAGGGCCGAAATGCTGCGGCGGGATATCGCGCTTGCCCGCGCGAACCTTGCCTACCTGATGGGAGAAACCCGATGAACCGCGCCCCGATCCTGATCGCCGCAGCCTGCCTGGTCGCAGGTGCTGCCGGCGGCTATTTCTACGCCACCAGCACGGCGCCCGCCACACCCGCCGCCGAAGGCAAATCCGGCGGCGAACGTGAAGTGCTGTACTGGGTCGCGCCCATGGACCCGAGCTATCGGCGCGACGGGCCCGGCAAATCGCCCATGGGCATGGACCTGATCCCGGTTTATGCCGACGAGGCAAAATCGGCGAGCACAGGCGGTGTGCAGATTGACCCCTTGCTGGTGAACAGCATCGGTGTGCGCACGGTGGCAGCCGAGCGGCGCGACCTGACCCCCACCATCCGCACGGTCGGGCGCATCGCCTATGACGACAAGGGCACAGCCCATGTGCATGTGCGCGCGCCCGGCTGGATCGAAAAGCTGCATGTGCGGGCGGCTGGCGAAATCGTGAAAGCCGGCCAGCCGCTGTTCGATGTCTATTCGCCCGACCTGATCACCGCGCAGGCCGAATATCTGCAGGCACTGGCCGCCGGACGCACAACCCTGGCCAATGCAGCGAAGGACCGGCTGCTGGGCCTGGGCCTGACAGTTGCAGACATCGACAGCCTGGCGGCCCGCAAGAAACCGATCGAACGCTTGACCGTGCGGGCACCAATTTCCGGTACCGTGACCTCGCTGAAGGTCAGCGATGCCGCACGGCTGATGCCCGGCGAACCGGCGCTGACGGTCGTTGACCTGTCGAAGGTATGGCTGATCGCCGACGTGTTCGAAAGCGACATGGCTGCCGTGCGGCCGGGTGCCACCATTACCGCGCGCACCAGCACCCTGCCGGGTGTGGCTGTGACTGGCACCGTAGATCATATCTACCCCGACCTTGATGCCGTGACCCGTACCAACCCCGTGCGTGTGGTGCTGGACAACAGGGATGGCCGCTTCCGGCCCGGCATGTTCATGGACGTGGATATCTCCCGCGCGGCCATCCCGGATGTGCTGGTGGTGCCCACGTCCGCCGTGATCAGGCTGGGGACCAGCGACCATGTGATTGTGGCGGAAGGTGAAGGCCATTTCCTGCCCGCCAGGGTGACCCTGGGCGCGGAAGCCGACGATATGGTCGAAATCCGGTCGGGCCTTGATGCCGGAGAGAAAGTTGTGGTCGCCGGCCAGTTCATGCTGGATGCGGAAAGCAGCTTCCAGGGTGCCAGCCTGCGCATGGCGTCGCCCAGGGAAAAAGAAATGGCCGAAGCCGTGGAGACCGAAACCTTCACCCGCGGCAAAGTCAACTCGGTGGATATTGCCAACCATATGGTGAATGTCAGCCACGATGCGGTTGAAGCCATCGGCTGGCCGGCCATGACCATGGATTTCCCGGTGGCGCCGGATGTCGACCTCGAGGAAGTGCATGAAGGTGCCATGATCCATTTTGGCATCGGCAAGCGCTCTGATGGGCGCTACATCATCACCCTCATTCATGTGATGGGGGCTATGTAATGATCCCCGCTCTTATCCGAACCGCCATCCGCAACCGTTTCATGGTGCTGGTGATGGGGGCGCTGTTGCTGGCCGGCGGCCTGCTTGCGCTCAAACAAACGCCGCTTGATGCCATCCCCGACCTGTCGGACGTGCAGGTGATCGTGAAAACCAGCTACCCCGGCCAGGCGCCGCAGGTGGTGGAAGACCAGGTTACCTATCCGCTGACCACAGCGCTCCTGGCTGTGCCGAAGGCGACGACGGTGCGTGGTTTTTCCTTCTTTGGCGACAGTTATGTCTATGTGCTGTTCGAGGACGGCACCGACCTTTATTGGGCGCGTTCCCGCGTGCTGGAATATCTGAACCAGGTGGCGGGGCAATTGCCCGCAGGCGTGCGCCCGACCCTGGGACCCGATGCCACAGGCGTTGGCTGGGTGTACCAGTATGCGCTGGTGGACCGCACCGGCCAGCATGACCTGGCGGAACTGACCAGCCTGCAGAACTGGTTCCTGAAGTTTGAACTGCAAAGCGTGCCGGGCGTGGCAGAAGTGGCCACCATCGGCGGCATGGTGCGCCAGTATCAGGTGGTGCTGGACCCGAACAAGCTGCGCATCTTCAACCTGACCCTGGCACAGGTGCGGCAAGCGATCGAGCAGGGCAATGCCGAGGTTGGCGGGTCGGTGATCGAGATGGCCGAAGCCGAATATATGATCCGCGCCAAGGGGTATGTCTCGTCCGCCGACGACCTGAAAGCCATTCCGGTCGGACGCCTGAACGCCGGCACGCCCTTGCTGCTGGGCGACATTGCCGACATTTCGGTGGGTCCGCAGATGCGGCGCGGCGTGGGTGAACTGAACGGCGAAGGTGAAGCCGTGGGCGGTGTTGTCGTGCTGCGGATGGGTGAAAATGCGCTGGCGACCATCAAGGCGGTCAAGGCCAAGCTCGCAACGCTGAAGGCCGGGCTGCCCGACGGCGTGGAACTGGTCACCACCTACGACCGCTCGGGCCTGATCGAACGGGCGGTTGAAAACCTTGAACACAAACTGATCGAGGAATTCATTGTCGTCGCCATCGTGTGTGCGCTGTTCCTGTTGCACTTCCGTTCGTCGCTGGTGATCGTCATCACCCTGCCCTTGGGCATCCTCGCCGCCTTTATCGTGATGAAACTGCAGGGCATCAATGCCAACATCATGTCCCTGGGCGGCATTGCCATCGCCATCGGCGCCATGGTGGATGCGGCCATCGTGATGATCGAATCCCTGCACCGGCGTATGGAGCATGAAGAGGTGACGAAAGAAAACCGCTGGCAGATCATCGGCGAAGTCTGCGCCGAAGTGGGGCCGGCGCTCTTTTTCTCGCTTCTCATCATCACGGTCAGCTTCATGCCTGTGTTTGCGCTCGAAGCCCAGGAAGGCCGGCTGTTCAAACCGCTTGCCTTCACCAAAACCTATGCCATGGCGGCGGCGGCCATGCTGTCCGTCACCCTGGTGCCGGTGCTGATGGGATACCTGATCCGGGGTCGTATGCGACCGGAGACCGCAAACCCGATCAACCGGGCGCTGATGGCGATCTACAGACCACTTCTGAAGGCCGTGCTGGCATTCCCGAAACTGTCGGTGCTGTTCGCCCTTGCCATCACCCTGTCGGGCCTTATCCCGCTCAGCCGGCTGGGCAGCGAATTCATGCCTGACCTCAATGAAGGTGACCTTCTCTATATGCCATCGGCCTTTCCCGGTGTTTCCATCGGCAAGGTGACCGAGATCATGCAACAGACCAACAAGATGATCATGGCGGTGCCCGAGGTGGCAACAGCTTACGGCAAGGCCGGGCGGGCGCTCACTGCGACCGACCCCGCCCCCCTGACCATGATCGAAACCACGGTGCAGTTGAAACCCAGAAGCGAATGGCGGCAGGGCATGACCATCGAAAAGATCCGGGCCGAACTCAATGAGACCGTGAAGATACCGGGTCTGACCAACGCCTGGGTGATGCCGATCAAGAACCGCATCGACATGCTGGCCACCGGCATCAAGACCCCGGTGGGTATCAAGATCAGCGGGCCTGACCTGAAGGTCATCGCCGGCATCGGCACCGACGTGGAACGTATCCTCAAGGGCGTGCCCGGTACCCTGTCGGCCTATGCCGAACGGGTGGTCGGCGGGCGCTATATCGAGGTTGAGGTCAGGCGTGCCGACGCGGCCCGCGTAGGCATGAGCGTCGCAGCGGTCGAGGATGTGGTGCGGTCCGCCATCGGCGGTGCCGACATCGGCCAGTCAGTCGAGGGGCTGGAACGCTATCCCATCAACCTTCGCTTCCCGCGTGATGTGCGCGACAGCCCGTCGAAGCTGGGTGAACTGCCGGTCGTCACCCCCACGGGGGCGCAGGTGCCCCTGAAGGCGCTGGCCGACATTCATATCACTGAAGGACCGGGCATGATCCGCAGCGAAAACGCCCGCCCCGGCGGCTGGGTGTTTGTCGACATCGAAGGCAGCGACATCGGGTCCTATGTAGCCAATGCCCGCGCGGTACTGGACAGGGACCTGAAACTGCCGGCGGGTTACACCCTCGCCTGGTCGGGCCAGTTCGAATATCTGGAACGCGCGCGTGAACGGTTGACCCTGATTGTACCCGCCACCCTGCTGGTGATCGTGATCCTGTTGTTCATGGTATTCCGGCGCGCGGGCGATGTGGCCATCGTGATGCTGTCTGTACCCCTGGCCCTGACCGGCAGTTTCTGGTTCCTTGATATGCTGAGCTATAACCTGTCGATCGCGGTGGCGGTGGGGCTGATCGCGCTTGCGGGTGTGGCGGTCGAAACCGCTGTGCTGATGCTGCTGTTCCTGCATCAGGCGCACAAGGAGCACCTGGCGCGCGATGGCAACAATATCGACCTGAAGGCCGTAGTGATGGACGGGGCACTGTTACGCTTGAGGCCCAAGATGATGACTGTCTTCACCATCGTCGCCGGCCTTGTGCCCGTGATGTATGGCACCGGCACGGGGTCGGAGGTCATGCGCCGGATCGCGGCGCCCATGGTGGGCGGCATGGCCACGGCCACGGTGCTGACCCTTCTGGTGATCCCGGCGATCTATTATCTGTGGATGAGCCTGGGGCGGCGTGAGCCCTAGAAAAAGATGCCGGTGGAAGGCCGGGTGCTTTGGGAGCTTAAACCCCTGCCTTCCACCGTTTCTGGCGGATCATCAGATCCGCTGGAAATCATATATGGGCCCCAGGCCCATGATCTCGGTCAGCGCATCAAGCGCGACCAGGCTTTCTTCGGCCAGATGCGGGTCGGCCAGGTCGGCCGGCGCCAGCTCCTCGCGGTAATAGCGGTTGATCCAGTCCTCAAGGTCGGCAGCCAGCGCGTCGTCCAGGAGGACCCGGCCTTTCATGGCAGCCCGCTCGGCGTCCGTCAGCACGATGCGCAGCCTCAGGCAGGCGGGCCCGCCGCCGTTGCTCATGCTTTCGCGCAGGTCAAAGAAATGTGCGTGCTTGATCGGGCCACCTGACGCAACAAGCGACTGCACATAGGCATGGGTCGCCGTGTTCTCGCGCGCGTCTTCCGGCAGGATCAAGGCCATGTCGCCACCCGGCAGGGTGACAAGCTGGCTGTTGAACAGATAGGACTTGATCGCGTCCGCAAGCGACACTTCGGCTGCCTGCACCTCGATGAATACGGGGTCAAAGTCGGCGCGGGCACGGATATCGTCCAGAAGCCTGGCCGTGTCGGCGAAGGCATGCGCGTGATAGAAAAGCACCGGCCCGTTGGCGACAGAGACGACGTCATTATGGAACGCACCGGCATCAATCGCGACCGGGCTTTGACGTGCGTGCACGACATGGGCGGCCGCAAGGCCATGGCGGCGCGCGATGGCCTCACTGATTTCAAGCGCCTGACGGGCCGGGAATTTGAGCGCCTTGGCGGCACCATCGAAAGCGGAGGCCCCGTGCACAAACAGTTCAATGCCCGGGCTGTTGTGGCGCACGCACAGGCGGCCATGGTTCGCCGCCCCCTCGTCGCCCATGCGCCCGCCGCCCGGCAGCGGGTCATGCACAGCAAAATAGCCGGTATCGGCAAAAATGGCGCGCAGGGTGGTGGCGGACTGTTCCGCCTCGATCGAGCGGTGGAAATTCGCGGTCAGGCTGGCAGGCGTAAAATGCACACGCCCGTCGGCGGTATCGGCGGACGGCGACACGGTCGCTGCATTCGCGGTCCACATGGCGGATGCCGACATCAGGTTCGCGAGCAGCGGCATGGACGATTTGGCTGCGGCTTCGACCTTTTCGCCCAGCGATCCAGTGAAGCCCAGCGCCCACAGGGTAGCGCCGTGCGGACGTTCATGGGGTGGCAGCACCGCCTGCGGCAGCCCCATGGCGGCCAGCGCCCGCATCTTGGCCAGACCCTGAAGGGCAGCCTTTCGTGGGCTGGACACCCGGCCCGAATTGTTCATGGACGCCATGTTGCCATAGGACAGGCCGCCATAATTGTGGGTCGGGCCCACAAGACCGTCAAAATTCACTTCCACTGCGGTGTGCATACAGGCTCCGATCCTATATTTGGTAAACCATGGCGCTGTCGCCGGCCTTGAGGCCAAGCGCTTGCAAGTGCCGTGCCTTCAGGCCCACCTGGCCATCACCCCTGACTTCCGCCGTGCGGCTGCTGACAACGCAGAAGTCCTGAAGGGCCGTGTTGGCCGCCATGATTGATACGTCGCCCGCGCCCGCGCAGACCGTTTGGCCACGGGCATCCCTGATCAGGGCGATGTCCTCGGTCCGGGCATCAAGGCAGGCGCCGGCATCAAAAATATCCACTAGGCCATTATAACGCAGGCCCTGCTGGCGCAGAAGCCGGGCCGCGCCTTCCGCTCCTGCGTTCACCTTGCCGATCACGGCCTGGGCGGCATCGGGCAACAGATCGACATAGATGGGGTGGGTCGGCATCAGGTCGGCGATGAAACGATAGTCCCTGCCGCTCATGCGGTCCGCCACACCATAATCCAGCTTGAAAAAACGGCTGCCGACCGCGTCCCAGAAGGGCGAGCCATCGGTTTCATCGGTCGCACCACGGATTTCGGCGAACAGCCGGTCCGGGAACCGGTCCGGATGGCAGGCCATGAACATCAGGCGCGCATAGGACAACAGGCGCCCACGGCCACCACCACGTTTGTCGGGCCTGAGGAACAGGGTGCCCAGTTCTGCGGCGCCGCCATAATCGTTCACCAGATGCAGAATGTCGGTGCTGACCTGGATGTCATATTCAGGCGCCTTCTTGGAAATGCGCGATACCCGGTAGCTGTAGAACGGACGGTCCAGCCCTACTGCGGCGAAAATGGCGGACAGACCGACAATCTCGCCCGCTTCCTCGAGCACGAACAGATACATTTCATTACCCGGTTCACGCACGTCTTTGGCGACGCTGTCGAGCGACCATTGCACCCGTTCCCGCATGGCGGCGGCATCGCGGGGCATGGTGGTCATATGTCCATCGACCGTGCATGCCAGCGCCACAAGCGCGTCCACATCGTCGATGGTTACCAGCCGTACCCGCATACCCGTACTCCTTTGGCGCACCACGATGACACGGCGCGCGACATACTCCCTGTATTCAAGTGTAGCGAATAGGCCCGCGAATTAATGATGGAAGGCGAACGCCAGAGCCGCAGGGTCTGTGCTTGCGCTGATCATTTGCCGCAGATTCTGCGGAAATCGGGAATGTCAGCCAGCCAACAAGGCATCAAGCGGGTAGCCGGAGAAGACCTTGCAGTCTTCAAGCACCGGCAGGGTATGCAGCTTGATCACCCCAATGCCGGCGCCCAGCATCTCGTCGGACAGGCGCCTGAGCTGCGCCATGTCGCGGACCACCACATGCAACAGATAGTCGAAGGACGCGCCCAGCATGAAGCCGGATACAATTTCCTGCTTGTTGGCGATATAGGTATCAAACTTCTTGAAATCGTTCGGAAAATGGCTTTCCAGCGTGACTTCCATGAAGGCGGAAAGCACGGGCCCGATACGATCGAGCGCCACTTCGGCCCGGTAACGCTGGATATAACCTTCATCCTCGAGCCAGCGCAGGCGGCTGAGGCACGCACTGGCCGACAGGTTGACCTTTTCCGCCAGGTCCTGGTTGGTGATGCGGGCATTTTCCTGCAGGCAGGCAAGGATGTTCAGATTGATGCGATCCAGCTTCATGGCGGCCTCCCCGGGGTTATCCGCAGAAAATTCGGCCTTCGTTTCTGCCATATCCGGTCTGTATGGTGCAACAATGGTTGTAGCAATCGCCCAAATGTAACCGGTTACCGAATAATCTTCGCCTGTTTTCCGACCCTCAGTGGAAATCGCGGCTTTTGGGCACCAGCCCCTTCACATTGCGGGGGTGGCCATGGCGGGCCATCGGTGGCAGGCGCTGGTCGCCCGCGTTCGGGTGTGCCACCTCGTCAGCCCTGGCCACCGGCGGTGCCAGGCGCCCGTCGGACAGGCGCAGCAGTTCGTGCGAGGCGTCGACCAGTTCCTCCGCCACCACATGGATGACACCATCCTGTTTCTGCACATGGCCCCGGATCACCATCAGGCGCGCGCCCATCACCACCGCGCGAACCTGGTCGAACACCTTTTGCCAGACCACAGCATTGGCGATACCGGTTTCATCCTCGAGGGTCAGGAACACCACGCCCTTGGCGCTGCCCGGCCGCTGGCGCACCAGCACGAGCCCGGCCACCATCACCCGGGCACCGTCCCGCACCGTGTCCAGCGACCGGCAGGGCACCACACCGCGCGCGGCCAGAAGTGTACGCAGGAAACTGAGCGGATGCGCCTTCAGGGACAACCGGAGGGTCTGATAGTCATTGACCACGTGTTCGGCCATCGGCATTTCCGGCAGTGCCGGGCGGGCCTCCGCGCCCCTGTCCTTCGCCTCGGCATGGATAAAAAGCGGCAGGTCCGGTGTGTCGGCCAGCCCCCGCACCTGCCAGAGCGCCTGCCGGCGGTCGAGCCCGGCGGAACGGAAGGCATCGGCATCCGCAAGCTTCTCGATCTGCCCGACCCCGAGCCGCGTGCGGGCATGCAGGTCCTCGACATCGGTAAAGGGGCGCAGGCGCGCGGCTACCAGCCGTTCCGCCGTGTCCGCCTTCACGCCGTTGATCTGCCTGAGGCCAAGCCTGAGCGCAAAACGCCAGCGGTTGCCGGGCGCGGCCTCCAGGGTCGAATCCCATTCGCTGTGGTTGATATCGGCTTCGCGCACCTCCACGCCATGTTCGCGGGCATCGCGCACAATCTGGGCCGGCGCATAAAAACCCATGGGTTGGGAATTCAGAAGCGCACAGGCAAACACTTCCGGATGATGGCGCTTGAGCCAGGAAGAGGCATAGACCAAAAGCGCAAAACTGGCCGCATGGCTTTCCGGGAAGCCATAATCGGCAAAGCCTTCTATCTGTTTGAAACAGCGTTCGGCGAAGTCTTCCTCGTAGCCCCGGGCCACCATGCCGCCCACAAACTTGTCATGAAACTGGTGTACCGTGCCGGTGTTGCGGAAGGAGGCCATCGACCGCCGCAGCTTGTCGGCCTCTCCCGGTGAAAAACCGGCAGCAACAATGGCGATTTTCATCGCCTGTTCCTGAAACAGCGGCACGCCATGGGTTTTTTTCAGCACCTGTTCGAGCTCGTCCGCAGGCCCGTGCGCCGTGTCCGGGCTTGGATAACTGATCGGCTCCTTGCCCTGCCGTCGCCTGAGGTAGGGGTGCACCATATTGCCCTGAATAGGCCCCGGCCGCACAATCGCCACCTGCACCACAAGGTCGTAGAATGCCCGGGGTCGCAAGCGCGGCAGCATGCTCATCTGCGCCCGGCTTTCCACCTGGAACACACCCAGGCTGTCGGCCTCGCACAGCATGTCATAGGTTGCCGGGTCCTCTGCCGGCAGGGTCGCCAGTTGCCATGCGGGGCCATGATGGGCCGCAATCAGGGCAAAGGCCTTGCGGATACAGCTCAGCATACCAAGCGCCAGCACATCCACCTTCAGGATATTGAGCGCGTCCAGGTCGTCCTTGTTCCATTCAATGACCGTGCGGTCCTTCATGGCCGCATTCTGGATCGGCACAATTTCATGAAGCGGGCTTTCGGTCAGCACAAACCCGCCCACATGCTGGGACAGGTGTCGCGGGAAGCCGACCAGTTCGTGCGCCAGGTCCAGGGTCTGCCGCAGCCGCCCGTCGGCAACATCAAACCCGGCTTCCTTTACCTGTTCGTCCGGAATGTTCCTGCCATACGAACCCCAGACGGTACCGGCCAGCGCACCGACCGTGTCTTCCGACAGGCCCATGACCTTGCCCACATCCCGGACCGCGCTGCGCATACGGTAGGTAATGGTGGTGGCCGCAAGGCCGGCCCGGTGGCGGCCATAACGTTCATAGATATACTGGATCACCTCTTCCCGGCGTTCATGCTCGAAATCCACATCGATATCCGGCGGTTCGCCCCGTTCGCGAGACACAAACCGCTCGAACAGAAGGTCAACCTTGACCGGGTTCACATCGGTGATGCCAAGGCAGAAACAGACCACCGAATTGGCCGCCGAGCCACGCCCCTGGCACAGGATATTCTGGGCACGGGCATAGTGCACGATGTCATGCACGGTCAGGAAATAGGGCTCGTATCCAAGCTCGGCAATCAGGGCCAGTTCATGTTCCATCGTCGCCCGAACCGTGTCCGGCACGCCGTCCGGGTACCGCCACTGAAGCCCCTCGCGGGCCAGATGGGCCAGATGCCCGGCGGGGGTGCTGCCCGCCGGCACCGGCTCGTGCGGGTAATTATAGCTGAGCTCATCGAGCGAAAACCGGCAGGCATCGGCAATCTCCAGGGTCGCCTGCACGGCCGCGGGCATATCCGCAAACAGGCGCGCCATCTCTTCGGGCGGCTTCAGGAACCGTTCCGCGTTCGCAGACAGCAGATAACCGGCATTGTCGATGGTTTCATGGTTGCGTACACAGGCCAGCACGTCGGCCAACACGCGGCGCTCTGCGCTGTGATACAACACATCCCCGGTGGCCACCAAAGGCACACGGGCCGCGGCGCCCAGCGCCCGCAACGCCCCCAGCCGGCGCCGGTCCTGCCCCTGATAGGGATACCGGACCGCCAGATACAGCGGCGCTGCCAGTTGTTCCCGGATTTCCGCCAGCAGGGGGAGCGCAAGGCCCGGCCCGGGCCCAGGCCCGGTGTCTGGCAAAGTGTTTGGCAAAGTGTCTGGCAACAGGATGAAGATCATGCCCCCGGCATACCGCGCCACATCCTCGCGCCACAGGAAACATTCCCCCTTTGGGGCACGCCGGTTGCCATCGGTCAAAAGGCTGGTCAGCCGCGCATAGGCCGCCCTGTCGGTCGGGTAGGCCAGCAGGGACGGGCCGTCCTGCAGGTCCAGGCGGCAGGCGGGAATATACCGCATGCCATGCGCCTTGGCCGCCACATGGCCACGCACCACACCGGCCAGCGAGTTGCGGTCGGTCAGCGCCATGGCCGTCAGTCCCAGGCCCTTGGCCATGATGACCAGTTCGTCCGGATGCGAGGCACCACGCAGGAAGCTGTAGTTGCTGGTTACCTGAAGTTCGGCATAGTCCATAGCGCCCTCCTTCAGGCAAACAGGCCGTGCAGGTACCAGACCGGCTGCGGCAGCTCGGCCCCGCGCACGCCGGGCACCGCATACAGGCCGTGGCGGAACAGCCAGAAACGCACGCCTTCCTCGTCCTCGACCCGGTAATAATCGCGCGTATGGTCGGTTGGATTGAGCCACCATTCAGGCGCGATGCGTTCCGGCCCCTCGGCCCGCGCGATCCGGTGCAGGGCCCGGCGCCAGCGGAAACTGCGGGGCGGGCCTTCCGGCACCTCGGCCAGCACTTCGATGGGTTCGGGCCGCATAAGGAGCCGCAGGGGACGCGGCGCCTGACCAGCCGGCAACTGGTCCCAGCCCAACCTGTCCTCGCCCACAGGGGCCAGGGTCTGGGCCCGTTCCGGCAGGTGCCCGGGCCGGTGCCTGAGGCGCGATACAGTGCCGCCCCCCAGCCGGGCCGACAGCCGGTCCATCAGTTCCGCGACCGACCGCATTTCGGCCACACGCCGGTCGCCCAACTGTTCGGGGCCCAGCCTTTCGCTGTCGCGCGCGGCCAGAAGCAACAGGTCGATCCCGAACCCGGCATCGATATCGTCCAGCCGTTCCGCCATCAGCTTCATCAGATGCGCGGCATCGCGATTTGGCCGGCTGGTACCCACGGCACAGGTTGCCACCGTGCCGTCAACGCGGAACGCGCTTAGCTGCAGGCGTCTGACGCCCTGCCCCGCTTCCTGCAGGATAAGGCACAGATCCTCGATCAACGCCCGCACGGCGGTTGCCATGACCTCGGTATGCGCCACAGGTTCCATGAAGGCCTGTCGCACCTGCCAACCAGGCAGCGGCAGCAGCGGGTCGATGGGTTCGTGCCGACGCCCGGTTGCCTGGTCCAGCCGCTCCAGAAGTGCCGTCACCGCCTTCGCGGGCACACCCTGGAACCGGCGCGCCAGCGCCGGGCGTTCGATGGCCGACAGGCTGCCGATGGTCTTGAGGCCCAGCCGCCCGAGGGTCAGCACACTGGCGTCATCCAGCCGCAGCGCCTTCACCGGCAGGCCGGCAAGGGCGGCGACTGTCTCCCCCACAGGTGCAAGGGTTCGCGGTCGGTAGCGGCTGAGCGCCCAGGCCGCACCCGGCGTATCGGCCATGGCCATGCAGGCCTGGATACCGGCCCGGGCCAGCCGCGCTTCTATATCCGCCAGCATGGCCGCCTCGCCCCCGAACAGGTGCGCGCAGCCGGTGGCATCAATGAACAAGGTGTCGACACTTTCAATCCCGACCAGCGGGCTGTAGCGCACGGCCCAATATGCCAGACGTTCCAGCGCCGCCTTGTCCCCTTCCGGATCGGCAGGCGCGGTTTCAAGCGTAGGCAGGATCGCCCGGGCCGCTGCCAGGGTCATGCCGGCCTCAAGCCCGATACGGTCTGCGGCTTCATTGATGGCATACAGGCGCTGGGCGCTGCCGTCCTGATGGGTCAGCGCCAGCGGACCAGCGTCAGCCGACGTGCCGGCTGGCGCCTGTTTCTGCCGCCGGCGGTCGGTCGGCCAGCGGGGCAGCCACACGGAAATGATGCGTCGCATCCTGCCACTCCAGATCATGGGTTTGCGGGCGGTATCCGCCCCGGTGTTTGACAAGCCGGGCCTGCAGGCGCGCGGGCCCGGGCGCGCGGGCATCATGGGGATCGGGCGCCCCCGGCATGGCCCGCACCTGCCAGCGGCTGTAGGTGGCGCTGGCCGCCGGCCGGGCCGTGCGCTGCAACAGGAAACAGGCGGTACCATGGTCCTTGGCCACCAGGGCCAGGCGCCGGCTTTCGGCCAATTCCATCGCCAACCCTTCGCCCACCACGGCAGACAGGGCCGGTGACCTGAGCCCTTCCTCGAGCGCCCACAGGGCATCCTGGTCCTTGCGGGGGCGCACCAGGATGAACCGGCCCGGGTCCAGCCCCTGGGCGGCAAGACCGGGACCATAGGGCAGCCCGTGTTCGCGCACCGCTGTGGGCGACACCACCCACAAGAACGGCCGGCCATCGTCCCTGAGCCAATTAAGCAGGAACGCCATCGCAGGCACATGATCGACCGGTTTTTCAGCCCAGGCTTCATGCATCCAGCCCTGGTCCGGCCGGGCCTCGACCAGACGGGACAGGGAAACCGGGCCCGGCGTCTTGCCGTCCGGTTCGGACAGGCGGTGCCCCCGCGCCTCGATGGCAGCGACCTCGGCTTTCAGCCCGGCCAGACGCGCTGCCCCCGGCCCCGGACGGGAGGCCGGAACGGGGGGCAGGTTGTCATTGCGGGCAACGGATTTCATGGCGTCGGATGCCTATGTTCTTGTCGTGACTCGGGTGTTTTTGTTCTCTATTTGTTCTCATTTCAGAACAAAAGAGTCAAGGGGAACGAGAAACGTCGCCCCCAGATTCAACCGTGCTTCGGATGCACCGCAACCTGAAGGGAGGCGGCAAGGTCGCCGCGGTCGAACACAAGCACATCGCTGAGTCCGAGCCAGTCGGCCATGTGCCGAAGCTCGTCCGCCAGCGCCGCACAGACCTTGCCGCGGTTGATGCGGGGTTCGGCGTGCGCCGCCCGCACCTCGAGCCGGCTTTCCTGCCGGTTCGCGCGCATGTCCAGCCGCGCCACCAGCTTTTCATCCATCAGGAACGGCAGCACATAATAGCCATACACCCGCTTGGGTTCGGGCACATAAATCTCGATCCGGTAATGGAAGCCGAACAGCCGTTCGGTGCGGTCGCGTTCCCACACCAGCGGATCGAAGGGCGACAGGAGCGCCCGGCACGACACCCGGCCCGGCAGGCGCGCATCCCGGTGCAGGAAGGCCTGCTGGGTCCAGCCGTCCACGGACACGGGCACCAGGGTGCCGTCTTCCTGCAGTTCCGCGAGCGCGCGTTTGAAATCGGCGACCGGCAGGCGGAAATAGTCGCGCAGGTCGGTGGCCGCCGCAATACCATGCGCCCGGGCCGACAGAGCCACCAGCGCGCGCACCGCATCGGCCTCCGCGGGTGTGGGGATGGCCTGGATATCCGCCGGAATCACCCGTTCCCGAAGGTCATAGACCCGTTCGAAGCCGCGCCGTTCGGCGGTGGTGACCCGACCGGCCCAGAACAGATATTCAAGCGCGATCTTGCCCTTGTTCCAGCCCCACCAGGGGCCGCCACGTTCGCCGGGATCGCTGAGTTCACTGGCGCTCAAGGGGCCATGCAATTCCACTTCACGCAGCACGGCGGCCATATAATCGGGATTTTCCGCCGCAAAACGGGCAAGGCTTTTATAAAGCCCCTCACCGCGCGCCGCCCGGTCCATGCGCCAGCGCATGAGGGGTTCCAGCTCGAACGGCAAAAGGGAGGCTTCGTGCGCCCAATATTCGAAATATTGCCGGTGCTTGCGCGAAAACACCCGGCGTTCGAACTGGCCGGTATCATAGGCCCCGAGGCGGGAGAAGCCGGGCATATAATGGGTGCGCACGATGGCATTGACACTGTCGAGCTGCAGCAGGCCCATCTGCCGGATGGCGGCATCAAGGCGCGGCCATGCGGTCGTACCGGTGCCGCGCCGGGCATCGAAGCCCTGTGCCACCAGCGCAATGCGCCGCGCTTGTGTGTTGGAGAGAGTGTCCATCATGCCCCCGGGTACAGACAGCAAATTGTTCGCCATTTGTTCCTGAAAGCCGATGGTCTGTCAAGCCCCGGCCCCCACGCACAGGCGCGGGGGCCGGGGCCGGATTTCTATTGGGCAGGCGTGAAACGCACGGCCATGCCACCGCCGGCTGCCAGCCGGATCGGGAAGGTATCCGCCGACGTGACCTCGATTTCCTCGATGATCATGTCATAGGGGTTGCTGTCCCAGTGCGCCTGCAGACCATCCCTGTAGACCTGCGCCTTGTAGGTGACCCCGGGCGTGAGGAAGTTGAGCGGCACCGACAGCAGCCGGCCATGGTCATCGGTCAGGCTGCCGAGGTACCAGTCCTCGCTGTGCCGGTCCTTGCGCACGATGGTGACCTGTTCGCCGATCTCGCCGGTCAGTGCGCGGCTGTCGGCCCAATCGGTAGGCACATCGCGGATGAACTGGAACGCATCCAGGCGTTTTTCATAATTTTCCGGCAGGTCGGCCGCCATCTGGATCGGGCTATAGAGCACCACATACAGCGCCAGTTGTTTGGCGAGCGTGGTTTCCACCCGGTTGTCGGGTTTTTCCTTCTCGAACAGCAGATCGAAGATACCAGGCGTAAAATCCATCGGACCCGACAACATGCGTGTGAACGGCAGGATGGCCGTGTGCGACGGCGGGTTACCCGGTTCACCCCAGGCGTTATATTCCTGGCCGCGCGCGCCTTCGCGGGCGATCCAGTTCGGGTAGGTGCGCCTGAGCCCCGTGTCCTTGATCGGTTCGTGCGCGTTGATCGAAATCTTGTGCTCGGCGGCTTCGATCAGCACCCGTTCATGATGTTCGGCCATGAACTGGCCATCGTGCCATTCGTTGAACACATGGCCCTTCTTGTCGCGGCGGATGATTTCGCCGCCATTGGCGACATAGCCGGTTTTCACCTGCCGCACGCCAACCTTTTCATACAGCTTGAAAGCATCGGCCATCTGGTTTTCATAGTTGGTGACACTGCCCGAGGTTTCATGGTGGCCGATGATACGCACACCGCGTTCGGCGGCATATTTGCCCAGCGCCTCAAGATCGAAATCGGGATAGGGTTTGGTGAAGCTGAACAGGTCGCCATTGTTGAACCAGTCGCCGTCCCAGCCTTCGTTCCAGCCTTCAACCAGCACCCCCTTGAAGCCGTATTTGGCGGCAAAATCGATATAGCGTTTGGTGTTTTCGGTGGTGGCACCATGGATCGGGCCCGAGCCCCAGCTTTCGATGGCCAGGTGCATGCCCCACCAGATGCCGACATATTTGCCGGGTTCGACCCAGCTTACATCACCCAGCTTGTTGGGTTCATTGAGATTAAGGATCAGGTCCGAATTGATGAGACCCGGCGCGCTGTCGGCAATCTGCAGGGTGCGCCAGGGCGTAACGAACGGTGCCTTGGTCTTGACCTTCACGCCGTCCGACCAGGGGGCCAGATCGGTGACAAACTGGCGTGGGCCAACCCGGCGCATGGACATGCCGGCGTAATGCAGCAGCGCGGCTTCATGCACGCTGATATGCAGGCCGCCAGTGGTGCGCATGGTGATGGGCGTATGCGCCATCGTCACTTCATCCAGCGGGGTCTTCTCATACAGATATTCATACCGGTTCCATTGCCGGCCCGGAATCCACCAGGCGGTGGCATCGTCATGGAACTTGAATTCGGTCAGTTCGTCAGTGATTTCGACCGCGCCGATACCGCTCTGTTTGCCGATCTCGTACCGGAACCCGAGGCCGTCGTCATAGAGGCGGAACACGACCCGGAAGCTGCGCCCCTTGTCGAGGCCCTTTTCTTCCCGCACTTCGCGGAGGTCGACCGCCAGTTCGTTGAAATGGTTGCGCACCTCGGCGCGTTCGCCCCACGGCAGCGGCCAGGTCTCGTCAACCGACCGGGTTTCAACATGGGTGACCGCAAGGCCGGTTGCCAGCGCACGCGCATCCTTGAACCGGAGGCCAAGGCGCGATGCATCAATGACCGGCTCACCAAAACGGCTGATGCTGTAGGTAACGCCGCTTGGGCCAGCGTCGATGGTGACGGACAGGATATTGCCCGGCGAAGACAGGCTGACGGGGCCCTCAGGCACATCGTCGGCACGGACGCCAAGCGCAAAAAGGCCGAAGCCAAGAACAAGAAAAGACAGAATGCGTCGCATGAAGCGCCCCTCCCAACGTGAAAACAAAATCCACGGGCCACGCCAGACGGCATGAACCGTTTCCATTTTCACCGGGATATCGCGCGGGGCATATTGCTGTGTTTTTAGACGCGGACCCAGGTGGACCAAATGCCGCCACCCCTTCCCGGGGGCAAATGCGACACCTTCCCTACCGGCCCACTGACTAACGGACAACGCAGGCGCTGTCAAATGACGTCTCGCACTTTGTGCGGCCTGCAGACTTTTTCGTGAGGCGTCTTGCGGAGACCCGCCCGTTGGTATACCGCTTGGCATCGGGAGTGAGTGTCATAAGTCCAGAGGGGGCCATCGTCAGTGTCTGATAACAATTCCACCGAAACCGACAAACCAATTCCGCTATTGCTGGCCCTTGTGCCACTGATTGTCCTGATGATCATGCTGGCCGGCGGCGTTTATTTCTTCGGTCCAGATTCGTCCTATGGCCCCAACCAGATTTCGCTCTTGCTTGCGACATGTGTCGCCTTCCTGATCGGCCGCAGCCGCATGGGCCTTGACTGGCCGGAAATGGAAAAGGCGCTCGTTAAGGGTATTTCCCTGTCACTGCATGCCTGCCTGATCCTTCTGGCCATCGGCTCGCTGATCGGCGCCTGGATGCTGGCGGGCACGGCCCCTGCCCTCATCTATTACGGCCTGGCGATCCTGGACCCGAGCTGGTTCTACCCGGCCGCACTGATTATCTGCGCCCTGGTGTCCATGGCCATCGGATCGAGCTGGACCACGGCCGGCACCATCGGCCTTGCGCTCATTGGCATCTCCCACGTTCTGGGCCTTGATGTGGCCATCACGGCGGGTGCGGTTATCTCAGGCGCCTATTTCGGTGACAAGATGTCGCCCTTGTCGGACACCACGAACCTGGCGCCCGCCATGGTGGGCACCGACCTGTTCACCCATATCAAACATATGGTCTGGACCACGGCACCGTCGGTCGCTATCGCGCTTGTGCTGTTCTCCTGGATCAGCCTGACAAGCGCCCACACCGCCGCATCGCCCGAAAGCATCGCGGCGATGCGGGACCTGTTGTCCCAGTCCTTCAATCTCGGTATCCCGACCCTGCTGCCGCTGGTGCTGCTGGTCTTCATGGCCGTGCGCAAGCTGCCGGCGCTGCCGACCATTGCCGTGGGTGCCCTGTTTGGCGCCATCATCGCTGTCGTGTACCAGCCTGCGGGCGTGCGCGCCTTCATCGACCCCGATGGCACCATGAATTTTGCAAGCGCGGCCTTCAAGGCATCATGGAAAGCCTTCGCCGACGGTTATGTCGCCACCACGCCGGACGAGAAGCTGAATGAGCTTCTGTCGCGCGGCGGTATGTCCACGATGCTGAACACCGTGTGGCTGATCATGACCGCCATGTGTTTTGGCGCATCGATGGAACGCACGGGCCTGTTGCAGCGTATTGTGCTGACCCTCCTGAAGGGTGTGAAAGGCACCGGCTCGCTGATCGCGACCACGGTCCTTACCGGCGTCGGCATGAACCTGATCGCGTCGGACCAATATATCGCCATCGTGCTGCCGGGCCGCATGTTCCGGCTCGAGTTCGCGCGCCGCGGCCTTGCGCCCGAGAACCTGTCCCGCACGCTTGAGGATGCAGGCACCATGACTTCGGCGCTGATCCCATGGAATACCTGCGGTGCCTTCATGGCCGGCACCCTTGGTGTACCGACCCTTGTGTACGCACCCTATGCCTTCGTGAATATCCTGAACCCGATCATCGCCATCATCTATGGCATCTTCAATGTGAAGCTTACCAAGCTGGAGGATACAGACCCCGAGATCGCGGAAGAACTGATCCATGAGGTTGAAGAAGCAGGCGAAGAGCGCGTCTGAGGCGCGATCCACTGGCTTAACGAGATACAGAGGCGCCATGTTGGCGCCTCTTTCCATTTCTGGCGCTCAGGGTGCCCGGTGCGCGACCAGGTCGATACTCACCGTCACTTCATGCGCGATGAAATCCGGGTTGGCCCAGAAGCCGCCACCAAGGCCGAAGGCCTCGCGGTCCAGTACAAGGCTGCCGCTGGCATGGGCGCTGTCGCCGGTTACGGTCAGCTTGAACGGCAGGGTCACCGGCACGGCCTTGTCCCGGATTGAGAGCGTGGCTTCCATACGGTAGCCGTCACCGTCCTTGCTGACCCTGGTGCTGGTGAAGGTCGCCTTCGGGAAAAGTTTCACATTGAACCAGTCCCCGCTTTTCAGGGAATCGTCAGCATCCTTCGACCCGGCATTCACGCTGGCGAGATCAATGGTCGCCGAAATGCTAGCGGTTGACGGGTCGGCGGGGTCGAAACGGATATCGGCATCGAAACTGCCAAAATGGCCGCCGTGCCGGGTGCCTTCCTGGATGTAGGTGAAATCGAGGCTGCTGTCCTTCATGCCCAGCGTCCAGGCCGGGGCATCGGCGTGAGCCACCACGGGCGCGAATATCGCCAGTCCTGCCAAAGCAGCAAACAGTTGAACTTGCTTCATCATAGCCTCTCCTTCCGGCCCGGCAGCATGCGCCGCAGGATATTGTCCTTCAGCACAAAATGATGCTTGAAGGCGGCCCCGGCATGCAAGGCCACAAGGCCGATCAGCACAAACGCCAGTATCTCGTGCAGGTCCTCGAAAAAATCATGCAGCGCTTTATCGGGGCCAATCAGTTTCGGCAGGGTGAACAGCCCGAACACTTCGGTCGGAATGCCCCGTGTGGACGCCGATACCATCAGCCAGCCGACGATGGGCATCGCGAACAGCACGGCATACAGCCCATAATGGGTGAGGTGCGCGAGCACTTTTTCATGGGGCTTCAGCGAGGTGGGCAACAGTGGCACCGGCCCGCATGCGCGCCAAACAAGCCGAAGCATGCTGAGCGCCAGCACCAGCATGCCGAAGGACTTGTGCCACTGGATCAGCCGGAACCGCGCTCCAATATCCTCGATGAAATCGGCCATCAGGAAACCGACGACCAGAAGCCCGAATACCAGCAGCACGGTCAGCCAGTGAAAGCCCTGGCTGATCGCACCCCAGCGTTCGGAACTGTTTTTCCACATGCCACGCACCTGCCTGTTCAAAGGAACCTGAAGCATCCTACACCGCAGCGGCGCCCGCCGCAAAAAACGAGGGCCGCCCCCGAAGGCGCGGCCCTGTCATTCGTCAGGCAGCTACATCCTATTTGCCGGCAAGGTCGGTCAGGATGATGTGCCAATGTTCGAGCGCGGCCGGCAGGGATGCAACGGGCACCCGCTCGTTGAGGCCGTGGGCATAACCGTCCGACGCTTTCATGAAGATGCCGGAAACGCCATAGCTCGGCATGCCGACGGAGCGGAAATGCATACCGTCGCTACCGCCGGACGACATCTGCGGAATGATCGGCACATCCGGATACCGCGCATGCACGGCATGACGCACGGCATTCAGCACGTCATCGCGCAGCGGCGAACCGGGGCTTTCGGTCGGGTCGCCCAGCATGGTCCATTCAATGGCGTCGTTGCCGGCGGCTTTCTTCAGTTGCGCCAGCGTATTGTCGAGGCCCGAGCCCGGGAACACCCGGCAGTTGATGGTGGCCGTGGCCGACTGCGGCAGCGCATTTTCGGCATGGCCGCCCCTCAGCATGGTCGCAATACAGGTCGTGCCCGTGGTGCCGATATATTCCGGCTGGGCCCTGAGGAGCGCGAGCGCTTCCTTGTCCTTGGGGTTTTCAGCAAAACGTTTCATGGCCGCACCGATGGGGCCCGGCGTCAGTTTGCTCATTTCCTCGAAATAGGCCTTGGTCAGGTCGCTCAGTTCCGGCGGGAACTGGTAGGCTTCGATATTCTTGAGCGAGGTCGACAGTTCATAGATCGCATTGTCCGCGCGCGGGCGCGAGCTGTGGCCGCCCGGGTTGCGCACTGTTGCCTCGAAGGTCACATAGGTTTTTTCCGCCGCCTGGAAATCATAGGAAACGGCCTTGCCGTCCTCGTCCAGAAGCCCGCCGCCACCATCGGCGATCAGCACAAATTCACTGTCGGTCAGGTCGCGGTACTGGTGCGCCAGCGCCTTGGTGGACGCCATGCTGCTTTCCTCGTCGCCCGAGAAGGCGATGATCAGGTCGCGGTCAGGCACAAACCCTTCGGCCTTCAGGCGCAGAAAGGTGGTGGTCAGGACCGACAGGCCGAACTTGTTGTCTTCCGAGCCACGACCGAAGAAGAAACCATCCTCCTCGATCAGCTTGAAGGGGTCACGCTCCCAGTCCTCGGGCAGCGCATCGACCACGTCCATGTGGGCGGACAGAAGAATCGGCTTTTTGCCGGAACTGCCGTCACCATGATAGCGGACCACAAGGGCCGCGGTTTCGCCAACCGGCAGGATATGGATATCCTTTTCGTCAAAACCGCCGGCCTTGAATTCGCCCGCAAGATATTCCGCCAGCTTGGGCACCAGGCCATGGCCCTCTGCCGTGCGCATGCTGACCGCCGTTTCCAGGATCTGGCGCGCCTTGGCCACAAACGGTGCAGCATCGTCAGCCTGCGCAAAACTGCTGAGCATCGAACCCATCATTGCGGCGGTTGCCGCCATCTTCATCCAACGTTTCATCAAACTCCCCCGTCTGCCTGTTGGTTTGTGTCCTGAACGCTACACAGAAAAAGCCATGGCACCCAAACACTTCTTTTTGATGTGCGCAAAGCGCCCCCCGGCCTGACCTGCCTTGCCACCACGGGTCTTCCTTCCTAAGCTCGCGGTCAAATCACTGGGGGAATCACCATGCGCCAATTTGTGCAAATCCTGCTGGCGGCCATCCTTGCGGCCCTGCCCGCCGCGGCCGCCGATATCACGGTCATCCATGCCGGCAAGCTGATCGACATCGAAAACCAGAAAGTGCTTCAGGACCAGATGATCACGGTTGAAGGCGACCGCATCATCGCCGTCGGCCCGTGGAAGGCCGCGCCCGAAGGTGCCAGGGTGCTGGACTGGTCGGGCCGCACCGTGCTGCCCGGGTTGATGGACATGCACACGCATATGGCCGATATCGGCCAGTCCAACAATCCGCTGGCCCCCCTGATGTATTCAGCGTCCGAAGCGGTGCTTGAGGGCGTGCAGAATGCCCGGCTGACCCTGATGGCCGGTTTCACCACCGTGCGCGACGTCGGCTCCTGGCGGGCGTTCAACGATGTGGCGCTTCGGGATGCCATCAACAAGGGTATCATCCCCGGTCCCCGTATGTCGGTGGTGGGTGCCTATGTCACGGTGCCGGGCGGCGCGGGCGCGATTACCGACCAGGCCATAGATGTCAAAATCCCTGACGACATGCAGTATGGCGTGGTCAGGAACGCCGACGAGGTGCGCGAAAAGGTGCGCTCCCTGATCCAGCATGGGGCCACCTTTATCAAGACCCTCGCCACCGGCGCAGTGCTGACCAACGGCACCAAACCCGGCGCACCGGAACTGACCGAAGAGGAACTGCACGCAGCCGTGGTCGAAGCCGGGTATTACGGGGTCTATGTCACCAGCCATGCCCATGGTGCCGAAGGCATCAAGAACGCGGTGCGCGCCGGGGTAAGGTCGATCGAACATGGTTCGCTGATCGACGACGAAGGCATTGCCATGATGAAAAAACACGGCACCTGGCTGGTGGCCGACATCTATAACGGCGACTATATCGCCGACGTGGGCCGCGCCGAAGGCTGGCCGGAAGAACAACTGATCAAGAATGACGAAACCACCGATGCCCAGCGCCAGGGCTTCCGGAAGGCCGTGAAGGCCGGCGTCAAGATCGCCTATGGTACCGACAGCGGTGTTTATCCGCACGGCCTGAACGGTCGCCAGATGGCCTATATGGTCAAATATGGCATGACCCCCATGCAGGCGATCCGGTCCGCCACCCTTTCGGCCGCCGAACTCCTGGGCTGGGAAAAGGATGTCGGGTCCATCACACCCGGCAAATATGCCGACATCGTCGCCGTGGACGGCGACCTGATGCAGGATGTCAGCCTCGTTGAACATGTTACGGCTGTCATGAAGGGCGGCGTGCTGTATAAGGACGAAGCCGCCACCGAATAAGCGGCCAACCGACCCGAACCAAACGACTTCCGGAGCCGCCTTTCCATGACCATCCAGCCGCCGCGCAAGACCTTCCTGTGGCTGTGGTTCCTGTGGCTTGCAGCCTTTTATGCTGCCTGGAGCTGGCTTGCCTTCCATGGTTCCGGCTGGGCCGACGCCGTGGCGCACTGGCCCATGGCGCTGGCGATGGCGCTTGGCAGTTATGCCGCAGGTTCGACTCCCATGGGCGGCGGCACAGTCGGCTTCCCGGTCCTGGTATTGCTGTTCGACCAGCCGGCAAGCCTGGGGCGCGATTTCAGTTTTGCCGTGCAGTCCATCGGCATGACCAGCGCCAGCATCTTCATCCTTGCCCGCAGGCAACCGCTCGCGACGTCGCTCTTGCGCGGTGCGCTGATCGGCAGCCTGTTCGGTACGCCGCTTGGCATTTTTGCTATCGCCCCCTTTGTGCCCGAACTCTGGATCAAGGTTACATTCGCCGTTGTCTGGGCCAGCTTCGGGCTGTTGCACCTGTACCGTATCCGCGAAATCGCCGCACACACGGGCATGACCGAATTTGACGAACGCTGGGATTTCCGCCTTGGCCTGAGGCTTGGTTTCCTCGCAGGCGCGACCGTGGCGGCAGTCACCGGTGTCGGCATCGACATGGTGGTCTATGCCGCCCTTGTGCTGGTCTGCCGCGCGGACCTGAAGATCGCGATCCCGACCTCGGTCATCATCATGGCCTTCACCTCGGTGCTGGGCATCCTGGTCAAGATGGTCGGCCCCGGCGTACAGCCGGGCGTGTATGAAAACTGGCTGGCCGCCGCGCCGGTCGTGGCACTGGGCGCGCCCCTTGGCGCCTTCATGGTCGACCTGATCGGCCGGCGCCCGACCCTGGTGTTTGTAGCCGTCCTGTGTGTGGGCCAGTTTGTCTGGACCTGCATCTCCGAACAGGCGTCGCTGGGTGTTCAGGGCATCCTGATTGCCATTGCCGCAGTGGCCGCGTGCCTGTATGGCCTCGAAAAACTGCGGGCCTGGGGCGCCACCCTGGTGGGCGACCGCACCTGACGCGCCGCTGCCTCAGGGCTGCAGGAAAGCTTCGATATCCTTGCTGAACTGAAACCGCGAAGGCTGGTCGCGATAGAACATATGGCCGCCTGTGTAACAGCGGAATGACATGGCCGTCTTCAGGGGTGCCGGCAGTGCGGCCGCGATGGCGGCGTTGCCTGTGCAACTGTTGAGGGAATCGAAACTGCCTGCGACCACAAGCACCTTCAGGCCGGGCGCAATATCCAGTGCTTCGGCAACCGAAGGCAGGGGCGGGCCCAGCCGCGGCGGGCCGCCACCGTCGCGAATGGCCTTGTCGATCGCCGCCTTGATTTCCGCCTCGGACAGTTTGGCGGTGGCATAGTTCCAGCGTGCGCCCACACTGGCAGGAAAGCGGCCATCAGGTGCATATCCCGCATCCGCCCCACCAAGGCCGACATAGGCAAGTGAGGTGGCAAAACCAAGATCATGTCGGATATAGCGTTCAATGGCCGGGGCGGCGTTTTCTTCGTCCTGCCCGGTCAGGCGCATGTCGAATGTATCCAGCTTCAGGCCCTCGGCCTTCAAAAGGCCCTCGCGATAGGCGCGCGGCGAAATGGTCAGGCTGTCCGCATCCACCATGTCGGCGGCAATACCGATCCGGCGCGCCAGTTCGTCCGCCAGCGCCGATCGCGCTTCGGCAGACAGGCCGGCTTTGTTTTCAAGCGCCGGCCGGTAAACCCGCCGGGCCCAGTCTTCCGCGCGTGCCAGCACCTCGGTGGCATCCGTACCAAAAACAGGATCAAGTTTGCCATGATAGTGCGCGACCAGCGCCAGATCCGGCACCTTGAGCGCGGTGCGCAGCGATGGCGCAATCACCGGCTCATTCAGGCCAGCACCGCCGGAGATCAGCACAAGCCCCTTCACCGGCAAGCCCTGTTTCAGCAAGGTATAGCCCACGCTGCCGGCCCGTCCGGCGCCCCAGCTTTCGCCCGCCAGATACAGGGGCGCATCCTCTGCGCCGTGCAACAGCCGCCAGGCCCGTACAAATTCGGCCACCGAGGCGACATCCCCCACGGTTCCATAAAATTCTGCGGCATATTCCGGGGCGGTCGGGCGGCTGAAGCCGGTGCCAATCGGATCGACAAAAACCAGGTCGGCATAGGCGAGCCATGTTTCGGCGTTTTCGGACAATTGGCCACCGCTGGCACGCCGGGGCCCGGCGACTTCAAAATGCAGGATCGCAGAATTGGAGCCAGGACCACCGTTCCAGATAAACATCAGGGGCCTTCCGGTGCCTTTTGGGGCCGGAACCCGATAGGCGAAATAGCCCATTTGGCCGCGGGCGGCCCCGGTCTCGGCATCGCGGATCGCGACGCGCCCGGCCTCTGCCACATAGCCCAGCGTACCGGTCGCCAATTCGACGCTGTGGCTGGACACCACGGGCACCCCGTCGAAGGCAGGATCGATCCCGTCCGCCAGCGCAGGTGCCGTGAAGGCCAGCAGCAGGGTCGCTAACAGGACGGAAAATCGGCGTTCGGTCATGGCGGGCTCCTTGCCTGGCCGGCAAGGACCGGCGGGATATTTGCCCCATGCTACCGAACCGCGCCCGCATAAGCTGCCCCGGTTTGCCACCAAAAGGCGCCTTTCCGGAATAGATTATGCCTGCGCCAGTGGCAAATGGCGCCTGAACGGCACCTCCGGACGCTGCCCCGCATCCATTTCGATACCGTAACGATATCCTGCATAGGTCGCATGTGCGATAAGCCCAGGCGCTTCGGCGTCACCAATGACACGTACATCCTGAACACCGGCTGCGGTCCAAGCGTCCGGTCGGGCCTTCAGGGCCTGATAGAGCCCGTCATTCGGCAGGCGCATGGTAACCGGCATCAAGGCATCGGCAGCCAGTGCCGTCTCGTCACCCGACCAGACATGGCTGAACCGCGCGGTGCCACCATCCCATGCCAGCAGTGCCCGGCTGGTTAGCTGCCGCACACCAAGTGCATGCAGGCGCTTTTGCAGGTGCCCGTATTCCAGGGTCTTGGCGGTCCAGCCCGCCATGATGTCTTCAGGTGTCACCAGCGTTACCGTGCAGCCAAGCGCCACCAGCCTTTCCGCCATCACCCCCGCCATATAGAAGCCGTCGTCGTCATAGATGACCACATGGCCCGCGGGCGTAATGCCGTCCATGATGTCATCCGGGGTCAGGAGATTCGCACTGCCAGCCGCAATCACGCATCCGGTCGCGCGCCCGAACCCGTCGCGCCGCCAATGGCTGCCGGTTGCGACCAACACATGGCCTGCCCCGAACTCCAGAACGTCGTCGGCTGTCAGCGGCGATTCCCGGTAAATGGAAACATTGGGCAATTTATCCAGTTGGCCCACCCGCCAGTCGCGCACACGGCCCCATTCGGCCAGGCCCGGCAGGCGGCATTCGCGCTCGACCCTGCCACCAAGCGTGCGGCTTGTTTCGGCCAGATGCACCTCGTAACCGCGCACACCCAGCACCCGCGCGGCCTCAAGGCCCGCCGGTCCCGCACCCACCACCAGCACCTTGCCTGCCCCGGCCCTGGCGGGCAGGCGTTCGGGGTGCCAGCCCTTGCGCCATTCTTCGCCCATGGTCGGGTTCTGGGTACAGCGGATGGGGGTAATGGTCATGTCGCCGGTCACGCAGATATTGCAGCCGATACATTCGCGGATATCGTCCAGACGGCCTTCCTCGATCTTCCTGGGCAGGAACGGGTCGGCGATCGAGGGACGGGCGGCGCCGATCATGTCCAGTATCCCACGCCGGATTTGTGACACCATCGTATCGGGTGATGTGAACCGCCCGACCCCGACAACCGGCTTCGCGGTGAATTTCTTCACCCAGGCGATGAAGGGTTCCTGCGCGCCTTCGCCCGCGAAGCGGCTGGTCATGCTGTCGTTGGCCCAGGCCGCCACATTCACGTCCCACAGGTCCGGCAGGTCCGCAAGCATGCCGACCACATCCTGCGCTTCGGCGAGTGTTACACCACCGTCGCCGATCAGTTCATCAACCGCAAAGCGCACGGCAACGGCACAGCGGTCGCCCACGGCATCCCTGGTGTCCTCGATCATCTCGCGCAGCAGGCGGACCCGGTTTTCAAGGCTGCCGCCATAGGCGTCGGTGCGGTGGTTGCGGCGTTTCTGCAGAAAATGCATGGGCAGGCACAGGTCATGCCCGGCATAGACATAGACGATATCGAACCCTGCCCGCCTGGCCCTGAGCGCGGCATCACGGTGCCAGCGGCGGAAGGCGCGGATATCCTCGAGATCCATGGCCCTGGCCTGGTGCGGGTACCCGTGTTTGCTGGGCTGGTGCGACGGCCCGAGGATGATCTCCCGGCTATAGAGATTGGAGGCGGAGACACCATTATGCACCAGTTCCACCGCCGCCAGGCTGCCGTGCGCATGCACCTTGTCGCACATCAATTGAAGTGCCGGAATATCCTGGTCGTCCCACAACCGTGCCTCGACATAGGGAGAAATGTCACCTGATGGGTGGATTTCGCACTCTTCAGTGCTGACCACCGCCCAGCCGCCTTCGGCCTTCACGGCGCGCATGGCGGCATGGGCTTCGGGCATTGCGTGGCCCATGCCATTGCAGTGCGGCACCTGGTAAAAACGGTTGCGCGCCGTCACCGGCCCCAGTTGCACCGGTTCAAACAGGATATCGTAGCGTGGATCGCGTGCCATTGTACCCTACTCCCTGATCGCACTGCGCGGGCGTGCGCAATGCGACTTTCTGTTCATTTTGCTTCCGCCCCGCCGCAGCGGGTTTAGACTGCCGTGCAACAGCCCCAAAGGGAAGGACCCTGCACCATGATCCTGCGCCGCCTTATGCTTGCCCTTGCCGCCACAACAGTTGTTGCATCTGCAACACTTTCGGACGATGCCGTGCCCCGGGCGCGCGACCTTGGCATCCCCTTTTCCGGCACGCCCGGCCCCTTGAATGCGATCACCGACATCAAGGGCATCACCGTCGGGCAGGTAACCCTGATAGAGGACCTTGCGGGCGGCAAGGCGGTCCGCACGGGGGTGACCGCCATCCTGCCGCGCGGCCAGACCACCAACGCCGATCCGGTGTTCGGGGCCAGCTTCGCGCTCAATGGCAATGGTGAGATGACCGGCACCGCCTGGATCGAGGAATCCGGCTTCATTGAAGGCCCGATCCTGTTGACCAACACCCATTCGGTGGGTGTGGTGCGCGACGCGGCGATTGCCTGGCGCGTGCAACAGGGTGGTGCCGACGCCAGCGGCTACTGGTGGTCGCTGCCGGTGGTTGCCGAAACATGGGACGGTTTCCTGAGCGATATCAACGGCTTTCATGTGAAGCCAGAGCATGTGTTCCAGGCCATTGAAAGCGCGAAGACCGGTCCGGTCACGGAAGGTGGTGTCGGCGGCGGCACCGGCATGATCTGCCATGAATTCAAGGGCGGCATCGGTACGGCATCGCGCATCACCGAGGCCGGCACGGGTACCTACACGGTCGGTGTACTGGTGCAGGCCAACTACGGCATCCGCGATACCCTGACCATCGCCGGCGTGCCGGTGGGGCAGTATCTTCGGAGCGACATGGTCTATCAGCAGCCCGCGGCGCCAAACGGCGATACCGGTTCGATCATCATCATCGTCGCGACCGACGCGCCGCTGTTGCCGCACCAGTTGAAGCGGCTGGCCAAGCGCGCGGGCATGGGCCTTGCGCGTGTCGGGTCCTATGCCGGCAATGGCTCGGGAGACATATTCGCGGCCTTTTCGACCGCGAACCGGAACGCCCAGCAGGCCGGCCCGGCAACGGAGGTGACCATGCTGTCGAACGAAGACATGGACCCGCTGTTCCTGGCGACGGTCGAGGCCACCGAAGAAGCCATCGTCAATGCCCTTGTGGCCGGGCGGGACATGACCGGCAACGACGGCAATTATGTCAAAGGCATCCCGCATGAGCAACTGAAGGCCCTTCTGGCAAAATTCGGCCGGCTGCAACCGGCCGAATAACAGGCATTACGGCTTCAGGTGGGTTTCATACCAGCCGAGAGTCTGGCGCATGCGGTGTTCGAGGTAACTGGGCACCACAATGCCGTGGTTCTGGTTCGGATAGATGACAAACCGGGTCTCGACACCGGTTGAGCGCAGCGCCTGATACATCTGTTCCGCGCCCAGGCACGGCACGTTGAAATCGACCTCGGAACACTGGAACAGGGTCGGGGTCTTGATCCGGTCCGCATGCAGGAACGGGAAACTGACCCGCATATAGGCATCCAGGTTCTGCCAGGGCGTGCCCAGTTCCAGCTCATATTCCCGCGAATACTGGTCATGGCCATAGCTGGCCAGCATATTGGACGTGCCGGCGCCTGATACCGCTGCCTGAAACCGCGTGTCGGATGCAATGACATAGTTGGTGAGCATCGAACCATAGCTCCAGCCGCCGATCCCCAGGCGCGCCGGGTCTGCGACGCCCATATCGACAACCGTATCCACACCTTTGAGCACATCGCGCACATCGACATTGCCCCAGTCGGCATAGATGGCCTTGGCGAAATCGAAACCGCGGCCCGATGATCCACGGGGGTTGATGGCAACAACGGCGAAGCCCTTCGCGGCATAGATCTGCCAGTCATACATGAATTCATGGCTGAACTGATACACCGGCCCGCCATGTACGCGCACGATGGTCGGATAGGCCTTGCCGGCTTCGTATCCCGCCGGTTTCATCAGCATGCCATGGATTTCATGGCCGTCGCTTTGGAAGCTGAAATCTTCCGCCGTGCCGAGCGCCACATCCTTGAGGAAAGCATTGTGCCGGGTCAGCGGACGCTGTTTTTTCTCGACCGCCGAAATGGCGAAGGGCGTGGTATCGTCGCTGTCCAGGATGACCGTATGGCCGCCCTTGGCGACATCGAAGTCATACCCGAAGCGCTTGCCCCTCGTGAGGTAGGTTACCTTGTCCGACTTCAGGTCGATGCGGGCCAGCCAGGTGTTTTCCGGGTTCTCAACCAGCGCAATGATGGATTTGCCATCCGGGCTGAAGCGGGGTTTATAGACAAAATGGTCGCGCGGGGCCGGGTAGGTTTCGGCGCCGGTTTCAACATCGGCGACCACCAGGTCCCAGGGCGCATAATAGATCCATTTGTCATCGCCCGACCGCAGCCACACGAGCTTCTTGCCGTCAGGCGACCACATGGGCCGGCTTTCCCAGTAAGGATCGATGTCTGTGCCTTCAAAGTGGCTGATCTGGCGGGCCGTGGCGCCGGCTTCGGCATCCATGACAAAAATGTCGTAATCGAGATTGCGATCAGCATCACCCCGGTTTTTGGCAACAAAGGCGATCTGCGTACCATCCGGCGAGAAGGAAGGCAGCCAATGGTCGGCATCGCCATCGGTGATCTGGGTCGTGGCGCCGGACCTGGTATCCACGAGATACAGGTGCTGCCGGTTTGTGGTCAGGTAACCCCGATAATCTTCCTTGAACTGGAAACGGTGGATTTCGATGGGCGGCACCGGTTTTTCGCGGCCCCGGCCGTCGACACCGGCTGCCGGCAGGGGCGGTTCGCTGACAAACACCAGACGGTCGCCCTTCGGGGACCAGACATAGTCGCTGATCCCGCTGGGCACGTTCGTCAGCATACGGGGGGCGCCGCCGGATGCCGGCATCAGCCATATCTGCACGGTTTCGTCCGCACCGCGATCAGACAGAAAGGCGACCTCGGTGCCGTCCGGCGACCATTTGGGCGCCCATTCGCTGGCAAAGGGCGTGTCGGTCAACTGCACGCTGTCGCCACCTTTGTAGGGCACAATATAAAGGTCGCTGACCTGCGCATCGGCATCCAGATTATGGGTGCTGATCACATAGGCCACCTGCGCGCCATCGGGCGATATCGCGGGGCCGGACAGGTCTTCCAGCCGGTGCATGTCATCGACCGTGAAGGGCCGTTTGGCGTCTGCATGGGCCGGCAGCGCGATTGCCACCGCGAGCAGCGCCGGTTTCCAGATATGGTTCAGCATGTCATTCCCCCTTTGCCATCGTGCGGTAGCGGTCACGCGCGGCCCTGAGATAGTCCAGGGTCGCGGCTTTTTCTTCGTCCGTGTTGAAATCGTCGGCCCGGCCTTCGACCACCTCGATGGCGCGGCTCAGCCAGTCGGCGAAATAGGCTGCATCGTCGGGCGCCTTGTGTGGGTGGCCCGCCACATTGATCCAGACCGGGTTGGTGGTGCCGTAGGGATAGAGGTCCTGCACGAAGGGCGACGGCGCCGGGTCGGTGGCACGCAACAACAGCCAGCCTGATTTCGGTATA
Organism: Alphaproteobacteria bacterium; assembly: GCA_006226495.1. Lineage (GTDB taxonomy): Bacteria > Pseudomonadota > Alphaproteobacteria > Sphingomonadales > Kordiimonadaceae > Kordiimonas. The sequence goes on from SBGU01000060.1 coordinate 57,107, forward strand.
TCGATATCGGCCACAAGGTCGCCGTGGCGGCCACCTTCTGCAGGCGCCAGCGTGGCAACCACCTTGCCATTGAAAACCACCTCCATGCGGCTGAGCGGCACGATCGAGCGCACGGCGGCATCGACCCGCACCGTGCCGGGTGCCGGCATGTCGATGCTGCCACCCGGTGCTTGACCATCCACCAGCAAACCGAGAAGCGGCCCGTTGGTGACAAAACTTTTTGCATCCCGTATCGCGCCCACCAGACCACGCGGCGACCGGTCCCTGGTATTGATGAAGGCGCGGTTCAGGCCCACAGGCCCCCTGAGCCAGGCATAGTTGGTCATGGCATCCGTGCCCGCGCCCGCAGCCAGATGGAAACCGAGGTTCAGGAATTTGTGCCAGACCGCTGCCGTAGCTTCATGGTCCGCGAACGAGACTACCTCGATATAGTCCGCCCGCCCCATGGCGACATCGGCCGGCACCATATGGCTGATGGGCGCCGTCACGTCTGGCACACTGTCGAACGGATGCACATACCCCGCGATAGCCGCCTGATCATGCGCAAGGTCGATCACTACCCCGTTGTGCGGGAAAGGCGAAGCCAAAGCCGTGTGGCGGTAGCTCGCGAAATCGGGGGTCAGGTAATGGTCTTCAAGGTTCAGGAGACCAAGATGGCCCCAGAAGCTGGTATGGAATTCCTGCCCCTGGAAAATGGTCACGCCCTTTTCCCTATAGGTGCCCTGCGCAAATTCGCCGATGTCCGGGATGCGCTCTTCCTTGTTCACCGCCAGATTATAGATGATATCCAGCCCCTCGGCGCGGGCTTGGGCGGCGAGACCCGCGCGGGTTTGTTTATACTGGCCACCATAGTTCATATGCACATGCATGTCGGCGGACACGAAGTCACCGAACCGGCTGGGCAGGTTGTCGTCTGCCAATGTCACAGGCACAGTCATGCCCGCCTTTGGCTCCACCCACATCTCGACCGGCTTGCGGGCGAAACCGGCCATGGCCTGTATCGCAACCACGCCATCCGGCACCATGACGGTGCAGGTTTCGATGCAGTGGAAATAATGGGTTTCGTGGTTCTGCACCGCAGGGTCGAAACCATCGTCCGCATGCAGGCGCGCATCCATGGGGCCATAGTGCAGGGCATCCGCGCCCATGACACTCAGCCGCGCTGCGATGGGAGCACCTTTTTCGTCAACCGGGGTGAAAGTGATCGCATGCATGGGCCGCCTCCAGACCCGTTCGGTCGGCGTTACCCGCATGCGGGCGCCGCCAACAACGGTCTGGACCCAGAGGGAAAGACCGCCCGTTTCATTGCTGGTATAAAGCACCTGTTTGCCGTCCGGCGACCAGCGCGCGCCATGCAGGTCAAACTCCCCGAACGTCAGCGGCAGCGGCGATTGTCCGGTCGGTGTGGTCAGCCAGAGCTGATGCCACTGGCGGCCACGATAGCTTGAATACAGAAGCCGTTTTCCGTCTGGCGCCAGTTCGGGCCGGGCCGCCCATGTCGTTTCTTCGACCAGCACCTTCTTCAGGTCCGCCGGATCATGCGCCGCAACCGACCACAGGTCGCCGCTGCCCCAGGCCACTTCGCGGTTGTTCACGAAATAGAGCCGGCTGCCGTCCGGGCTCCAGCTCGGGTTAATGGCATGGTCGTCCTTGCCATAATAATAGCGGTCGATCTCGCTTTCGCGCGGGGTGACGGCGAGGCGCATGGCACCAAGGCCGTCCGGCGTGATGTCCGCCACATGCAGGTCGAAGTGCCCCGTGGTTTCCGACGAGACAAAGGCGAGCTGGCGGCCGTCCGGCGACACGCGGGGTTCGACACTGACACCATAGCGGGTGAGCGCCACTTCCGCTCCGGTCGCAAGCTCCAGCCGCATCAGGATATAGGCGTCCCCCCTGTGGCGCGTGAAATAGACCATACGTCCATCAGGCGACCAGTCGGGCTGGAAATCATAACCACGGCCTGCGGTCAGTTCGACCGCACGCCCCGATCCGATTTCCTGCCGCCACAGGGACCCCGCCATGGAATAGATCACCGACTTGCCGTCCGGGCTGAAGGCTGCCGACGATGGCCCCGCGGTCAGTTGCGGCAGGTACATTTCCCGCCAGTAATAGGTGTGGGGATGCTGGACCTGCGCCACACTTGGCACCCGGCCGCTGTCGGCCTGGGCCGGTGCCACCGACAATCCCGCCGCCAATAGTGCGGCGCTCAAACCTGTCCAAATCCGTGCCTGCATGGCCTGCCCTCCCCTTCAACTGGCGTTTCAGTTTTCTGCGACAACTTCCCGAAGGCTGGTTTCCAGCATGTCCATGGCCTCGTCGACATGCGCTTCCGAGATCATCAGGGGCGGAATGAAACGCACGGTGCTGATGCCGCATGATAAAAGCAGCAGGCCGTTATGGTAGGCCCGGGTAAGAAGTTTGTCGCAGATATCGACCGCAGGTGCCTTGCTCGTGCGGTCCTTCACCAGTTCCATGCCGATCATCAAGCCATGGCCGCGGATGTCGCCGATCACGTCGAACCGGGTGGCCATGTCCCTCAGCCGCTCCATGAAATAGGCGCCGACCTTTGCCGCATTTGCCGCATATTCCTGTTGTACCAGTTCGATTGTGGCAATGGCCGCCGCGCAGCAGACCGGGTTGCCGCCATAGGTGTTGCCGTGTGCGCCCCGCGCCCATTTTTCCATGATGGTACGTTTGGCGACAACGGCGCCAATGGGCATGCCGGAACCCAGCCCCTTCGCGAGGGTCATGATATCCGGTTTCACGCCGGTATGTTCGGCAGCAAACAGTTTGCCAGTGCGGCCGATACCCGATTGCACCTCATCGAAAATCAACAGGATGCCATGACGGTCGCACAGCGCGCGCAGGCCTTCTAGGAAGCCCGCCGGCGGCACGATATAACCGCCTTCGCCCTGCAACGGTTCAATCAGCACGGCGGCAACTTCGCTGGCCGGCACGTTCGACTGGAACAGCATGTTTTCCATATAGTTCAGCACCGCCTGACCCTGGTCGTCGCCCGCAAACACCGGGCGATAGGGGTTCGGGTAGGGCACGTGGGTCACGCCCGGCATGGTCGGAAAAAAACCCTTCTGCTGGGTATATTTGCTGGCGGTACAGGCGAGCGAGCCCATGGTGCGGCCATGGAAGGCACCCAGGAAGGCGATGACGCGCTGGCGACCGGTTACATAGCGCGCCAGCTTGAGCGCGCCTTCCACCGCCTCGGTGCCGCTTTGGCACATGAAGCTGAGCACAGGTTCGCCCATCGGGGCCACCTCATTCAGCTTTTCGCCCAGCCGCACCTGATAGCCATGCCAATAGTCGCTGGAAATATGCAGGAAATTCTGGGCTGCATCCGTGATGGCCTCCACCACCTTCGGATGACTGTGGCCAGTGGAACAGACCGCGATACCGGACATGAAATCCAGGAAGCGGTTGCCGTCGACATCCCAGACCTCGGCACCCCTGCCGTGGGACATGACAAACGGATAATCCCGCGGATAGGAAGGCGAGATCACCGCCTTGTCGCGCGCCATCAGCTCGATCGCCTTGGGGCCGGGCAACGCGGTTTTGATGTGGCTGTTTTTCATGCTTCTTTCCTTTTTCAACCTTGTACCTGTTTCAACTTTATTCTGATCGGGGCCTTGTGGGCAGCGTCGGTGCGGGCCATCAGGCTGCGCAGGGCCGACAGCTCCTCGTCCGTCGGCGCTGCAATCACCTCCAATTTGTCGGCGACGCGCAGCGGCCAGCCGGTTGCAGCCTGTGCTTCTTCAGCGGTGCGGCCTTCAAACAGTGCCACCAGCACCAGTTCATCACTGTCCGGGTCGGGTCGCAACAGGCCGATATCGGTGACCACCACACTGGGCCCCTTGCCCGGATAGCCCTTTCGCCGACGCTCGCCACCGCCGCCCAGATGGCCGGCACTGGTGCGGAAATCGAGCGCATCCACAAACCCGCGTTTGCTTTGGTGCATGATCACAAAAATATCGCGCGCATGGGTGATGATTTCAGGCGCGCCACCAGCGCCCGGCAGACGGGTCACAGGCTTTTCATAGGGGCCGACCACCGTGGTATTCAGGTTGCCAAACCGGTCGATCTGCGCCGCCCCCAGGAACCCGACATCAATGCGCCCGCCCTGCAGATAATGGGTGAAAATTTCCGGCAGCGGCACCACAACATCGGCGGTTTCCGCAAGCTCGCCATCGCCGATCGACAGCGGCAGCACACGGGGCCGTGTACCCACGGTGCCGGATTCGTAGATCAGCACCAGCCCGGGTGCATGGATCATGCTGGCCAGCACACAGGCGGCACTTGGTTTGCCGATGCCGACAAAACAGACGTCGCCGTCCTTCAGTTGGCGCGCAGCCGCCACGGTCATCATTTCATCGCGGGTATAGGCCGTGCTCATGCCAGCACCCCCAGGCTTTCAAGGTGGGCCCGATGGTCGGGCTTCGAGATGCAATGTTCCTGCATCCAGGCCAGAAAGGTCTCGCGCTCCCGTGCGACAGCGTCCCAGCCAACATAGAAGCTGTTGTCGCGGCCATAACAGCCCTGGGCATAGCTTGGGTAGGCACCACCAGGGACATGCGAGATCGCGGTCACGACAAAATGCGGCAGCACCAGCGCATTCATCGGTGCGGCAAGGTCGTCGACGATTTCTTCCACGGTCACCAGCACGGCGCGGGCAGCAAAAGCGGCATCGCGTACCGCGCCCGAAATGCCTTCGATCAGCACATTGCCGCGCCGGTCGGCCTTCTGGGCATGCAGGATGGTGACATCCGGATTGACCGCGCGCACGGCCTTCAACGGCTGGCCCGTGAAGGGACACACCACCGACGCAACCCGGCCTTCCTGATGCTGCGGCAAATCGGTATCCATCGGCCCCTTCATCAGGCCATGCGGCAAGCCCGCGGCACCAGCGGCGAATGCCGCCGCCATTTCGCCGTGGCTGTGCTCGAAAATCGCCAGTTCGTTTGGCCAGCCCCGTTCGGTGGCGTCCCTGAGCCGGTGCAACGAGCCCACACCGGGGTTACCGCCCCAGGAAAATGTCAGCCGGTCAGCCACGCCCATGCCGATCATCTGGTCATAGATCAGGTCGGGGGTCATGCGCACCAGATGCAGGCGCTTGCGCCCCTGCCGGATGATCTCGTGCCCCGCGGCGAACGGAATCAGGTGGGTGAAGCCCTCAAGCGCCACGCACATGCCGTCCTCGACATGGCGGCCAATGGCATCGGCAAGCGACAGAAACGCCGGCATAGACCCCTACTCCACAACCGTTTGCGACTGTTCGCGCATGTAACGCGCCAGATAATAGAAGGAAGCAATAGCCACCCCTGTGTTGCCGGAACCCTTCCAGCCGCCAAAGGGCTGGTAACCGGGCCAGGCGCCGGTGGTCGCGCCCTGCGGGCGGTTCACATAGGTGACGCCGGCCTCAACCCGATCCAGGAAGCTGGCCACCTCTTCATCATTGCCATAAACCCCAGCGGTCAGACCAAGTGGCGAGGCGTTGATCTCGGCCATGGCTTCGTCACCGTCCCTGACGGTGGCAAGCATCAATACCGGCAGGAACATTTCGCGCTGGAACAAGGGATGGTCCTTGGGTGCCGTCACCAGGGTGGGCGCGACAAAATAACCACCGGCCAGCGCCCCTTCCGCCAATGAACGACCGCCGGTTACAATCTCGCCACCATGACCCGCCAGTTCGGGCAACAGGCCCTTATAGCGCTGATAGGCTTCCTCGGTGGCGACAGGGCCCATATAGACCGCGCGGTCAAGCGGGTTGCCAACCACCAGGCTTTCGATCTGCACCTTCAGGCGCGCGACCAGTTCCTCGGCAATCTCGGCATCGGCATACACCCTGGACAGGGCCGAACATTTCTGGCCGCTGAGGCCAAAAGCCGACCGGCTGATACCCAGCACCGCCCGATCCAAGTCGGCATGGCGCGACACATAACAGGAATTCTTGCCACCCATTTCAGCAATAACGGGTTTTGGCCAGGCACCCCCGATCATCTGGCGCTGGATCGCCATGCCGGCCTCGTGCGAACCCGTGAACGTGACCCCGCCAACCTGCGGGTGCGCAACTAGCGCCTTGCCGACCGCGTCGCTGCCGCCACCAAGGTCGTTGAAAACACCATGGGGCAGGCCGGCGTCGCGCAGGCATTCCGCCAGCATGCGCCCGGACCAGGGTGTGGACGGCGCGCCCTTGTGCACGACCGTGTTGCCGGTCACCAGGGCTGCCGCGACCGGGCCGCCCGCAAGTGCGAACGGGAAGTTGAAGGGCACGATAACCGCCCAAACACCATGGGGTTTCATGACACTGCGGTTGGTCGATACCCAGCCGTCCAGCGGGTCGTTGGGCAAACGCCTGTCGAAGGCGCCATTGGCTTCGAAATCAGCGCAATAGTGACGGAAGAAGTCCGCAGTTTCCTGAACTTCCCCCAAAGCTTCCATGCGGTTCTTGCCGACTTCGAGCGCGACCGCCGCCGACATCTCGTAAACACGCTGTTCGATGATATCGGCGGCACGGCGCAGGATCGCCATGCGGTCCTTGGCAGGCGTGTGACGCCAGCCGTCGAATGCCGCGCGCGCGGCGGCGACCGCCTGTTCCACATGGGATGTTTCGGCCACGGCAAAGTCACCAAGATGCAGGGCACGATCGACCGGGCTGGCAAGCGTGGCGTAGACCGGCGTGGCCACATCTTCACCGCCAATAAACAGGTCATGCCGAGCGCCAAGCGCGGGCCGCAAACGCGCGGCCGCAGCGTCGAACCGCGCATGCATTTCCTCCGGCGGGTTGAACATGGTCGAATAGGTCAGGCTGAAGCTCATGAAACGATCCCTTTTCCCCTGGCGCATGGTTGCCGCCCCAAGCCCGTATCAGTTTCAAATCAGTATCTGAAATTTTGGGCTTGCCTTTTTGTGCGAATAGTGAACAATAATTCACATATTGCATAAATATGTAGGTCTGTGCGGGCGAGACTGTCAACAGCATTCTATGCTTTTGGCGTCACGCGCGCGTTACCACTGGGGGGTTAAATTGCTGTCAGTTACACCGGATGCCGCCGACACCTTCAAGGACGGCTCTGATTACGTGCAGTCGCTCGACAGGGCGCTGACGGTCATCCTGGCGTTCAACCAGCGCGGCGCCATGAGCCAGTCCGAACTGGCCGATATCACCGGCCTGTCACGCGCCGTCGTGCGGCGCATGCTGCTGACCCTGAAGTATCTTGGCTATGTCGCGCAGACCGGCCGGCAGTTCAGCCTGACACCACGCATCCTTGATCTCGGCTTCAGCTATCTTTCGTCGTTGCCGGTAACCGAATTTGCCTTGCCGATCATGGAGGAAGTGGTCCGCCGCACGGGCGAAAGCTGTTCCATGTCGGTGCTGGACGGTCGCGACATCGTCTATGTTCAGCGCGTGGCCGCCAAGAAAATCATGGCTGTGACACTGGGTGTCGGCGCGCGCTTGCCGGCCTTCTGTGCCTCAATGGGGCGCGTCTTGCTGGCAGGTCTGGGTGAAGCCGAACTGGACACCTGGCTGGGAGAACTTGTACCCACCCAGATCACCAGCAAAACCATCACCGACAAGACCTTGCTCAGGCAGGAAATCCTGAAGGTTGGCGCGCAGGGTTTTGCCTATGTCGAACAGGAACTGGAATTTGGCCTGTGTTCGATTGCCGTGCCGGTGCGCGACCGCGGACGGCGGGTCTGCGCCGCCCTCAACATCGGCATGCCCTATTCGGAAGGCGCGCGCAAACGGGCGGTCACGGAACTGGCCCCCGTACTGCGGGAGGCCGCGACCCTGATCGACCGCAGCCTGGGTATGCGCTGATGCGCCCCTAAAGGTCGAGGCCGAGGTTGGCTTTCACCTCTGTCTTGAAGGCGTTCAATGTCGCCTCCAGCCGGCTGACCAGTTCGTCGCACTCAGCCTCCGTGATCGTGAGCGGCGGCGATACCATGATCCAGTCGCCGTTCTTGCCGCCCGCCGTGCGGCGGCTATAGATCATCAGACCGTTTTCGAGACCAAGGGCGCGGATGCGTTCCACCGCATTGCTGGCCGCCGGCAGGCTGGCTTTTGTTGTTGCATCCGCAACAAATTCAAGCGCCATAAGCATGCCCCGGCCCCGGATATCGCCGATGATCGGCTGCCTGTCCTGCAAGGCGTCAAGCCGCCCACGCAGGTACGCCCCCACACGGCCGGCGCGGCCCACCAGGTCTTCCCGCTCATAAATATCAAGCACAGCAAGACCTGCGGCGCACGTGACCGGGTTGGCATTGTAGGTGTGGCTGAAATTGAAACCGGTCAGTTCGGCCAGTTCATCCACCAGCCGCGCGGGTGCCAGCATGGCGCCTAGCGGGGTATAGCCCGCCCCGAGACCCTTGGCCAACACCACGATATCCGGCTTGGCGTCTGGATAGTGATGCGCCGCCAGAAACTGGCCCGTGCGCCCCGTACCACAAAGCACCTCGTCATAAACCAGGAAGATGCCGTGGCGGTCGCAGATTTGGCGCACCCGGTTGAAGAAAATATCCGGTGGCACATTGCAGCCGGTCGAAAGCCCGCCCACCGGCTCGACCACAAAACACAGGATGTTGTGTGGGCCGGCGTCCCGGATCGCCGCCTCAAGGGCCGCAGCGCTGCGTTCCGCGTTTTGTTCCGGTGTCATGCCATCGGGCGTGCGGTAGGTCAGCGCCGCCGGTATCTTGATCGAAGGAATGGAAAAGCCGTCGAGAAACGGTTTCAGCGCGTCGTCACCCGTGATCGACAGGGTGCCGATGGTGCCGCCATGGTAGGAGGGGTTGCAACTGATAACGATACGCCGGCTGCCCTGCCCCTTGGCGACTGCATACTGGCGCAGGAACTTGATCGCGGCTTCCATGGCCTCCGACCCGCCCGAGGCGAGGCCCACACGCTCATACCCCGGACCAGCCAGCGCCGCGATGCGTGCGGTCAGCGCCATGTTCGGGCGGTGGCGCGAGGTGCGGCTGTAGGCAAAATCCATCGTGCGCGCCTGATGCGCCATGGCCTCGGCCACATAGGCATTGCCATGCCCGATGTTCGACACCACGGGTCCCGACGATACATCCAGATATTGTGTACCGTCCTCGCCATACAGGAACACGCCTTCTGCGCGCTCGATGATCGGCAACGGCACTTGGTTGGCGGCACTGTAAAACAGGTCCTGCGGGCCCCCGAGGCCTTCACGCAGTTTGAGGATTTCGGCTTTGGGATCTTGTGGTGCGCTCATGGCAAAAACATTCATCTGTTATGGCGAGGGCGGCACCCGCAGGCGCCGCCCCTTTTCATTGGTTTCACCGGCCAGATGGCCGGCACTATCAGAACTTCTGGCCGAACTTCAGGCCGAAGGTCCGCGGCTGGTTGGTGACGATATAGATTTCGTCGCCGCAGGTGGTCTCGGCACATTCGGCATAACGGGTGATGCTCGCCCGCTTGTCGAAAGCGTTCTGCAGGTAGGCCGTTACCGTCCAGTTGTCCTTGGACAGCGAGAAAGTGAAGTCCGCCAGGGTGTAGCTGTCCTGCTTGCCGACGATACCGCGTTCAAGGATACGCAGGTCGGTAAAGGACGAACCCTGGTAAGCCACCACCGCCTGGGCGGCCGCGTTGAATTCGCCGACCGGGAACTCGTAACGACCGGTCCAACTGGTCTTGAACTTCGGCGTGACCGGCAGGCGGGTGCCATCCGGCGCCTGCGGGTCAGCACAGTCCGTGATCGGCGTGCCGTCAGGAGCTGCTTCACCACAATAGTCCTCTGTCAGCTTGCCGACCGTATAGGCGGCGTTACCGGTGAGGGTGAAGCCTTCGGTCAAGAGGATCGAAACATCGGATTCAACCCCCTTGATGCGGGCCTGCGTGGCGTTTGTGATCTCGGTCAGGCCGTTCTGGCCCAGAAGCGAGAATTGTACGCCTTTCCAGTCCTGCAGGAAGAAGGCGCCGTTCCAGCGTACCCGCTTGTCCATGAAGCTGGTTTTCCAGCCAAGCTCATAGTTGGTCAGGAAGTCCGGCTGATAGGGCGGCAGGGTCCCGCGCCGGTTGATACCGCCCGGACGGAAACCACGTGACCAGGTGGCATAGACCATCGAATCGTCATCGATCTTGTACGCCGCGTTGAACTTGTAGGTCAGGTCGGTCTTTTCAGCGGCCCGCGGGACGACATTGCTCGTGGTCGAGACATTTTCGTCATAAAGGTTGGTACAGGGGCTGCCTTCCACCAGAACCGGTCCGTCGATACCACCGATACAGGCGGCAACACCGGTGCGGCTGGAGAAGTTGGAGCTGTAGCCGAAGAAGCCTTCCAGCGTGTTCTTGTAGCGGAATACCCGCACACCACCGGTCAGGGTAAGGTTCTCGGTGGCGTCATACGACAGTTCGCCGAACACGGCATAGTCGCGGTCGATACGGCGCTGTTTGGTCAGCCAGATGGTGTCCGACCAGCCGGGAACCTCGATATCGGTCGCGATATCGTCAACAAGGTAACGCTGCTGGATATTGTGGCTTTGACGCTGGTAGAAAAGCCCCCCCACGAAGCGGAGCGGGTTTTCAGCCGGCGACGAGAAGCGCAGTTCGTGGGTCTGTTTGGTGAAGCGGTCCCGGCCCTGGATATACTGGGTCGGGTTCACAAGGTCGCCCATGTCGTCATAGAAATAGGCGCCATAACCGTACAGCACGTCATAGAAATAGGCATAGTCGGCATAGTCGGCGGCACTGTCGATGCCGCGGCGCAGGTAGGTGCCCGCATAGACCATGTCGAAATTGCCAACCTTGCCTTCGACCGTCAGGCCGGCCTGCACCCATTTGTCGTTATAGAATTCCGGATGGATATGCCGGACCTGGAGTTCCCCGACCGAGGAGTCATAGCCGAAGACACCGTTGCTTTCCTGCTTCTGCGCCATGATCGACGGGGTGATGGTCCAGTTTTCATTGAGATCGACCTTCAGCGCCAGACGGGCGCCATAGGTCTTCACATCGTTATAATTGTCTTCGGCGACAGCCGAGTTGTCGTCCGACAGGCCCGAGGTCGGATAGGTGCGGATACCGGCGATATTATCGATGTAGCCACCGTCCTGCTGGTACCAGCCAACCAGACGCACGGCGGCATTGTCGGCAACCGGTGCGTTGACATAGCCTTCACCCACATAGCCCATTTCACCATGCGCAACCGAATTGACCTCAAGGTCATAACCGGCGGAAAAAGCGCTGGGATCTGGTTTGTTGGTGATGATGCGCAGGGTACCGGCTTCGGAGCTGGCGCCATAGAGGGTGCCTTGCGGCCCCGACAGCGCTTCAACCCGTGCGATATCGTAGATATGCACATCGAGCGAACCCTGGATCGTGGTAATCGGCTGTTCGTCGAGATAGATACCGACGGACGGCAGCGAGCCCGAGTGGTTGCCATCGCCCCCCGACGCGACACCGCGCATATACACAAGCGTCGCCCCCGGACCGAAGGTCTGGTACGAGACGCTGGGCAGGTATTTGGCATAATCGAAGAAGTCGCTGACCTGCAGCTCCTCCAGCTTTTCATTGCCATAGGCCAGGATGCTGACAGGAACATCCTGCAGGTTTTCCGAGCGTTTCTGCGCGGTAACCACAATCTCCTCAAGGCCCATCGAGGTGCCATCGGCATCCTGTTGTTCCTGAGCGAGCGCAGGGGCCCCTGCTGCCAGGATCGTGGTGGCAAGCAGCATGGGCACATATGCCCGCCGGTTCAGTCCTTTGTCAGTTCGTTTATCGGTTGCCATGCTATCCTCCCTGGTTGTTAGCGGCTTGATAAACAATATTATTGGGCCATCTGTTCATGGCCCGGCTTATTGTACTCCGGACAAAAACACCAACGCGCCTAGAGTTCCGGCACGTCGGGATAGGCTTCCAGCACAGGGCCGAGAATGTCTTTCATCGGCCCGAGCCAGGGTTCGAAATGACGCCAGTGTTCCACTGCGTCCTTGAAAATGGGTTTGCGCACCTGCTCGGAACTCGCCGTCCTGACCGCACGCTGGTTTTCATAGTATCTGAGCACACCGTCCTCGAACGGCAGGCCGCAATAGTCGAGCAGCCGGCGGATTTCCGTCTCGGTATCCGCGACCATGTTTTCATAGATCACCCGATGCACCCGGCCCGGCAGAACCGTATCGAAATGCGCCATCAGGGCGACATAGTCGCGGTAATAACGGGCGACATCTTCCTGCGAATAGGTGAAATTCTGGCCGCGCGCAAAATGCTGCTTGAAGGCCGAGAAACAGCACCCCAGCGGATGCCGCCGCGCGTCGATGATCTTCGCATTCGGCAGGATCAGGTGAATGAAACCGGTATGGGCAAAATTGTTGGGCATCTTGTCGATAAAATAAGGGCGGCCCAGCTTGCGTTGCACCTGTGTGCGTTCGATATATTCATCGCCCAGCGTCTTCAGGTCATCCGCTGTCAGGTCCGCCAGCGCATCCGGGTATTCAGAGGTATCCGCGCGCTTTTTCTTGCCGCCAAGGCGCTTGGCCATGGCAATGATGTCCGGCAGTTCCATTGTGCCTTCAACCTGGGAATGGCTGGCCAGGATCTGCTCGATCAGGGTCGAACCCGCGCGCGGCAGGCCGACAATGAAGATGGGATCGGGCGCCGGCGAGCCCATGCCTTCACGCGCCGTGAAAAAGCCCTTGTCGAACAGGCTTTTCGACCGCGCGACATGGGCACTGTTATCGTCGGCATCATAGGCCAGGCTTTCGCGCCTCAGCGCATTGCCCTTTTCATAATGATGGAAAGCGCGTTCGTACCGGTCCGCATCCTCGCAGGCCTTGCCGAGCGCAAAATGCAGGTGGAAGCGGTCGTCTGCCTCGATATCGTCGCGGCCAAGCTGGCTTTCCATCGCGGTGATCTGGTCCTCCCTGAAGCGGAAAGTCTTCAGGTTCGCGAGGCTCCAGTAGGCTTCACCAAGCGACGGCTGCAGCCCGATCGATTTTTCATAGGCCGCGATACTGTCGTCCTGGCGCCCCACGGTCTTGAGCGCATGGCCATAGCTCATCCAGGCTTTTGCCTGCCCCGGGAAGCGGTTCAGTACATCGCCATAAATGTCGATCGCGGCATCATAGTCGCCGATGCGCACCAGCGCCGCCGCCTTCATGATGCGGAAACCCGGATTGTCCGGTTCGTCCTTCAGCAGCATATCCAGTTGTTCAAGCGCGGCTTCGGCCCGGTTCAGGCGCACGAGCACCGTGGCATAATTGTGCCGCGCGGCATGGAAGCTGGGCGCCAATTCAAGGCAGCGCGACAAAAGGTTTGCGGCATCCTCGTAGCGCCCGAGCCGGCTGCCGGTTTCCGCCAGCATGCGAATGGCTGCCACATCCATGGGATTGCGTTTCAGGAAATCGCGCAGCAGCCGTTCGGCAACGGCCAGTTTATTCTCACACAGTGCGGAAGCCGCCTCCAGAAGCTCGGGGTCCTTGACCGAAGCATGGATATGCCGGGCATAGGCCTCGTCCGCGGCAACCGTGTCGCCGATCAGCACCAGTTCGTCAGCAAGCGCGCGCCAGGCACCCGTGAGGTTCGGGTTCAGCGCCAGCGCGCGCCGAAGCGCATCGACCGCCTGCTGGCCCCGGCCCAACGCCCCTTCGGCCAGGCCACGCTCCAGAAAGGCCGCTGCATAACGCGGCTGGCTTTCGGTCAGCGGGCGCAGGAATGTGAGCGCCTCGTCAAACCGGGCCTGCCGGCGCATGGCCGCGGCACACAGGAGTTCCGCCTCGGGGTGGCCCGGCACGACGCGCAGGATTTCGCGGGCCTGTTCTTCTGCAAGTTTGGGGTTGGCCTCAAGCAAGCGCGCCGTGTGTGCAAAGGCCGTTCTGAGCGATCCGTACTGGTCCTGTGCGGTGCTGACCAAAATGTCGTTCCGATCTGTCTTAAGCGCTTCCCGGTACTGGATTTTTTAAATCTACTCCAGCTTGCCGGCCCCGTTGAAATCAAGCTTAACAACCTGCTCGAAGCATTGTCGAGAAATTGTAACAAAGGGGCGGATAGCGAACAAACCCCACTTTGGGTGTATACCCAAGGCCGGCCAGCGATATATATAGGCGCTGTGATTTTCCGGGCACAGTAAAGGTGGGCCAGCCTTGGCGGCACGATATTTTTCGCCTAAGGTCCTGAAGGTCCAGTCAACAGGGTAAATTTCGGTATGCAATCACACCATTCGTTTGTGCATTATGCGCGGCGCAACATCCTCGTGGGTATCTTCACCCTGGTGCCTATCTGGCTCACCCTGCTGCTGCTTGGCGTGGTGCTGGAGTTCATTCGCGACCTGGCCTGGCCCTTGTTGCACTGGATGACACGCGGCATCTCGCCGAGCGCCGGCCTTGTGTATGATATTGTCACCCACCCGTGGCTGCAGACATCGCTCGCGCTTTTGCTGATGCTGGGACTTCTGTATTTTGTCGGCTGGTTTGCGTCACGCTGGGCTGGCAAGAAGTTCCTGATCCTTCTGGACCTGGTTATCGACCGTATCCCGATCGCCAAGACCATCTACAAGACCATCAAGCGCCTGACCGAGGTGATGCAGAAGAACCCGTCGGATTTCGAGCGTGTGGTGCTGATCGAATTCCCGTCGCCGGACATGAAAACCGTCGGCCTTGTGACCCAGACCTTCAAGGACAGTGTTACCGGCAAGGAACTGGCCGCGGTGTATGTGCCGACCACGCCGAACCCCACGTCGGGCTACCTTGAGATCGTGCCGGTCGAAAAACTGGTCGCCACAAACTGGAAACTGGATGAAGCCATGTCCTTCATCATTTCGGGTGGTGCCGATGTGCCCAAACGCTTCGTGTGGGACAACAGGCCGGTCAATGTGGCGACAGCCGACACAGCGCCCGACGGCAAAACCGGCTAGAACCAGATAAATCAAAACCCCGGGGCCGAAACCCCGGGGTTTTTCGTTCCGCGATCCTGTGTGCGGTCAGGCCGCCACTTCGGCTTTTTTCTTCCGGGTTTCCAGCTTGCGCAACAGCACATAGAAGACCGGGGTGAAAAACAGACCGAAGAAGGTTACGCCCAGCATGCCGGCGAACACGGCAATACCCATCACGTTCCGCATTTCGGCACCGGCACCGGTGGACAGCACCAGCGGCACCACACCCATGATGAAGGCAAACGATGTCATCAGGATCGGGCGCAGCCTCAGGCGCGCGGCCTCGATGGCGGCTTCGGTGATCGACCGGCCATGGGTTTCCAGTTCGCGCGCGAATTCCACAATCAGGATGGCGTTCTTGCACGCGAGGCCGGCCAAGACGAACAGGCTGATCTGGGTGAAGATGTTATTGTCACCGCCGGTCAGCCACACGCCGACAATGGCCGACATCACGCTCATGGGCACGATCAGGATCACCGCCAGCGGCAGGGTCAGGCTTTCATACTGGGCCGCAAGCACGAGGAACACCAGAAGCACACACAGCGGGAATACGAAGATCGCGGTGTTGCCAGCCAGTATCTGCTGGTAGGTCAGTTCGGTCCATTCGTAGCTCATGCCCTTGGGCAGGGTCTCGTCCAGGATTTTGCTGATGGCGGCCTGCGCCTGCCCGCTTGAATAACCGGGTGCAGCGTTGCCGTTCAGGTCAGCCGCCAGGAAACCGTTATAGCGCTGGGCGCTTTCCGGCCCATAGCTTTCGTTCAGTTTCATCACGGCCCCGAGCGGGATCATGTCTCCGGCATTGTTGCGCACCTTAAGCTGCAACACCTGTTGCGGCACGGACCGGTACTGTTTGTCGGCCTGTGCAATCACCTGGTAGGTGCGGCCGAAATTGTTGAAATCATTGACATAAAGCGAACCCAGATAAACCTGCATGGTCGTGAACACGTCATTGATATTCAGGCCCAGTTGTTTCGCACGCTCGCGGTCAAGGTCGGCATAAAGCTGCGGTACGTTGATCTTGTAGCTCGAGAAAACACCGGTCAGTTCCGGGGCGGCCCAGGCTTTCTGCAGCACCTGGAACAGGGCACCGTTCAGGGCTTCATACCCTTGGGCGGTACGGTCTTCGATCTGCAGCTTGAAACCGCCGATGGTGCCAAGGCCCTGTACGGGCGGCGGGGGGAAGATGGCGATAAAGGCTTCTTCAATGCCCTCGAATTTCTGGTTGAGCGTGCCCGCGATGGCACCGCCCGAGAGGGACGGATCGTTGCGTTTGTCGAAGTCGTCCAGACCCACGAATACGATACCGGCGCTTGAGCTGTTGGTGAAACCGTTGATCGACAGGCCCGGGAATTCGATGGCGTCTCTCACACCAGGTTGCTTGAGGGCGATTTCGGCCATCTCGCGGATCACGGCTTCCGTGCGCTCAAGGGTGGCACCGTCCGGCAATTGGGCGAAGCCCACCAGATACTGCTTGTCCTGCACCGGCACAAAACCCTGCGGCACCTCCTGGAAGCCTTCGTAGGTCAAGCCCAGAAGGGCAGCATACAGCACCACAGCAATGGATTTGCGGCCGAGGATTTTGGAAACACCACCCGAGTAGGCATCCGAGCTTTTGTGGAAGAAGTTGTTGAAGCGGCGGAAGAACCATCCAAAAAGCACATCCATACCGCGGGTCAGACGGTCCTTCGGTGCACCATGCCCCTTCAGCAGCAGCGCGGACAGGGCCGGGCTCAGGGTCAGGGAGTTGAAGGCCGAAATGACAGTCGAAATGGCGATGGTCAGCGCGAACTGCTTGTAGAACTGGCCGGTAAGCCCGCTGATGAAGGCAATCGGCACAAACACCGCCACCAGGGTCAGCGAGATCGCGATGATCGGGCCGCTGACCTCGCGCATGGCCTGGTAGGTCGCTTCTTTGGGGCTCATGCCCTGTTCGATGTAACGCTCGACGTTTTCGACCACCACGATGGCATCATCCACCACGATGCCGATCGCCAGTACCAGGCCAAACAGAGAGAGTGCGTTGATCGAAAATCCGAAGACATGCATCAACGCGAAGGTACCGACGATCGACACCGGCACGGCCAGCATCGGAATGATCGACGCGCGCCATGTCTGGAGGAAAACAATCACCACGATCACAACAAGGGCGACGGCTTCGAGCAGGGTTTTCACCACCGCCTTGATGGAGCCGCGCACAAACACGGTCGGGTCATAGACGATGCTGTAATCAAGGCCTTCGGGGAAATTCTGCTTCAGTTCCTCCATGGTGGCGCGCACCGTGTCGGAAATCTCGATCGCGTTGGCACCCGGCGCCTGGAAGATCGGCAACGCGACGGCAGGCTCGTTGTTCAGAAGCGACCGCAGGGCATACTGCGACGCCCCAAGCTCGATCCGGGCCACGTCCTTCAGGTAGGTGATCTGGCCTTCCTGGCCGGTGCGGATGATGATATCGCCAAATTCTTCCGGGGTTTCCAGACGACCCTTGGCATTGACCGGCAGTTGCAGCTCGATACCGTCGTCATAGGGCGCACCGCCAACGACACCGGCGGCGACCTGGATATTCTGCTCGCGCACCGCGGCAATCACTTCGCTGGCCGAAAGCCCGCGTTCCGCGATCTTTTCCGGGTCCAGCCACAGGCGCATGGCATAGTCGCCGGCACCGAAGATTCGCACCTGACCAACACCCTGGATACGGGCGAGGCGGTCCTTGACATTGAGGAGGGCATAGTTCCTCAGATACAGCATGTCATACCGTTCGGTCGGCGAGCGCAGGTGCACCACCATCGTCAGGTCCGGCGAGCTTTTGACCGTGGTCACACCGAGCTGGCGCGTCACTTCCGGCAGGCGCGGCGTGGCCTGGGCCACCCGGTTCTGCACCATCTGCTGCGCGAGGTCGGGGTCCGTGCCGATGCGGAAGGTGACCGTCAGGGTCATCATGCCGTCGGACGTGGCCTGCGAGAACATATAGAGCATGTTCTCGACCCCGTTGATCTGTTCCTCCAAGGGGGTCGCCACGGTTTCGGCAATCACCTTGGGGTTGGCCCCCGGGAACTGGGCGTTCACCACAATCGACGGCGGCACCACTTCGGGATATTCGGAAATCGGCAGCCTGAACATGGCGATCAGGCCGGCCAGGAAAATGACCACCGACAGCACGCTGGCGAAAATCGGGCGGTCAATGAAGAACTTGGAGATATTCATGCTTTTTCCCCTGAACAGCCGCAAGGCACCGCAACAGCACCGATCCTAGTCGGGCCGGGCTGCGGCGGCTATTATACGACATGGTTACGGCCGCCTGCCGAAGCGGGCGACCGGAAACCGTGGGTTTTAACGGGACTGAAAACTGTCGGTGGTTTCGCTCTCGAGCGCAGTCACCTGGATGTTGGGGCGCACGCGCTGCAGGCCGTTCACGATGACCCGGTCACCGGCTTCAAGGCCGGCGAGGACCACGCGGCCACCCTTAACGCTTTGACCCAGCTTGACTTCCCGGTACTGAACGACACCATCCTCGGCAACAGTATAGACGAATTTCTTGTCCTGGTCCGTGCCAACCGCACGGTCGGACACGATCAGCAACTGCTGTTTGGACGGCGAACCCAGGCGGATGTCGGCAAACATGCCGGGGGTCAGCGCACCATCGGTGTTTTCCAGAAGCGCGCGGGCCCGGATGGTGCCGGAACGCAGGTCCAGCTTGTTGTCGAAGGAATAGAGCTGGCCATTATAGACCACACCGTCGTCCCCCGCGAGGGTCAGCTCGACCGGCATGGCGCCGCCGGTGGCCGCCTGGCGCCTGGCCGCGACATAGGTGCGTTCGTCGACATCAAACTCGGCATACAGCTTGTCGTTCGACACCAGGGTGGTCAGGACAGGCGCCGACGCACCGGCTTCGATGACGTTGCCGACCGTGATTTCAGGACGGCTGACGATGCCGGAAACCGGGGCCTTCACATAGGCATAATCCAGGTTCAGCTTGGCATAGCGAAGCGCGGCCTTTGCCGACTGCACGGTGGCAACCGCCACGTCATAGGCATTCTGGCGCTGGTCATAAACGCTTTTGGAAACAAAGTCTTGCTTCAGAAGCTCACCCGCACGGGCCAGCTCCGCCTTGGTCAGTTCAACCTGGCTTTCCGCCGACACAAGCGCGGCTTCGGCACGGGCAACCTCGGCCTCGAACGGGCGCGGGTCAATGACGAACAACAGGTCGCCCTTGTTGACATGGTCGCCGTCCTGGAAGGCCACACGCTGGATGGTCCCACCCACCCGCGGGCGGATTTCAACATAGTCCACCGCGGTCAGACGGCCGGAAAATTTGTTCCATTGGCGCATGGTCTGGGGGGTCACGGTGACGACCTCGACCGCCGGAGCCGACGGGGCGGCTTCAGTGGTCGGTTCCGTCTGGGCGTTGGCATCATTATAGTGCCAGGACGCAGTGCCGCCGATAATTGCGAGTGCAATCAATGAGATAGCGGTCGTGCGCTTAAGATTTCCTCGTGTCGTGCTCATTGGATCACCTGTTATCTTGTTGACAGACCGGTCGGTCTGTTATGCAGCACAGATACATACCGATCGGTATGTTTTCAAGGGGCAGGCCCTCAAAAAAATACAAATATGGTCCGAAAAGGCTGCGGTGTGCAGTTTAGCCACACCTGAGTGACGCTGAGGCACGCGCATTTTCGACAGGTGCCCCGCAAAAAATGCAGGGCCGGCACAAGGCTGCCGGCCAGGGGATTTTCGGCTTTCTGGAGGGGAGCCCGCGGGGCGGCGCCCCACAGGCCAGAGAAGACAGTCAGCGTCGGGCGGAAACCCGAGGCAGCCGAGCCATCAGGCGGCGGCCGCGTCCTTGCCCGGCACGCTGCCAGCCGGGGCCTTGGCGGCCAGGGTCTTGAGTTCAGGCGCATCAGCCGCCGCGACCCGGTATTCGGGCTTGAGGTCGACAATACGGTACAGGCCGGCCCGCATATCGCGCCGCACCACATCCAGGTCGTAATAGACCCGGCCATAGAGAAGAAGCCCCTGGATATATTGCACCAGAAGGCGCGACACCTGTTCGGGTTCGCAGTCGCCATTCAGGTAACCGCCGCCCTTCAGGCCGCGGATCAGGGCGGCATGGTAGCGGGCTGCATGGTCCGAAACCACACGGCCGGCCTCGCGCACCAGTTCTTCGCCCGAACCCACCTGCGCGCCTGCCGTAAAGAAGGGGCAGCCGCACACCGGGTTCTGGTCGCCCTGGTCGCGTTCCTGCCAGTCGATGATATGAGCAATCATATTCTCGAGCTGTTCAAGCGGCGTGAATTCGGGGCTGTACAGATGGTCCATCTCGGCCTTTTTCTGCTCCCAATGGTGCATCGACGCCTCGAAGAACAGTTCGGCCTTGCTGTCGAAATGATGGTAGAAGCCACCCTTGGTGACCCCCGCCGCCTGGCAGATTTCATTGACCCCCACATTGGGGTAACTGCTTTTCCAGATCAGGTCGATCGCGGTTTCGAGCAGCATCTCGCGCGTATTGCGCTGGCTTGACGGGCGTGCCATGGCAGACCTCTTGTTATTGGACCTTTCGGGTGCAGGCACCCATACCTTGTGGTTATTATATACATACCGACTGGTATCTTTCAAGGTCGACCCGGCCCCGCTATGCTTCCATTCGCCGCAAAAAGCCGGTCTGTTCCGGTATTTTTGGCACCGGGTCCCGTTTTGTTGCATCTGCAACAGTATGCTTGTGCAAGCA
This sequence comes from Alphaproteobacteria bacterium, assembly GCA_006226495.1. Classification (GTDB taxonomy): domain Bacteria; phylum Pseudomonadota; class Alphaproteobacteria; order Sphingomonadales; family Kordiimonadaceae; genus Kordiimonas. The sequence goes on from SBGU01000060.1 coordinate 77,729, forward strand.
TTGCGGGAACAAGGACTTGGCCTGTGGCCGGCTGTCGCCTTCGGGGCGCGATTTTGTTGCATCTGCAACAGCCCCGTGCGGGCACGGGAACAAATGCAACCGAATTGCCTTGACTATGGCGCCTGGGGGCTTTAAATGCCGCGACCCCGCCCCATATGAGAGGCAGGCATAAAAACAACACCAGACGACAGCAAATGCCACGCCGGGACCGGACGCCAAAAAAAGAAGCGCCGGCCATGGCAATGCCCCAAGGGGCATGTGACGAGAGGATAGACAATGTCGAGCCAACAATTCGGCGCCACCGGCCCCCTGCCGGCCGCCGGGGCCAATGTGCCCGCTTATGAAAACGCCGCCCTCGGGCCGGCGCGCCCCCGCAGCAGCAGGGCGCACACACGCCACAACACCGGCCGCCGCAGCCGTTACGCCCCTGCGGGCCAGGGCAACAGTGCCGTCACCTACATGAACCTGATCGGCGTCAGCGCCTTTGTGGTCTATCTGTTCCTGATCTGAGGATCGGCCCAAAACCAGCCCCTCCCCCGTTCGGGCTGAGCCTGTCGAAGCCCGGGCCGTGGCGCCGGATCGGATACCGAGTCCCGTTTCCCGCCCTTCGACAAGCTCAGGGCGAGCGGCGGAGAGTTGGCTAACCCCTCTTGTTCCCTAGACATGGCGTGGCAGGTGCGAACCCCACCGTCCACCCACCACCCCACCGCCGTTCGGGCTGAGCCTGTCGAAGCCCGGGCCGCGGGGTAGTGGCGGTTCCGGCAAAACCCGGCCCGGCATCCTGCCCTTCGACAGGCTCAGGGCGAACGGCGGAGAACGCCCCTCGTTCCTCAGACATGGCGTGGCAGGTGTGAACACCACCATCCACCCAGCCCCCTCTCCCGTTCGGGCTGAGCCTGTCGAAGCCCGGGCCGCGGGGCTGCGGCATAGCCCCCGTCACCCCAGCAAGGCCGGGAACAGGGCGGTGAGGGCAAGGCCTGCGGCGGCGGCGGCGAGGATGACCTGGATCACGCTGCGGCGGAAGCGCAGGAGCGCCACAAGCGCCGCGATGGCGATGCTGGCGGCGAGCAGGTCGGCGCCACCGGCCGGACCCGCGGGCCAGATGACATGGAAGCCGAAAAACAGCGCCAGGTTCAGGATCACCCCCACCACGGCGGCGGTGATGGCGGTCAGGGGCGCGGTGAAGGCGACGGCACCATGGGTTGCTTCCACCAGCGGGCCACCGGCCAGGATGAAAATGAAGGAGGGCAGGAAGGTGAACCAGGTCACCAAAAGCGCGCACGCCACACCCGCGAGCGCCGGGGCGTCGGCACCGAACACGGCTTTGGTGTAACCGCCGACAAAAGCCACGAACACCACCACCATGATCAGCGGCCCCGGTGTGGTTTCCCCGAGCGCGAGACCGTCGATCATCTGCACCGGCGACAGCCAGCCGAAACTGCCGACCGCGCCCTGGTAGATATAGGACAGAACCGCATAGGCGCCGCCGAAGGTGAGGAACGCGGCCTTGGTGAAAAACCAGCCCATCTGCGTGATTGTATGGTCGGGGCCAAGGGCCACCAGCAGCCCGCCCATGGGCACACACCAGAGCAGCGCCCCGACGGCGAGCACAAACGCCAGCCGGCCGGCCCGGAACCGCGCGTGTGCGGGCGGCGGCGTATCGTCGTCAATGATTGCGGCGCCATAATCCTTGCCGCCACCACCCGCGTGCCCGCCGGCATGGAAGGCCGCGGGCCGCAACCGCCCGCCCGCATAACCCAGAAGCCCCGCGCCCAGCACAATCAGCGGAAACGGCAGGCCCAGCGCGAAGATGGCGACAAAGGCCCCGGCGGCGATGGCCCATAGCCAGCCATTCCTGAGCGTGCGTGCGCCGATGCGGTAGGCGGCCTGCAGCACAACCGCCACCACGGCGGGTTTTATGCCGTAAAACAGCCCGGCCACCAGGCCGGTATCGCCAAACGCCATATAGGCCCACGAGAGCAGGATCAGGAGGCCGAGCGACGGCAACACAAATAGCGCGCCGGCGATAATGCCGCCCCAGGTGCGGTGCATCAGCCAGCCAAGATAGGTGGCCAGTTGCTGGGCCTCGGGCCCCGGCAACAGCATGCAATAATTGAGCGCATGCAGGAAACGGCGCTCGGAAATCCAGCGCCGGCGTTCAACCAGTTCCTCATGCATGATGGCGATCTGCCCGGCCGGCCCGCCGAAGCTGATGAAACCGAGCCTGAGCCAGAAGCGCACGGCCTCGGCAAAAGCGATGCCTGCCGCCGGCCCGGCTTCGGCGCCTTGTTGCCCCTTGCCCATGTTTGCCTCCGTTCCCGCCTGCCCCATGCGCGACCGCAGGGGCACGCTGCATTGTCTGCAGGGCCGTCAGCGAAAAGCAACAGAAATGCGTATCAACCACGCCGCCAGCCACTTCGCCTCCCCGTTCGGGCTGAGCCTGTCGAAGCCCGGGTCGTGGGGTAGTGGCGGTTCCGGCAAAAGCCGGCCCGGCATCCTGCCCTTCGACAGGCTCAGGGC
>SBGU01000025.1 GCA_006226495.1 Alphaproteobacteria bacterium
CCCAAGAGGTCGATTTCGGTGCGGCCCGAGCCGGATACCGTGATGTTCGAGAGCGACAGGGTCAGGTTTTCGTCATCGACCAAAGGCCGCAGTTTCAGGCCATAGGTGTTGGACGGGCCCAGGATGGTCATGTTTTCGAGATGCACACCGTCGCCATAGACGATCACACCGGCACCACCAGACGTGACGCCGCTGGCGTCGATGATCACGGCGGATTCGCTTTCACCCACGATGCTGACATCGGTTTCGTCGATCACCAGTTGGCTGGTGCCCAGGTCGTAGGTACCGTCGCCCACATGCACCGTATCGCCGGCGCTTGTGGTACCCAGCACATCGGTGATCGAGTTTTTCTCAAGGAAAAAGGCCTGTGACGTGCCGCCATATTCTTCATAGTCGGCGTAGCGGAGGCCGCCTGCGGATGTGGTGGCATAGACATTGGTGCCAACCGTGTTATTGGCGAGGAACGCGCTCACGAAGGCGGCATCCGGCGCGTCGCCCGCATTTTCACCCCAATACTGGATGATGAAATCGCTGACACCCGACACGTCGTTGCCGGTCATGGTGGTGGGCATATGGGCGGCGGCATTCAGCCAGCCGACCCCGTCCACGATGCCGCGCACGCGCAGGAAATGGCTGCCGGTCACGGTATTGTTGGTGATGACAAAATCGACATCGCCGCTGTCGCCCGCGCCGTTGGTGACCGTGATGCCACCATGGAGGCGGTTGTTGTTCACCGTGAAGGACGACAGGTCGTCGGCACCGTCGTCGCCGAAATAGAGGCTGGTGCTGGTTTTGCCGTCGAAATTGTAGCCGTCCGCGGCTGCGATGACCGAATTTTCGATGGTGAAGCCGTCGGATGTGACCTCGAACGCCTTATTGACCGCATTCGAGGGAGATTCCGTGTCGTTGGAACCCGCTGCAGCCTCGAAACCAAGGCCGAGGACCGAAACCCCGGCGGCTGTGACATAGAAATTGGTGCCCCAGTTGGATTCCGCGCCGGAGATGATGGTCGCCTGCACGTCAGACCAGTCGGTGATTTTGTTCCAGTCGGCATCGACCCCCTGCAGGGTCAGGGACGTGTCGATGAACAGGCCGAGGCTGGTGCTGCCATATGTGGTCAGTTCCTCATAGGTGCCGGGCGCGATATAGATGGTGTCGCCTTCATTGGCAGCTTCAATCGCGGTCTGGACCGACATGGAGGCGCTGTCGGTTTGCGCGACATACAGGTCGCCAAGCGCATCCACATTGGTGTCGCCGTCATTATCGACATAGCTGGCGCCATTTTCGTTATGGCGCACGACCGAATCCTCGGGTGTCGACAGCGCGAGCGCGAAGGCAATGGCATTGTCGAGGCTGGACTGGAAGTAGGTATATTCGGCGCCGTCATCCCGCGAGGTGGCGTTCTGGACGGTATATTCGAAGCCTTCCAGATACAGGTCGGTGATGGTGTAATAGCTGCCGTCCGACGCCACATCATTTTCGGCATAGATGGCGTTTTCTTCGCCGATCGAATTGGTGCCGGTCAGGCTGATGTTGCTGGTGCCGCCGTCCGCATAGCGCCCGGCGGAATAGATGCCGATGCCGCCCCACTGGTTGCCGCTCGTGGTGATGTCCTCAAGGGTCACATTATGGCTGTCGGTGATCGAGATGCCGACACCCGCGGTGTCGTTCCCGAGCGCCGAGATGTTGGTGAGGGTCGCACCGTTCACGCCCAAGAGGTCGATTTCGGTGCGGCCCGAGCCGGATACCGTGATGTTCGAGAGCGACAGGGTCAGGTTTTCGTCGTCCACAAGCGGCCGCAGTTTCAGGCCATAGGTGTTGGACGGGCCCAGGATGGTAAGGTTCGAGAGGCTGACGCCGTCCGAATAAACGATCACACCCGCACCACCCGATGTGACACCACTGGCGTCAATGATTACGGCGGCTTCGGCGACACCTGCAAGGTTCACCTGCCTGTCGATCACCAGTTGGCGGGTGCCCAGGTCATAGGTGCCGTCGCCCAGGGTGACCGTGCCGCCTGTGGCGGCAACATCAAGGCCGGTGTTGATGTCGATCGTGCCGTCAGCCACATTGACCATGCTGCCTTCGCCGGTCAGGGTCTGGTTGCTGCCTAGGCTGATATCGGCATACAGGTTGATGGTCAGGTTGCCATCCGTGTCCTCGTCAACCAGCGACAGGGTCGTGGCAGACGATTGGGAACTGGTGTCGATGGCGGTATTGATATTGATCGTATCGCTGGCGGCCAGTTCCACATTGCTGCTGGCGAGCGTGCTTTCGATCAGGCTGGCCTCGATCTCGTTGTCGCCGGTCGCGCTCTCGACCACGCTCAGGCTTTCGGGGTCCAAGGACCACAGGCCGAAAGCGCCGTTCATGGCGCTGGTGTCGACGGTGGCGGTGCTTTCCACCCTCAGCCGTGTAGCCGAGGTTTCGACAAAACCGCCGTCGCCGCCCGCATTGCCCGCAGAAGCGTCGGCCACACCACTGAAGGTCAGCCGGTCGTCTGCGGTCATGACAATGCTGCCGCCGTCGCCCGTGCTGCCGCTTTGCGATGCGTCCATGGTGCCGCTCGCGAGCACGGTACCGCCCGACAGCACGATGCGGCCACCCTGTTCGGACACCGAATGCGCCTCGATGACCCCGGACATGTTGACGACCGAATCCACCAGGGTCTTGGCGGTTCCGGCTTCCATGACCACGGTGCCGCCGTCGGCCATGATGGTGCCGGCGTTGGCGACCAGGGTTTCATTGGTGGCATCGTCGACCGCAAGCTGGATCAACTGGTCGCCATACAGGTCGACCGCGAAGCGGCTGCCGCTGGTGAGCGACACCTGGCCCATGCGGGCGCTGATCAGGCCGTTGTTCACGACACTGGGGGCGACAAAGGCCACAAGGCCGCCTTCACGTGCGGTGATGCTGCCATTGTTGACAATGCTGCCGCCCGGGCCCGTGGCCGCAAAATCATAATGGCCGGCCATGAAGTCGCTGTCGGCGATATCGGACGTGCTGGCCACAAGGCCGCCGACATCAAGGCGGGCATTCTGGCCAAACAGGATACCGTGCGGGTTGACGAGGAACACGCGCCCGTTGGCGGTAAGGGTGCCGAGGATCTGCGAGCTATAGTCGCCCGTAACCCGGTTCAGCACCAGCGAATTGACCGTCGGCTGGTTGAAGGTAACGCTCTCGTTCTCGCCAATCGAAAAATCGGTCCAGTTAATGATGGCCTTGTCACTGCCCTGATCGATCACCGTGTCGGTGCCGGTCGGGCGTGTGATGACCACATCACCCGCGACAACGCCGTCCAGCACCGGTCCGTCCGCGTGCGCACCCGCAAGCGGCGCCGTGGCCAGCATGGTGGCGGCCAGATATTTGCCGGCAAGCGAGGTACCGTTCAACAGTTGTGCGCGCAGGCTGCGGCGCGACCGGCGCGGGGCATCCGGGCCGGTATTCAGGTTGATATTGCGCTTCTCGAGCATGAGGTGGTCCTCCTCAGAATCTGAGATTGAGGCCAAAGAAACCGCGCACGTCACCACCCCACCGCTCGTCATAGTCGGCGGTTTTTTTGATGGGGGTCGCGAGTTCGAAATTGGCAGATACAGTGTCGGTGAGGGTCAGCCGCATGCCTGCGCCGACCGAACCGAGGCTTATGGACCGGTTGCCTGAATCCGTGCGGTCCCACACGGTGCCATAGTCGATGAAGCTGTAAACCTGATAGCGGTTCAGCCATTTGTTATCGGTTGTGCCGTCATAACGAAGTTCGGCGCGGCCCGCGATGCCGCGGTCGCCGCTGATCTCGCTCGGGTCGAAGGCGCGGCCATACTGGCTGCCGCCAAGGGCAATCTCTTCAGATGCCACAAGGGCGTAATCGGTATATTGCCCGGTCACGTCCAAGAGGAGGCTGACCCGGGGCACAATGCGCTGCAGGCGCATGGCCGAAACATTCACCTTCAGGAAGTCGGATTGCGCATCCGGGCGCGACATGTTCGGAGCGCCGGTTTCCTTGCCACCCAGGATGTCGAGGCCCTTGCCAAGTTCCACATTCACAAGGTTGATGCCGTTCATGCCGTCAATAAAATCGAGGGTAGCGCCCAGGGTGGCCTTGCGTACCTTGTCCCTGGTGAAGGGATCGCCCAGGATATCGGTGCGGGTATCGCGGATATCGAGGCCGGCTTGCACATACAGGCTTTTGGCCCGGGTGCGGATCACCGGGTAGCTCAGGCTTACGTTGCCGGAATTGGATTTGCTGTCGATTTCCAGTTCCGCAAGGCTGGCGCCGGGTTTCGAGCGCGTATGCCGCCCCACGAGGGTCAGTTGCAGGCCTTCATGGCCCAGGAACATCTGGTGCCTGAGTTCCGCGCTCTTGAATTCGTCGGTCTGGGTGGCGGCGATCACGCGGACGCCGGTTTTCGACATCGGGCCCAGGACCGAATTCAGCTCGACACCCGCCTGCACCTGCACGGGGCCGTTATATTTGGAGCCCCGGTTATTGACCGCGGCGAAAAACGCCGCACGGTCCTCCGTCACCACGATGGTCAGGTCGGTTGCACCCGGCGTGTCCTTCGATGCCTGCAACACCGCTTGGGCCTTCACGCCCGGCAGGTCGTTGGTCAACAGCATATAACGTTCAAGGTCGGCGGCCTTCAGCGGTTTGGAGGCCCGGATCTTGGCGGCCATGGCTTCAAGGAACTTCACACCGAAGGCGATATCGCCTTCGACCGAAATCTTGCCGATGAAACCCTCGACCACGGCAAGCCGTACATGGCCGCCCTCGATCGATTGGGCCGGCACCACGACACGCGACAGGATGTAACCTTCGTTACGGTAATAGGCCGTCATCTCGGCGGCGATGCCATAAAGCTGGCCGAGGCTGATTTCCTGTCCGACATAAGGCGCATAGAAGCTGGCCAGCGTGGCCGGCGATACGGCGGTCGCCCCCTCGAGGCTGACGCCATTCAGGACAAACCGGATATTCGGATCAGGTGCCGTGGCGGCCTTTTCATCGGCGCCCCGGATCACAATGCTCGACTGCGGCAGCTTGCGCTCGTCGAACTGATTTTCCAGCTTGGACGGGTCGGGGATGTCGGGCGGGGTTTCCTGCGCCAGCGCGCCACCGGTATCATGCATGCCGACGCCAGCAGCGACGCTGGCCGCTGCGAGCAGGCGCATGAAGGGTCGCCCCAGCATAAAGGCGTAAAACCACTCCTGCCGCCGAACATCGCTTTCGCGCTTCCGGCAGTCGGGACCGCAGGCTTCACTGCAGTCGTGGTTATACGCCTCGCGAGCAGAGCGAGCGTCCGTCTCCGCGAAACGGACGAAAAAGCGTTTGAATGACCCCCACATGTGCAACACCAATCATTTGAATGATCGAGCGCAACCACCACAACCGCCATCACGCCGGTAGCTGTGGTCCGAACACGGGATTGGTAGAAGTTCCGCACCCCGTTGCGTCTCTTGCAATCGGAGGTACCATGGGAGTCTGTACAATTTTCGCCAAAGTTGTCAAACTTTGTCGTAAAATGTAACTAAAAATTAAGACTTTATTTCGCGATATTTTTCCGACTCAGCGAAAATGCGGCTTTTTCTTTATCGGGTTAGCAGATTGAAACGGCCTTAAAGCCGCAGGGTGCCAGGGTTTGCTGTATTGCCAGGCCGGCTGTCGCTGCGGCAGGCACAGGCGCGGACTCAGATGCTTTGCCGCGCCGTCAATGCAACGTGCGCACGTCGCATGTCAGCAGGTAACCGCCGCCCCAATAGGTTTTTATCAACCTGGGGCTGCGCGGGTTTTCCTCGATCTTTTTCCTCAACCTCGCAACACAATTGTCGATGCTGCGGTCGAACACATCAAAATGTCCGCCCTTGGTGGCATCCAGCAGCGTTTCACGGTTCAGGACCGTGTGCGGGTTGTTCAGGAACACCTGCAGCAGTTTCAGTTCACCGACACTCAGTGCCATCACTTCACCGGAGGCGTTGGTCAGGGTCTGCTGGGCGGCATCCAGGACACAGGGGCCAAAAGCGATGCGCCTGCCTTGCCCTGTTGGCTGTGCCCGTCCCGGGCCGGCGCTTGCGCGCCTGAGCACGGCCCGGATGCGGGCCATCAGTTCGCGCGGGTTGAAGGGTTTGAGGACATAATCGTCGGCGCCAATCTCCAGCCCGACGATACGGTCGGTATCCTGCGAATTGCCTGTCATGAAAATGACCGGGATGGCGCTGGTGCGCTGCAACTGGCGGCACACGGAAAAACCGTCACCGTCGCCGAGCGCGATATCCAGAAGGGCAAGGTCCGGCTGTTCTTTGGCCGCCATATACAGGGCTTCGGGCTCGCCGGTCGCCAGGCTGACGTCGAAACCGTTCATTTCCAGATATTTGCCGAAGGGTTCGGCGATATCATTGTCGTCTTCGACAATCAGGATATGTGGTCGTGTACCCAAGGGACCTCCGTGTCGGACCGGTGGCGGGACTGTTCCGTCCTGCGCCAACCATAAAGCTCGATCAAACCCCGATGCCCTGACGCTTCGGGGACCGGGCAGGCAGGCTGGGTCCTTGGCGGCATTAGACCGCGCCTGCAACCAGCGGGCAATCGGGTGTTACAAATTGATACAAAATTATACGAAGCTGGGAAAATTGCACTGTAAGCCGATGATATGTTTGCCCGTTGCCGATCGGGGCTATCCGACCGCCCGGCACAGGGGCAAGCGTCGTGCCGCAAAGGGCAGGGCGCGTTATGGTTGATCCCCATTAATGTTGATCCCGGCGGCGTTCAGCGGCATTCTGAACTGTCTCTGGCCAGCAAGGACGAGAAAATGGAGCAAATGCCCTTTGTCATACTGGCTCTGTTTTTCATTGCCATTGCCCTGAGTGTGGTTTTCTTCATGGCCTGGCGTGCCTTCGGGCGCGAACGGCATGTGCTGCTCTGGAGCATCGCCTTCGGGGTGTCCGCCATACAGTGGGCGCTCAACCTCGGCCATATCTTCGGCTGGATCACAAGCTATGTCTTCTATTGGGTTGCGGCCAATTTTGCCGGTTCGGTGGTGCCCAACCTTGCGGTGGCCGGCTATCTGCACCGGGCGGGGCGTCATGTCTATATCCCGTTCATCGCAGGTATCGTGCTCCTGACCACCGGTGGCTCTGCCTGGTTTGCCTTCATCCAGCCGCATGTCGGGCTGCAGGTTGCCATTCAGCCCTATTCAACCGCTCTTGTGTCGATCTGGGTGGTCTGGATTCTGTTGAATGTGCAGCGGCCCAAGCGACCGTTCGAATGGGGTGGTGCCATCGCCTACAGCCTGTTTTCGGTTGTCTGTATCGTGATCGGCAGCATCGCGCTCAGCCAGGGGGCGACCGTCGATGCCGACATCATGAACCTCTACAGGCTGGTGCTGTTCCTCAGCCTGCCGACCTTCTTCACGCTGCTCGGCCTTCTGGCCCTGTCGATCGTGGCGTCGGACCTGGCCAAAAAGGCGCAGGACCTGGCGAGCTACCAGCGCCAGAAACGGCAGGAGGAAGCCGAGCGCAGTTGGGGCACCCTGCAGGATGCCATCGAGGCCATTTCCGACCTTGTCGCCATCGACGACGGCCGCGGCAACATGCTGACCTGCAACGAAACCTTCGCGCGTTTCCTGAACCTGAGCCGCGATGATTTTGCCGGCAAACGCACGACCGAGATGATGGAGCTCTATAAAGAGCGCTTCAGGACCATCAATGGCAAGGAAGTGCACACGGGCGCCGAAATCGCCCAGTTGTGCTGGCATGCGCTGACCACGGGTGAACGACTGAACGTGGTTACCAACGACGACCAGAGCTATATTGTCGATTGCGGGTACCTGCGTTCGGGCGGCCAGATCATGGTGGCGCGGGACGTCACGCAACTGCACCGCACACGCGCGCGCCTTGAGACCGCCATCAATACCATGCCCATCGGCTTTTCGCTGTTCGACCGCAACAACCAGCTTGTCGCCTGCAACAGGACATATGAAGACATGATCGGCAAGGACGCGGCCTGGATCGCCGATGCACCCATGGACAAGGTGCTGTCCGTGTTCCTGCGCCGCCTGGAACGTTTCAAGGGCGAAAGCCTGGTATTGCGGGCGGAATGGCTGCAGAACACGCTCGAGAATATCGAGAACCGCCGCAAGCTGAACGACGTGTTCCTGCTGGATAACCAGCGCTGGTACGATATTTCGGTACAGCCCATCGGCGACGGCGGTTTTGTGACCATCGCCAGCGATATTACCGAACGCCGGCTTCTGGAACTGGACCTCGAACGCAACGAGGCGCAGCTCAGGGAAATCCTGGGCGCGCAGCCGTTCCCCGTGGTGGTGGTGCGCCAGTCGGACGACCGTATCCTGTTCGCCAGTAAAGCTGCCCGCGATGTGCTCCGGATCGACCAGGACGAAGACTGTGAAGCCGCTGCACTCTTCTGGCATGATTTCGCGGACCAGAAGCGTCGCAAGTCGCGGGTGGACAGCGATCAGCTCGAGGAACTGATCCTGCGCCGGCGCGGCGGCGAACGTTTCCCGGCACTGTTTTCGCGCCACCTCATATCCTTCGCAGGGGTCGAGGCCCGGGTCAAAAGTTTCATCGATATCTCGAATATCAAGGAATTGCAGTCCGAGCTTGCAAACCAGCGCGAAGCCCTGTTCCAGAGCGAAAAGCTGAACGCGCTTGGCACGCTTCTGGCCGGGGTCGCGCACGAACTGAACAACCCGCTGACTGTGGTGGTGGCCAATGCCCATGTGCTGGGCCTGACCGTCGAGGACCCCGAAGCCCAGAAGCGGCTGGAAAAGATCACCGATGCGGCCGATACCTGTTCGAAGATTATCCGTTCCTTCCTCAATATGGCGCGCAAGAACCCCAGCAAGACGGTGCTGTTCGATATTGCAGAATGTGTCGAACATGCGCTTGATATCTCGAGCTTCGGCTTGCGGGAACATCATATCAGCATCGAAGCCGACCTGGCGCCGGGCCTGCCCGCGGTCAGCGGCGACCCGGACCAGTTTGCCCAGGTGGTGCTTAATCTGATCATCAATGCCAAACAGGCGCTGCTGGACGCAGACGCGCCGCGCACCATCAGGGTGCTGGTGGAGCCAGGCGCCGATGACGCGGCGGTTGAACTGCATGTGATCGACAGCGGCCCCGGTGTGCCCGAAACGATCCGCGACCGGATATTCGAGCCCTTCTTCACCACAAAGGGTGTCGGGCAGGGCACCGGCATGGGCCTGTCGCTTGTGCGCGCGATCGTCGATTCCCACCGCGGGCGCATCGACCTTATGGACGATCCTGACAGCGGGGCCCATTTCCGCATCAGCCTGCCACACACCGGCGTGCCGCTTCTGAAGGCCAATAGCCCTGACGGCAAGGAACGGCGCGGCCCTGAGCGGCGCATTCTTGTGGTGGATGACGATCCGGACGTGCTCGAAGCCCTCGCCGATATCCTGAAGCTGCAGGGGCATGAAGTGGTGGCCGTTGGCTCGGGCCAAGATGCGCTCGACGCGCTCGAGGAATATGATTTCGACATCATGTTCAGCGATTTGCGCATGCCGCAGATGGACGGCGAGCAGCTTTTCCAGGCGGTGCGCGAGCGATACCCCCAGATGGTGGGGCGTGTCGCTTTCATCACCGGCAACAACATGTCCGAACAGGCACGCCGTTTCCTCGAAACCAGCGGGCGTCCCTCGCTCGGCAAGCCCTTCCTGCCGGGCGATGTCGCACGTCTGGTGGGCGAGATGCGGCCTGGTGGCAAGGCCGGCAGGCGCCTGGCCTGAAGCCGGCCAGGGCACTACGGTGCTGATACATGTTGCGACAAAGTTTGACAAATTCACGCAGGATTTTCGCGGCATCCCCATTGTATGGAGGGCTTTCAACGAGCCTAGGCCAGCGACCGGCGAGAGGAAATGGCAAGAATGACAAACCGAAGCATGGTCGGTCATGGCGCGGCGCCCATATGGTTGCCGGCGGTGCTGCTTGCCATGTTGCCGCTGCAGTGGAGCGGCGCCTGTGCCGATGACGCCTACCGGGAATTCGATGGCAAACTGACCGATATGATCCCCAGCCTCTATGGCGGCGACGGTATCCTGCTGAATTCCTCGACCACCTTCAGTCATGCGGCGCACTTCCTCAATGACTCGCTCGAGAAATTCAACAATCTGTCGCTCAGCGTGCGCGACCTTTCGTTTCCGGTGGTCAGCCCTCAGGCGGGCGTGAAATTTCGCTATGACCCCGTGATGGACGAATTTGTGCCGGTAACCGAAAGCCTCGGTGCGTCTGCGTTTGTGTTCGATGCCGATACAGTCGGCCGGGGTAACCTGCACCTGGGTCTTGCCTATTCGCGGCGCAGTTTCAAGACGCTGGAGGGTGATCCGCTCGATGGCATCACCGTCGACCTGCACCATGCCGACCTTGGGGAAAATGGACCGGACCTGCCGTGCCTGGGCGGTGAGCCCGGTGCCTGTTACGCCTTCGAGCGCGACGTGGTCAGGCTGTCCATCGACCTGGAACTGCAGGAACAGATGTTCGCACTGACGGGTGCCTACGGCCTTACCGATCGGCTGGAGGCCGCGTTCCTGTTGCCGGTGCTGCAAACCCGGATGCGGCTTTATTCAAGCGCCAGCGTGATCGAAAATCCGACGGCTGAATTTTTCGATGGCCATTTGCATGAATTTGGCGGCACCGCCGACAGCCCGGTCGATGCGCTGAGCGCCACGCGCACCGGTTTGGGCGATACCGTATTCAGGCTGAACTATTGGGCCCTGAAAGCCGATGCCGACGACTGGAACCTGTCGGTTGGAACCGATATCCGCCTGCCAACCGGCGACAATGGCAACCTGCAGGGTTTGCCGGGCATCGGCCTGCGCCCGAGGCTGGCCCTGTCGCGCGACTTGGATTTCCTGGGCGGCAACCTGAAACCGCACCTGAATGCCGCCTATGGTTTCGGCAGCGGCCTGAACCATGAACAGACGATCGAATATGCATTGGGGGCGTCCTATACACGCAGCCTGTCTGGCGGGCGACGGGCGCTGGCCATCTCCGCCGACTTCCTTGGCAAGAATATCGTCCATAACAAGGACGGCTTTGGCGACCAACAGTACGACCTGGCCCTGGGCCTGCGCCTCTATATGCGCAAGCGGGTCAGTTTCTATTATTCCGTCTTGCTGCCGATGAACCGCGCCGGGCTGAGGCCAGACGCGCAACATCTTGTCGGCCTGCAGGCCAAATTCTGATCGGGGGCTCTATGGACCGTCATGGACATGGATGGCTTGGGAATGGCAGCCGCGCGGCCGGGGCACTGTTGCGCCTGATGGTCGCGGTCTGCCTGCTTCTCTGTCTGTCGGTTCGTGGCTGGGCCGGCGATGTCTATGTCATCGATACAATCGATCGGCCGGAAAGCCGTATGCTTGGGCGGGCCGTGGAGGCCCATTGCCCGTCGTGCGGGCCTATCCTGTACCGGCACATGAATGGCGACCTGCGCACCGGCCAGAAGGTCGCCGAGGACCTGCACGACCTGGAAAAAGCCGGTCGGTTGTCGCTGGTGATTGCGCTTGGCAAGCCGGCGACCCGCCTGTTGGCGGACCGGCTGGAGAAAGTCCCCCTGATCTACACTCTGGTGGGCGAGCAGATCCCCGCCTACACAGGTAGCCGGCGCATTTTTGCGCTGCCCACGGATGCGCCGGTCGATATCCAGGCAGAATTCGTTCGTGAGATCAGACCTGATGTGCGCTCGGTCGGCGTGCTGGTCGATGCTGCCCATGCACCGCCAAATGGGCTGGAAGATATGCATGCCGGCGCCCAAACGGTGCTTTTGCACTATTACACCATCAACAGCAGCGCTGAAATGCCGGCGGCGCTTCGGCGTGCGGTGGCGGAAAACCAGGCGTTGCTGCTCCTGAGGGGGCGCATGGTCGTGAACAACGATTCCATCCGGTATGTGCTTCAATACACGCTTGAAAACCTGCGCCATACAGTCGTCTATTCCAAACCGCTTGTAGATATGGGTTTTGCCGCGGCTCTCGTGCCACGGCCCGAGGCGTTCGGGCGCCGTGTCGGGCTGGTTGCCGAGCATGTTTTGACAGGACGACCGGTTCGGCCCCAAAGGCCGGAACGGGCCGACTATGCGGCTGAGGTGAACCATCGGGTGCTCCAGCAACTTGAGCCGGCATCGGGCCATTCGCCGAAGGGGCAATCCGATGAGTGACGATATCAGGACCGGGCCCTTCAATCCTGGACAGGATGGCGCCGAGCCACCCCGGCGGCGCCTCACCATGAAGCAGCGGGCGTCGCTGTTCCTGATCGGGCTCGTGGTGTTGTTAAGCGGGCTTCTGAGCTATGTTTTCTACCAGTCGGTTGACAGCATGCTGACGGACGAACTGCGGCGCCGGGGCGACGCCATCGCGGAAAGCATCGCGGAAAGTTCCACCCTTGGTGTGCTGTTGTCAGACAAGGTGATCCTGATCGATGTTGTGACCCGTTTCCTTGAGGAAGAGGATGTCAAATATATCTGGGTGCTGGACCGAACGGGCAAGCCCATAATTCCCGCACGCTCGACCCTCGACCCTGTCGGGCTGGATGCCGCGGCGCTGACCGACGTGCTTGAAAACCGGGCGCGGGTTTCGCGCACCGACAACCTGGGCCGCATCGTGGTCGGGCAGGCACCGTTTGATGGCTATCATGTTGCAGTGCCGGTCTGGCGCATGGCGTCGTCGCGCGCGCTTTCTGCCGGAGCGGACGAACTGGACCTCACCCCCGAAGGTGCCGAGCCGGCGCAGGAACTGATCGGCTTTGTACAGGTCGGGCTGACGACCGAACGCATCAGGGGCCAGGCCGGCCTCGTGATGTTTCAGTCCGGGTTTCTGGTGGTGGGCGTTGCCTTTGTCGGCATCCTGGGCGCCGCCATGCTGCTGAGCCGTTGGCTCGAGCCATTGCAGAATGTCACGCAATTGTCGCAGCGTATTCGTACACTGGGATACAGTGGCGCCGTGGGCAGCACCGAACTTGAAGTCGACCAGTTTGTGTCCCGCGCCGGCAATATGCCGGTGCGCAGCGACGAGATCACGCAGTTGCATGAAACCTTCATGGCCATGTTGCGCGAAATCGGCGTGCATGACCGCCGGCTCAGGGAACAGAAACAGCGGCTCAAGCAGATGGTCGCGGACCGAACCGCCCAACTGGCGCAGGCCAAGGAAGATGCGCTTGCCGCCAATGAGGCCAAGTCCACCTTCCTTGCATCCATGAGCCACGAAATCCGCACGCCGCTCAATGCCGTCATCGGCTATACCGAGATGCTGCAACACGGGCTGGCCCGCACCGACGAGAAGCGCGAGGAATATCTGGAAATCATCCGTTCCAGCAGCCAGCACCTTCTTTCGGTCATCAACGACATCCTCGATCTGTCGAAACTGGAGGAGGGACGGTATGAGCTTTACGCCAGCCGGTTCGACCTTCGGCCCTGTGTCGAACAGGCTGTCGCCTTCAACCGGCCGAAAATGCGCGAGAAGGGTCTGGTGTGCCACCTGACATGCCCGGATGTGGAGATTGTCAGCGACGAGCGCATGCTGAAACAGATCATGGTGAACCTGGTCTCGAATGCCGCCAAATTCACCCACGAAGGCGGCCAACTGGACGTGCAGGTGAAGGACGAAGGCGACAGTGTGGTCATTACCGTTGCCGACACGGGCGAGGGCATGACGGAGGATGAAATCCAGCAGGCCCTGGAACCGTTTGTCCAGATTGTCGGGCCCCGCGCGGTCCGGCGCAACGAGGGCACGGGTCTTGGGCTGCCCATTGTCGATCGGTTCGTGAAGCTGATGGGCGGCAAACTGTCAATCTTTTCCGAGAAAGGCGAGGGCACTGCGGTCCGCATTCGCCTGCCGAAGGAAGCGCCGGGAGCCGCCATCGCCGAGCATGTCTGACCGGCCCCGGCTGCCCCGAAGGCCGGGTTGCAGGCCTATTCCCCGCGTGTATTCAGGACGTAGCCGCCGCCCCAATAGGTTTTGATCAGCGCGGGTTTTGACGGGTTCTTCTCGATCTTTTTCCTGAGGCGGCTGACATAATTGTCGATGCTGCGGTCAAACGGATTGGTCTGGCGCCCCTGGGTCATCTCCAACAGGTCGTCCCGGCTCAGCACCTGGTTCGGGTGCTTGAGGAATACATGCAAAAGCCGGGTTTCGCCTGTGCTGAGCGGGGTCTTCTGCCCGTCGTCGTTCACCAGTTCCTGGTTTGTGACGTCCAGAAGCCATGGCCCGATCCTCAATTCCTCAACAACCGGCGCTTCGGCCCCGGCATAGCGCCTGAGCACCGCACGGATGCGGGCCAGCAGCTCGCGCGGGTTGAAGGGTTTGGTGATATAGTCGTCGGCCCCGAGTTCGAGCCCGATGATGCGTTCCGTATCCTCGGCCTGACCGGACAGGAAGATCACCGGTACCGCGCATATTTTTTGGATATCCCGGCACAGGGTGAAGCCGTCGTCATGCGCCAGCATGACATCCAGCACGGCCAAGTCGATGCCACCGGCCCTGACACGGTCGAGCGCTCCCGCAGCATTGCTGGCGACACTGATGTCGAACCCCTGCGATGACAGATAGACTTCCATTGGCTCGAGGATGTCTTTTTCATCATCGACCAACAGGATATGTTTGCGGATTTCCATCCCCGCTCCCCCTCTCTCGAGCTGCCGCATACGGCTGGTCCGGGCGAAGGTCATGCACTTGGGCATGCGCCTTTGTGTCCTTTCCCGTCCCGGCATCGGTGCGCCCCCAACGCACACAATGCCCATTGCCTCCTGCATACACGTTTTCGCCTTGCCTTGACAATCGCGCAAGGGCATCTGGAAGCAGAATTTTCGGGGATTTCTGCGGGTTTTCGATATTTTTGCGCCGTGGTGCAAACGGTTACATGCTGCGACAATTTTTTACAATTTCACGACGGACCTCGGCCCGGCAACTGTTGTATTGCAGGGACGTCCCGTCAACCGGTGGCGACAATGTGCCCGGGCCGATGCCTGGTCATGTGGGGGTGCCGCCCGAATCTCAGGGGGAGTTCGGGAGATGCGGTTGACGGATATGGGAGCTATCGGGCGATCGGCTTTTTGGTCGCCAATGAATGGCTGCAGGTTCTGCCCCGATCCGGACCTGCCGCCAAGCCGCACCGGGCCCCTGGCCGGCTATTGCCACCTGCACGGAGTGCAAGGGGATTGGAATGCTGACGCCTTCCCTTCGTGGCCGTGGAGCGATGGAATTGCTGGAGTGGAACGACAATCATTTCACTGGCCTGGTGCGGCTGAGGCTCCTGTCCCTTTATGCACGCTATATCCTTGTTGCCTTCGCCGTGTTTGCCCTGGCGCTGACCGGTATTTTCCTGCCCTTCGTTCCGCTGCTTGTGCTGGCGCCCTGGCTCATTGCCGTGGCGGCCATCTGTGCCGGCGGCCTGCGTAACAGGGCCTTGCGGGCACGCGCGCTGCAGACCGGCCATGAGGCCGATATCGCGCGGACCTTGCGGTATTCCTCGTTCCTGATCGTGGGTGGCGGCTGCGTCTGGGGCATGGCGGCGCTGTTCCTGCCGCATCTGCCGGCAGAATGGTTGCTTGCCGACCTTGCGATCATGTTGTGTCTGTCGACCGCGGGTGCGCTGTCCATGTCCGCCATGCCCACGACCGCGTCCGCCTACGTACTGGCCACCATGGTGCCGCAGCTTCTGGCGCTGATCGTGCTGGATGAACCTGCTTCGGCAGTGTTTGCCTTTGTGGGGATCGCCTTCCTGTTCTGCACACTGTATGGCATTGCGCGTGCGGGCGCCCTGTTCCGTTTCATTGGTGAAGAATGTGTGCGCCGGATCGAGGCGCAGGAACTGTATGAAGAAACCCGGTCAAGCTGGCAGGCGGTTGCGGCGCTCAGCGAGGCGTTTGTGCTGTTCCGGGACGATGGTTGCATCATCGACCATAACGAACGTTTTGCGATGCTGGCCGCCGCGCGGGGCGGGCAGGCAGATTGCACGTCGCTGGCCGATTTGGCGCGCCTGGACCCGGCGTTTGACCTGAAGGCCAGGGGGCGTGGTGGCGACATGTTCGAGATCGGGTCCGACATCTGGGTGCGCCGCCATGTGCGGTCCCTGCCGGAGGGGTTGTCGATCCTCAGTTTTGTCGATGTGACCGAACTGGTGCGCCGTGAACGGCAACTGGAGGCCGAACGCGAAAAAAGCGATGCCGCGGCGCGCACCAAGGCGGCGTTCCTCGCCAGCATGAGCCATGAACTCAGGACACCGCTGAACGCCATCATCGGCTTTGCCGAACTGCTGGTGGAATTGCCCACCGGCTATCTGGACCAGGCCAAAGTGTCCGAATATGGCGGCTGCATCCGCCGGAGCGGCCGGCATCTCCTTGGTGTGGTCAACGATATCCTTGATATCTCCAAGATTGAATCCGGTGAATATGGCCTGGAGGAGCAAGATTTCCGGCCCGCCGGCCTGGTGGCGGAATGCATTGCCCGCAGCCAGCCGCTCAATCCTGCGGCCACCATGCAGTTGGACCGGGAAAGTTTTGCGGGTGTCAGCTTGCGCGGCGACCGCAATGTCTTTCGCCAGTGTATCGCGAATATCCTGTCGAACGCCTGCAAATATGGTGGTGATGCACCCTATGTGACCATCAGTTTCGTCGAACAGGGCGAATGGGTCCGTGTGCTGATTGAAAATGATGGCCCGCCGATCCCGCAGGAGAAGCTGGCGCGTCTCTTTGATCCTTTCATCAAGGGCAGGGTACCGGCCGAGGTGGCCGGGCGTGGCGTGGGTCTTGGCCTGCCGCTGGTAAAGCGCTTTATGCAATTGCATGGCGGCGACCTGCTGATCAGCAACCTGAAAGGTGGCGGCGTGCGGGTATGTCTGCAATTCCCCCACGAGCGTATGATGCGGGAACGCCACGTCACGCGCACCCTGTATCTCGCAGGCACCTGTCAGCCCTGACTGGTTCGATATTTATTATTAGAAAACATAATATATAAAAAGTGTGCCATATCGGGCACACTTTGAGTCAATATATGGAAAAATAATAAAATAATATGCGGCCTTGCGGTATGCATGGCGACTTTGTCTTTCTATAAGAGCTTCGTATTCAAAGCATATGGCTTTGATCCATACTCTCCCGTTTCCGAGTTGCACGTGCCATGCGTTCCCGTATCGCAGGCGCTGCCACGGCATGAGTATTCATTTGTCTAAAAAAGGAGACCAACATCCCATGAGCCGCAAGAAAGCGCTTAAGCTTGCCCTGCTGACCTCCGTGCCTGTCATGGCTGGCACCATTGCCGTTCAGGCCGAGGCATCGAAGCCCATTCAGGAAATTGTGGTCACCGCCACCAAACGCAGCGCCAGCACGCAGGATATTCCCGTTGCTGTGCAGGCCATGGACGCCAAGGCGCTGCGCGACCAGAATATCGGCAATTTCGACGATTATGTGCGCATGATGCCGAATGTCACCGCCGGCGGCCGTGGCCCGGGCCAGTCGACCGTTTTCATTCGCGGCATGGCAGTGCAGCCGATCACCGTGATGCTGTCGGGTGCCCAGGGCACCACGCCCAACGTGGCCCTGTATCTGGACGAACAGCCGGTCACTGCACCGGGCCGCAACCTGGATGTCTATGCTGCCGACCTAGAACGGATCGAGGTGCTGCCCGGGCCGCAGGGCACTCTGTTTGGCGCCAGCTCGCAAGCGGGCACCATCCGCTACATCACCCACAAGCCCAACACCGCTGAATTCGAGGCCGGCTTCAAGGCCACCGCCTCGACCACGCGCCATGGTGAAATGAGTGAATCGGTCGAAGGTTATATCAACGTGCCGGTGGTCGAGGACAAGTTCGCCATCCGTGCCGTGGCCTACAGTGTCAACCGGGGTGGCTATATCGACAATGTCGCCGGCAGCTTCACGCTCGATCCGGCAGAAAATCCCAATTCGGCGGTTGCGGGGCTGCCAGCCGGCACCACCTACCAGTCGGCCTCGAACGTCGCGCTGGTGGAGGACGACTTCAACGACAGTTTCTACCGGGGTGTGCGCATCGGCGCCAAATGGAACATCAGCCAGGACTGGGATATCCTGGTTCAGCATACCAAGCAGGACCTGGGCGCCGACGGTGTGTTCGATTACGATCCGGAAGTGGGCGACCTCGAGGTCAGCCGCTATTTCCCGGATGAACTGGAAGACAGTTTCGACCTGACAACCTGGACCGTGAACGGCCGCCTGGGCATGCTGGATGTGGTTTACACCGGCGGTTATCTGGACCGGGATGTTACCCAGTCCATCGATTATACGGGCTATAACAACACCGGCGCCTATATCGCCTATTATACCTGTACCTACGATGCCGTGCGCGCCTGCCTGAACCCGGTGAAGGGTTTCAAGGGGCAGCAATACCACAAGCGCAACACGCACGAATTCCGGGTCTCCACGCCCAGCGACTATCGCCTGCAGGCGGTGGCCGGTGTGTTTTACGACGATGTGGAAATCGGCACCCTGGACGATTATGCCTATCTGGCAACGCCGGACCTTGGTTTTGCGCCGAACGCACCCATCTCGACCGCCAACAGCATCAATCCGGATACCCGCCCGGCCGGGATCGCCTTCTTCAACGACATCACCCGCACCGAGGAACAACTGGCCTTCTTCGGCGAGCTTGCCTACGAGCTGGTGCCCGACCGGCTGACGGTCACGGTTGGTGCGCGCTATTATGACCTGAAGGAAGATTTCACGGGGTCTTCCAACTTTGCGGCGGGTCCGTTTGCGGGTTCAGTCGACAATGATGCGGGCCGGGATTACGACCTGTCTGGCGGTCACAGCGACGAGCCGCTGAAGATGGACGACGTGATCATGAAATATAATATCAGCTACACGCCGACCGAAGACCTGCTCTTTTATGCGACCTATTCGGAAGGGTTCCGCCCGGGCGGCTTCAACCGGGGCGGTGGCATACCGTCGGCGAACCCGACGTTCCCGACCGTGGGCGTGACCTACGACACCGACGACGTGAAAAACTATGAAATCGGCTGGAAAACCACGCTTCTGGACGGCAGCATGCAGTTCAACGGCAACGCCTATTATATCAAATGGTCCAACATGCAGGTGTCGCGTTTCGACCCGCAGAATGTCTCGATCCTCACCTTCATCGAAAACGCGGCGGACGCCGAGATCAAGGGCATCGAAGGCAGCCTGACCTGGGCCGCGACAGACCATCTGATGCTGTTTGGCGCCTTTTCCTATAACGACACCGAACTGGTGGATACCAAGGCCGAAGCCATCGAACTGGCGCCGCTTGGCAGTTCGCTGCCGCTGACACCCAAGTTCCAGGGCAATGTCCGGGCGCGCTATGAATGGATGTCGGGCGACTACGACTTCTATACCCAGGCCGCGCTTCAGTATTCCGGCTCCAGCTATAGTTCGCTTGTGGCTGACGACCGGGAAAAGCAGGACAGCTATGCCACGGTCGACTGGTCCATCGGTGTGCAGAAGGAAAAATGGGGCGCCGAGCTCTTTGTCCAGAACCTGACCGACAAACGGGCCGAACTGTTTATCAACCAGCAGGATGATATCCCGCGCGTAACCACCAACCGACCGCGCACCATCGGGCTCAAGTTCAGCTACGACTATTAAAGGCCAATGGGGTCTGGCCCTTCGGGGCCCGGCCCACTAAACTTCAGGGCGGCTCCTTGTTGGGGCCGCCCTTCTGCAATGTCGGGAGCGCATGTGGCAGATACCATGGATATGACGGCAGGCCCGCTGGACCACCTGCTGGCTGAAGCGACCAAAGCCCTGAAAGCCGGGCGGACGGAAGATGCCGCGCGCCATGCGGCGGCAGCGGTGGTGGCGGACGCTGGCAGCCATGAAGCCCTGTACCTGCTTGCTGTCGCCGAACGTTATCTGGGGCAGGGCGCGAAGGCGCTTGAAACCCTTGCGCGGCTGAAGGCGGTCAAACCCGATTATGGCCGTGCCTATCAGGAAGAAGGCCATATCCAGCGAACCGCAGGCCGGCGCGCAGACGCGGTCGCTGCCTATGAACAGGCGGTGATCCTGAACCCGGCGCTGGCTGCAAGCTGGAAGATGCTGGCCACACTTTATACCGAATTGGGCGATACGGCGGCGGTGCGGAACGCGGGTTATCATCTCGCGCGCCTGTCCGCGATGCCGCCGGAGCTGGTCAGCGTGACAAGCTTTCTGCACGAAGGGCGGCTCTACAAGGCCGAGCGCCTGTGCCGGGCTTTCCTGCAGAAACACCGCCATCATGTCGAGGCCATGCGCCTTCTGGCCGACATCGGTCTCAGGCTGCAGGTGCTGGACGATGCCGAATTCCTGCTGGAAAGCTGCCTTGAGTTCGAGCCCGGCCATACGCTTGCCAGGCTTGATTACGTCAATGTGCTGCACCGGCGCCAGAAATACGCCCACGCCCGCGCCGAGGCTGCAAAGCTGCGCGACAGCGAGCCTGGCAATGCCGCGTTCGAGGTTCTGTATGCCAACGAATGTGTCGCCACAGGGGATGTGGACGAGGCGCTGGAAATATACGCCCGGGTGGCGCCCACGGTGGCCGACAATGCGCCCATCTACCTGGCACAAGGCCATGCCTTTAAAACCACGGGTGACACGGAGGGCGCGGTGCACGCCTACCGGGCGGCCTATGGTGCCGAACCCGGCTGTGGCGATGCCTACTGGAGCCTCGCGAACCTGAAGACCTACCGTTTCACCGATGCCGAAATGGCCGCCATGGGCGCCGCCGAGGCTGATGCCGGGACGCGCCCCACCGACCGCTACCACCTGAATTTTGCCCTGGGCAAGGCCTATGAGGACCGGGGTGAGGCCGAAGCTGCTTTCAGCCATTATGCCCGTGGCAATGCGCTCAAGAAGGCTGAACTGCGCTATAGTGCTGATGCGATGGATGTTGAACTGAAGATGCAGGCCGAGGTCTGTACGTCCTCGCTGTTTGAGGGCAAGGCGGGCATGGGGTATGCTGATCCGGCGCCCATCTTCATCGTCGGGCTGCCGCGTGCGGGCTCGACCCTTCTGGAACAGATACTGGCCAGCCATTCCATGGTCGACGGCACACTTGAATTGCCCAACATTCTCGCGACCGCGCACCGGCTGAATGGCCGCCGCCGGGTCGGTGAAGCGCCGCGCTATCCCGGCATCCTGCACGACCTTTCCGCCGAACAACTGGCGAAGCTTGGTGAAACCTATATCGACGAAACCCGCATCTACCGGCAGGGCGCGCCTTTCTTCACCGACAAGATGCCCAACAATTTCAAGCATATCGGCCTGATCAAGCTGATCCTGCCCAATGCGAAGATCATCGACGCGCGCCGGAACGCGATGGACTGTTGCTGGAGCGGTTTCAAGCAACTGTTTGCCGAGGGCCAGGAATTCTCCTACGGCCTTGAGGATATCGCCCGCTATTATCGGGGTTATGTGGGTCTGATGGACCATTGGGACAGGGTGCTGCCAGGGCAGGTCCTGCGCGTGCAATATGAGCATGTGGTGGCGGATACCGAAACACAGGTGCGCCGCCTGCTCGATTTCTGTGGCCTGCCGTTCGAGGACGCCTGTGTCGCGTTCCACAAGACCGAACGGCAGGTGCGCACCGCAAGCGCCGAACAGGTGCGCCAGCCGATCAACCGCAAGGGCGTAGGCCAGTGGCACATGTTCGAGCCCTGGTTACAGCCGCTTCGCGATACACTTGGCCCGCTTGCGGACTGACCGCCATCCTCGCCTGCCAGAAAAAGGAAGAAGCGCCGGCATGCCGACGCTTCTTTTTGCTTTTCAGGTACCTGGTCCAGCCGCTTACTGGAAGGTCCAACTGAACTTCATGCCGACCGACCGCGGACGGGTGACCGAGCCCAGCGGGTTGGGCAGGTAATAGTCCCCGAACGGCGAGCTGAGGATGCCATATTTGTCGAACAGGTTTTCGACATAGACCGCCAGTTCGACATTCTCCGCCACCTTCAGGGTGCCGCGCACATCGACCAGATGGTAACCGCCACGCTGGGTCACCGAGTTGAAGGCCACCGGGGCTTCGGACAGATATTTGTGCGAAACCATAAGGCTTGGCTGCATCGTTACGTCATCGAAATGAAGTGTTGCGCTGTTGGCGATGGTCCATTTCGATGAACCGGGCAGGGTGGTGCCGGGTTCGTGCCCGCCGCCGGCAGCGAAGGTATCCGGCACAAAGGTGCTGACCCGCGCATCGAGGTAGGTGATGTTGCTATGCAGGTCCAGCACGTCGGTCGGACGCCAGGACAGCGAGAACTCGAGACCGTCGATCTTCGCGGCACCTGCGTTCGTGAGGTAGGAATAATAATAAGGCGCCGGGGTGAACAGCCGTACCTGCATGTCGGTCCATTTGATATGGAAGGCCGTCAGGTCCAAGAGCAGGGATTTGTCCAGAAGGTCGACCCGGGTGCCAACTTCATAGTTGGTGATGCTGTCGGGGTCATAGGCCGGCGAAACGCCGTCCAGCCGTCCGGCGTTCGGGTTGGCGCCGCCGACGCGGAAACCTTCCGAATAACGGGCATAGACCATGAAATCTTCGGTTGCCTGGTATTTCAGGGTCACCTTGGGGGTGAAGCCGGTTTCGGCCGACAGGGCGCCGAACTGGGTGCCGACAGCGTCATAGACACCCAGGAACGAGGCGCTGGGCGGAATGGTCACGGCGGTGTCGCTTTTACTGTCGAAATAACGGCCGCCGGCGGTCAGGTTCAACTGGTCGGTAATGTCGTAGGACACTTCACCGAAGATGGCCCAGTCCTTGTTTTCCTGGTCGACGACATACTGGCTGAAATAGTCACCCGGCGCGAGCGCGGCGCCCGAATTACCGCCAAAATCACCCGGATTGGCGTCGATGAAATCGGCCGCGCCTTCCTGATAGACGGCATCGTTCGAATATTTGGTGCTTTCATAATAGGCGGCACCCACAAGCCAACTGAACGGACCATCATCCTTGGACGACAGGCGCGCTTCGATATGCTTGCTGTCGGCCTCGCCAAAACCGTCCGACCAGGTCGGCGTGCCTTGCAGATAACCGCTTGAGGAATAATCGAACACAATAACGCTGTCTTTGTTGGCGATGGCGCCAAGCACGGTCAGGTCAGCGAACTCGAGGTCCTGGTCGAGACGCAGGCTGTGCAGCCACATTTTGGTCTCGTGCGGTTCGGGTACGAAAGTATTGCGTACCAGGGTCGGTACGGTCACATAGGTGGCGTCGTCCAGGTTGGTTTCCTGATACATGGACATCCAGGACAGCTTGGTGCCTTCCGAAGGCTTGAACACCACCGAACCCCGGAAACCGCGGACCGACAGGTTGTTCACGTCGTCTTCGCCCGTGCCTTCGTTATCAAGATAACCGGCTTCCTTGCGCTCAAGCCCGACCACACGCACAGCCAGCTTGTCTTTCACGAGCGGCACGTTGGCCATGCCCTTGACTGAATAGCTGGGGTCACCCGCGCCTTTGGTATGGCCGAGCGAGGCTTCGAACGCGCCGTCATAGCCATCGGTGTCGGCTTCGCGCGCGATATAGTTTACGAGGCCGCCAAGCGCAGATGCGCCATACAGCGAACCCTGCGGCCCGCGCAGCACTTCGACACGCTCCAGATCGAAAGTATCGATATCCGGGATCACGATCGGCCAGCCGGCTTCGTTGAGCGGTACCTCGTTGATATAATAACCGACCGTGGTCTGGCCCTGTTCATGGTAGGTGGTGGCGGAAACGCCGCGGATCACCACCTCGGACACGCCGGGCTGGTAATCGTTGAAATGCACACCCGGCAGGCGGGTAATATAGTCCGACAGGCTGTCAGCGCCCAATTCGGAAAGCTGGTCGCCGGTCATGGCGCTCACCGCGCCTGCAACCGTGCGCAGGTTTTCCGAGCGCTTGTTGGCCGTCACGATGATTTCTTCGAACTGTACTTCCTTGACGGCTTCGTCCGCGGCCTGGGCGGCGGATTGAAGCGCAAGCGTGCCCATAAGCGCGCTTGATAGGCATAAGGCATTTTTGGCAATGCGCATGGTGGTCATTTCAACAGTCTCCCCGACATTTCGATTATATGTGTCGGAAAAGCCTATCCCGGAACGGGTGGGGACTTTCCGTACTGCAAATGATAACCGAACGCAGGGAGCAATAAGTTTGAGCCGGGGTCAATAAGTATCGCAATCAGGCCACCAAATGGCCAGGGATGCGACCATTTCTTCCAAAAATAGTCCCGTTTCCGACCTTTTCGGAAAAATTTTGCTCATTTTGCTCGATTTCGTTGGCCCGATTGAAACAGTCATCGGCCCGGGTGCGGGAGCCTCGATCCGTGCCTGCAGCGTATCAATGCAACCATGGGCGCAGGAATATGGCGGGCAAGGTCGATGACCGCCCCGGTGCCCGGATTGGGAAGACAGACAAACGGGATGACCCTATGCCAAATGCCGCCAGGGCGCTCACGCGCGCCGACAGCATGCTGAAACCTGAAATCAGGCAGTTCCTCGACATCATGGACCGACAGGCGGCACGGTATCCCGCGTGCAGCACGGTGCCCATCGAACGCTACCGCCAGATTGCCGAACATATCCGCGAACCTTTCTATGCCGGTGGGCCCGATATGGTGCGCACCGAAGACCGGCTGGTGCCCACGGCACGGGGCGAAGTCCGTATCCGTCTGCATTACCCGGTCGATGCGCCCGCGCTGCCGGCCTTCTTTTACCTGCATGGCGGCGGCTGGGTGATGTTCAGCCTCAAGACCCATGGCCGCCTGATGCGCGAATATGCCGCGCGCGCCGGCGTGTGTGTGGTGGGCATCGACTATAGCCTGGCGCCCGAGTGTACCTTCCCTGTGCCGCTGGATGAAACCGCGGCGGTCCTGTCCTGGTGTGCTGACCATGCGGCGGAGCTGGGGCTGGATGCCGACCGGTTTGCGCTGGGCGGCGATTCCGCCGGCGGTAACATGAGCCTCGCAAGCGCCATCCGCCTCAGGGACGAGGGCCGGCCTGGTCTCCTGAAAGCGCTGGTCCTGAATTATGGCGCCTTCGACACCACGGTTACCGGTCGCTCGGTCGAGCAATATGGCGGTGGTGATTTCCTTCTGGAAGCCGAGGAAATGCGCGGCTTCTGGTCCAGTTATCTGGCAGGCAGCGACACGGTGCCGGTTCTGGCCGCACCTGCACGGGCGCGACTTGATGGCCTGCCGCCCGCCTTCATGGCCATTTCCGACCATGACATCCTGTATGATGAAAATATCTTGATGCGCGACCGGCTTCAGGCCGCGGGCAATGCGACCCAGGCCAACATCTATGCCGGCACCGTGCATGGTTTCATGGAATCCATGTCATTGGGCGGTGTGGCCGACGAAGCGCTTGACGATACCTGTGCCTGGCTCAAAAAGGTGCTTCAGACAAACGATAGGGGATAATGATGCGACACTTCCTGCGACTTTCCATGCTTGCGGCCCTTGCCATGGGCACGGCCCTGGTGCCGCCTGCTGTATTGGCCGCAGGCAGCAAGGCGCAGGATGGTTATGCACTTCCCCTTGAACCGACCCGCAACATCGCATTCGAAACCGACGAAGGCACCTGGATGTCGCTTGATGTCTCGCCCGATGGCAAGACCATCATCTTCGACCTCTTGGGCGATCTTTACAGCCTCGACATCAAGGGTGGTGTGGCCAAACCGCTCCTGACCGGCTTTGCCTTCGAACACCTGCCGCGTTTCTCGCCCGACGGTAAATCCATTGCTTTCATCAGCGACCGCACGGGCAACGAAAATGTCTGGGTCATGGACACGGACGGCGCCAACCTCCGGCAACTGGCGCACGATACCGAAGATGCCGAATTCACCTCGCCAAGCTGGTCGGCAGACGGCAGCTATGTTTATGCGTCCCGCAATGCGCTCAGCCTCGGTATCGCGGTGTTTGAAACCTGGATGTATCACACAGGCGGCGGGCAGGGTGTGCGGCTGACCGCCGCCATGCCGAACGGCCCCGTACCGTTCGACCAGCGCCAGACCAGCCTTGGCCCCGTGGCGTCGCCGGATGGAAAATATCTCTATTTTGCCAGCAAGATGGGTGGCTTCGACTATAACATGACCTTCCCGCAGTGGCAGGTCAGCCGGCTTGATCTGGCGTCGGGGCAGGAACTCAAGCTGGTGTCCGCGCCGGGCAGCGCCATCCGGCCCGAACTGTCGCCCGATGGTAAAATGCTGGCCTATGGCAGCCGTGAAGGGGGCCACACCGTCCTCCGCCTGCGCGATCTGGAGAGTGGTGCCGACCGCGTACTGACCACGGTCTCGCGCGACGACCAGGAAGGCAATGCCTCGCGCGACCTGTTGCCGGGTTACAGCTTCACCCCGGACGGCAAGGCCATCATCATCGGCTTCGGCGGCCATATCCAGCGTATCGCGTTGAAGGACGGCGCGGTTGCCACCATCCCCTTCACCGCAAAGGTGGATCTGGCCATCGGGCCGGAGCTGCATCGGAACATGCCGGAAGCCACGGGGGATGTGGTGGCGCGTGTCATCCAGGCGCCGGCGATTTCACCCAAAGGCGACAGGCTGGCTTTCAGCGCGTTTGGCCGCATCCATGTCAAGGCGTTTCCCGATGGGGCCGCCATGGCGATCAGCCCGGAAGGCGTCGCCGCGTCACAACCGACCTGGACACCGGACGGAAAATCCATTGTCTATGTCACCTGGGACGAACAGGCCCTTGGCGCCGTGTGGCGGGTGGCCGCAGATGGCAAATCGGCACCCAAACGGCTGAACCGGAACGCCGCCTACTATAGCGATCCAGCCGTATCGCCGGACGGCAAGACACTGGTGCTGTTGAAATCCAGCGCCTATGAGCGCGAACAGGCCCTCAATGAAGTCTTCACCTACCGGCCCACCGATATTGTGCGCATGGCGCTGGATGGTGGTGCCGAGCAGGCGGTGCTGACCGCACCGGGCGCGCACCAGCCGCATTTTGCCGGCGACAGCAACCATATATATTTCAGCCAGAATGGCGCCTTGAAGTCGGTCAGCCTGACGGGTGCCGACGAGCGACAATATCTGGCGGTTACCGGCCCCGGCGACTATTTTGGCGGCAGCAATGTTGCTGTGGACGCCATCCGGCTTAGCCCGGACCATAAGCGCGCTTTGGTACGCTATAATGGCCAGCTCTATCTGATTGCCGTGCCGCCCGCAGGGGCAAGAGTCTCGCTGAACCTGAAATCGCCAGTGTTGCCGGTCAGGCAACTTAGCGACGCAGGCGCGGACTATTTCGGCTGGGGTGACAATGGCACGGTCGCATACTGGTCGCTTGGGCATCAGCTCTTCAGTGTCCCTGCGCCGGATGACACCGCAGTCTTCAGTACCCCCTTGGCGCCGATTGTGTCGGACATCAGGGTCAGCCAGAAACGGGATGTACCGGATGGCTGGGTGCTGTTGTCGGATGCGACCATCTACACCATGCAGGATGGCAGCGCCTTCAGCCACGCCGATATCCTGATACAAGGCAATCGTATCGCCGCCATCGGCGCGCACGGCAGCCTGGATGTGCCGGCTGGCACCCCGGTCCGCGACCTTGCGGGCAAATATGTCATCCCCGGGTTTGTCGACACCCACGCGCACTGGTTCGAAATCCGCCGCGATGTTATCGGGCGCGGCAGTTGGGTTTTCAAAATCAACCTGGCCTATGGCGTTACAAGCGGGCTGGATGTGCAGGCCTTCGACCAGAACATGTTTGTCTACAAGGACATGGTCGACGCGGGCGAAATTGTCGGTCCCCGGCTTTATTCGGTCGGGCGCGGCTTTTTTTCCAACAACCGGCTGAAGGAACTGGATGAAGCCCGCACCCTGATGCGCCGCAACCGCGACTATTATGGCACCCGCAATGTGAAATCCTATGTGGTGGGCAATCGCAAGCAGCGGCAGTTGATGGTGATGGCGTCAGCCGAACTGGGCATGCTGCCAACCACCGAAGGCGCGATCGACAGCAAGCTGGATATCACCCATGCCATCGACGGTTTTGCGGGCAACGAACATGCGCTCACGAACATGCCGCTGTACCGGGATGTGGTGGAACTGTTTGCCCGGACCCGCATCAGCTATACGCCGACTCTTTTGCTCGCCTACGGCGGGCCATGGGCCAAGTCGCATTTTTTCATCAGCGACCTGAAGGGCGATGAAAGCCGCGTGAACCGCTTCATGCCGCGTGTGCGGCGCGAGGATATGGTACGCCGCGAACCCTGGGCCCATGACGAGGAAGAGATTTACCCCGAACTGGCGGCGCAGGCAGCCAAGATTTTCCGCGCGGGTGGCCGTATCGGTATCGGCAGCCATGGTGAATTCCAGGGCCTTGGTTTCCACTGGGAAATGCAGGCACTGGCATCCGGTGGCCTGAAACCCATTGAGGTGCTGCAGGCCGCCACCCGCATGGGCAGTGAGATCATCGGCCGGGCCGACGACATCGGCACCCTGGAGGCTGGCAAACTGGCCGACATGCTGATCCTGGATGCCGATCCGGCGGCGGATATCCGCAACACCCGCTCGATCAGCATCGTCATGAAAAATGGCCGGCTGTATGACGCCGAAACCCTGGAAGAACTGAAACCCGGCCAGTAGGGCCGGGTTTTTCTCAGGTGCCGGCAAGTTCGCGGGAGCGTTCCGCCGCCGCCTGTGTGGCCTGTTTCAACAGGGTGCCAAGTCCGCCATCCGCCTGCATCAGGCGCTGAAGCGCCGCTGCCGTGGTGCCGCCGGGGCTGGTGACCTGTTCGCGCAGGCTGGCGGCGGGGGCTTCGCTGGCCATGGCCATCGCGCTGGCGCCCGCAACCGTGTTGCGGGCAAGGCTGGTGGCCACGGCATCCGGCAGGCCGAGCGCGCGGGCGGCGGCGGCCAGTTCCTCGATCATCAGGAAAATATAGGCCGAGCCGGAGCCTGCAATGGCGGTGGCGGCGTGCATCAGGCCTTCGTCTGCCACCCAGTCGGTGCTGCCGACCAGTTCAAACAGGCCCGCGGCGGCGGCGCGGGCGCGGCTGCCTGTTGTAATGTCTGCATAAAGCACGGTCGCAGCCTGGCCAATGCTGGCAGGAAGGTTCGGCATGGCGCGCACGATGGCGCCCGGTGTCGGGAATAGATGGCGCAACCTGTCGGTCCCGACACCCGCCGCAACTGAGACAAGGATCGTGGCTGGCGACAGCGCGGCATCGATGCCTGCCGCCAATGCCTCGATCAATTGTGGTTTGACCGCAAGGACCGCGATATCTGCCGCCGGTGCCTCGGCAATATCCCGATGCACATTTGTGGCGGGCAGGGCCAGCGTGTCCGCCTTCAGGTTCGGGTCGACGATATGGATGGCGCGCGGTGGCAGGCCTGCGGCCTGCCAGCCTTTCAGTAGCGCGCCACCCAGGTTGCCGCAGCCGATCAGAAGGATGCGACCGTCCGGCCGCGCAAGGGGATGCACGTCAGTCATAGAGTTTCCTTGAACTATCTGTCAGGCAGGGACCGCAGACCCTTGCGTGAAATATTTGCTGGGCGGTACGCCAAACGCCCGGTGGAACATGGAGGTGAACGCGCTTGAGCTTGAATAGCCGACATCAAACGCCACCGTGGTCACCGGTTCCCCGACCGACAGGCGCGACAGGGCTTCAAGAAGCCGGGCCTGCTGGCGCCAGGCGGAAAAGCTCATGTCCGTTTCCTTGCGGAACAGGCGGGTGAAGGTGCGTCGGCTCATGCAGGCGAGGTCGGCCCAATAGGTCAGGCTCTGTTCCTCGGCCGGGTCACGCAGGAATTCCTGGCACACCTTCATCAGGCGTTTGTCCTGCGGCATGGGGATCAGGAGCGGTTCGATGGGCATCAGTTCCATTTCGTCGAGGATCAGGCGCATGATGCGGCCTTCGCGGCTGTCGTCCTCGTACCGCTGGGGTACTTTCATTGCCTGCAATATCAGCGCGCGCAACAGTTCGGATACCGTGATCACCTGGCATTTCTGCGGCAGGTTCGACCGTGCGTGCGGGTCGATATACAAGGTGCGCAGGGAAACCGCGCTGCGGCAGCGCACCATATGTTCGGTGCCGGCCGGCAGCCACAGGGCGCGCTGGGGCGGCAATACGAAGCTGCCGGCATGGGTCGTGACCTGCATGATGCCGGCGACACCATATATCACCTGGCAGCGGTCATGATGATGCCAGCCGTCGACATAGCCCTTGGGATATTCATCCTCAAGCGCGGTCACGGGCCGGTCTATGGCGCTCAGCGCGGCGCTGCTTTTTACCATTGTGAAGGTGGGCCTTGCGTCTGCGCCACGGGGCGCCATGGCGACTTGCCCGAAATGAAAACCGGGCGTCATGATTGTGCCCTTTCCATCGTTTTTGACAAGGGTGAATGTGCCGGGGCATCGGCCCGGCGTGGCGGATTTATGGTCCGCCCGAGCCTCATTGCCGGCGCCCGTAGGCCCAGGCGGCAATTGCCACCGGTACACCAAGCGCGACCCAGGACAACAGGTCGGCGGCACCATCGCCAGCGAGGGCGGCAACCAGGCCAACCACGCTCAGGACCGCGATCACCGTGGGCGCCATGAAAATCTGCTTCATGCTGCGCGCGCTGGACGTTTTTTTGCTGTTCGCGCCCATGTTCATGCGTTCCCTTCGGTGGCCAGCTTGGTGCGGCGGCTGGTGCGGTCCGGCGCGCCGGCCTTCTTGCCAAGCCACAGGTAAAGGCCGCTACCCAGCACAATGATGGTGAAGATATCCAGCACCGCCCACAGGATCTTGAGCGGCAGGCCGCCATAATCGCCAAAATGCAGCGGACGTGACATCAGAAGCGTCTGCATATACCAGGGCATGGTGCGCATGTCGGTCAGGGTGCCATCGGCGGCATCCACCAGTGCGGGCGTCAACAGCGCCTGCGTGATCGGCGTCTTGCCCTCGAGATAAACCGCATAATGGTGCGTGCTTGAAAACAGGGTGCCCGGGAAGGCAATGAACACCGGCTTCACGCCGCCGCCCGCCGCCAGCGCGGTATCAAGCGCGCCCTGGATCGAGGACAGGGTTTCCGGGCGCGGGGCATCGCCGTGGGCGGCCGTCATGTCGCGGATTTCATCGGCCTGCCAGGCTTCGGCCAGCGGGTCGTTAAGGGTGTTGATAACACCGGTCAGCCCGACGACGCTGAGCCATGCCAGCAACAGAATACCAAGGAAATTGTGATAATCGAGCCACTTCAGCCGGGTGCTGCGCGACGTGCGCAGGGTGCCGAAATCCAGCTTGCGCATGAAGGGCGCATACAAAACCACACCCGAAACTGTGGCCACGAACATCAGGAAGCCCATGAAGCCCAGGAACAGCATGCCGGGCAGACCCAGAAACATGTCGGTGTGCAATTCCAGAAGGAAGGTGACAATGGCACCGGCGGTCGGGGTCGGAATTTCCTGGCCCGTGCGCCAGTCATAGGGCGCAAAATTCATTTCCGGTTCTTCAGCGTCCGGGCGCGGGCCGGTGGTCACATAAACGATGGGGCGTTCTTCGTCGAAGCTCATGTACAGGCCAACATCGCCGGCACGTTTGGCGCGGGCATTGTTCATGATCTCGTCCAAGGTCTTGAGCTGCATGTCGGCAGACAGGGGCGGCAGGTTGTCCGCCCCGCGCGACATTTCGTCGATCTCGTGATTGAAGATCAGCGGCAGGCCGGTCAGGCATAACATCAGCATGAACAGGGTGCAGATGATGCTGGTCCATTTATGCACCAGAAACCATGCCCTGACTGTACCCTTTTCCATGTTCCGCCTCCTTGATCCCCAAGCGTGTTATTCGACTGTTTCCAGTGTTTTTTCGGTGTTCTGGCCCGTATCCCGGCCATCAAAGTCCGCCATCCAGCGCGCGAGCGCGGTGCCGGCAAAGTGCGCCAGCATGTCGTCCATCGTCGCTTCGTCCTCGTCCTGCCCCAGCTTGAAGCGAGCATCGACCGTGCGCACATGGGCCCGGAAGGCAATCACACGGCGGGCAAGACCCGCGAAACGGTCGCCCAGCTTGTCGGCGGTCCAGGGTGCCGGCTGGCCGGCTTCCATCGTGTCCACCAGCTTTATGAGCGCGGCATCTGTTTCGGCGGGCAAAAGCTCGATCTCGGTCTCGAAATGCGCAACCGCATAGTTCCATGTCGGCCCCCAGGCCGGTTTGGACACGATGTTCGGCGATACATAACCGTGCGGGCCCGTGAACAGGATGGTGGCGGCGGGTGTGTCCGCCATCGCCTTCAGGTGCGGATTGCGCCGGCTGATATGGCCGAGAAGGGCCACAATACGGCCTGTCGCATCCACTTCAGGCAACAGGGGCAGCGGTGTGGTCGCACTGTTGCCGGCGGCGCCGGAAATTACCCACGCCAGCGGGTTCTCGCGCACGAGCTTCAGGATATCGGCATGTGTTCTGGCTTCGAACATGGCCCCCGCCTTTGTTCCGGTCATTCCCCAACTTGCCAAACAGTATGCGAGGGCAGGCGGACCCCGAAAAGGTCCAAGATCCAAATGTTCAGGGGTCCAAGTGCCTATTTATCAACCGCTGCTTTCCGGAGGCGCATCAAGGCATCGGCGGCTTCGGCCTCGTTCAGGCTGGCAAACCCGGCGCGGATGCCGCGTTCCGTGGCGGGGCTGACGGCAAAGGAGGTCGACTGGGCGGTGCGCACGCCGTGGCGGGCCTGGTTGCGGTCGATCCGGTCCAGAATGGCGGTATCCGCGAACCTGAGCCACACCGCAAGGCCACCGTCGGGCACGTCAAATTCGGCCAGGTCGCCAAAATTCCGCTGCAGGCCGTCGATGAAAGCCGCGCGCCGGTCGGTATATGTCTGCTTCATCTTGCGCACATGGCGGCGCAGTTCGCCCAGTTCGATCAGTTCGGCCACGGCTTCTTCGGTTGGCGTGTTGCCCTGCCGGTCCAGCAGCATCAGTTCATGCACCATGGCGTCGATCACCTTGGGCGGTGCGGCGATATATCCAAGCCGCAGGCTGGGCAATGTCAGTTTCGACAGGGAGCCGATATAGACCGTCTGTTCCGGGCAGTAACTGGCGATGGGCAGCAGCGGCTGGCCCTCGAAATGATATTCATGGTCATAATCGTCCTCGATGATGGCGAAGGAAAAGCGACGCGCCAGTTCAATCAACCGCAGGCGCCGTTCGGGCCTGAGCGCTACCGTGGTGGGGAACTGGTGGTGCGGGGTCAGGAACACGGCACGCACCCGGTGTTCGCCACACAGGCGCTCGAGTTCCGCCACATCGATACCATCCCTGTCCAGCCGCACGGGGATGACCGTGGCGCCTGCCGCCCGGAAGGCCTGCGCCGCGGGGGTGTAGCTCAGGGTTTCCATCAGCACCGTATCACCCGGTTCCACCAGCACGCGGGACGCCAGGAACACACCCATCTGGCTGCCCCGGGTGATGCACAGGTTTTCGTCCCGAAGCGCCAGCCCGCGCTGGGACTTGAGCATGCCGACCAAGGATTCCCTGAGGATCGCCGAGCCGCGCGGGTCGCCATACTTCAGCCTGTTGGCGCGTTTGGCCCTCAGGATCGCGGATCGGTAGGCCCGGATCAGCACGTCGTAGGGGAACAGGCGGCAGTCGGGTGAGCCTTCGTCCAGTACCAGTGGGCTGCTGGCCGACAGGGCAAAGGGCACACCGGGCGCGGCCCTGAAATGGAAACCGGCCTGGCCTGCCGTCGGCTCCGGCGCCTTGGGCGCCTCAAGCGACTGTTCGGGCAGGTCGGTCGATACAATGGTGCCCCGGGTCCCGCGCGAGGCCAGCCAGCCCTGCGCGATCAGGTCCTCGTAAGCCAGCACAATGGTTTTGCGGTTCACGCCCAGGCTTTCGGCCAGTTCGCGGCTCGACGGCATGAAATCACCCGGGCTCAGTCGCCCGCGCCGGATTTCATGGATCACCGCATGCACAATCTGCATGTAAAGCGGTGTATCGCTTTTGCTGTCGATACTTTCGAGCTGAATTTTCCAGGGGCGCAGCATTGGTCCATGAAGTCCTAGTTATTTGTGCCTATCTTATGGGCCAAATAACTAGGGTGGCAATGCCTGCCGTGCCAATAAAACGCGTTGCGGGGCCAACGGTCACCGGTATTTGATGCGCCCAGGTGGTTCAGGTGGCAGCGGGATGACATCGGGTTCGCCGTCCACGCCGGCAAAGCGGCCTTCACGCCAGTCTGCCTTGGCCTGTTCGATGCGTTCCGGGCGGCTGGAGACAAAATTCCAGTAGATGAACCGTTTTTCCGCCATCGGTTCGCCGCCGACCAGCATCAGGCGCGTGGCCTCTGTTGCCCGCAGCACCACCTCGGCCTCCGGCTTCAGGATGACAAGCTGGTCCGCGCCGAACGTGCCGTCCTGGCCTTCCACCGCGACGGTGCCGCTCAGTATATAAAATCCCCGCTCGATATGGTCTTTCGGTACGGGCCAGCGTGCGCCGGCGTCGAGGACGACATCGGCATACAGGGTGGGCGATGCGGTCTTGACCGGCGATATCAGGCCGTCGGTGTCGCCGGCGATCAGGCGCAGTTTAATGCCCTCTGCTTCGAAACCCGGTAATGCGTCGGTGCCATAATGCACAAAGGCGGGTTCGGTCTCTTCTCTGGATTCGGGGAGGGCAAGCCAGGTCTGCACCCCCGACAGCGCCGGTCCGCCCGGTCGCAGGGCGGGGTCTGTGCGTTCCGAATGCACGATACCGCGCCCGGCGGTCATCCAGTTCACCTCGCCGGGCCGGATGGCCTGCACGCTGCCCAGGCTGTCCCTGTGCAGGATTTCACCTTCCAGAAGGTAGGTAACGGTCGCAAGGCCGATATGCGGATGCGGGCGCACATCCAGCCCGTCGCCGGCACCGAATTTCACCGGTCCCATGCGGTCGAAAAAGATGAAGGGGCCGACCATGCGCCGTTTCGCCGACGGCAGCGCGCGTCGCACGTTGAAGCCGTCACCAAGGTCCCGGACCGGCGGCACCAGCACCATCTCGATCCCGCTGTCCAAATCACCGCCCGCCATGGCCTGCCTCCCGTTCATGTGACCGTACTGGCCAGTCTATGACAAAAGGGAGGCTGCCGGCAGGCAAATCGTCGCAAAAAGCCGTGAGCGGCTGGGTTCAGCCGCCGCATACACCTGCCAGTGACCCTGTCCCGATAAATTCGGTCAGTTTGCCCGCACCGGCAAGGTCGACCGTCAGCCTGTTCGGCGTGGGATTGCCGCGAAAATATGTTTCAACGGAACTCTGAAGCGTACTGGCCGCCCCGTCAAAACGCACAATGGCCTCTGTCGTATTGCGGCAGAAATAGCCTTCGATATTGTCAGGCAATGGCGCGTTCTCGGCGCCGATTTTGGCGAGCGCACTGATGCCTGTCCGAATGTTCTGCAAGCCCTTGATGGCAGTATTGGTCAGGTCAATATCCTTGTTGCTGGCGCCGTCCGACATATTGACATCGTCCAGTATGAAGCGGGTCTTGCCCTTGTCGGTTTCATCGACCGGCCAGACATTGCGCTGGGCTTCTTCAATCGCGGCGAAGGGCACGACCAGCTTCAGGTAGAAACAGTCGCGGTCCGGGCGTTCTTTCTCCGATACCGACGCGCAGGCCTGTTGCCCGAGCGACGCCACCTCGGCAAGCGCGGTATTCTGTGCCGGATCATGGTTCTGCCAATAGGCGGTTGCCGCAATCCGGTAATAGCTGATGGCATCGGCGGCGGCCCGGTCTGCATCCTGCGCGCGGGCTGTGGCCTCGGCGGCAATGTCCGACAGGCTGAAGGTTGCAGCACTCGGGTTATTCCGGTCGCGCCGGACCTCTGCTTCCAGTTCGTTATCGAGCTTGATGATGTTCGAAGCCGTCTTCACCTGCTCAAGTGTGACGCAGGCCGACAGGCTGATGGCAAGGACAAGGGGGACAAGCGGTTTCATGATGGTGTTCCCTTCAGGCCGCCAGCGCGGCGTCGATTTGAGCATCTGTTGGCAGGCTGCCGCTGGCGAGCACGCCGCCGATCAGGCTTTTGACCAGTTTGCCGATACTGGCGGCGCCAAACTTGTCGGGCTCGGCGGTTGCGCGCGCGACGAGGTTTTCCATAAACTGTTTCACCAGGTCCGGGTTCGCCTTGAGTTTGGTGATATTGCCGCCAAGGCTGGTCACAACTGCGGTGATGGCATCGCGCAGGGTGTCGCCAAACAGGCGCGGCTGGCCAGCGCGCCCTGTGCCGTCGGACCAGGCGTCGCCTGCGACTTTCAGCACCGAGCCGATCACAGTGGTCGCCAGTGAACTGGCGCCGGTACCGAACAGGCGGCCCGGGTTTGCGGCCGCTTCGCGTGCAGCGACAGCGGCGATCTTGATCCAGTCGTCCGAGGTCAGGAGCAGATGGTCGTCTGCGGCCATGGCTTTGGCAATACCGGCCACGATGGCTTGCAGCTCGGTCTTGTCGACACCCAGCATGCCGGGTGTTTTTGCCGCCTGTTCGAGGAGGACACGGCCAAGGTCAAGCAACTGTTTTTCGCCAAAGGCCGAGAAGGCGCCCTTGCCGCTTTCGACACCGGCGCCCAGGGTTTCGGTAACCTGCGCCAGCGCGGTGGTCGCAACCAGTTCCCAGGGTTTGTCAGGGTCGAGCTTCAGAAGGGTCGGGGCATGGGCCCCGACGGTTTCTATGGCCATCACGGCCATGGATGTACCGATGGCGCCCTTGAAGGTCGGGTTGTCCTTGAGCACGGTTGCCGTGCCCTTCAGCAGGTCCTGGAACAGTTGCTGTTTGGCCGACCCGTCCGATGCGAGAAAAAGTGCCGGTGTGTCGATGGCGACCTGCAGGCCGGACTGATAAAGCCGGATCAGGCCATCATGGCCGAACTGGTCCAGCACATTGCCGGCGGCTGCGGTTGACTGCAACTGCGTGAACAGGGCTGTGGTGACCGCGCCAAGCGCCTTGTCGTCTGCGAAGGACTTGCCAAGATAATCGTCGGTATTTTCGGCGAGCAGGCGGAACGCCGCTTCGGCGGCAGGCCCCGCAAGTGCGTCGACCAGATCCCGATAGACCATCTGTTCAGCCAGGTTCGATGGCAGGGCCTCCACAATGGGTTTGGTGACACCCGACACCAGTTTCGCCACATTTTCATCCC
Source organism: Alphaproteobacteria bacterium (assembly GCA_006226495.1). Lineage (GTDB taxonomy): Bacteria > Pseudomonadota > Alphaproteobacteria > Sphingomonadales > Kordiimonadaceae > Kordiimonas. Next base: position 37,063 of record SBGU01000025.1, read on the forward strand.
GGATCACAAGCGAACTGTTGGCTTCGAGTGTGCCCAGACCCGCCCGCAGGAAAATGCCCAGCAGCCGGTCGGAAAATCCGTTTCGGGGCCCCATGTCGCCGACATTGTCTGGGATAAGGGTATTCATCTGTTCGGCAAAACTGCCGACCAGGGTTTCGCCCTTGCTGCCGATACCGAACATGGAGGGCGACGCGGCGACAAACTCCAGCCCGATGTCGGTGATGGTCAGCGCCATGCGGGCCCAAGCGCTCGGCGGCTTGCGGGAATCGCGCCATTGTTCGACCATGCGGCCACCGGCCAGCAGCTCGGCGTCGCGTTTGGCTTCTTCTTCGCTTTTGCCTTCATCGACCAGTTTCGCCTGGGCCTGGTGTTTCAGCATCAGGGCACAGAACAGGTCGGTTATGGTGGGGTCGTCGGTATCGATATGCGGTGTTGGGGTCAGGACCCAGTGGGCTGCCAGCGGTTCGCCGTCCAGTGCCGTCGGGTTGGCCTGAAAATAGGCCCCGATGGTCTCGCGGCGCCCGGCAGCCGGCCAACTGAGGTCGGGCAGGAAAATCGCCCTGTCACGGGCATGTTCGGCATAGAGGTTGGCGCCGGCCTGGCCCGCGCGCAAGATTGCCTTGATCCCTGCAATGATCAATGTCAGCGACATGTCGGTTCCTTTCCTTGGTGCCTAGAGACGCAGGGCCCGGGGTCCCTTCCAGTCCGTGGTGAAATCGGGCGCGATACTGGCGATCAGGCTGTCGGCGTTCGAGGCGGTTCTGAAGGCGTCGCGTGCATCGGCTTTCAGGACTTCTTCCTTGCTGGCGGGCGTGGTGCCACTGCCGTCTGCCGTATCCTCCGCTTTTTTGCCGCCCATGGCGCCAGCGAGCCGCGTTGCGGCTGCAAGTCCACGCACGATGTCGTACCAGAAGGGGCCGCCAAGGCCGATCAGCAGCCCGGTGATCAGGGTGGTGCCCAACCAGGCCCAGAAGGCTGGCGCCATAAGGTCGACATCCTGCGGTTCGGTGGCGCCGGCTGTGGCCTTTGCAGGCGGTTCAGCGGTCGGGGGCGGGGTCTCTGCAGCCCCGGGTGTCGCGGTGGTGTTGGCCGGTTGCCGGCCCGGCACGGTACCGGCCTCGAGGAACCGGTTGATATCGGCGCCATTGAACGGGACATTGCCGGTCCAGCCGATCGGCAGACCAAGGGCCCGTGCCGCATCCACTTGTTCGGTCAGCTTGGCTACTTGGGCTTTAATTTCGTCATGGGTTGCCCCCTCGACCTGTGTGTCCCCATCCGCCTGGTTCCGATTGTCGGTCCTTGCCTGCTGTTGCGCCTGATAGGCGGCAATCGTGGCGTCGGCCTGGCTGACAAGGCGGTCCGTCAGGGCTTCGTCGGCCTGAAAGGCGCGCACAAGGGTGACCACATTCACATTCATCAGCACCGCGAAGGCAACCGCGGCCAGAACCGATATCACCTGCGATCGACGTTTGAAATATTGCGAGACCTGCTGGCCATAATCCTCGAACCGGGTGGCAAGGTCGTCAATCAGCGTGTTCACCTCCGTGTCGGCGCGGCGGGCGATGGCCCGGCCGACCTCGGTGCCCGCAAGGCGGCGTGCAAACTCGCTTATGTCCATTTTGTCGATGCTGCCGTCCAGCTCCGGCAGCGGGATAATGCCCAGCTTGCTCCGGCTGACCGAGGCAAAGCCGCCACGCGGCGGGCGCGAATTCAGGCCTGACCACATCTGCAGGAGGAAGCGGCCACGACTGGCGTCCTGGCTGTCCTTCTCGACACCGCTGAACCACAGGGTGCCAAGGCGGTCTTTCACTTCCTGGTCATAGAAGCGTTCCAGCAACATCTTCATGCCGTGCTTGCGCAGGGTGAAGACCCTGTGCACGACCTCGACAAACGCGGTAACTAGATTGGAAAATATAAGCATGCTGACGGCCAGCGCCAGCGCGACCTGTAACTCCCCCATGGTCCGCCCCCTTGTGATTGCCCCTGGACGCTATACACAAGTCAGTGGGGAATAGTTTAACCGATGCGTGCATTGTGATCACCTCGAAAAAATTTAGGTAACCAGGCGCAGGGGCGGTGGCGGGGTCAGGGCAGAGCGACGACCTTGATATCGGTGGGGGGAAGGCCTTTCAGGTAGCGTGCATAGGCGCTGTCCAGTCCCTGTTCGAAATGGCGGGTATAACGCTGGCTGTCGAACAGGGCATGGCTGTGTTTGTTGGCCTCAATCCTTGCCCGCACGTCCGAAAGCCTGCCGGGGTCGGTTGCAAGCGCATAGGCCAGTGCTTCATAGGCAGCATCGTCCTGCGCAACCAGGTCCTCAAGGCCAAGGGCAGTCAGGCAACTGGCGGCAACACGCGCCGCCAGTTGGCGGCCTGGCCGGCTGATCAGCGGCAAGCCGGTCCACAGGGCGTCGACCGCCGTGGTATGGCCGTTCACGACAAATGTATCCAGGAACAGGTCCGCATGTTTGTGCCGGGCCAGGTGTTCTGCGGACGGCGCCCAGGGCGCGAACACCAGGCGGGCGGGGTCGATGCCCCGTGCCGCAGCCTCCTTCTGCATGTTGGCTTGTGCCCATTTGTTGGGTTTCAGTTGCCACAGGACGCTGCCTTCCACGCGGTGGAGCAGGCGCATCCAGATGTCGAACTCGCGGGGGCTGACCTTGTAGGGTTTGTTGAAGGAACAGAAGACGAAGCCATCTTCCGGCAGGCCGAAGTCGGCGCGGGTGGTGGCGGTTTCGGCAATCCGGCGCCTGTCGTCGGTTGGCAGGTAGAAGTCCGGCATCCAGAGCATGCTTTCGCTATAGTGCGCGCGCTCGCCTTCCGGCACCACCAGGGGGTCGGTCACCATATAGTCGATGAAATCGGCACCCATGGTGCTGCAGTAACCAACCATGCTGATCTGCAACGGCGCAAGGCGATAGGCAAAAAGCTGGCTGCGCGACCCTGCGGTATAGCCCTTCAGGTCGATGGCGATATCGAGCCCGTGGGCACGGGCAAGCCCGGCCACCTCTTTTCCGCCAAGCGCCCGGATGTCGGTAAACTGGTCCACTGTTTCCTGAAGCTGCGTGCGCATGGCGCCGGCTTCGATGCTGCCATAGCTGTAGGCCCTGATATCAAATCGGCGTTTGTCATGGTGCCGGAACAGGCCGGCCATCAGGTACAGGGTGGCATGATCGTGGAAATCAGCGCTGAAATAACCGATGCGCAGGCGGTCGGGCCTGGCCTTCGGGCGGGCAGGCAGCGGCAGCGGTTGCTGCTTGTAGCTGGAGCGCGCCCAGTTCCGCGACCGCAGGAGTTGCCGTTCCGGTGCATCTTCCATCGCAAGCGCCCCGAAGGGGGCAATGGCCTCGCCTTCGATGCCCAGGGTAGGGCAGGCGGCCTTTATGTCGTCAAGCGCGCGCCAGTCGCACATATATTGTTGCTGGTGCAACATCATTTTGCGCACCTCGGCATGGTCCGGCTTCAGGGCGAGCACGGCCTGATAGTGCGCGACGGCATCCGCCAGTTGGCCTTTTTCCTGTTGCTGTGCGGCTAGGCTCAGCCGCGGATCGATATAGTCCGGCTTCAGCTCGATCGCACGTTCGTAACTGGCGGCCGCAGCATCTTTCCTGCCGGTTTCCTTCAGGATATTGCCAAGGTTGTTGTGGGCGACAGCAGACGCGGGGTTCAGCGCGACAGCTTTCCTGAAGGCGGCCTCGGCCCGGCCCCAGTCCTTCAGCGCAGCGGCCGTGGCACCTTCGAGGTTCCAGAGCACGATGGCGTCCGGATAGTCCTTCAGCATATCGGCAAGTTGTGTGGACGCCGCGTCATATTGTCCGCTGGTATAAAGGGCCAGCACCTTCTGTAGCAGGGGTTTCGGTGGTTCCGCCGTGGCCGGAGGCGTGTTTGTACCATCCGACAGCGTGCCAAGACCTTGCCGGGCTGCGGCATTGTCCGGGAAAGCCTTCAGGATAGCCCCATACAGGCTTTTTGCCTGCGCGGTCTGGCCGGCTTCCGCAAGAGCGGCAGCCTTCGCAAGCGCTTCCTTTACCGTATATTGTGCCAACCCGCCGCCCCCGGTTCAGTCTCCTGCTTCGCTTGTAGCAAGTGCAAGGCATGCGGACCATATGGATTTTCGGCCCGGCGCTGCAATCGCGACGCCGGGCCGAAAAGTCTCTGGACGATGGACTGCCGTTATTGCGGCGTTACCCGCATGCCAACCTGCTGCCAGTGACCCGGGTTGACGACAAGGTTGTCGCCCCCTGTGAAATGCAGGATGAAGGGGTACCGGCCCGGCACCGTGAAGTCGGTCCCGTTCACCGCCTGAAGCTCGACCGGCTTTTCATGGCCGATGCCATATACCGTGCGTTTGCCGGCGGCACGCCCATAAAGCTTGCCATCCTTCACGGTGACCTCAAGGTCGACAAACTGGCTGAAACGGTATGTGCCCGCAGCGGTTTTCAGGGTATCGGCGGAAGGCTTGGCACCCGCAACCGGGGCGACAACGACCGGCTGTTCGGGTACCGAGCTCAGGAGCGCGTCCCACATTGTTTCGGATGCCAGCACACCAAGGTCGGGCGAACTGTAAGGCGCGCCCTCGATCTCGCCCGTGGAAACCGCATACAGCACGTCACCGTCAAACTGGGTGGCAAAGGGCTGGATGGCCCGGCCCATCGACGTATGCACCTGCACGGCAAGGCGCTTCAGGTCGGCCACCGGCAGTTTCTGGTTCACAACCACAAGGCTGATGGTGGTATTCTTGTTGCTGGCGGTCTTGTCGGCGCCACCGGCCCAGCCTTCCTTGCGGCTTTCCGGGAAGTCCTGCATCAGGTCAGCGACCTTCACGTCCGCAGGCCAGCCCATGGCCTTGTAACAGGCCGCCAGCTTGCCATCCCGGTCGTTGATCACGCCATACGGGTTCGCCACCACAAAAGCCGCGATCTTCAGGTCACCGACCTGGCGGAAGGCGCCGCCCTGGCCCGAGAAGGCGTTGCAGCCGAAGAAACCGCCACTTTTGGCAAAACGGCCGGCACCGCGGGCGCCCAGGGGAAACACGCCGGTGCGGGTTGCCCGGTAGGCAGCCTGTGCGAGGCGCTTGTCCGGATAGATTTCATTCAGCCGGCGTGAACCAAAATCGAAAATGATCGAGCCCAGCGACATGGCGATATTGGGCTCCAGCGAAAAGGCATCGCCGCTGCGGATACCGTCATCCTTCAGGCCGGTTGCGACGGCTGTGGTGGCCTCAAGCCCGTACCAGGAACCGCCGGCGAACACGATGGTGTCCAGTTCGGGATAGTCATAACCAAGCGCGACATAGTCGGTGTTCACCGTGCCTGGGCCACCGCCCCGTGCGTCCACCTGCACCAGCGCCTTTTTCTTGAAACGGAACACGGTCACCCCCGTGGGGCCGTCTTCATATTCACCGGTGCCGATTTCGATGGCCGGCCAGTCGAAGGTCAGGGCCCGGTCGGTGCTGTTGAGTACGGGTTCCAGATGGCTCTGGTCATCGGCGGCAATCGCTGGCACCGCCATGGCCATGGTGCCGGCCAGCATGGCCGCGACCAGGGCCTTGGTGCCCTTTGTTTGCTTGTGTACCGTCATGTCCCCGATCCTCCCTTTATCGTTTGGGCCTGTCTGTGCCCCCTGAATAACGTCCGGAAATTGTATGGTGCCAGTCTGCAGGCGGAAGATGCCATTCATGTCGTCCGTGGTGCGCCCGGTGCACCAAGGGGTACACCGCTCCGGCTCAGGGGTGCGGCACTTCCTTGGCGATGGCGGTGTGCAGCCAACTGCGGAACCGGCGCACAGACGGCTGTTCCCAGCGGTCGGCCCGCGCCATGAACATGTAGGTCGCGGGCGTGAAGCCTTCGAACAGCGGGTTTCCAGCACCCACCTCGATCAGCCGGCCTGCCGCCAGGTCGCCCGCCGCCACCAGATGGTTGCTGAGCGCGATGCCCCGCCCATGGCGTGCCGCGTCCAGGGTCAGGTGGCCCTGCCACAGAAGCGGGCCGCCAAGGTCCAGGTCTTCGACGTCAACACCGTGGGCGGCCAGCCAGTCCTGCCAGGGCTGGAAACCTTCCTCGTGCAGAAGCTGGTGCTCGGCCAGGTCCTGCGGCCGTTCGATGGCCGGATGCTTTTCAAGGTATGCGGGGCTTGCCACCCCGATGATCGGCAGGTGCGCCAGCTCCAGGCTGCGGATACCCTGCGGCAGGTGGAAAGGCGTGCCATACTGCTGCACGAACCGGATATCGACATCGGCTTCGTTGGCGGTCAGGTCCGGGCTGGTGTCGGTCGGGCGTACCTCGATATCGACGCCGGGATAGGCGGCCTCGAAGGCGCCAAGCCGACCGGTCAGCCAGTGGAAGGCAAGGCCCGGCATGCACCAGATCTGCAGCGGCTGGTTGTCGCTGCGTTTCATCAGGTCGAGGGTGGCGCCGGCGATGGTGTCGATGGCTTCGGCAATCAGGGCATGATACTGGCGGCCCTTGTCCGTAAGCGCGATGCCGGTTGGCGTGCGCTCGACCAGGGTGGTGCCGGTCCAGGTCTCCACGGTGCGGATATGGCGGCTGATCACGGCATGGTCGCGCTCCAGCCCCTGCGCCGCCTTGCGGATGCCGCCCAGGCGCGCGACGGCGTCAAACGCCCTGAGCGCTTCGAACGGCGGCAATGCCTTCCGGGGCGGCAGGCCCTGGTGAATACTGCTGCGTTTCGGTTTGTCGGCGGCCATGGGGGTCTCTGGGCTTGAAGGGAATGGTGTTGCAGGCGCAACAGGTCCCGATCTTGCTGGGGCGCGGTCCTCCATGTCAAGGGCGCTCAAGGCCATGCTCCGCTCAGTCGAGCCGCAGAAGGCGTCGGAGCGGCCGGTAGAAGACCAGTACGATCAGGGCGCCTGCACCCGCGACCCCCGCATGCATCAGCCAGAAAGCGGCGGGGGAAAGCTGGTCGTAAAAGCGTCCGAGCCAGCCGCTGGCGAAGCCCCCCACAAACAGGCACAGATAATAGGCGCTGACCATCATGGCATTCACCGCCTCGGGCGCGGTGCGCGACACCAGCGCCATCATGACAGGCCCCACATACAGGAAGCCGATGGCGCAGATGAAATGGAACAAGACGGGCCAAACGAGCGCAACCTGGCCTTCGCCTGCCAGCGCTTGCCCTGCCGCCAGCCAGACATAGGCGAGTGCAAACACCGTGCAGCCCTGCATGACCTTCACAAGATCACCCCGTTCGCGGGCCCTGTTGCGCTGCCAGCGCCAGTAAAGGATGACCACAGGCGCCAGCGCCAGCACGGCAATGGAATCAAGGGACTGGAACCAGGTAACCGGCATTTCCATGCCGAAGAAAGCGCGGTCGACATTGTCGCGGGTCCAGAGCGGATAGATGCTCCAGACCTGGAATTGTGCGCTCCAGTAGAGGGCTGCCACCACAAACATCAGCAGGATGCCGGCGATCACCCTGCCATCGCCGGGCTGAAGGGACGGGCGGTCGCCGTCCCTGGCGCGCAGGCTGTCGGTCGGCAGCCAGTGCTGGCCCTTGAGGTAAATGACGATCCCCACCAGCATGCCGACGCCCGCGGCGCCAAAACCATAGTGCCAGCCGTAAAATTCACCCAATGTGCCGCACACCAGCGGTGCCACCGCTGCCCCCACATTGATGGCCATGTTATAGAGGGAATAGGCGGTATCGCGGCGCTGGTCGGTGCGGGCATAAAGCCGGCCTACCTGTGCGGCCAGATTGCCCTTCAGCATGCCGGCGCCGAAGATAAGGGCCGCGAGCGCGAACAGGAACGCAGCCTCGAACGCCATCAGGAAATGCCCCGCGGCCATCAGTATCGCGCCCAGAAGCACGGCACGGCGCTGGCCCATGAAACGGTCGCCGATCCAGCCGCCGATCACCGGCGTGAAATAGATCAGCCCGCCATAAAGCCCGAATATCTGGGCCGCGAGTGCTGTGGTGCCCAGGGGGCCGACGACAGCCTCAAGCATCGCGCGGAAGGCGCCGAAGCCAGCGACATTGCCCACATGTTCGGGGGTGAGCAGGTAGGATGCCATATAGAGCACGAGCAGCGCCTGCATGCCATAATAGGAAAAGCGTTCCCAGGCTTCGGTGAAGATGATGAAGGCAAGGCCACGCGGGTGGCCCAGGATATCCGTGCCCTTGTCCACCCCGGCGGGCGCGTCTGATGATCCGTGCATGGCGTGCTCCTCCGGGCGTTAGCGTATCGTCTTCACGACGGCATTGAAGAAATCATTGTCCAGGATCACTTCCGAGCCGATGGGTTTGGCCCGCGCGCTCCAGACCACGATGACAATGCGTTCCGCCGGATTGATATACATATATTGCCCGAAAATGCCACGGGCGGAGAAGCCGCCTTCGAACTGGGTGCCGGCGGGCGCGTTCACCGGCCACCACATGAAGCCGTAATCCAGCCGCTGGCCGCCGATTTCTCGGGCGCTGCAGGCTTCCCTCAGCCACCAGTCCGGTACTATCTGTTCACCGTCAATCACGCCGCCGTTCATCATGAAATGGCCAAACCGGGCATAGTCCCGCAAGGTGGCCGAAAGCCCGCTGCCCGCAACTTCAAGGCCACCCGGAGCTTCCAGCCACCAACTGGCGTCCGCCTCCATGCCGAGGCGGGACCAGATTTTGCGTGAAAGATAGTCGCAAAGCCATTCGCCGGTGGCTGCCCGGATCAGTTCGCCCACCACATGGGTTTCGCCGGTGCTGTAATTCCAGTGTGTGCCGGGTTCTGCCACGCGCGGCAGGCCAGCCATATATTTGAGGATTTCCCCCGGCTTCTGCGCGATCTGAAGTTCAAGCACCTGCCGGCGTTCCGAACCGCCGTCCGTGTGGGTTTCGTCCCAGCGCACGCCTGATGTCATCTGCAACAGGTGCCGGACGGTCACCCCGTCGTAGGACGTACCCGAAAGCGCCGGCATATATTTGCTGAGCTGATCATCAAGGCCCGTGATGGAACCGTCCTGGATGGCGGCACCCACCAGGGTGGTACTGACCGATTTGGCCATGGACATGGACATCCAGCGGGTGTCCGGCGTGTTGCCATATTCATATTGCTCGCGCACGATCTTGCCGTCGCGCGCCACCAGAAGCGCTGTCACCCGGTTGCGGGCGATATAATCGAACAGGTCATAATCGCCCTGGTCGGTTTCGATCGTCATGTCATCAAGGGGCAGGGGGCGATAGCTGAAGTCGCTGACCGGTGCCGTGCCACGCGAAACGGTGCGGGTCGGAAACAGCCGGTCGATATGGCGGAAGGTTTCGATCTGCACGCTCGGGAACAGCCGGCCCGCATAGGCTTCGCGCACACTGCCGATCTCGTTTGGCTTTGCCGCCATTATCGTCTCTGCCATTCCAATTCCCCCTTGTTCTGGTCCCCTGACATGAAACCAGCCTAAGGGCCTCGCGCACACGCAGGAAGGTGCGAACCGCGCCCCATGTGGTGCGTCCACCTCACCGGGCCGGATTATGGCCCGGCATGGCGGAAAGTATGGCTTCCGTCGGCTGCGGGCCATAAAAGCCGGTGCTTTTGACGCCTGCTGGTGACTGGGGCGCACCGTTTGTTGCATGATTGGCATCTGTTTGGCCAGCGTCCCCCATGCTTGATTGGTAGGCGAGGAAACACGGGTGGTATCGGCGCAAGACCGGGGCTTGCCGCCTACATGATCTCAGAGGGGAAACAACCATGAACAAAGTTGCCGGTAAATATTTGGTGTCGCTTTCGGCGCTGGCTGTGCTCCACACGGGTGCAGCCCTGGCCGAAGCCGACAGCGCGGAAGTGACGCTCGAGGAAATCGTCGTCACGGCCCAGAAACGTGAACAGCGCCTGATCGAGGTGCCGATGGCCATCACGGCCCTTGGCGGTACCGAGCTTGAACAGCGTGGTATCGACAGCATCCAGGACCTGTCCTTCGCCGTGCCGGGCCTGACCATGCGCGAGGACGGGCCTGGCAGTTACCAGATCTTCCTGCGCGGCATCGCCAATGCCTATGGTGGCGGTTCGCTGGTCAGCGTCTATCAGGACGAAGTGCCGATGAACCTGACAGGTTATGACGTGCTGCCGACCCGCACGCTCGACCTGGCCCGCATTGAGGTGCTGAAGGGCCCGCAGGGCACGCTTTATGGGCAGGGGGCTGTTGCCGGCACCGTGCGCTACATTACCAATGATCCGGTCATGAATGTGGCTGAAGGCCATCTGGGCTTCGACATGACGTCGGTGAAGACCGGCGGCATGGGTGCCGAGGTTACCGGCATCGTGAATGTGCCGCTGGTGGAAGACAAGCTGGCGCTCAGGATCGCGGCCACGGCCAAATCGGGCGGCGGCTGGCAGGACCAGCCCGAAGCCGGTATCGAGGACGGGAACGACGAAGACCTGACCAACCTGCGCTTCAAGCTGTTGTGGAAGCCGAGCGAAAAGGTTTCGCTCCTGGGTACCTTCATTTCCTATCATGCCGAATATGAACTGGGGCAGGGCTTCGAACAGCCGGACCGCACGGTTTTTGTGGCGCTCGACCCGTCCAAGACCCTGATCCCGAAAGTCTGGGATTACGAGCTTTATAACCTGACCGCGACCTTCGATCTGGGTTTTGCCTCGCTTCTGAGCTCCACCAGCTATGTGTCGCAGGATCACCAGTATCCCTTCTCCTACCGGGGTGGCGAGGACACGATCTATCTGGGTTTCTATGAAGGCAATGACGAACGGTACAATCCGGGCAGCCAGTTTACCCAGGAACTGCGCCTGTCGTCGTCGGGCGATGGTCCGCTGCAATGGAACCTGGGTGGTTTCTACCGCGACATGAAACGGTCCCTGACCGCCTATTTCGAATATGACTATTTTGGCTATATCGCTGAAAATCAGGAATATTTCTCGGAAAACACCTCCAAGGCCTTTGCGGTGTTCGCGAATGCGTCCTACCGCTTGACCGACCGGCTGGAACTGGGGGCGGGCCTGCGCTATTTCGAAGACAAGGCGTCCTATTCGGTGGGCTTCGAACCGGCGCAAAGCTACGAGGAAGACACCTTCCACACCGTCAACCCGCGCTTCTACCTGTCCTATGCGCTTAATGAGCATACCAATGTCTATGCCAGCGTCGGCAAGGGCTTCAGGAGCGGCGGTTTCAACACTGGCGGCAACCCGCCGTTCGAGCCGGAATCGCTCTGGAGCTACGAACTGGGCATGAAGGGCAGCCTGGCGGACGGCGCGCTCTATTACGACCTTGCGGCCTATTATACCGAATATAACGACATGCTCAGGCGTGGCCTGTTGTTCCTGGGTGGTGACCTGGGCCTGCAGCAACTGGTCAGCAACGTGGGTGCGGCGGAAGTGAAGGGGCTTGAAGCGTCCCTGACCTGGAAGGCCACCGACCAACTGAGCTTCAATGCATCCGGCACGGTGATCCATGCCGAAGTCACGGAAATCAATGCCGAAGACACGGCCAACGTGGTCGGCGATTCCATCGACTATGTGCCGGACTTCAGCTTCACGGTCGGCGCCAATTACGACTTCAACTGGGCCGACGATACACCGGGCTTCTTCCGGGTCGACTATAGCTACCGCGACAAGCTGCCCTATACCGACCTCACCAGCTTCCCGGCGGAAAACACGCCGCAATATTCCGACAGCATCGGCCTTCTGGGCGCGCGCATCGGTGCGACTGTGGGCCGGGTCAGCCTCGAGGTCTATGCCCAGAACCTGACCAACGAGAACAAATATATCGACCCCTACCATGCCTGGAACAACGCGAACCGCACGCGGCCGCGCACCATCGGGGTCAGTATCGGTCTCGATTTCTAGGAAAAAGGCAGTCCTCCCTGGACTCCGCCGCCGCCACTGGATGCACCGTATCTCGTGGCGGCGGTCCTACATCCGGGCACTCTTTGAACATCAGTGAAACAAGGCTAGTCATGTCCGATCAGGAAAATCGACCGGGGCTCGTGCGCACCACTACATGGGACGATGTGGGCCGCCATACATTTGTGCCCGAACACTATGAAATGTCGGGCACACGCGAGCAACTGGCGCATATTGCCGCCCATCCGGTCGCCCAGATGTTCACGGCCCACGAGGGGCAGTTGCAGGTGACGGCGGCCCCCTTCATTCACACACCTTCGCGCGCCGGGGATACGGTGTTGCTTTCAGGCCATATGGCGGGGCGCAATCCGCAGCGGGCGGCGGTGCTGGCAGGCGCGCCCGTGCTGTTGCAGTTCGCCGCACCCGGCGCCTATATCTCGCCGCGCTGGTTCCGTGTCGGCAAAACCGCGCCAACCTGGAGTTATGTCACCGTTCAGGCGCGCGGGCGTCTTGTGCCCATCGACGACATGGCCGAACAGATGGCGGTGATCGACCGCACGGTGGCCCTGATGGAGGCGCGCACACCGCCCGTCCCGGGCGAGGTGGCCTGGGTGCCCGACAGCCTGAGCACGGCCCAGATCGAACGCTACCGCACCATGATTTTGGCTTTCCATGTCGAGGTCGAGCATATGGAAGGCATCTGCCGCCTGAACCAGGAAAAACACCGGGCCGACCGGGAAAGCATTATCGCCGGGCTCGAACGCCAGCGCGACGCCGGTGGCCGTCATATCGCCGCCCTCATGCGCACGCGGCTGGATGAAGGCGAATAGGCGGGGTGCGTGCGGGTCACCGGTGGTGTGATCCTTGGCACCTTCCGCAGTCTGTTGGTTTTGCCGATGCTTGGGGCCAGGGCAGGAAACGCCCGACAGAAACATCTATCGCCCGGCACAAGGTCGCACCGCCGGGTGGCAGGGCCCGGTACATTGACCCGGGTCACGACAGCAAGAGGGCAGGGCCCAGTTGAAGGGGAATGATTGATGACACGCCAGGACCTTAATACCGAAGAATGGCAGCGCATGGATGTGGCGCACCATCTGCATCCATTTACCGACCCGCGTTATTTCGACAACAAGCCGCCGCTGGTTGTGACCCGCGCAGACGATGTCTATGTGTGGGATTCTGCCGGCCGCAAGATACTGGACGGCATGGCCGGCCTCTGGTGCGTGAATGTGGGTTACGGCCGGCAGGAACTGATCGAAGCGGCAAATGCCCAGATGCAGGCACTGGCCTACTATAACGTGTTTTTCCAAAGCGCGACGCCGCCGCAGATCGAATTGTCAAAGGTGCTGAGCGAGGTCACGCCAGACGGGCTGGACCATATCTTCTTCGCCAATTCGGGGTCCGAAGCCAACGACACCATCGTGCGCATGGTGCGCCATTTCTGGGAAGTCGAGGGCCAGCCGGAGAAGCAAATCTTCATTGGCCGCAAGCTCGGGTACCATGGCAGCACCGTGGCGGCCACCAGCCTGGGTGGCATGCCGGCCATGCATGCCATGGGCAAGTCCCTGTTGCCGGGCTTTGAACATATCGTGCATCCGCACTGGTATCTGGAAGGCGAGGGGCTGGACCGGGACGACTTTGGCCTGCAGGCCGCCCGCGCGCTTGAGGACAAGATTCTGGAACTGGGCGCCGACAGGGTCGCGGCCTTTATCGGCGAACCGATCCAGGGCGCAGGCGGTGTTATTGACCCGCCGCGCACCTACTGGCCGGAAATCGAGCGTATCTGTCGCAAATACGATGTCCTGCTGGTCGCCGACGAGGTGATTTGCGGTTTTGGCCGCACCGGCGAATGGTTCGGCAGCCAGACCTATGGCATCACCCCCGACCTGATGCCCATGGCCAAGGGCCTGTCGTCCGGTTACCTGCCCATTGCGGCCGTGGCCTATAACGCGCGGGTGCACCAGGCCATGGGCAAGGGTGGTGTGTTCTCGCACGGTTATACCTATTCGGGCCACCCGGTGGCCTGTGCGGTGGCGCTTGCCAATATCGCGCTCATCAAGCGCGAAAAGCTGGTGGACCGGGTGCGCGACGATGTCGGACCCTATTTCCACAAGCGGCTCAAGGCGGCGGTGGGCGAGCATCCGCTGGTGGGCGAAGTGCGCGGCCACGGCCTTCTGGCCGGTGTGCAACTGGTCAAGGACCGCGACAGCCGCCAACTGTTCGATATCGGCCTCAATGTCGCGACCCGGGTCAGGGACCATTGCCTTGAACGTGGCGTGATCATGCGGGCGGTTGGCCAGTCGATGGTGGCAAGCCCGCCGCTGACCATCAAACACGAACATATCGACACGATGGCCGACGTGCTGGCGCAAAGCCTGGACGCCACGGCGCGTGAACTTGGGATGGCGTGACAATGTCTGCCCTCGCATTTGACATGAACACGCCGACGGGCTTTGCCGCACGGCTGATCGCCGATCCGCTGCCCGCCGGCTGGACCGGGGCCACATTCCCGGTCTTCAATCCGGCGACCGGTGGCCATCTGGCCGACGTTGCCGACATGGGGCCGACGGAAGCCACCGCTGCGGTGGCCACTGCCACAGGCGCCTTGCCCGGCTGGGCGGGGCGCACCGCCAAGGACCGTGCCGCCGCCATGATGGCCTGGCATGACCTGATCATCCGGAATCGGGACGAACTGGCGCGGCTTTTGACCCTGGAGATGGGCAAACCGCTCGCCGAAGCCCTGGGCGAGGTGATGCATGGTGCATCCTACATCGCCTGGTTCGCGGAGGAGGCCAAGCGCCTGAATGGCGAGATCATCCCGAGCCCGGACCCACGCCGCCGCATGCTGGTGCTCCGCCAGCCCGTGGGGGTGGTGGCCGCCATCACGCCCTGGAATTTCCCGAGCGCGATGATCATGCGCAAGGTAGCGCCCGCACTGGCCGCCGGCTGCCCCGTGGTCATCAAACCGGCGGAGGATACGCCACTCAGCGCCATAGCACTTCTTCGGCTTGCGACCGAAGCCGGATTGCCCGACGGGGTTCTGAGCCTTGTCACCTGCCAGCGCGCGCCCGATGTCGCCCGGGTGCTGACCGAACATCGGGGTGTGCGCAAGCTGTCTTTCACTGGATCGACCGCCGTCGGCAAGCTCTTGATGGCGCAGTGCGCCGGCACGGTGAAAAAAATCTCGCTCGAACTGGGCGGCAACGCCCCCTTCATTGTCTGCGAGGATGCCGACCTGGATGCCGCAGTCGCTGGCGCCATGCTGGCCAAGTTCAGGAACGCCGGCCAGACCTGCATCAGCGCCAACCGTTTTCTGGTGCATGAAGCGGTTATGGCGGCTTTCACCGAAAAGCTGATGGCGCGTATCGCGGGCCTGCAGGCGGGCGACGGGCTTGCGGGTGGCACCACCCTCGGGCCGATCATCAACGCCCGGGGCCTCGACAACGTCGACAGTCTGGTGCAGGCCGCCGTCGCGGAAGGAGCAAGCCTGTTGACCGGTGGGCACCGCCTGGACCGCGACGGCACATTCTATGCCCCGACCGTGCTGACGGGTGTGACCCCGGCCATGGAAATCTTCCGGGCGGAGATTTTTGGCCCCGTGGTAACGCTTTGCAGTTTCAGCAATATTTCGGAAGCCATCGCGCTCGCGAACGACACCGACTATGGCCTTGCAGCCTATGCCTATACCCGCGATATGAACCGCATGTGGTTGCTGTCCGAGGCGCTTGAATTCGGCATGGTAGCGCTGAATGACGGCACGGTCGGCAGCGAAGCGGCGCCCTTTGGCGGCATGAAGGAATCCGGTATCGGTCGGGAAGGCTCCCGCCATGGTATCGACGACTATGTCGAACTGAAATATGTCGGCATGGGTGGCATCAACCAAAGCGCCGCATAGGGAAAACAGTTCAGGAAACAGGGCCCGCCAGATCGTTGCAGTCTGGCGGGCCCTTTTGTTCAGGCTTTGAAAAAGTCCAGAAGGTCTGCGTTGAAGCGTTCCATATGGGTCTGGCTCAGGCCATGATCGGCGCCTTCATAGATTTTCAGGACCGCATCTTTCACGATTTTGGACGATTTCAGGGCCGAGGCCTGGATCGGCACGATCTGGTCGTCGTCGCCATGCACGATCAGGGTCGGTTTGTCGATTTTCTTCAGGTCGTCGGTATAGTTGACTTCCGAAAATTCGTGGATGCAATCCAGTTGGCCCTTCAGGCCGCCCATCATGCCCTGCGCCCAGAAAGACTGGCGCACGCCTTCCGAAATTTTGGCACCCGGCCGGTTATAGCCGAAGAAGGGCATGGTGGCATCGAGATAGAATTGCGACCGGTCGGCCAGGGTGCCGGCCCGGAAGGCGTCGAACACCTCGATCGGCAGGCCTTCGGGGTTGGCCGGGGTCTTGACCATCAGGGGCGGCACGGCGCCCACCAGCACCACCTTGGCCACCCGTTTGGTGCCGTGCCGGCCGATATAATGGGTGATCTCGCCGCCGCCGGTGGAATGGCCGACCAGGATGATATCCTTGAGGTCAAGAGCTTCGATCAGCTCCGCCAGGTCATCGGCATACTGGTCCATATTGTTGCCGTGCCAGGTCTGGTCGGACCGGCCATGGCTGCGCCGGTCATGGGCGATGACCCGGAAGCCCTTCTGGCCGAAATACACCATCTGCGGGTCCCAGGCGTCTGCTGTCAGCGGCCAGCCGTGGGAGAACAGGATCGGTTGGCCCGTGCCCCAGTCCTTGTAGAAAATGCGGGTCTTGTCTTTGGTGGTGATCATGTTCATGGCACTGGCTCCGTTGGGCTTTCTGGATGTGCTGGCGTCTGCCGGCATGGCCGGGATCGAAAGGGCCGCCAGAAGGGCAGTGCCCGTCGACATGACGGTGCGGCGGCTTGGGCTGAGCGGGGTTTCTGTCGGATTGGTCATTTCAGCATCTCCGGGGGTTAATGCACGCCGTAGCGTGCGGCAGGTTTCGAGAGGGAAAGGTTGGGGCCAAGGGCCAGGCGTGCGGTCTTGTAGCTGTTCCAGTCGGCCGCATCCGGCAACGACGGGATGGTGACCAGTTCGCCCATGTCGAGGCCGGCGATGGCGGCATCGACCATGTCGCCGACTTCCATCACCATTTCGGTTGGTAGCGCGGAAAGGTCGTGGCCGGACCGTTCCCAGATTTCGGTGCGGGTAACGCCAGGCAGGACGGCCTGTACCACAACACCGTGTGCATGCAGTTCCTGGTGCAGGGCTTCGGTGAAGGCCAACACATAAGCCTTGGTCGCCAGATAGACCGGCTCGAACTGTTCCGGCATCAGTGCGGTTACCGACGCGATATTGATGATCTTGCCGTGCCCGCGTGCCGCGAACCGGTTGGCGGCGGCAGCCGACAGTCGGGTCAGGGCCCGCACATTCAGGTTGATGGTGGCATCCAGCGCTTCGGGGTCCGCGGTCGATACCGCGCCGCCCGCGACAATGCCGGCATTGTTGACGAGGGTCCCGATCGCGGGGTCGTCATACAGCCGCGCGGCAACATGTTTCAGGTCATGTTGGTCCGCAAGGTCGGCGGCGATAATCTCGACCGCGACGCCGGTCTCTGCCATCAGCCGGGCCGCAAGGGTTTCCATGCGGCCCTGGTTGCGGGCAACCAGGATCAGGTCCTCGCCGCGCTTGGCCATGCGGTCCGCATAGGTGGCGCCGATCCCGGAGGATGCGCCTGTGATCAGGGTTTTATGTGCAGTCATTACCTGTCTCCGTTGCTGGTTCCGTTGATGCGGCCTGCCATCGTCCCTTTGGGGGAGCGGGCCGACCCGGGGGAAGGCCGGCCCGCAAAGGCGCATTGTGCGAGGGGAGGTGGGGCAATGCGCTCTGTCGTGACATGGGCTCGCTGTCCATGCCCCGACTATCGCGCCGGACGGGGCGAACGCGCTATCAGACCCGCGGAAAGCGCCCTCATACATTGGTATAGTCGGGCCGAAACGAATGGAAACTGCGGCCGCGATGGGTATATGGTTGTGTCAGGAAAACCATTGGGGGCAGGAGATATGGAACCCGCTTCACTTGTGCATATCGTGGATGACGACGGCTCCCTGAGGGCTGCGCTCGACAGCCTGTTCCGGTCGGTCGGGCTTGATAGCCGCCAGTATGCGTCGGTGCAGGAATTCCTGTCTGCCGAGCGTCTGGACGTGCCGTCCTGTATCGTGCTTGATGTGCGTCTGCCGGGCATGAGCGGGCTTGACGCCCAGGGTCATCTGAAGGAACTGGGTATCCATCTGCCTGTCGTGCTGATGACCGGACACGGCGACATCCCCATGTCGGTGCGCGGCATGAAAGCCGGGGCCGAGGATTTCCTGACCAAACCCTTCCGCGATCAGGACATGCTGGATGCCGTGCTGGCCGCGATCGAACGGCACAAGGCGGCGCGGCACGAAAACGCGCACCTGCATGACGTGGCCACGCGGTATGAGACCCTGTCCCCGCGCGAGCGGCAGGTGATGGCGCTGGTGGCGGAAGGCAAGATGAACAAGCAGATCGCCTGGGACCTGCAGCTCAGTGAAATCACGGTCAAAATCCACCGGGGTGCGGCCATGCGCAAGATGGATGCGCGGTCATTGGCGGAACTGGTGCGCATGGCCGACGCGCTGAATGTGGTGCCCGCGGCCCGCCAGGCCTGAGGCCGGCACTTAAACTTCAGTATAATAGGATGCTGACAGCATCTGTGGAATGAAGGAAACGGGGGGAACCGCGTGGGCCGGCATCACGCCCCACGCCTGTAAGGATAGATTATAGTGTCAGAACCTTGTATTTCGGTCATCGACGACGACGAATCCATGCGCAGTGCCATCCTCGGGCTTTTGCGCGCGGCGGGCTATCAGGCCACCGGTTTCGGCTCGGCCGAAGACTTTCTTGCCGCGGACGACAGTGTCCGCTTTTCCTGTATCGTCTCCGATATCCAGATGCCGGGCATCAGCGGGCTTGAACTCAAGCGTACCCTGGCCGCCGACGGCTGCGATACTCCGGTTGTCCTGATTACCGCGCGCTCAGAGGCCGACCTCACTGACCGGGCACGTGAAAGCGGTGCCCTGTGCCTGCTGCGCAAACCGTTCGAGGCAGACAGCTTGCTGAACTGTATCGACAAGGCCCTGGCGGGGTAAATCATGCAGGACGGCGCCATATCGTTTCTGCCCGGCGAAAACGGCTGCTATAGTGCAGTGAAACCGTTTGCACGCGATGGGGGCACCGTGAACAGCCGGCATTTTGAAGACGATATTCTGGACCTCATGCACGAAAGCATTTTCACCCGTGCGCTGGACGGTCGCATCCTCAGTTGGAACAAGGCGTCGGAGCAGCTTTATGGCTGGCCCAAGGAAGCCGCACTGGGGCGGGATACCCATGAATTCCTGAATACGGAATGTGATGTCGGGCTGGATGCGGCGCAGAAAACCCTGTCGGACGCGGGCGCGTGGGAAGGCAGCCTCGCGCGGCAGACCGCCGAAGGGCTCGAGGTCGTGGTGGAAGCGCGCTGGTCCTATCTGCGCGACACAAACGGGGACCCTGTTGCCATTGCCGAGACCGGGACCGACATCACCGAACGCCGGCGCACCGAAGAAGCCCTGCGGCTGAGCGAGCACCGGTACCACAATTTGTTCCAGGCCATGGCGGCTTCCTTCTGGGAGCTGGATTTTTCTGCCGTGGACGAGATTTTGCGCCGGGTTTACCGCGCGGGGAACACGGATTTCCCGCGTTATTTCAGGGATCATCCGGAAGTGATCCGCGAAATGATGCGGGCCACGCGGGTGGTGGATGTCAACGACGAAACCGTGAAACTGTTCGGACGCGACGGCAACAAGGAAGAATTGCTGCATAATGTCGACCCGTTCTGGCCGCAGGAAAGCAACGGCGACTATATCGCCGGTGTGCTGTCGGCGGTGTCGGGCGCCAACAATTATTCGGTGGAAACCAAGCTGCGTGCCATCGACGGGCGTGTCTTCGATGCCCATTTCACGGCCTGTTACCCGCCCGACACCATGGGCAAGGGCACTTTGCTGATCGGGGTCATGGACCTGACGGCGCGCAACAATGCCTTCGCGGCCCTGGACCGCATGCGCGCGGACATGGCGCACGCGGCCCGGGTGTCGATGCTGGGGGAATTGGCGGCGTCCATCGCGCATGAGGTGAACCAGCCGCTGGCCGCCATTGCCACCAATGGTGCGGCCGGCCTGCGCTGGTTGAACCGGCCAGAGCCCAATCTTGAAGAAGTCCGCACCCTGACGGATCATATTGTGTCCGATGCGCGCCGGGCGGCAGACATTGTGGCCCGCATCCGCGGCATGGCCAGCAGCCGGGCGCCCAAACCCGTGCCCCTCAGTCTGAATGATGTGGTAAGCGAAACGGCCCAGTTCCTGCGCCATGAAATCAAGGCGCACAAGGCGGAACTGAACCTGGCGCTGGCGCGTGGCCTGCCGATGGTGATGGCGGACCGCACCCAGATGCAGCAGGTTGTGGTCAATCTGGCCATGAATGCGCTGCAGGCCCTGCCGCAAGGCCCCGGCAACAGCCGCCGTGTGAATATCGGCACCGGCCTTCAGGGCGGCGAAGTTCTGCTGACGGTCGAAGACAGCGGCACAGGCATTGCCGATGCGCATCTCGACCATCTGTTCGACAGTTTCTTCAGTACCAAGGAACAGGGCATGGGGCTGGGTCTGCCGGTCAGCCGTTCGATCATCGAAAGTGCGGGCGGCCGCATACGGGCTGGGGCCGGCACGTCGCTGGGCGGCGCCTGTTTTTCCATTGTGTTGCCTGCGTTTGGCGCAGAGGCGGAAACCTGTCCTTTAGCCTGAAGGCGCCAGAAACCATGGTTTTTTGGTTCTTTGGAATGAGTTTTCAGGAAGCACATCACATTTCACGGCGCGCCGTTGACATTGGTTTTTGTAACCGGTTACATTTCTTCCCGGATGCCGGGTCAGGCCGGCAGGATGGGAAGGAAAGGGGGAGACGGTGAAACAAGCTGCACCGTATGACGTTGTTGTTGTCGGGTCCGGCGCCGGCGGCGGCATGAGCGCTTATGTGCTCGCAAAAAAAGGCCTCAAGGTTTTGATGCTCGAGGCCGGGCGCGACTATAAGCCCGAAGACGAAACGCCGATGTTCAATACGAACGATCAGGCACCCCTGCGCGGGGTTTCGACCCCCGACAAACCTTTCGGCTATTATGACGCCACGGTGGACGGTGGCTGGACCGTACCGGGCGAACCCTACACAACGGCGCCGGGCAGCGAAGAATTCATGTGGTGGCGTCCGCGCATGCTGGGTGGCCGCACCAACCACTGGGGCCGTATCTCGCTGCGGTTCGGGGAATATGATTTCAAACCCTACAGCCGCGACGGCCTGGGGGTCGACTGGCCCATGACCTATGAGGAACTGGCGCCCTGGTACGACAAGACCGAAGCCTTGGTGGGTGTCACGGGGGGCGGCGAATATCATGGCGCCGGGCTTGAAAACACGCCAGACAGCCCGCCGGGTATTCTGCATGAAACACCGGCGCGCCGGCTGCATGAGATCATGATTGCGCGTGGTTTTGAAAGCATGGGTATTCCGGTGGCGCCCATGAGGGCCGCCATCATCCAGAAACCGATGAATGGCCGGGATGCGTGCTTCTATGCCACGTCCTGCGGGCGCGGCTGTTCGATCAAGGCCATGTTCCAAACGACGACGGTGCTGATCCCGCCGGCGCTTGAGACCGGCAACCTTGATATCATCACGGATGCCATGGTCTACACGGTCGACATGGGCAAGGACGACCGCGCCAGTGGTGTCACCTACATCGACCGCAAAACCGGCGAGCATAAAACCATCAAGGCCAAGGCCGTGGTGCTGGCCGCCAGTGCCGCGGAAAGTGCGCGTATCCTGTTGAATTCCAAGACGGGGCGTTATACCGACGGCCTTGCGAACTCCTCCGGCACGGTCGGCAAATACCTGATGGACACGGTGGGTGCCAGCACGTCCGGCCATATCCCGATGCTGGAGGGCATGCCGCCCCGGAACGATGACGGCATGTCCAACTCGCACATCTATGTGCCCTGGTGGGGCTATGGTGCCCAGGCGCGAAAGGAACTGCCGTTCCCGCGCGGGTACCATATCGAATTGGGCGGCGGCCAGCGCATGCCGGGTATGGGCATCGCGGGCCTCGCGGGTTACAGCAATGTCGCTTTCGGCAAGGGCTTGCGCGAGGAAATGCGCCGCTATTATGGCTCGGACATCTATTTTGCCGGCCGGGGCGAGATGATCCCGAACGAGGATTGTTATGCCGAACTTGATCCCGATATCAAGGACCGGTTCGGCATCCCGGTGCTCAGGTTCCACTGGAAATGGGCGGATTACGAGATCGACCAGGCCACGCACATGCGCGAAACCTTCAACGAGATCATCGACCGCTTGGGCGGCACCGTCACCGGTGGCAAAAGCAAGGACGGCCGCGAGGCCATCGCCAAGGGCGGCGAGATCATCCATGAAGTGGGCTGTGCCCGCATGGGCGCCGATGCACGCACCAGCGTGGTCAACAAATGGGGCCAGTCCTGGGATGTGAAGAACCTGTTTGTGTTCGATGGCGCCGTGCTGCCCTCGAACCCGGACAAGAACCCGACCCTCACGATCCTGGCGCTTGCCATGCGCAACGCCACCCATCTCGCCGACGAAGCCAGGAAGGGGAACCTGTGATGCAGCGTTATATCCCGAAAATCGACCGCCGGACCGCCATGAAATGGATGTCGGCGGCGGCCGCGACCATGCTGGCGGCGCCGAAGATGGTGCATGCCGCAACTTATGTAAAAACGCCAAAGGGTTACGGCACTGACCCGGACATGCTGAACCCCAGCGCGCCGTGGGACCGCATCATGACCGACCGGCAACTGCAGGTCACTGCGGTGATGACCGACATCATCCTGCCCGAAGAAGCGCCGCACCCGTCGCCCAGCCAGATCGGCGTGCCGGACTTCCTGAACGAATGGGTCTCGAGCCCCTACGAGCAGACGCAGGACGACAAGAAGGTCATCCTCTATGGCCTTGACTGGATTGACGATGCCGCAAGCAAACGCTTTGGCGCCGGCTTCGTGGAATGCGGGGCTGACAACCAGTTGGCGCTGATGACCGAGATTGCGGAAGCCGACGACGACGTGCGCAAGGATTTCTTCCAGCGGTTCCGGTCCCTGACCCTAGGCGGTTATTACACTACCCCGGCGGGCTTCAAGGACATTGGCTATATCGGCAATGTGCCCCTGGAGCATTATCCCGGCGCGCCCAAGGAAATGGTTGCGGTGCTTGAAGAAAAAATGAAAGCGATAGGACTTTGAAATGAAAGCACTATTTGTGGGCCTTTTGGCCCTGACGTCCACGAGTGTGTTGGCCGGCGATTGGCAGGATCTGGGCGCCGATGCCTGGCACAGCTATAATGGCACCGGCATTTCCGCAGGCTGGAAAGCTGAAGGCGACACACTTTCGGCGCTTGGCGAAGAAGGCGGCGACCTGGTTTCGAACGAGACCTACCGCAATTTTGAACTGGTGTTCGAATGGCAGATTTCGGAAGGCGGCAACAGCGGCGTGATGTTCCATGTGCTGGAAAAGCCCGAGTTGAAATATACCTTCCTGTCAGGGCCTGAGTACCAAGTCCTTGATAATAAAGGCAGAAGTGAGCCGCCGTTGGAGCAGGCCGGGGCGCTGTTCGCGCTTTATGCACCGTCGGCGGACTATACCAAGCCGGTGGGCGAATTCAATGAAGCCAAGATCGTGGTGAATGGCGGCCATGTCGAACATTGGCTGAATGGCCACAAGGTCGTGGAATATGATATGAATTCCAATGACTTCAAGGCAAAAGTAGCCGCGACCAAGTTCGGCAAATGGCCGACTTTTGCGTCAGGCGACGAAGGCCATATCGCGCTGCAGGACCATGGCAATCCGGTGACATTTCGCCATATCCGGGTCAAGCGATTGCCTGACTGAAGCTGTTGCACGTGCAACAAAAGACCTGCGTCGGACCCTCCGGCGCGGGTTTTGTTTTGTTGCATATGCAACAGAACTAGATGAACCGGGCCAGGTGCGCGCGGCTTTTCCTCAGCGCCTCTTTCCGCGTCTCAAGGCCGTGTTCGTAATTCTTGTCCTCGACCTCGATACAGAAAGCGCCATCGAAACCGGATGCCTTGAGGGCGGCGACATATTCGGCCCAGTCGATGTCACCTTCGCCCGGAATGCAGGGGTCGTGATACTCGAGGGGGCAGGCCATGGTGCCGACATCATCGAGCCTATCATGGTCGACCCGCACATCCTTGGCATGGGCATGGAACAGCCGGTCGGCAAATTCGCTGAGCGGCTTCAGATGGTTCATCTGCATCCAGATAAAGTGCGACGGATCGTAATTGAGGCCGAAATGTTTGGTCGGGAATTCCGCGAACATGCGGCGCCACAGGGCCGGGCTGCGCGCCAGGTTCTTGCCGGACGGCCATTCGTCCATGGTGAAATACATGGCGCAGTTCTCAATACCGATCTTCACACCCTTTTTTTCGGCGTAGGCCAGAAGGGGGCCCCAGGTTTCAACAAAACGCGGCCAGTTGGCATCGACACTTTTGGTCCAGTCGTTGCCGACGAAGGTATTGACGGTATCCAGGCCCAATAGTACGGCGGCGTCGATCAGGCGCCGGATGTGCGCGGTGGCAACCGCCGCTTCCTCAAGGTCCGGCGACAGCGGGTTGGGGTAATAGCCCAGCGCGCTGATCGCGACCCCTTTTTCCGCGCAGAAGGCGAGGGTGCGTTCGGCGTCCGCCTTGGTGAAGCCGGTTACGTCCAGGTGGGTGACACCGGCATATTTGCGGTCGCTTTCACCCTTTGGCCAGCACATGATTTCCACACAGTCGAAGCCTTCCTGTGCGGCGAAATCGATAACCTCCTCAAAGCCGAGGTCGGCGAGGATGGCGCTTTGGAATCCGAGTTTCATTGGCTGTCTCCGGGTGTGATCCATTTTTCCTGTTGGGCGCTGGCGACAATGGCTTCGCAAAGCTGCACCTGCCGGTGGCCGTCCCGGAAGGTCGGGAAGCGGGGTTGGCCGGCGTCCGCACCGGCGGCGATATGGTCATAAAAGGCCCGGAAACATTGTTTGAAACTGTCCGGGTAGCCTTCGGCGTGCCCGCCGGGGTAGCTGGTGAAATCGGCTGCGGCCCCGGTCATGAAGGCCGGGTCCTTGAGCAGGATTTCATTGGGCCGGTCGCGGTGGCCGAGCCAGATTTCGTTCGGGCGTTCGCCGTCCCACGCCAACGCGCCTTTTTCGCCGGCGATTTCGTACAGGAGCGCATTCTTGCGGCCCGCGTTGACCTGTGAGACATGCAAACTGCCACCGGCGCCGCCTTCGAAACGCAGCATGATGCAGGCATAGTCTTCGGTGTCCACGGCGACCTCGTCAAAGGCCCCGGTATCCTTGCCGCCCGAAAAGGTGGTGCTGCCGCCTTTCGGGCGTTTCCTGGTGGTATGGAAAGTCTTCAGGTCCGCGAACACGGCTTCGATGCGAAGGCCGGTGACCGTTTCCATCATGTCCATCCAGTGGGTGCCGATGTCGCCCACGGCGCGCAGCTTGCCGCTTTCGGCGGCATTCAGGCGCCAGTTATAATCGGTGTCGTAGAGCAGCCAGTCCTGCACATAGGACCCATTGATATGGAACAGGCGCCCGAGCCTGCCGCCCCGGCACATCTCGCCGGCCTGCAGGTTCAGGGGATAGAAACGCAGGTTGTAACAGACACCCGCCGCAAGGCCGCTTTTGTCGGCCAAGGCAACCAGTTCATTGGTTTCCGCGGTCGACATGGCGAGCGGCTTTTCGCACATCACATGTTTGCCGGCCTGCAGCGCCCGTTTGGCATAGTCGAAATGCAGCACGTTGGGCACACACAGGTGCAGCACATGCACGGCATCGTCGGCCAGAACGTCGTCAAAGCTCGCATAAGCGACGTCAAGCCCGAGTGCCGCGCGCGCCTGTTCCGATTTTGCCACTGAACTGCCCAGGATGCCGCGCACCGGGACACCGATGCGGCGCAGGGCCTCCGTATGGGTCGGCCCCATGAAACCTGTGCCGATAATGGCTGCTGAAATGCCCGACATGCCCGTCCCCAATGCCGCTGAACCTTGGGCGCCCATGGGCGCCATTGCCTTATGTAACCGGTTACATTTCGGCTTGTCAAGAAAGCGGAAACGCGGTAGCTCTGGATTGGGAGGGAACCCCTTTTCAGGGGTGCCCACTGTTGGCAGGATTTCCGGGGGAGGGGAAGATGGGCAACAAACACTATATCCAACTCAGCATCATGATGTTCCTTCAGTTTTTCATCTGGGGGGGCTGGTTCGTGACCCTGGGCACCTATCTGGCGGCCATCGGGTTTTCCGGCGGCGAGATCGGCACCGCGTACCTGACCAACAATATCGGCGCGATCATTTCGCCCTTTTTCATCGGCCTGATTGCCGACCGTTTCTTCGCCGCAGAAAAGGTGATGGCAGCGCTGCACATCATTGGCGGCGTCGTGTTGTATCTGGTGTCGGACATGGCGACGGCGGGCGCGATCATCGCCGGGCTGATGCTCTATAACGCCTGTTACATGCCGACTTTGGCGCTTGTGAACTCCATCTCCTTCAACCAGATGGAAACGCCGGACAGCCAGTTCCCGCGGGTGCGTGTCTGGGGCACCGTGGGCTGGATCGTGGCCGGCCTCGTGATCAGTTATGGCCTTGCCAATTTTGGCGCCAATGTCGAAGCCACCGCGCTGCCGATGAAAATGGCCGCTGTGGCATCGGTGATCCTGGGCATCTTCAGCCTGAGCCTGCCGCACACGCCGCCCGCCAAAACCGGCGAAAAGGCCACGGTGCGTGATGTGCTGGGGCTGGATGCGCTGGCGCTTCTGAAGGACCGGGCGTTTTTTGTGTTTGCGCTGTGCTCGCTTCTGATCTCCATTCCGCTGGCCTTCTATTATGCCTTCACCAACCTGTATCTGAACGAACTGGGCATCGAACGGGTCGCCGCAAAAATGAGCCTGGGCCAGATGTCCGAGGTCGGTTTCATGCTGCTGATGCCCTTCTTCTTCCGCCGCCTTGGTGTGAAATGGATGCTGCTGGTGGGCATGCTGGCCTGGGTGGTACGTTATGGCCTGTTCGCAGGCGCGGCGGACGATGCCGCGCTGTCGCTGCTGGTGGGTGGTATCCTGCTGCACGGCGTGTGTTACGACTTTTTCTTTGTCACCGGCCAGATTTATGTGGATGCCAAGGCGGATATCAAAATCCGCTCCAGCGCGCAGGGTTTCATTACCTTGCTCACATACGGTGTTGGCTTGGCGGTCGGTTCTGTCCTGTCGGGCATGGTGGTTGAGCATTACACCGTTGAAGGCGTGCGCGACTGGGGCAGCATCTGGTGGGTGCCCTGCCTGATCGCGGCGGCAGTTGCGCTTCTGTTTGCGCTCGTCTTTAATGACAAGGGGGCAGAGAAAACGGCGGCTGAGGCCGAGGTTTTCAACTGACACAGGGGACCGTCCGGCACTTGCCCGGCGGTCCGGCCCCTCAACATTCAGGCCTTCATGAAGGGGACAGGGCAGCATGGCGAATATTCGGACGGTTTCCAAACTGGCGGGCGTTTCGGTCGCGACCGTGTCGCGCGCGCTCAGGAAACCCGAAGTCGTTTCTGCCGACACCCGTGAAAGGGTCCTGCGCGCCGTCAAGGAAAGTGGCTACAAGCCCAACATGATGGCGCGGAATTTCCGCAGCCGGAAAAGCTTTTCTTTCATGGTGCTGGTGCCCGATATCTCGAACCCCTTCTTTTCGATGGTGATCAGCGGCATCCAGAAGGCGGCCAAGGAAAGCGGCTACAGCGTGCTTCTGGGCAATACCATGGGCGATGTGGCGGTCGAACAGGAACTGGCGCACATGCTGCACACCAGCCAGACCGACGGCATTATTCAATTGAGCTCCCGCTTCCCGCTGTCGCCAGAGGACCGGGACAGCGAAGGGCTGTTGCCCATCATCAACTGTTGCGAAGTGGTGGACGACGATAGCATGCCCACCGTGGCGCTGGATAACATTGGCGCCGCGCGTGCGCTGACCGAACATCTGATCGGCCTTGGCCATACCCGCATCGGCCTGATTGCCGGCCCGCACGACAGCCCCTTGACCAGCGCCCGCATGGCTGGCCACGCGGCTGCCCTGAAGGCTGCAGGGCTGGCATCCGCGCCCGAACTGGTGACCGAAGGCGATTACAGCTTCGCGTCCGGCGAAACCGCAGCAGCGGCCTTGCTGGCGCTGGCGCCCCGGCCGACCGCCATGGTGTGTTTCAACGACGAAATGGCCATCGGCGCCATGCAGCAGATCCGCCGCGCCGGCCTTTCGGTGCCTGCGGACATTTCCGTCACCGGTTTCGACGATATTGCCTTTGCGGCCTATACCGACCCGCCGCTGACCACCATCGCGCAGCCGACCGAAGACTTTGGCGCCCATGCGGTGGCCCGGCTTCTGGCCATGATGGACGGCAAGGCGCCTGCGGAAAAACACCTGACCCTGCCATACCGGCTGGTGGTGCGCGAAAGCACGGCAAAACCGCGCTAAAACCCCCGGATAACCGCGACAGTACCGCAGGCTGATGTTTTCTTTATGCGTCGGCCCTGCCATCCGCATGGAGAATGAAGGCGGGCCTGGTTTCTACTGTCTGGCATAAACCCCGACAGTAGCGCCACCATGCAGAGGTATGCCGTGACAAAAAGCCCGCACCGCACCCCAGTCCAGTCCGTTGGCCGTTTCATGGCCCGGCACAAGATACTGGTGTCGTTCGTGTCTGGCTGGATCGTCTTGGGCATCGCGGCGCGCGCCTATCTGCCATACTGGATCAGGGACGAAATCAACCGGGAGATCGAAAAGCTGGATAACTATAGCGGCGCGGTGCAGTCGGTCAGCCTGTCGCTGTGGCGCGGGGCCTACCAGATACACGGGCTGAATATCCGCAAGGTTCGGGACGGCATCGACAAGCCCTTTGTGCGCACCGACCTGATCGACCTGGCTATCGACTGGGGCGCCCTGATCGGCGGCGACATCGTGGCAGAGGCCGACATTTA
Source organism: Alphaproteobacteria bacterium (assembly GCA_006226495.1). GTDB lineage: Bacteria > Pseudomonadota > Alphaproteobacteria > Sphingomonadales > Kordiimonadaceae > Kordiimonas. The sequence goes on from SBGU01000025.1 coordinate 65,940, forward strand.
TGACATCGACATGAATTTTGCCCGCAACCAGACCGGCGAAGGCGCCGGTTGGGTGGGGTTCGTCAAGGTGCTGTCGCCCTTCAGTGTCAACCGCTTGACCGTGCATGGCGGCCGGCTGGCCTATATCGACTATAGCGCCGATCCGGACATCAACCTGTATATTGAGGATATCGTGCTGTCGGTCACCAATGTGCGCAATGTGCAGGATGCCGGCACGCCGCTGCCTTCGCGGCTGGATGCCTTCGGTACGTCGGTCGGGGGTGGTGAATTCACCATGGCCGGCAATGTCAATTTCATGAAGGATGTGCCGGATTTCGATGTGTCGCTTGAACTGAGGGACGCCGACCTGACCGCCTTCAACGATTATGCCCGCGAATATGCCGCGCTTGATTTCAGCAAGGGGCGGCTGGGCATTTTCATGGAGCTGGCGGCGGCAGACGGCAAGGTGGTCGGCTATGTGAAACCGGTCGCGACCGATGTGGCGCTTCTGGACCTGAAGCAGGACAAGAACCCGTTCAATATTGTCTGGGAAGCGCTGGCATCCCTGTTCATCGAACTGTTCCAGAACCAGCCCAAGGACCAGTTTGCCGCCCGTATCCCGCTCGAGGGCGACCTCGAAAACCCGGACAAGAACATGTGGGCGGGTTTCCTGAGCATTTTCAAGAATGCCTTCGGCCAGGCCTTCAGCAAAAGCGAGGACGGCACGGTCGAATTCAACGACGCATTCCTTGTCGCCCGGAAGGACAAAGAGGAAGAAAGCCCCAGAAGCCGGCATCGGCATGTGAAACGCTGAAAGGCGTCGGGGCCTGTCGGTCAGTCGGTGATGCTTTTGGCTTCCTTGCGCAGGTGGCCGCTCACCAGGAACGGGAAGACGATCAGCGCCAGCAGCACGGCAATGCCGGCACCATAGGCGATTTCAAGCCCGAAGCGCTGCGACGGCGGGAAATCCGACAGGGCGAACACCGAAAAACCGATCATGATGACAAGCGTGGACACAATGGCCGGGCGCGCCTGGGTCGACAGGGCTTTCTGCCAGATGGCCGGGTCGCGCATGCCGGTGCCACAGCCTTCCTTCAGATGGCGGCGGGCGGTGATGGTCAGGTGGATCATGGCATCGACAATCAGCCCGAGGCAGATGTTGATGGCGGGCGAGGAAATGATGTCGACGGGCACGCCAAAGACACCAAGGCTGCCCAGCACAAGGCAGGACACGGCGGCGGCTGTGGCGACCACCGCAGCGGACACACGCACCGAGCGCGACACGATAAAGCCGATCACGCCGAACATGATGATCAGGGTCACGACCCCCATGGTCATGCTCTGGGCCACCGACAGCGCCAGTTGGCCCTGCAGGAAATAGGTGCCGCCGATGGCCGTGACCTTGAAGTCGTGCGCGAGCGGGATTTCCCGGATGTCGTCCACGATGGCGACCCGGTCGCGGTCGCGCCCGTTTTCCTTCATGCGCAGCATATAAAGGGCCTGGGTGCGGTCCTCGGTGACGAAGCTTTTGGCCACGCCGCCATATTCGGGCTTCGACAGGATATCCAGCAGCATGTTCCAGGGCAGCAGGTGGCCAAGCCAGTGTTCATCCCCCTCAGCCATCACGACCGGCAGGGAGATCACCGAGCCCACTTCCTTGTGTTCGCTGAAGCTTGTCTGCAGTTCCCACATTTTTTTGTAGGCGTCGCTGTTGTCCAGCTTGGAATAATCGTCACGGCGCACCACCACCAGAAGCGGATTGCTGCCGCCGTTTTCATCGACATAGAAGATGCCTTTATAGAGGTTGGAATCCTCCTTGAAATAGGACAGAAGGCTCGGGTCGGTCTTCAGCCGCATCAGGCCGGGGATACCCAGCGCCAGCGCACCGGTGAAGGCCACAAGGGTCAGGATCGCGGCGCCGTGCCGGGGGCGCGGCAGTTTGCCGGCGCCGGCTGGCAGGCGTGCCTCGCGGATGCCGTCATGCAGGAAGGCCGGGAATATCAGGTAGGCGCAAATGAGCGCGGCTGCCGCGCCGATGGTGCCGCCGACACCAAGTTGGTTCAGGGGTTTGGCCTCGACAAAAATCAGGCTCAGGAACCCGAGAAGGGTGGTGAGCCCGGCCCAGAAGGACGCGGGCAGGGTGTCGCGCACGGTCTCCATGAGCCGGGCGCCATGGCTGTCGGCCGACACATTCTGCCAGTTCGATGTCAGGAAAATCACATGCGACAGGGTCAGCACAAAGACGATGATGCCCAGGTTGGCGGTCAGGATGCCGACCGAGATACCCATCAGGCTCTGGACCGCCAGGGTCAGCATGGCCGCGCTCGCGCAGGCGACCAGGGCGCCCGCGACCACGCGGGCCGACCGGAACACAATGAACATCACCAGCGCGCTCAGCAAAATGGCACCGCCGGTGAAGTTTTTCATGTCGCTCGTCAGGTTGCGGCGGATCTGTTCGACGATATAGGGCAGGCCGGAGATGCGGATATCGAACCATTTGTTGCGTTCGCTGGCGGCGATGGCTTCGACCTTTTCGACCAGGGGGGCGAAGTCGTCCGTGTCGATGAAGGCGATCACGAAGCTGGATTTTTCGCCTTCGCCGATCAGCAGGCGGCGCCACAGCGGGTTATTGCGCGCGGCGTCCAGGTCGTCCGGCCCGTTGGTGATGCTCTGGATCGAGGCCACACCGTCAAGCGCGCCGATGCGCCTGGTGATGCTGTCGATCTTCTCGATGAAATTGGGGTCGGTGATGCTGCCGGCCGTGGTCACATTCAGCAATATCTGCTGCTGCGACGGAAAAGCCTCGCGGATGATCTGGTTCTTGCGGAAAATCTGGCTGTCGGAGGAGAAGAAAAAGTCCGGTGTGATCCGGGGCTCGAGGTCGACCCGCCAGAAGAAAAGCGCGGCGATCAGCGCCACAAAAACCGGTGCCGTGATCAGCACAAGTTTGCCAGCCCGATGTTTTTTCCCGGAATGTTCCGACATGTCAGCCCCCTGATATGGTTCGGTTTCATACTGGTGCGGGACTGTCCCTCCTGTCCCGCAGGCAAGGCCGGGCGGCGCACCACCCGGCCCCAGGTCCTGTTAGCTGCCGCTGACGACAACCACCTTGGCGGAGACGATCTGCTCGCCGACACCCAGGCCAAGGGTTTCATCGTCCATCACACCCGTTACCTTGACGGTCTGGCCCTTCTTCACCGTGATCGGCTTCAGGGGATGCACATCGATGGATTCACCGCTTTTGCCCTGCAGCTTGAAGCTGTTGTCTTCAAGGTCGACCTCTTCCACGAGGCCGGTGATGGTGACCATGCCTTCATCCGGCAGGGCATCGATGGTGTCGAATTCCTTGACGCCTTCATCCGGATTATAGGCCACTTTCGACAGAAGCTTGCCACCTTCTTCTGCGGTGCCTTCAAGGCTGGCGGCAACCACGGTCACGCTGGTGGCATTGATCTCGTCACCCATGCCGGCGATATCGTCGTCCATGACACCGATCACCCGCACGCGGTCACCTTCCTTCAGGGTCAGTTCGATGGCCGATTGTACGTCAATGGTATTGCCTTCGATATCCTTGAGGATGAATTCCTTGGCGTCACTGACCTCGCCCACGGTGCCGACAACGGTGACGGCGCCTTCTTCGGGCAACTGGTCGATGCGGGTATATTCGCGGTCACCGGCCATGGCTGCGCCCGAAGCGGCAAACAGGAAACCGGCAGTCACAAGGGCGGTCGTGGATTTGTAGAACATGGGTTTTCTCCTTCCATCTTACAGGCTCGGCACCCTTCGGCAGTTATTGTGGGGAATTGGGTCCGCGGCACCTGAGCTGACTTAAGAGCTACCTGTCCAGAACTCAGGATTCGATACGAACGACGCCGGCGCGGCGCAAAGGGAGCATAAATATGGCCCTGCGGCCCCATGAAGCATGCCTTGTAATCCATGGGCTTTCGCGCAATCATCCGGGCAGGGAAACTGGCAGGAACAGGGGGAAATCATGCTTCAGAAACTGGCTTTCATGGCCGCGGTGTGCCTGCTGGCCGCCTGCAACCGGGCGCCCGCGCAAACGGCTGCCACCGAAACGGTGACCCTCAGTGTCGCGGAAGGCGCGGCCAGCGCACCGCTCGACGGGCGCCTGCTCCTGATCTTTGCCGACAATGGCGATACCGAGCCGCGCTTCCAGGTGCGGGCGGGGGCAAACGGCGCCCAGGTGTTCGGCATGAATGTGGACGACATGAAGGCCGGCACGGCGGTCAGCTTCGAACCCGGCTTCGGTTATCCGCTGCGGACCCTTCAGGCCATGCCGGCGGGTGACTATGTCGTGCAGGCGGTCCTGCATAAATATGACACCTTCAAGCTTGAAACCGGCCATACCGTGAAACTGCCGATGGACCAGGGCGAGGGCCAGCAATGGAACCGCTCGCCCGGCAATATCTACAGCACGCCAAAAACCGTGCATATCGATCCCGCCAAGGGCGGTGCCCTCAGCCTGGTGCTCGATCAGGTGATCCCGCCGATCGAGGCACCCGCCGACAGCAAATATGTGCGCCATATCCGGTTGAAAAGTGAACTCCTGAGCAAATTCTGGGGCCGGGACATGTATCTGGGCGCGCATGTGCTGCTGCCCGAAGGTTTTGACGAACACCCGGATGCGCACTATCCGCTCGCCGTTTTCCATGGCCATTTCCCGGCGGATTTTGGCGGTTTCCGCGAAACCCCGCCGGACCCGGACCTGGTGTGCGAACCCAGCGAACGGTTTGGCGAGCCGTGCTATAACCGTATCGTGCAGCAGGAAGCCTACGACTTCTACAAGGCCTGGACCGGGCCGGACCTGCCGCGCATGATCATCATCGAAATCCAGCACGCGACCCCCTATTATGACGACAGTTATGCGGTGAATTCCGCCAACATGGGGCCCTATGGCGACGCCATCACCCGCGAACTGATCCCCTATATCGAGGCGCAGTTCCGCGGCATCGGCGCCGGCTGGTCGCGTTTCCTTTATGGTGGCTCAACCGGCGGCTGGGAAGCGGCGGCCGTACAGATATTCTATCCGGACGACTATAACGGCGCCTTCATCGCCTGCCCGGACCCGATGGATTTCCGGGCCTATGAACTGGTGAATATCTACGAGCATAAAAACGCCTATTATGACATGGGCACCTTCAACAAGGTGGCCCGCCCCGCGCACAGGGACTGGCTGGGCCGCATTGCCTATACGGTCAGGGACGAAAACCATATGGAACTCGCGCTCGGCGACCGCAGCCGCTCGGGCGGGCAGTGGGATATCTGGGAAGCCGTCTTTTCACCCATGGGGCCGGACGGATACCCGACCCGCATCTGGGACAAGGAAAGCGGCACCATCAACCCTGATGTGGCGGCCTACTGGCGCGAACATTACGACCTGCGCCATATCATGGAGCGTGACTGGGCGACCCTCGGGCCCAAGCTGGCCGGCAAACTGCATATCTATGTCGGCGACATGGACAATTATTACCTGAACGACGCCGTCTACCTGACCGAGGATTTCCTGAAGTCCACCACCAACCCGCATTATGACGGTGTGGTCGACTATGGCGACAGGGCCGAACACTGCTGGAACGGCGACCATGAAAACGGCAACCATATCTCGCGGCTTCGCTACAACAGCATGTATGTGAAACAGATGGTCGCCCGCATGGAAGCCACCGCCCCCGCAGGCGCCGACCTCACAAGCTGGCGCTACTGACGCGGGGCGGGGGAGGGCATTGGTGGTGCCGTGCAGGCACCCGGGTTTCCTCCGGTCGCGCGCCTCGAAATTTGACAACCTGCGCGCAGGCAAGATAACGGTTTGCCAAACGGAGCACTTGCGCGCCGTTGCATTTTTCAAATAGTACCCGCTCGCCAAAGTCACGGATATGCCATGGCGTGATGTTCGATAGCGGCATGTTATCGAGCATAAAGTCAAAGTTGGCGACACCCAGAATTTGGAGTGCAACATGTTGGCGCCGCCAGAGTGAAGGTCGTCTTGGGCGACTAAAGTGACGCTTGGTCAATTATCGATTGATGATGTTCGTGTTAAGTACGGTTAGAATAGCTGCAATTTCTTATTGTTTTTGTCAGGCAATAAGAGTGCCTTCAACCGTATTTGTGAAAAGCAGATGAGCTGACTATTAATTACTTCTAATTGTTCGTGTTTCTTCCTATGGTTCTATCAGTTGGAAGAGTTGGTGGTGGAGCAATTGATGATTAAAGTCGATTTTCACATGCATACCGTTGCTACGCCAAGCGATGCTGACTTTGAATTTAGCATGGCAACCTTGAAGGCGTATGTGAGCGAAGCCAATCTTGATGCTATCGCAATAACCAATCACAACATGTTTGATTTACCTCAATTTCTTGATATTCGCGAGGAATTGGACATCGCAGTATTTCCAGCAATCGAGATCAATCTGGATAAAGGTCATTTGCTCCTTCTTTCTGGACTGGAGGAAGTAGAAGCGTTCTCTGAAAAATGTAGCAAGGTTACGGCACTGTTGCCGGACGCTAAGGACACGATGTCCGTTGAGGAGCTTCACTTAATTTTTGGCGACCTTAGGCAATACATCTTGATCCCACATTACGATAAACACCCCTCGATGCCAGATGAGGTGATAGAAGCGCTGTCCGAACACATTGATGCCGGGGAAGTAAGTAGTCCAAAAAAATTCATGTATTGCCTGAAAAATTCAGACCGATTGGTCCCCCTGTTTTTTAGCGACAGCAGGATGTCAGATACGTTGAAACAGTTCCCTGTTCGGCAGACTTACTTGGCATGTGGAAGCGCTACCTTTGCCGATATTAAGGGGTGTTTGAAGGACAAGAACAAAGTGTTTCTGTCTGAAACAGAGGCAAACAAACTCTTTACGATATTTCCAAATGGTCAAAAGCTCTCTACCGGCCTGAACGTGGTGCTGGGTGACCGTTCTTCCGGGAAATCATATACCCTCAATCAAATTGAGGCCGAAGCCAGCCAGGAGATCGATGCGGAGGCGGGAAAGGTAAAGTATCTGAAACAATTCTCATTGGTCGAGAGAGATGATGTGGGCGACAAAAGAAAGTTCGATAAACTTCTCAGCGATAAGGAAAGCCTACTAACCAGTGAATATCTAAGTGGACTGCAAGAGGTGGTCTCTGATGTGGTTGAGGTGGATTTGGAGCACGATAGGAGACGTGTTGGGAACTACATAGAATCGCTAATCAAGTACGCGAAGCAAGTTGAGAGGCATGACGCCTTCTCAAAGGCGAGACTTTTCAGTGAAGAGACGTTCCCTCTTGGGGATCAGGAAAACCTAGAAGACCTAATCGCCTCGACGAAAAATCTAATTAATAATGTGCAGTTCAAGGAAATTATTGAAAAGCACATATCGATTGAAGGTTTGAAGGCTCTGGTCATCGAATTAATGACAACATGGACAAGAAACGACGTAGAGCGCCGGAAAAAGAAATGGATAAATGGGATCATTTCTGAAGTAAGGGGAAAACTTCAGGCTCGAACCGCTGCAACAAGTCCTGAAGAAGTGGACTTTTACAGCATAGTTCAAAATATGATGAAAGTCAGTAAGTTCTCGGAGGTTGTTAAACTTGCAAGAACTAAGCGTGAAGTAGAGCGTAAAAGTGTACAGGGCTTTGAAGTTGTTGCCTCGACTGCAAATTTTGACGGGGCGATGGATCTGCGAAGGCACAGCAGGACGACTGGTAAGTTCAGTGAGGCGTTCTCCAAATACAATAATCCGTATAGCTATTTACAGGAGTTAAAGGGCATTGAAGAGCTTCCCCATTCGGAACTCTACAAATTCTTTGTGAAGATCGAGTACAAGATTTTGAACCGAGATGGTTACGAAGTCTCGGGTGGCGAGAGGTCAGAATTCAACCTGTTACAAGAAATTCAAGATGCTCAGAAGTATGATTTGCTCCTAATTGATGAGCCGGAATCATCCTTTGACAACCAGTTCCTGAAGAAGGAAGTCAATGAGCTGATTAGAGCAATATCTAGGAATATGCCTGTCGTGTTGGTGACACACAACGCTACGGTCGGAGCTTCCATTCAACCTGACTATATCCTCTATACGAAGAAGGAAGTCGTGGAAGGTGAAATACAATACCGAGTTTATTCTGGATATCCAACCAGCAAGGATTTGGTCTCCCCTGAACAAAAGAAAGTTTCCACTTATGAAATAACATTGGGTTGTCTGGAGGCTGGAGAAGAAGCCTACAGCCAGAGAAGGAAGGGCTATGAAGATCTTAAAAATTGAGAGCGGAAAGGGGCTTTTCTTCTGCTCTGAGGTCAGTGAGTGGAAACCGATAGATGAGATTGATAAACAGAGATTGTTAACGCTGTTGGATCAATTCTTGTCGGTCGACTTCGAAATGGATGCGTTTGATGAGGAACTAATTCAAAATCAGGCGCAGCAAATCATCTACAAAAGTATCTATGAGAAATTTCAGTCTTTGATGGAAAATAAAGATAAATTTAAGGATGAAAGCGATCGGAAATATCTCGCTTCTATACAGAAGTATCAGGGTTAACGCGTTGGTTTAGCTGATCGGCTGTGCAGGCTCGTTTGGAATACTTGCTGCTATGGCGATCAGGCGAAATGTAATCGCGCGATTTTTAGAGTGTGCTTTAAGGCGAATTTGCGGTAGTTGCGCGACTGAGCAACCTTTGCTTCTAGTGTCGTAAAGTGACAAAATTAGTGTCGCGGTACACTTGTGCCCTGAGGCCACTTTCCGAACCTTGCGCAGCAGCGCAACATCTGAGTCTGATGTCGTTTTTGGACAAGTTCAGTGTCGCGGGGCATCAGTGTCACTGAACGGCTCAATAAAAATACTCAATAAAATCAATGATCTATAAAATTCCTGCATTTTTCTTATGCAAGGGGCTTGCGCATGCCGCTTAGGTGTTATACATAACTAATACACCGGCACGATAAAACGCCCAAACAGGGTGGCCCGAAAAAAAAGAACAGGGGCTCAGCGAGGAATAGAAGAAGGCCGGTATCGGGAACAGGACCAAAAAACGGCCGGCCCGGGTAACGACAGTGAAACGAGAAAAATATCTCGGCAGCGAGGGAATGGTGGGGGCGCCGGAAAACCGGCCCCCCAACCGAACCAAAAACAAAAACAGACGACAAAAAATACAAAGACGACAGCACAATAAAAACACCGGCCCGAAGTCCGGCACAGCGAGGAGAAAAAACATGTCGATGCGTACTTACCAGCACAATAAAAGGGTTCATCGCCGCAGTCGCCGCCTGGCGCGCGCTGCCGGCCGTCTGCCCCAATTGCAACAGCCGGTAAACGACAATCACCTTTTTGCCGCGACGGCCTGATGAAAGGGGACCAAGCATGACGCCGGATTGGACGGACGACCAGCCGATCTACCGGCAACTGAAGGACAAGGTGGTGACCGCCATCATGGAAGGCGCCCTCAAGGAGGGTGAAGCGCTTCCATCGGTACGGAACGTTGCCGTTGATCTGCAAATCAACCCAATCACTGCCTCGAAAGCCTATCAGGAGCTGGTAATGGACGGACTTGTTGAAAAACGCCGCGGACTGGGAATGTTCGTGGTCGAGGGCGCGCGCACGAAGCTCATGGAAGTCGAGCGCGATCGGTTCCTCAAGGAAGAATGGCCGCGGGTACTGGATACCATCCGCCGGCTCGGTTTCACCGCTGACGAGCTGCTGAAAAGCGGCCTCAGCCACTGAGGGAGGGCATCATGACAGAGAATGTGATCGAAGCCCGTGGCCTTGGTAAACATTTTGGCGACTTTTCCGCCCTCAAGAATGTCAATCTCGATGTACCGCTTGGCCGTATCGTCGGTGTGATCGGCGCAAACGGCGCCGGCAAGACCACGATGCTGAATGCGGTCCTGGGCCTGACATCCTATGAAGGCGAGCTGAAGGTCCTGGGGCACAACCCCGCCAAGGAGCGCGACGCGCTCATGAAGGATGTCTGCTTCATCGCCGACGTGGCAACCCTGCCCAAATGGATGAAAGTGGTGGATGTGCTCGATTATGTCGAAGCCGTGCATCCGCGCTTCAGCCGCGCCAAGGCAATGGACTTCCTGTCCCGCACCAATGTGCCGCTGGACCGCAAGGTCAGGGCCCTGTCGAAGGGCATGACCGTGCAACTGCACCTGGCTGTCGTCATGTCGATCGACGCCCGCCTCCTGGTGCTGGACGAGCCGACCCTCGGCCTCGATGTCATCTTCCGCAAGCGCTTCTACCAGAGCCTTCTGGAGGAATATTTCGACGAGGAACGCACGGTCATCATCACCACCCACCAGGTGGAAGAGGTGGAGCATATCCTGACCGATGTGATCTTCATCAGGGATGGCGAGATCGTGCTTGAGGCCGATATGGACGAGCTGACACAGCAGTTCATCGAAGTGATGGTTGCCCCCGGCAAGGAAGACGAGGCGAAGGCCCTGAGGCCGATCCGCCAGAGCTCGACCTTCGGGCGTGCCACGTGCGTATACAAGAACATTGACCGCGAAACGCTGGCCAAACTGGGCGAAACGCGCCGCCTGGGGCTTGCCGATATCTTCGTGGCCACCATGACGGGAGAGGGGCAATGAAAACCTTTGTCGCCCTGATGAAAAGGGAAATCCTCGACGGTAAAAACGGCTATGTCTGGACCCCGGTCATCCTGGCCGGCCTGACGGTCGCCCTGGTTGCCATGTCGGCGGCCGGTTTCGGCAACGTGATCGAATTCAACGATATGGAAGTCCATAATATCGGCAACTTCAGCGAGATGCTCGCCCGCGGCATGGCCGAAAAGCCGGACGATATCCCGGCCGGCATGACCATCGCCTACTGGGGCATGAGTGTGCTGACCTGGATCGCTTTCCCCTTCGTGGTGTTCTTCTCCCTTCTGGGATCGCTGTATGAAGAACGCCGGGACCGGTCGATCCTGTTCTGGAAATCCATGCCGGTTGCCGACTGGATGGAAGTGCTGGCAAAACTGGTGACCCCGATCTTTGTCTCGCCCTTCATCTTCCTGGGTGTCGTGATCGCGGCCCAACTGGCGATTGCCATCCTCCTCAGCCTGGTTGTCATCGTCCAGGGTGGCCCGGTGCTGGCCCTGTGGCCGCTTGGCCTGATGGTCGGTAGCTGGTTCAGCATGGTCGGCCATTATATGATCTGGGCGCTGTGGGCGCTGCCGATCCTGGCCTGGGTGCTCCTGGTTTCCGCCTATGCCAACCGTATGCCCTTCCTGTGGGCGGTGCTGACCCCGGTTGTGCTGATGGTGGTTGAGGAACTGCTCTTTGATACCCAAACCCTGGCCATGTGGATCGGTGACCATCTGGCCGGCTGGCAGGGTGAAGCCTTCGCCCATATCAAGGACGACTTCCAGGGCCCGCGCGATGTGTTTGCCACCATCATCGGCAACATGCAGTGGGACGCGCTGACCTACTCGGTCTCGAACCCCAGCTTCTGGATCGGCCTTGTGATCGCCGGCGGGTTTGTGTTCGGTGCCATCGAACTGCGCAAGCGGGCGGTCTAGACCCAAACAGTTTCCAAGCACAGAAAAAGGCGGGCTGCTTCGGCGGCCCGCCTGCTTTTTTGCGCGATCGTCAGGACCAGCGGCCGATCAGGCGCCGGTGTCCGGCATCCAGCCGCGCTCTGCCAGCCTGTAATGTTCAAAATGGAAGCCTGGGCTGACCGTACAGCCACAAAGGGTCCAGGCACCTTCGGACCGCGCACGCTGCCAGGTGTGGGCCGGGACCAGCACCTGGGGCCGGAACCCGCCCAGAAGATCGGTGCCAAGCCTGTGTTCGCTGATGGGACCGCCGTCCCTGGCGCTCTGCAGGGTCAGGGGGGCGCCTGCGTACCAGTGCCAGTTCTCGTCGGCATCAACCATGTGCCAGAGCGCAAAATCGCCGCCTTCCAGCAGATAATATATCGCGGTGCCATGGCCGCGGCCGTCGGCGCCTTCGTCGTGCTGGTAGGTGCGGGTATAATAGCCGCCTTCCGGATGGGGTTCGAGGTCCAGAAGCGCGATGATTTCAGCCGGTGTCATCTGTTCGATGCTCATGCGCCCAGCCCCGTGAATTCGTAAAGCGCAATCGCGGCCGCGTTCGAGACATTCAGGCTTTCGACCATGCCGGTCATGGGGATGCGGGCGATGGCGTCGCAGTGCTTGCGGGTCAGGGGACGCAGTCCGCTGCCTTCGGAACCCATGACAATGACGATATTGTCGCCCAGGCCCACGTCGCGGATCGCGGTCTCGGTGTCGCCGTCCAGCCCGACATGCCAGTAGCCCATGTCCTTCAGGGTATCGAGCGCCTGTGCCAGGTTCACGACCCTGAGCCAGGGTGTGACCTCAAGCCCACCGGACGACGCACGTGCGAGCGTACCGGATTCGCCGGGGCTGTGTCGGTCCTGGGTGATCAGCGCCCGCGCGCCGAAGGCCGCAGCCGAGCGCAGGCAGGCCCCGACATTATGCGGGTCGGTCACCTGGTCCAGCATCAACAGGATGTTTTTCCGGCCCGCAACCGGTGCCAGGTCCTCAAGCGCATGGCCGGGCAGGGGGCGTACTTCCAGAAGGACACCCTGATGCGGCGAATCCGACGGCACGGCAGACCGCAACATGTCCTCGTCGGCAACAATATCGACCCGCAGGTTGGGGCGGATCGATTTCAGGCCGCTGGCGGCCAGGGGCTTTTCGAGGCCGACAAGGCGCACGCATTCCCGTGCCGGGTTCTTGAGCGCGGCTTCAACGGCATGGCGTCCGAACAGGAAAAAACCGTCGCGCGCCACGGGCGTCAGGCCGGTGCGATCACGTGGCGGTCGTTGCGGACGGTCGCCGCGGCCGGCCTGTTGCCGGCCCGATTCTGTGCCGCGCTTCGGCGCGGGGGCCGCCCTGCGGTCCGGGGCAGGGCGATTGTTTCTGGTCTTTGACATGGCTTTTTCCCGTGTGTCCCAAGGCGTCTCTATAAGGGATAATTGCGCGCCGCCAAAGACGTTTCAAAAAAATGACCTTTTCTCGGAAGTTGGTGTTGACACTGCTCCGGATATGGGCATATTGCGGCCTCACCGCGACACCGGAAATGCCGGTGTGACGAGTTACATATTGTGGAGGGGTTGGGGAGCGGTCAAACCCAACAGACTGTAAATCTGTCGCCTCTGGCTTCGCAGGTTCGAATCCTGCCCCCTCCACCATCTAACCTTCCTCGCCTCCGACCCGATTGAATGCAGGGTCTGTGATCGGGAAGGCTTGTTATGTTCGAGAGGAGCCGCTGGCTTGTGCGGGTGTAGCTCAATGGTAGAGCAGAAGCCTTCCAAGCTTACGACGAGGGTTCGATTCCCTTCACCCGCTCCATACACGTCCCTCTCGGGCGGCTGCATCATGTGGTGACCCGGGGTGGGTTGCTGCGAGGTTTAAATGGTTCGCCCATGGGATTGTTCCCAATTACGGATATGACCGGGGCGTGATTGCTTAGGATAGACGGGCAATGGCAAAGGCAAAGTTTGAGCGGACTAAACCGCACTGCAACATTGGCACGATTGGTCATGTTGACCATGGTAAGACGACGCTGACGGCTGCGA
>SBGU01000008.1 GCA_006226495.1 Alphaproteobacteria bacterium
ATGCAACGTTGCATGCAGTTTTTGTGACACAAAAGGAAAAATGGCCCCGTTCGCTATCTGGACATCAAAGCACCTCGGGGCTGTGCCCCATCTGCCGCACCCAGCGGCACCGTCGACAAAAATCGTCTGGCACGACACCGCGCGCATTTGAGATGGCTGGGCTTGACCCATCGCAGCAGGAATGCGGGATAAATGCTTCTATTGGCGCAGAATAAGCCGGTCGCCGCGGAATTCGAAGCTGGCGAAACGGTTCAATACGCTCAGGCCAAGCAGCGAGCCATCCATTTCGGCGCCGTTTACCGCAACCGGCACATTGTTGAACTGGGCGGGACCAAGATCGAGGCTGTCGACGGTGGCACGGGCAAAGCGCACGGTGCCGTTAGCTGTTGTGGAAATGCCGGTGAATTCCAGGGTTGCCGGGTTCAGGCCGACACGCTTGGCATCTGCGGGGCTCAGAACCACATTAGAGGCACCTGTGTCGACCATCATGCGGATGGGCACACCGTTGATATCGGCCCGCAACCAGAAATGGCCGTCGATCCCCCTGTGCACCACCAGCCCTTCGCCTGTCGCAACCACGCCCGAGGGGTCAACCGCGCTCATGAAGCGGTCCCCGAAATCGGAGCGGTACAGGTAGAAGACGACAATGCAGAAAATGACCGCGGCCCAAAGGCCGGCCACCTTCATGATGCGCATGAGGCTGGAGCGGCTCCAGAACACGGCGGCACCGCCAAAGATGAACAGCACGATCAGTGCCCGGATCAGGTAGGGATCGCTCATCATGCCTTCGTCCGGGAAGGCAACTGCCAGGCCAAAAAGCAACAGGCCAAGTCCGGTAATGAAGACAAGAAGGCGCGTCAGGCGCGACGGCGGCACCTCGTAGGAGCGGGCATTGGGCGGCGGTGGCGGGCGGTCCCAGACATCATGCCGGCGCGTCAGGTCGCCGGGCGCCTGCTCGTCTTTTTCCGGTTCATGATCAGGCACCTGCCACGGGTCACGGCTCATGCATGCTCTCCTTGGCCTTCAGCATACGGAAAGGCCGCAGGGCCGCCAAGCCAAATGCGATCAGAGGCTTATCACCATGCCGTCGTAGGCGGGTTCAACCCCGGCAGGCAGGCTCTGGCGCAGGGTTTCATAGTCCATGTCCCAGGTCATGTGGGTCAGGATGGAGCGTTCGGGTTTGACCCGTTCGATCCAGCCGAGCGTCTGCTCGAGATGCGAATGAGTCGGGTGCGGTTCGTACCGGAGCGCATCCACGACCCACACTTTCACGCCTTCCAGCGCCGCGAAGGCGGTTTCCGGCATGCGGTCCAGGTCGGTTGAATAGGCCATGTCGCCAAAACGGTAACCAAGGCTGATGCCGGCACCATGCCCCTGCTCGAACGGCACCATTGTAATGTTGCCAACCCGGGTCGGCCCGTCAATCACATGGGCCGCACAGATGGCGGGATAGCCGTTTTGCGAGCGGAACACATACTCGAACCGGTGCCTGAGCACATCCATGGTCTGCTGATCACCGTAGGTGGGCACCTTCTTGCGTGTCGACTGGAAAAAGCCGCGCAGATCATCAATGCCGTGGGTATGGTCGGCATGGTCATGGGTATAGAAAACCCCGTCCAGTTTCTGCACGCCGGCCGACAGCATCTGTTCCCTGAGGTCCGGGCTTGTGTCGATCACCAGGCTGGTGTCGCCCTCTTCCACCAGCACGCTGGCGCGCCGGCGCCGGTTTTTGGGGTTCGCGGGATCGCAGGCGCCCCAATATTCCGGCATCTTGGGCACGCCACCCGATGTGCCGCACCCGAGGATGGTCAGCTTCATGCCGACGGCTCCAAGGCCACAGGCGGTGTCGCCTTGGAAAACAGGCGGAAGAAATTCTCGGTCGTTGCCGCTTGCAACTCGTCGAAGCTTTCGCCGCGCAGGTCGGCAAGGAAGCGGGCCGTGTCCATCACATAGGCGGGTTCACACACCTTGCCGCGGTGCGGCACGGGGGCCAGGAACGGTGCATCGGTTTCCACCAGCAACCGGTCGAGCGGAATGGTTTTGGCGGTTGCCTGCAAATCGCGCGCACTCTTGAAGGTCACGATACCGGACAGCGAGATATAAAAACCCATTTCCAGCATGGCATCGGCCAGCTTCTGGCTTGCGGTGAAACAATGGATCACGCCCGGGAAAGCGCCCTTCTTCATTTCTTCTGCAACCATCTCGATACAGTCGTCATCGGCATCGCGGGTATGCACAATCACCGGCAGGCCGGTTTCGCGCGCGGCAGTCATATGGCCGTGGAAGTTGACCTTCTGCATGTCCCGGGGTGCGTTATCATAGAAATAATCGAGACCGGTTTCGCCGATACCCACGATTTTCGGATGTTTGGTACGCTCGATCAACGCCGGCACGGCCACATCGGGCTCGTTTTCCGCCTCGTGCGGGTGAATGCCCACGGTGCCATAAACGTCCGGATAGGTCTCGGCAATCTGCAGGACCTCGTCATATTCCCGAAGCTTGGTATTGATGGCCAGCATGCAACCGACACCGGCGGCACGCGCACGCGCCACCACATCGGCCTGCTGTTCCTCCAGTCCGCCATAGTTCAGGTGGCAATGGCTGTCGACGATATAACCCGGTTTTGCCATCAGGCAGCGCCCTCTTCCGCCGGCAACTCAAGGCGCGGGAACACGCCTTCGGGTTTCGGAATCGCGGTGCCCGGCTGCAGGCGACCGGCCTCACCGATCATCTCGAACCCGCGCTCGGTCACGCCCATCTGGTCCA
The DNA here is from genome assembly GCA_006226495.1 of Alphaproteobacteria bacterium. GTDB lineage: Bacteria > Pseudomonadota > Alphaproteobacteria > Sphingomonadales > Kordiimonadaceae > Kordiimonas. The sequence continues at coordinate 2,767 of SBGU01000008.1, forward strand.
GGAGCTTGTCCATAGACTGCGGCATGATCGGCTGGGCGAGGATCGCGATCTGGCGAATGGTCTCTGCCACCACATACAGAACCGTTTTCATACGCTCGGGGTCGGTCTTCTTCAGGGTCCAGGGCGCCTGGACCGAGATATAACCGTCTGCGGCGGTCACCAACTGGATCAGCGCTTCGAAGGCCAGATGGAAGGCCTGTTTGTCCAGATGCTCGCGCATGGCTTCAAGCGTTTGTTTCGCTTTCTCGAGCAAATCATTGTCTTCACTGGTGAAGTCACCAGGCGCTGGTACCTGCTCATCGCAGTTCTTGTGGATCATGGACAGGGTACGCTGGCTCAGGTTGCCGATGCCGTTTGCAAGGTCGGCGTTGCAGCGCAGGACAAAATTCTTGCGGGAAAAGTCGCCGTCGTTGCCGAACGGAACCTCGCGCAGCAGGAAAAAGCGCACAGGGTCGAGGCCATAGCTTTCAATAAGCTCGAACGGATCGATCACGTTGCCCAGCGACTTGGAGATTTTCTGGCCTTCGTTGGTCCACCAGCCGTGGGCAAACACCCGCCTCGGCAGCGGCAGGTCGGCAGCCATCAGGAAGGCGGGCCAATAAACGGCGTGGAAGCGCAGGATGTCCTTGCCCACCATATGCACGTCGGCCGGCCAGAATTTCTTGTAGGCGGCGGCATCGGTGTCCGGGTAGCCAACGGCGGTCAGATAGTTGGTCAGTGCATCGATCCAGACATACATGATATGGCCGGGCACATCCGGCACCGGCACACCCCAGTTGAAGGTGGTGCGGCTGATCGACAGGTCCTCAAGCCCGCCTTTGACGAAGCTGATCACCTCATTCAGGCGGGATTTGGGCATCACGAAATCAGGGTTGGCTTCATAGAATTCCAGAAGCTTGTCGCCAAAGGCCGACAGCTTGAAGAAGTAGCTGGGCTCCTCGACCCATTCGACCGGTGCGCCGGTGGGCGCCAGTTTTTCGCCGTCTGCGCCCTTCTGCAGTTCGCTTTCGGCATAGAAGGCCTCGTCGCGTACCGAATACCAGCCGGCATATTTGTCTTCATAGATGAAGCCCTTGGCCAGAAGTTCGCGCCACAGATGCTGGACTGCCTTCTTGTGCCGCTCCTCCGTGGTGCGGATGAACTGGTCGTTCGAAAAGTTCATGGCCACCGCCAGATCGCGGAAACGCGCCGAAACGCGGTCACAGAAGGCCTGCGGGTCGACACCGGCCTTTTCGGCTGACTTCTCGACCTTCTGGCCATGTTCGTCGGTACCGGTCAGGAACATGACGTCAAAACCGTCCAGCCGCTTGAAGCGCGCCAGCACATCCACCGCCAGGGTGGTGTAGGCATGGCCGATATGGGGCACATCATTCACATAATAGATGGGCGTGGTCGCGTAAAAGGCCGGTTTGTCGGTCATAACTCTCTCGTCACAATCAGAAAAAGACTTCAGCCGCGACAGGCGGCGCCAAGGGATGCGAACAGGTTCACGATGACCTGCCTGCGGTCCAGATTGACGGCGTCGGCGCGGCTTACCAGATGGCCCATCTTTTCCCACAGGTCCAGCCACTGATCAAGCCCGCAAAAGGCCGAAATGCGCGCCATGGCCGCGCCTTCGCCTGCCATGATGTCGGGCATGGCCTGCCCGCTGGCGGCCTGGCGAACCATGCGCTCCAGCCAACCGAGCAGCATTTCGATGAACAGGCGGTATTCGCCGTCTGCCTTGGGGGCGGCCAGCTTGTCAGCCAGCGCATGGATGCGCGGCATGTTAACGCGCGGCAGGCCCACCAGTTCTTCGGCCATCTGGCGGTAAAGCTGCACGCCGTTCAGGCTGGCGAGTTCTATTGCCTTGCCGGGCGCGCCTTCGGATAGCCGGGCCAAACTCTTGAGGTCATCTGGCGACAGGCTCGGGAAACGACCGGCCAGCACGGCCTGCACGCTGTCTTCCGGCAGTGCCTTCAGGTTCAGGGCACGGCAACGGCTGCGGATCGTCGGCAGCAGCCGTCCCGGCGAATGGGACACCAGGAGCAGGATCGATTTCGCGGGTGGTTCTTCAAGCAGCTTCAGAAGCGCGTTGGCGGCGTTCGGGTTCATTTCATCGGCGGCATCGACAATCGCGACCCGCCAGCCGCCTTCGGCGCTGGTCTGGCTGAAAAAGCCGATCAGTTTGCGCACGTCATCGATGATGATGTCGTTCCTCAGCTTACCGGTCTTGTCGTTCATAGTGCGTTCGGCCACCATGACACCCCCATGGCCACCGGCAATGATACGCTGCACCGCGCTGTCATCCGGACTGACCGCCAGCGACGTCGGGGTACCGAAGGATTCGACGCCAAAAAAGCCGCCATCATCTTCGTTCGGACGTGTCAGCAGGAATTTCGCGAACTTCCAGGCCAGCGTGGCCTTGCCCACGCCTTTGGGCCCGCTGATAAGCCAGGCATGGTGCAACCGGTCGCTGTTGAAGGCCTCGAGGAACAGGCGCTCGGCGGCTTCGTGGCCGATCACCTCATGGGTGGCACGCGGATGGCGCAGGGTTTCGGCGTGTTCGCTCATGCGCCCGGTCCAAACCGGTCTGCCACCAATGTGCGGATAGCCTGCTGCAGGACCTCAATGGGCTGTGCGGCGTCAATGACGGCACAGCGGTCCTGTTCATTGGCCGCGATATCCAGGAACGCCTGCCTGAGCGCGCGGTGAAAACCGATATCCAGCTTTTCGAACCTGTCTTCCATATCACTGGCTTTGCCAGCCTCTCGCCCAAGCGCCCGTTCGAGGCCGACTTCGACCGGCATGTCGAGCACGATGGTCAGGTCCGGTTTGAAACCACGCAGGGCAAGCCGCTGCAGGTCCGCCATCTCAACCATGCCAAGGCCGCGGCCCGCGCCCTGGTAGGCGACGGTGCTGTCAAGGAAACGGTCGCAGATCACCCAGTGGCCGCGCGCAAGTGCCGGTTTCACTGTGCGTTCAACATGTTCCGCCCGCGCCGCCGTTACCAGCAGGGCTTCGGCCATCGGGGTCCAGCGGTCGCCTTCGCCGGTGACCAGCAGGTTGCGGATCAACTCGGCACCCGGCGCCCCGCCCGGTTCGCGGGTCTGGCATACCGCGATACCCTGCCCGCGCAGCCAATCGGAAAGAAGGCGGATCTGGGTCGATTTTCCAACCCCTTCCCCGCCTTCAAGCGTGATGAATTTGGCAACTCCGGCCATGATCGCCGGCGCGCCTATTGTTGCGGTTCGGGCGCGGCAGAGCCGGACGAGCCGAACAACAGATATTCGAATGCGGCGCCGATCTTGCCAAACCCGCCAACTTCCTCAACGGCTTCGCCTGCCAAAAGGCCGCGGGTGATAGGCGCACGGTCCGGCACCTCGACCACCAGTTCACCAAGGCGCTGGCCTTTTTCAATGGGCGCGGCGACCGGGTTCACATAACGGATGCTGACCTTCATCTGGGCGCGCTGCATGCGCGACAGGGTCAGCGCCAGGTCCTGGTCCAGAACCATGGACACGGTAGCATTCTTACCCAGCCATACCTCGGCATGGTCAACCGTTTCACCCGCGCGCAGCAGCGGATAATGATCGAAGTTCCGGAAGGCATATTGCATCAGGCGCTGGCTTTCGCGTTCCCGCTCCGCCCAGGACGACAGGCCAGACACAACAAGCACGACCCGGCGGCCATCGCGTTCGGCCGAACCGACAAAACCATAACCTGATTCTTCCGTGTGGCCGGTCTTCAGGCCATCTGCACCCGGGAAACGACCCAGAAGCGGATTGCGGTTGAAGCGGTTGCTGGTGAAGTCCTTGTAGAGGAATTCACGCTCGGCAAAGATCGGATACAGGTCCGGGAAATCATTCACCAGATGCAGCGCCAGTTTGGCCAGATCGCGCGCGCTCATATAATGGTCGTCATGCGGCCAGCCGTTGGCGTTTTCGAAATGGCTGTTTTCGAGGCCAAGTTCCTTGCCCTTGGCGTTCAGCCACTGGGCGAAAACTTCATGCGAACCGGCCATATGTTCGGCGAGCACCACGCAAGCGTCGTTGCCGGAAAGCACAATGATACCGCGCAGCAGGTCGCCAACAGTGACCGTATCACCCGCGCGCAGGAACATGGTGGAGCCGCGGTTGTTCCAGTTGCGCCAGGCATCGTCCGACACGGTGACCGGGTCATCCAGGCGCATCTGGCCATTCTTGATGGCCTCGAACGCCAGATACACAGTCATCAGCTTGCTCATGGAAGCCGGCGGGAACGGCGTATCGGCGTCTTTTTCATAGAGAACGTCACCCGAATGGGCGTCGACCAGGATCGCATGCTTGGCCGGCGTCGACATGCCCTGCGCGAATGACGGCAGGGCAAAGCCCACCAGCGCAAGCCAAATCAAACCCAGCCGTACCATTGTGTTCTTAAACATTTTCTTCCCTTGGTCTTGTCTGTTCAGCGTGACGATTCAGTAAAAATCCGGGCCCCATAAAAGCCATCAGCGACCACGCGGTCAAGGCTGCGTTCGGCCAGCATGCGTTCGTCGAACGGGCCGATACGCACCCGCCAAAGCGTGGCACCATTCTGGCGCACCGGTTCGGTCTGGGCGACATAGCCGCTGGTCTTGAGCTTGCGGATAAGGGTGTCAGCGTTTGCGCGGTTCGCATAGGCGCCAACCTGGATGAAATGCTGTGTGCCGGCCACAGCGGTCGGCTGCGGGCCAAAATCGGTCGGGGCGGGCAGGCTGTCGCCTTCCACCACTTCGGTTACCTCCACAGCGTCGGGGCGCGCACCGGCATCGGCCACGGCTACCGGGGGCCGACCGCTCTGGGCCAGCACATTGCCTTTTTCATCGGACGCCTGGACCCGGACCTTGGTGACACCCTGTTTGTCAAACCCCAGCAGTTGGGCACCACGGCGCGATACATCGAGGATGCGGCCTTTGACAAAGGGTCCACGGTCGTTGACCCGCAAAACCAGGGTCCGGCCGTTTTCAAGGTTGGTCACTTTCACATAGGTCGGCAGCGGCAGGGTTTTGTGGGCCGCCGTCAGCGCATTCATATTATAAAGCTCGCCGTTCGCCGTGCGTTTGTTGTGGAATTCGGTGCCATACCAGGAAGCATAGCCGACCTCGTCATAAAAGGGGTCTTCCTTCGGGTGGTACCATTCCCCGGCCACCTTGTAGGGGTTGCCGACCTTGCGCTGAACCCCCTGGCTGCCGGTCGGCAGTTCGTCATCCCCCGGCGCGCCCGGCCCGCTGGGCACCTTGGGCGTGGACGCACAGCCTGCAAGAAGCGCCAGGACCGCAATGCCATATGCCAACCGCATGAACGAACGCTCCCCCGATTATTGTTTGATGATGTCGGACAGCATGCCGACAGCCAGCGCATATTTGAACGACGGATTATAACGCATGATCGAGCAGAAGTTCCGGTAAACCAGATAGCCTTCGCCGTCGCCCTCGTCCGCAACCACAAGTGCGGCCGGGATCGACCGTGCTGGCAGGTCGCTGCCGTCGGCGCGCCGCACACCCAGCTTTTGCCATTCCTGCAGGTCGCGCCAGGTACCCAGGCTTTTATAGGACGCACAGGCCTTGTCCGGGCTCAGGCCGGCTTCCTGCGGTCCTTGCAGGCTTTGTTCGCCACCCTGCGGCAGTTTGACCTTGCGGCCCCAGGTCTGGTCATTTTGCCAGCCATAGGATTTGAGATAATTGGCAATCGACCCAAAAACGTCGAGCCGGCTGTCCCAGATATCCCTGTGGCCGTCTGCATCATGGTCGACTGCGAACTTCAGATAGGTTTCCGGCATGAACTGCGGCTGGCCCATGGCGCCCGCCCACGACCCTTTCATGCTTTCATAGGACGCATAGCCCTTGTCGACGATTTCGAGCGCGGCAAACAGTTCGCGCCGGAACCTCGGCCCGCGGCGCTTGTCATACGCGAGGGTCGCGACCGCATCGAACACGGAATAGCTGAGCGGCACCGTGCCATAATTGGTTTCAATGCCCCAGATTGCTGCGACCACCTGCCCCTGCACGCCGTATGTCTTTTCAATCGACTTCAGTTCCTCCCCGTGCGCCTGCATCATCTCGGCGCCCTTCTTGCGGCGCCAGTCGCTGAGGCGGCTGTTCAGGTAGGTCTGGTAGGTCTGTTTGATTTCAGGCTGGTTACGGTCGCGTTTGATGACGATATGCACCGGTGTCACGTTCGTGAGCGCCAGCTTGATGGTCTCGTCGCTGATGCCGCGGTCACGGGCTTCGGTGCGTACATCTTCAAGCCAGGTCTGGAAGGCGGCATCATCAAAAGAGTCTTCGGTATCCTGGGTATCCTGGGCATGGCTGGGCGCGGAAAAAACAAGGCAAGCCCAAACCGTGGCCGTGATGACGCGCCCCATGAAACGACGAATGTGCATGCCGCTGAATTCCCTCCTGCTTGATGGATGACCGTTACGTCACTTTAGGCGGTTGGTGCAGGTAAAAACAAGGGGAGAAAGGCGGCATTTTCAGGGCACAAGCCTTTGTGATTCCACACCCTGTCGCACAAAAGGAAAAAGGCCGGCGCGGTTAGCGCCAGCCTTCTGGAATTTGGTGAGCCCGACAGGATTCGAACCTGTGACCCATTGATTAAAAGTCAATTGCTCTACCAACTGAGCTACGGGCCCCCAAGGGGTGTTCGTCGGGGTGTCCCCTGCGAACGCGGCGGAACATAGGAGTATCGTTCCGGTGGGTCAAGCAAAAGTATCAGCGAAAATGAATTTTTTCTGACGGTTCCCCCGCTTGCCCTTGAAACACAAGGGGTTTAGGCTGTTTTGCATGGGAAGAATTGCCGTTTTTCTGCTCGTTTTCGGGCTTCATTTTGCGGTGCCGGACACAATTCGTGCCGAAGCACCGGTGCCTGACTGTTTGCCAGCCAGCATAATCGAGGCGGCCCCCGGGGCGGCCACATGCCGGTGGCTGGGCCACGGTCGCCTGATCCATTTTGCCAGGCCTGCCCTGCCCGCGCGTGACGGCAGGCCGCTCCTTTTCCTGGTCGGGGGCCCGGGCGCCTATGCGGCGCCTTCGAAGGCGCATATCGCCATGCTTGCCGACCGGTTGGGCCGCACGGTGATTCTGCCGGATATTTTTGGCAGCGATACCAGCGACGAATCATTGCAGCGTGCCCTCAGATGCCGGCTGCGGGGCAAATCGTCCGGCCCGGGGGGATTCGCAGAGACGGCCCATGACGCCGAGATCGTGTCGCGGGACCTGGAAGCCGAACTGCTGCATGCCTGTCTGTTGCAGCTTGACCTGACACCGGCGCTCAGGGGCGCGATGTCAACCGGCCATACGGCTGCAGAGCTGAAGGCCATGCGACAGATGTTTGCCATTGCCGGTTGGGACCTGTTGGCCGAATCGTATGGTGGTCGGCTCGCGCTGGCGCTTGCGGCAGTGGACGGAGATGCAATCGGCAAAATCATACTTGATTCCCCCGAAACGCCCTGGAACGACGGGTTTTTCCGGACCGGCGAGAATTTTGCCGCGGCGCTGGTCCAGCTCAGTGACTTGTGCCGTGCCAACAGCAAGTGCCCTGCCCGCAAACTGCGGCTCGAGGAAGTATTGCCTGCGCGCATTGCCAAGTATGCGGCGGACGACCAGCAGGCTGTGGGGGTGCGTAACGGCCGTACAGGCGCCGTGGAGGCCTATGCCCGGCTCAATCGCGAGCAGATGCTGACCCGTGTCTATATGGCACTGCGCACGCCCTCAGGCGCGGCGCATCTGCCTTTTGTATCGCTGGCCTACAGTGACAGCGACCTGCAACGGCGGTTCCTGCCGTTCCTGAGCGGGCTCCTGGACGGTGGTGATGACCTGAGTTTCAGTCTGTATCACAGCGTGCGTTGCACTGAATTGCCGCTGGGGCGCTGGTATGCGGCCCTTGAAGCCGAAAAGCAGCGCTATCCGAACCTTGCCCCGTTCCTCGATTATCTTGGCTGGCGGCAGAGCTATGTCTGCAATGCTCTCGGCATTGTTTCGCCGGATGCCATTGCGGTGCCACAGCGCCCCGATTTGCCGATCCTGGTCCTGAGCGGAGAACTGGACCCGGTTACACCGCCCGATGTTGTCGCCGGAGCCTTCAGCCCAATGCCCGTCGGTACACAACAGCTACGTTACGCGGCCACCGGCCATATCGTCCACCGGCAACGCCCGTGCGCGATTGATGATATTGCGGCGTTTCTTGCGGATGGCCCTGCGGCTGTGGAAACCACATGCAGCAAGGCGGACCTGAAGATCAGTTTCTTCGTCCCCGTGACCATTCGCTAACCTAGATCGGGTCGATGTCACCCATCTTGTAGGTTTCGCGGAAGCTGTTGGCATAGGCCGTCAGCCTGCCTTCGCTGATGGCCGCACGCAGGTTGGCCATCAGGTCCTGATAGAATTGCAGGTTATGCCAGGTCAGCAACATGGCGCCCAGGATCTCGCCCGCCCGAATGAGGTGATGCACATAAGCACGGCTGTACTGGGTACAGGCCGGGCACTGGCAGCCTTCCTGGATCGGGCGCATGTCGTCCTTGTGGCGGGCGTTTTTCATGTTGATGGCACCACGCCATGTGAAACCCTGCCCCGTGCGGCCCGACCGCGACGGCATCACACAATCGAACATGTCGATGCCGCGCTCGACCGCGCCGACGATATCGTCGGGCTTGCCGACGCCCATCAGGTAGCGCGGTGTCTGTTTCGGCATGCGCGGCATGGTGAAATCAAGCACCTTGAACATCATGTCCTGGCCTTCACCGACAGCAAGACCGCCAACAGCGTAGCCGTCGAAACCGATGTCCTGCAGCGCATCGATCGAGCGGAACCGCAGGTCGTCATAGACGCTGCCCTGGACAATGCCGAACAGCGCCGAGCGCGCGGCATGCGCCTCGCCCGAGTTGAAGCCGTCGCGCGAGCGTTTTGCCCAGCGCATCGACAGCTCCATTGATGCCTTGGCCTGATCATAGGTCGCCGGGTATGGCGTGCATTCGTCGAAGCACATCACGATATCCGACCCCAGGAGCCGCTGGATTTCCATAGACCGTTCGGGGGTCAAGAGAATGCGGCTGCCATCAAGGTGCGACTGGAAGGTGACACCCTCCTCCGTCATTTTGCGGAGTTCAGTCAGCGACATCACCTGAAAACCGCCGCTGTCGGTCAGGATCGGGCGGTTCCAGTTCATGAATTTATGCAGGCCACCCAGCCGGTCGACACGTTCGGCGGTCGGGCGCAGCATCAGGTGATAGGTGTTGCCAAGAAGGATATCGGCGCCGGTCGCGCGCACACTTTCGGGCATCATGGCCTTCACGGTGCCGGCGGTGCCGACCGGCATGAAGGCGGGCGTGCGGATGTCGCCGCGCATCATGCGGATGACCCCCGTGCGGGCGGCGCCGTCAGTGGCATGGATATCAAAGGCGAAACGGTCGGTCATGGCTTAGGCCTTTTTGGGGAACAGCAGGCTGCTGTCGCCATAGGAATAGAAACGGTAATTTTCGCGGATCGCCAGATCATAGGCAGCCTGCATGCGCTCAAGCCCGGCAAAAGCCGAGACCAGCATGAACAGGGTCGATTTGGGCAGGTGGAAATTGGTCATCAGGATATCCACTGCGCGGAACCTGTAGCCCGGCGTGATGAAAATATCGGTATCGCCCACAAAGGGCTGGATGATGCCGTTTTCGTCTGCCGCGCTCTCAAGAAGGCGCAGGGACGTGGTGCCGACGGCGACAATACGGCCGCCACGGGCACGGGCAGCGTTCAGTTCGGCGGCGATCTGGGGCGAAACCTCGCCCCATTCGCTGTGCATCTTGTGGTCGCGTGTGTCCTCGGCCTTCACCGGCAGGAATGTGCCGGCCCCCACATGCAGGGTGACTGCGCGGCGTTTTACGCCCTTGGCATCAAGGCTTTGAAGCAGCCGGTCCGTGAAATGCAGGCCGGCGGTGGGCGCGGCCACGGCGCCGTCATGCTTGGCGAACACTGTCTGGTAATCCGACAGGTCGGTTTCGTCGACGCCACGCTGCGACGCGATATAGGGTGGCAGCGGCATTACACCATGGGTTTCAAGCGCGAGGGTCATCTCTGCGCCCGGCACCCGGAAATCGAGGGTGCGCTCACCTTCGTCGCCCAGGCCGATCACCTCGGCCGCAAGCCCGTCAAAGTCCAGAATGTCGCCGATGCGACACTTGCGCGCCGGTTTGGCAAACACGCGCCACACAGTTTCGCTTTCGCGCTTGTGCAGGGTCACTTCGATTTTTGCTTCGCCCCGGCGGCCGGTCAGGCGGCCCGGGATTACCCGCGTGTCGTTGAACACCAGAATGTCGTCAGGGCCAAGATAGCTTGCGAGATCAAGCACACCCTTGTGCTCGAACGCATCAGGGCCAACAACAAGCATACGGGCCGCATCCCGCGGGCGGGCGGGGCGCAGGGCAATATGGTCCTTCGGCAGGACAAAATCGAACAGGTTCACATCCATGGAGCGGGCTTTTAGCTGAACTCGGATGCCAGAACAAGCAAAAGGGCGCCGACATGGGCGCCCTTCCGTCATCACCGATTTGGCCGGTGTCAGTCCTTTACGTCAGCCGCGACGCGCATATGCACGATCTTGGACGGGTTCCGTGGCGGCTCACCACGTTCGATTTCGTCCACAAACTCCATACCGCCAACCACACGGCCCCATACGGTATAATCACCGTCAAGAAACGCCGCGCGGGTGAAACAGATGAAAAACTGGCTGTCTGCGCTGTTGGGATCGGTCGCGCGCGCCATGGATACGGTGCCGCGCACGTGCGGCAGGTTGCTGAATTCGGCTTTGATATACTGTCCGGAACCACCCATGCCGGTACCGGTCGGATCGCCGCCCTGGGCCATGAAGCCTTCGATCACCCGGTGGAAGATCGTGCCGTCGTAAAAGCCCTGGCGCGCCAGTTCCTTGATGCGGGCAACATGGTTCGGTGCCACGTCCGGGCGCATGGCAATAACCACACGACCGCCTTCAAGGTCCAAATACAGGGTGTTTTCGAGATCCAGTTCCTGGGCAGCCACTTGTTCGCTCATCAGACCCACCATCATTGCGATTAACAGAAGAATTCGTTTCATTTTTTTACTCGCCTGAGAAGTCACCGCGGATCGGCTGTTCAGCCACACGCGCGACCACGGCCTTGGCGACATGATCCGGCACAAACGCCTCTATACGGCCACCATAGCGCGCCACTTCCTTCACAAGGCGCGACGCGATGGTCTGGTATTTGGGATCGGCCATCAGGAACACCGTCTCGATCGACGGGTTGATCTGATAGTTCATGCCGGTCATCTGGAATTCATATTCAAAGTCGGCTACGGCGCGCAGGCCCCGAATGATGATGCTGGCGCCAACACGTTCGGCAAAATGCATCAACAGTTCATCGAACTGCACCACTTCAAACGTCACGCCGGAGCTTTCAGCCAGCGGACGGGTTTCGCGGTCGACCATGGCCACACGTTCCTCAAGCGTGAACATCGGGTTCTTGCTCGGGTTGGTCGCAACACCGATGACCAGCTTGTCAACAAGCCGCAGGCCGCGTTTGATAATGTCGATATGGCCGTTCGTGATCGGGTCGAAAGTGCCCGGATAAAGGCCAACACGTTGTTTGCTCAATGGCTTCCCCTACAAGAAAACTTGCATTCCCTCGGTTCCGCAGCAACATTCCCGAATATGGGACAAAAAACAAGGGTCATGTGCCCTGCCCGACCGATTTATCATGCGAGGAAACCCGGATGCCACTGCCTGTCGACGCGTTTCTATACTGGCTTTTTGTGGGCGCAACCACGCTTTTGGTGCTGACACCGGGGCCGGTTGTCAGCCTGATCATCGCGGAAACCCTGACGGAAAGCCCAAAACATGGCCTTGCGGTCGTGGCTGGCGCCGCAACCATGTCGGCCATCATGCTGGCCGTCTATCTTGCCGGCTTTTCAGCCATTGTCGGACTGTTGTCCGATACGGTGATGCAGGTGGTGCGCTATGTGGGCGCGGCATATCTTGTTTATATGGCGGTGCGAAACTTCATGAAAAAGCCGGCAGCGCCTGCTGCGGACGGCAGCTTGCCGTTGGCCCGCACGCCCTGGATGGCGTTCCGCACCTCGCTCGCGATTGCGGCAACCAACCCCAAGGCGATCCTGTTTTTCGCGGCCTTTTTCCCGCAGTTCATCTCGAAGGACCTGCCCGTCAACCCGCAGCTTGTGACCCTTGCCGTGACGTTTGCCATTCTGGCGCCGGTTCTGGATGCGCTGTGGGTGCTGGCGGCAAGCCGTGCGCGCAAATTCCTCGAGAACCGCGGTTCTACGCAGCTTATCAGCCGTATTTCGGGGTCGGTGCTGGCATTTGCGGCGATTGGCCTCTTACTTCTCAATAAATAGAAAACGCCCATCCTTCACATGAAGAATGGGCGCTTATCTATTGAATAGTCCGTAATTATTCCGCTTGCGGTTCGCCCGGTTCCGAGGCAGGCGCATCGGCTGCAGCCTCACCACCATCTGCAACAATACCGTCTTCGAGTTCGTCACCTTCCTCGTCGTCAGTGTCCTGCAGCTTGGCCACGGAAACGATATGCTCGTCTTCAGCCACCTTGAACAGGGTCACACCCTTGGTGCTGCGCGACGCAATACGCACATCATGCACCGGCGTGCGGATCAGCTTGCCCTGATCGGTGACCATCATGATCTGCTCGTCCGGCGTGATCGGGAACAGCGCAATCACCGCACCGATCTGTTCACGCAGCCGATCGTCCGACGGGCCGTTCCAGATACCCTGCCCGCCCCGGTTGGTCAGGCGGTATTCGTGGCTCGAGGTCCGTTTGCCAAAACCACCGTCTGTGACGGTCAGCACGAACTGCTCCACTTCGGCCAGTTCGGCCATGCGCTCGTCGCTCAGGGTCTTTTCACCGGGTTCGGCTTTCCAGGCCGCGGCTTTCAGGTAGGCGTCGCGCTCTTCGGTGCTCGCATTGGTGCCGTTGATCACGCACATGGAGACAACTTCGTCACCTTCGCCGAACTTCATGCCGCGCACACCGGTCGAGGTCCGGCCCGCAAACAGGCGCACATCGGTCGATTTGAAGCGGATGGCACGGCCGCCTTTGGCGGCCATCAGGATGTCGTCATCTTCAGTGCAGACCGCGACACCGATCAGCTTGTCATCCTCTTCCGCGAAACGAATGGCGATCTTGCCGTTCGACATGACATTCGAGAAGTCGGACAGCTTGTTGCGGCGCACGTTGCCCTTTGCGGTCGCGAACATCACATTCAGTTCGTCCCAGGTGGTTTCGTCCTCGGGCAGCGGCAGGATGGTCGCAATGGTTTCGTCCTGCTTCAAAGGCAGCAGGTTGATGAAAGCGCGGCCCTTCGACTGGGGCGTGCCCAGGGGCAGCTTCCAGACCTTCATCTTGTAGACCTGGCCGAGGTTCGAGAAGAACAGCACCGGTGTGTGGGTGTCGGCCACAAACACGGTGGAGAGGAAATCCTCGTCCTTGGTCTGCATGCCGGAACGGCCCTTGCCGCCGCGCCGCTGGGCACGGTATGTGCTGAGCGGCACCCGCTTCACATAACCCGAATGGGTTACGGTCACGACCATGTCTTCGCGGGCGATCAGGTCCTCGTCCTCGAACGCGCCAATGGCATTCATGTCGATTTCGGTGCGGCGGTCATTACCGAACTCGTCGCGCACGGCTTCCAGTTCACCGCGCAGTACTTCGTAAAGACGAATGCGCGAGCGCAGGATTTCAAGATATTCGCGAATCTTGGCCGCCAGTTCCTCAAGCTCACCGCCGATTTCATCGCGGCCAAGCGCGGTCAGCCGGTGCAGGCGCAGGTCAAGGATTGCCTTCACCTGAATTTCGGAAAGCTGGCAGGTGCCATCCTCGTTCAATTGGCCGGATTCGTTGATCAGCTCGAGATATGGCAGGATTTCAGCGGCGTCCCACTTGCGCGCCATCAGGGACTCGCGGGCTTCCGCCGGCGATTTGGCACCACGGATGATGGCTACCACTTCGTCGATGTTCGAAACCGCAATCACCAGGCCGACCATCACATGCGCGCGGTCGCGGGCCTTGGCCAGTTCGAACTTGGTGCGGCGGGTGATCACTTCTTCGCGGAAGGTCACGAAGGCCTTCAGGATGTCCTTCAGGCCAAGCTGTTCGGGTTTGCCGCCATTCAGCGCCAGCATGTTGATGCCGTAACTGGTCTGCACCGGCGTGAAGCGGAACAACTGATTGAGGACCACGTCGGCCACCGCGTCGCGCTTCAGTTCGACAACCACGCGCACGCCGTCGCGGTCGCTTTCGTCGCGGATGTCGGAAATGCCTTCAATACGTTTGGTCTGCACACATTCGGCGATCTTTTCGATCATCGAGGCCTTGTTCACCTGGAATGGCACTTCGGTGATGACAATGGCCCAGCGGTCCTTGCGCACTTCCTCGACATGGGTGCGGCTGCGGATCGTGATCGAACCCCGGCCGGTCTCGAACGCCTGGCGGATGCCGCCCGCGCCCAGGATAATGCCGCCGGTCGGGAAATCCGGACCCTTGACATATTGCATCAGTTCGAGGGTTTCGATGGCCGGATTGTCGATAAGTGCCAACGTGCCGTCGATCACTTCGCGCAGGCTGTGCGGCGGAATGTTCGTTGCCATGCCCACGGCGATACCGGTGCCGCCGTTGACCAGCAGGTTCGGGAACCGCGCCGGCAGCACAACAGGCTCGTGCTCGCTTTCATCATAGTTCGGCTGGAAATTGACCGTGTCCTTGTCGATATCGGCCAGGATGACCGAGGACACCTTGTCCATGCGGGCTTCGGTGTAACGCATGGCGGCCGCGCTGTCGCCGTCCATGGAGCCGAAGTTGCCCTGGCCGTCAATGAGCGGCGCACGCATGGAGAAATCCTGCGCCATGCGCACCAAGGCGTCATAGATGGCGCTGTCGCCGTGCGGGTGGTATTTACCCATCACGTCACCGACGATACGGGCGGACTTGCGGAACGGCTTGTTCCATTCATAGCCGTTTTCATGCATCGAATAGAGAATGCGGCGGTGTACCGGCTTCAGGCCGTCGCGCACATCCGGCAGCGCCCGCGACACGATTACGCTCATGGCATAATCGAGGTAGGATGCCTTCATCTCATCTTCGATGGTAATCGGCTGGATGTCCCGCTCTTCCGGCGTAATGGGTGTATTGTCGCTCACCAGCTTCAGCCCCCTGATTGCCGTGGTTCAATTTTCCACGGACTTAACAGTAAACATAACGATATATAGCCTACGCATACGGCATCAGCCGCGAAATCTTGTAGGCGGACAGACTTGTCTAACAAGTCCGGGCGGTGTGTGCAAGGTGCATGAAGGCCCCGCCGGCCCCCATCGGCAAATATGCTGGACCATGGGGGCGCAAGCCGTTAAAACTTCAGCCGGATCACGACATTTATCCCCCGGAAAACGGGGGCAATATCAGGCCCGAAAGAAAGGCCCCGCCATGTCAGTTCAAGCCCTTCAACAGGAACTGGAGCAATGCCTGCGCCGCAGCGCGGCAGGCGACGCGCTTTTGCTGGCGCGCCAGCTTGCCGCCTTGAAAGCCCCTGCCCCCTGGATGCAGATCGCAAAAGCCTGCCATGACGCGGGTGATGCCGCCGGCGAAGAAGAAGCCCTGAACCGGCGGCTGGCGGAACAGCGCGGCGACCTGGGTGCCATTTCCGCGCTTGCGGAACTCAAGCGCCACCAAGGCGACCGGCGCGCCGCCGAGTCCTTTTACCGGCTGGGCATGAATACCGTTGCGCAAATGCAAAGCCCGCCGGCGCCTGTGGCCGCCTGGGCTGAACGCGCGCAAGCCTATCTGGCTGAAGGCAGCGCTGCCTATGCCGAGCATATGGCCGGGCATCTTGCGTCGGCTGGCATCCTGATTGCTGATACCAGCCCGCAGATGCAGGAAGCCTTTCGCCTGTTGACCGGTCAGGTGACGCTGTATCTTCAACAGCCCAGCATGTTCTTCTACCCGGGCCTGGCGCACCGCGCCTGGTTCGAACGCGAGGAATTCGCTTGGGTGAAGGATGTTGAAAGCCACACGGGCGCCATCCGGGCCGAACTGGAACAGCTTGTCGCCGGTGCAACACCTGCGTTCGAGCCCTATGTGACCGGCCAACCCGGCAGGCCGAAACCGAACAACCCGCTTTTGGACGATCCGCGCTGGGGTGCCGCCTATCTGTGGAAAAATGGCGAGCTTCAGCAGGACCTGGCGGCCCATGTGCCAAGCGCCCTGAAGGCCCTTGAAGCCGCGCCCATGCCCATGGTGCCCGAACGCGCGCCCATGGCCCTGTTCTCGCGCCTGAAACCCGGCACCCACATCAAACCCCACCATGGCATGCTGAACACCCGGCTGATCTGCCACCTGCCGCTGATCGTGCCGGAAGGCTGTGCCCTCCGGGTCGGGGCCGAGACACGGGCCTGGCAGGCGGGTGAACTGCTGATCTTTGACGACAGTATCGAACACGAGGCCTGGAACCGGGGCAGCGCCGACCGCACGGTGCTGCTGTTCGAAATCTGGCGCCCGGAAATTCCGCTTGAAGACCGGCTGGTGCTCACCACCCTGTTTGGCGCCATCAGCAAGTTTGGCGAGAATGCCTGAGCGCCGGTTTGCCGGCCTTTATGGGGCCGGGCTCAATAATGCTGGACGGCTGGCAAGCAAGCCGTTAAAACACCGGCCAGTTTGACGCATTTCCATGGTCCCCGGGCAGGTGGCAGAGTGGTTGAATGCACCGGTCTTGAAAACCGGCGAGGGTGCAAGCCCTTCGTGGGTTCGAATCCCACCCTGCCCGCCATCCTTACGTTCAGGGGCTGCCGCAACAGCTCCTTTTCCGCTTACGGATTTTCCTTCAGGAATTCAGCCAGCTTGTCCTTCCAGAACTCCGGGTAGGTGTGCGTGCCGTGTCCGCGTGTCTTTTCGCTGGCCGGGATCAGCACAAAACGTGCGTTTGGCATGCGTTTCGCCAGTTCTTCGGGCTGCCCGAGGCCCGGGGGGTTGATGAAATCGTCCGCCGAATTGATCCACAGGACCGGCACGGTGATTTCGGCAAGCCTGGGTGCCGGGTTATAGTCCCGCGAGGCATCGAACTGATAGATGGTGTCATTGGGGTCGCGCGGCGCACCCAGGAACCTTTCCGCGTACTGACGCACCACGTCGGTCGCCTGCGCGCGCGTCGGGGCTTCTTCCTGCATGCGGTAGGGGTTCACACCGGCAAGCAGAAGCGTATAGGCCGCAATGCGTTCCCCCGACTTGAGCGCCCCGGCATCCTTGTAGTTACCGCCGTCGTAAGCCGGATCTTTCTCGAAGCCGTCGATCACCATTTGCCGGAACGCACGGTTGCGGCCCGCGATTTCGATCACGTTGCACGCGAGCGGTACAAGGCGCTTGGCGAAGCCGGGATATTTCGGCCCCCAGACAAAACTGTGCATGCAGCCCATTGAGGTGCCCAGGATCATTTCAAGGCCCTGCACATTCAGGCCTTCGGTCAGCATGCGGTATTGTGCGTCGACCATGTCGTCATAATTGTAGCGCGGGAAAGCGGTGCGCAGGCCATCGCTGGGTTTCGAGCTGTCGCCGTGCCCAAGATTGTCAGGTGAAATGATATAGTAGCGTTCAAGGTCTAGCAGTTGGCCTGGTCCGAACAGAACATCGCCAAACGCGGGGCGCAACAATGACGTGCCATTGCCGCCGGTGCCATGCAGCAGCATAACGGCATTCACAATGTGCCCGTCAGCATCGCGCATTGGCGTTCCAAGTGTGTAGGCCACCATCTTGACCGCCGGCAGTGTTTCACCGGAGTGGAAGCTGAAATCGGTGAGCTCGATTTCGTGTTTCTCGGCCGCCGCGGCCCAGTCGGTGGCACCTGACGGGTGCGCGGCAATCATCGCAAGCACCAGGGTGATAAAACAAGCTAATCGCATGACCGGTCTCCCTTTTTTGCCATGCTGGTCGATCCCGCGCCGGCGGTCAACCTGTTCCGGGTGCGCCCGGCGCCCGCTTGCCTGTAAACCTGCGCAGATTTAGCGGTCAGATTGCATGTGGATACTGGTCAAAAGCGGGGTGATGTGTAAGATGCCGGACCGTTGGCCATGCGCGGCGCAAGCAGGACAGGCGCACATGGGCCAGTTTGGAGATATATCTATCATGTCACGCAATGCCCCGATCGGATGGGGCGAACCGGCACCATGGTTCACTGCCCCGACCCCGATCAACCCGACCTTCCATTTCTCCAGCATGGGCGGGCGTTTTGTCGCCCTCGCCTTCATCGGGCATATCGACGAGCCGTCGTCCCGCGCCTTTGTGCAGGCGGTCGCGGATGCACGGCTGCCGCGCGACGACAGCAATGTTGTTTCTTTTGCTGTCAGCATTCGGGGCCAGGACCTGAAGGACCCGCTGTTGGACCGCGCATTTCCGCCCCAGCGCATATTCCATGATCCCGAATGGGCCATCGCCAAAACTTATGGCCTGATCCGCAAGGCGCCGGACAGCGACCAAAAACGTTTTTATCCGACCTGGGTGATCCTTGATCCGCAATTGCGGGTCTGGGCATCGGGCAGTGTCGGCAATCCGAACGCCTATATTGCGGCCATGCGTGCCCTGCCCGCAGCCGCCGACCATGCCGGCGTGAAAGCCGCACCCTGGGCGCCGGTTCTCCTGGTACCGCGCGTGCTGGACCTTGCTTTCTGCAAGGAACTGATCGAGCTCTATAAAGCCGGCCAGCCAAAATCTTCGGGTTTCATGGAAAACAGGGACGGCAAGACCGTTGGCAAGCTCGACCCGTCCTTCAAGCGGCGTTATGACGTGGATATTGCCGCTGAACCCTTGCGCGAAAAACTGCGCTTCGGCTTGCGCCAGCGCCTTATCCCGCAGATCGAAAAGGCGTTCCAGTTTACCGCAACCCGGATCGAGCGCTATATTGTCGCCTGTTATGATGGCCAGGAAGGCGGCTTTTTCCGCGCGCACCGCGACAATACCACCGCCGGTACGGCCCATCGGCGCTTTGCCGTGACCATCAACCTCAATGCCGAGGACTATGACGGCGGCGAGCTCTGGTTCCCGGAATATGGCACGACCCGCTACAAGGCCCCCACGGGTGGCGCGATTGTCTTCTCCTGCTCGCTGCTCCATGAAGCAACGCCGGTGACCCGGGGATTGCGCTATGCCACCCTGCCGTTCCTGTATGACGACGCCGCAGCCGAAATAAGGACCGCCAACCGGCAGTTCATCGTCGGGCCGCCGCCGCTGGTCTAGGCAACCGGACATTCATTGTCGGTTCATTTGCCGCCGCCGATGATGGCGGTAAATGAACGGCAAGGATGGAGAAAAAGATGAAGCATTTTGTGATGGCGGTTGTTGCATCTGCAACAGTTCTGTGCACCCTGCCCGCGCGGGCCGACGACAATGACGACCTGTGCAGCTATTATGGCAACATCGGCGCCTCGGCTGTCGATTTCCTGATGCCGCTGACCTTCCGGCAGGTTGTCGACCTGGTTGCCGGCAAGGACGAAGCGCTGGCCAAGAAGCTGAATGAACGCCTGCAGAGCCGCGCAAACAGCCGGGTTGTGGCCATTCTGGGCCGCATGGGCGACGATGCCGCAGGCCTGCTGGGTGAATCCGCCGGTTATCAGGCATTCCAGATGGCCATTGGCGGCCAGGCCACCAAGGGCTCCGAGATTTTTGCTGCCATGAACAATGCCTGCCTGGAATTGGGTGCCGATACCATTATCGAGAACCAGCGCCAGAAACGCAGCCAGGGCCAGCCGACCGAATAGACGGCCATGCCGGCGGTGGCGCGGGGCCGGTGCCATAGCCCTGCCGGCACGAAATTAATGACAAAAAACAGACAAGCAGCGAGCAATTTCGCTGCTTAATTTTTAATCACTTAGTAATATTTATGCACAATTTTAAGCCTATTTTTGCCACATTTCTGGCTAAGGGCTTGAAAAACCGACATTTCTTAAACTGGCACAGAAGCTGCTCTTAAGCTCCCTGGAACCACAGCAACCATAGGGAGCCGTTATGAAATATATCATAGCCATCATCAAGCCTCACCGGCTAGACCCGGTCAGGGACGCCCTCGCTCAGATCGGCATCAATGGCATGACGGTCACGGAAGTTCAGGGGTATGGACGTCAGCGCGGTCAGAAAGAGATCTACCGCGGTGCCGAATATGAAGTGCATTTCCTGCCGAAAGTGAAACTCGAAGTCGCGACCGACGACGCCGTCGCCGAACAGGCTGTCGAGGCCATCCAACAAACCGCCCACACAGGCCAGATTGGCGATGGCAAGATTTTTGTCCTCGACCTCAATCAGGTCGTGCGTATCCGCACGGGCGAAACCGACGCCGCGGCGCTTTAAGGAGTTTTAGAATGATTTCCAAATTCATGCCCAAGAAGCTATTCGTCGCCGCGGCAGGCGCGGTTATGCTGTCGGTTCCCGCAGCCGCCGAAGTCAGCGCCGAAACAGCTTATGTCTTCAACACCCTCCTGTTCCTGGTGGGTGGTTTTCTCGTTATGTGGATGGCCGCCGGCTTTGCCATGCTGGAAGCCGGCCTCGTGCGCTCCAAGAACGTTGGTGAAATCTGCCTGAAGAACATCTCGCTCTTCGGCGTTGCCTGCATCATGTATCTGCTGATGGGCTACAACGTCATGTATAATGGCGTGGACGGTGGCTATATCGGCACCTTCCTGCCCTGGAGCGCAGACGATGCGGCCGCAACCGCCGCTGAAGGCGCGACCTTCGATGCCAACTATGCAGCCGCATCCGACTTCTTCTTCCAGGTCGTGTTCGTGGCAACCGCGGCATCGGTCGTATCCGGCACCGTGGCCGAGCGTATCAAGCTCTTCCCGTTCCTGATCTTCACCGTTGTGCTGACCGGTGTCATCTACCCGATCCAGGGTGCATGGCAGTGGGGCGGCGGCTGGCTCTCGGAAATGGGCTTTGTCGATTTCGCCGGCTCGACCATCGTGCACTCGTGCGGCGGCTGGGCAGCGCTGATCGGCGCCATCATCCTGGGCCCGCGTATCGGCAAATTCACCGAAGACGGCAAGGTTCGCCCGATGCCGGGTTCGAGCATGCCGCTTGCCACCCTCGGCACCTTCATCCTGTGGGTCGGCTGGTTCGGCTTCAACGGTTCGTCGCAGCTTGCCCTCGGCAGCGCTGTTGATGCCGTTGCCATCTCGAACGTGTATCTGAACACCAACATGGCAGCGTGCGGCGGCCTGATCGCAGCCATGCTCGTCACCAAGCTTGTCTACAAGAAAGTCGACCTGTCGATGGTCCTGAACGGCGCCCTTGCTGGCCTCGTATCCATCACCGCCGGCCCCGACACCCCGACCCCGCTGATCGCCACCCTGATCGGTGCCGTTGGCGGCGTGCTGGTTGTCTTCGCCGTACCGGCAATCGACAAGCTGAAAATCGACGACACCGTTGGTGCCATCTCCGTTCACCTGATCTGCGGTATCTGGGGCACCATGGCTGTGCCGCTCACCAACGCAGATGCCAGCTTCGTCACGCAGCTTATCGGCGTGGCATCGATTGGCGCTTTTGTGTCCCTCACAAGCGCCATTGCCTGGTTCGCCCTCAAAGCGACCGTAGGCATCCGCCTGTCGGCGGAAGAAGAGGAGCTTGGTTCCGACCTTGCGGAACTGGGTCTTGAGGCCTACCCCGAATTCGGACGTGGGTCTCAGAAGCTTAGCTTCTAAAGCCTTTAGGCTCTTCTACCCTGGAACTTGGCAGTCGCTCTCGGGCGGCTGCCTCTCTTTTTTCAAGGCCTCCCCATCTTTATTGATAAATATGTCATTTGCCGATCCCGCTCATTGCTGCTATTTTCTGGACCATAAGGTCTAATATTGCTGTGATGACAGGGAGGGAAGCATGGCTCTTGATCCGCTTTATGCGATTGCACTTGAAGATGCACAGTGGGAAGTGCCCCAGGACTATGAGACCCTGTTCAACTGGAACTATAGCGACGACCGCAAGGACCTTTTGAACCTGTATCACAAGGGCAAGACCATGCAGTGGGATGCGGAAACCCGCATCGACTGGTCGCATGACATGGACCCCGACAATCCCCTCGGCATCCCGATCGAATATTTTCCGCTCTATGGCGCCGATTTCTTCATGAAAATGTCGAAGAAGGAACAGGGTGAAGCGCTGAGGCACCAGGCGGCCTGGTCGAACAGCCAGTTCCTGCACGGCGAACAGGGTGCCCTGATCTGCGCCGCCAAGATTGTGCAGAATGTGCCCGATACCGAAGCCAAATTCTATGCCGCCACCCAGGTGATGGACGAAGCGCGCCATGTGGAAAGCTACAAGATGCTGGTCGAAAAGATCGGTGTCTCCTACCCTATCACCGGGCCGTTGAAGACCCTCCTCGACCAGGTGCTGTCGGACAGCCGCTGGGACATGACCTACCTTGGCATGCAGGTGGTGATTGAGGGACTGGCGCTGGCCGCGTTCGCCAATATCCGCGACAATGCCGCAGACCCGCTTGCCGCCGCCGTAAATGCCTATGTGATGCAGGATGAAGCCCGCCATGTGGCTTTCGGCCGCCTTGCGCTCAGGGAATTCTATCCGTCGCTGACACAGGCCGAGCGCAACGAGCGCGAGGAATTCCTGATCGAGGCCTGTTACCTGATGCGGGACCGGTTCAAGAACAGCGAGGTCTGGAAGCTTCTGGGCTATCCGGTGAAGGAATGTGACGAATTTCTGGAGAAAAGCGAAGGCATGCGCATGTTCCGGACCGGGCTCTTTAGCCGGATCGTGCCGATTGTGAAGGATATCGGGCTTTGGGGGGACAAAATCCAGAGGGCTTATGGAGACATGGGTATTCTGGGTTTTGCCAATATCGATATCGAAGCCATGCAGGCAAACGATATGCGGGTTGCTGCCGAACATGATGCCCGCAAGGCCCATGTCGATGCAGCCATTGATACCGGCCGAAGCGCCGCTGAATAGATTTCTTTAGACCACCCCGGCCCACGGGGTCACGCCTGGGGTGGCTTGGCCACCCCTTTCTTTTTGCGCATGGTGCGGGGCCATAAAAAAAGACCCGGAGGGCGATGGGGGTAAGCCCTCCGGGTCTCGTAACGGGCGTCTGTACAAATTCATGCCAGCGGTCGTTACATGCAGGCTATTATAGTGCCGATTGTCTAAAATCTTAAACAAATATTTCAAAGTATAAAGTTTAGCGAATATTACGCACGTCGCCATACTGGCCTATCCTGTTCTTGACTCAGAAGACAGGAATCAGGTCTGCTTTTTCATTGTCTGTTGAAATAATCGCCTTCATTAAGAAAGGCACTGTTTCAGTGCGCCCTGCCAACCCTTCAATACTGTCTGGCGGCGTCCGGTCTCCATACCCGGTTCGAACCGCCGGTCCAGTTTCCATGATTTTGTTGCGGCATCGAGGTCCGCCCAGATACCCACACCAATACCGGCACAGAGCGCGGCCCCAAGAGCCGTGGTCTCGACCGAAACCGGTCTTTCGACCGGCACATCACAGATGTCGGCCAGATACTGCACAAACCAGTTGTTGGCGGCCATGCCGCCGTCTACCCGCACCACATTGGCCGCCTGGGCGCCATCTGCCTTCAGGGCGCGGAACAGGTCAGAGGTCTGGTAAACCACCGATTCAAGCCCTGCCCGCACAATATGGCCGGCGGATGTATCGCGTGTTATGCCGGCCACGATGCCACGGGCGTCTGCACGCCAGTGCGGGGCGCCAAGGCCCGTGAAGGCCGGCACCATATAGACACCGCCCGTGTCTTCAAGGGCCGAGACAATGTCCTCGGTTTCCGATGCGGACGAGATAATGCCCAGTTGGTCGCGGAACCATTGCACCACGGTCCCTGCATTGAAGATGCTTCCCTCAATCGCATAGGAGGTGACCCCGCCAAGCCGGTAGCCAATGGTCGACAACAGCTTGTTCCGGCTATAGACGAGCTCGCGCCCGGTGTTCTGCAGCACAAAACAGCCGGTTCCGTAGGTGCTTTTCACCTGCCCCGGCGCGATGCAGGCCTGGCCGACCGCCGCAGACTGCTGGTCGCCGATCATCCCGGCGATCGGCACGCCAGCGGCTGGCAGACCATCGGCTACCACTGCAAAACGCCCGGCATTGTCGACAATTTCGGGCATCAGGGCGTGCGGAACCTCCAAAAGGCCAAGCAGTTCGTCTGACCATGTTGCTGAACGAATATCGCACAGCAATGTCCTTGATGCGTTGGTGGCATCTGTCGCATGGCGAGCGCCGCCGCTCAGCCGGTACAACAGATAGGATTCGATCGTGCCAAAGGCCAGCTCACCGGCGTCAGCGCGGCGCCGCAGGTCGGGCTCTGCCGTCAATATCCAGGCAATCTTGGTGCCGCTGAAATAGGGATCAAGCAAAAGGCCGGTCTGGCGGTTCACACGGGCGGCAATGCCCTCCTGGCCGTTCAATTGGTCACAGCGCGCTGCCGTGCGGCGGTCCTGCCATACGATAGCCCGGTGGACGGGTTCGCCGGTCTTGCGGTCCCACACCACGGTGGTTTCGCGCTGGTTGGTAATGCCAAGGGCAATCGGGTGTCGACCGCTCTCGGCCAGTTCACCGACCACCTGGTCAAGCACCTTGACCGCCGTCGACCAGATTTCGGCGGCGTCATGTTCAACCCAGCCGTTGGCCGGGTAATATTGTTTGAATTCCATCTGGGCAACCGCGAGGACGCTGTGGTCTTTCCCGATGGCCAGGGCCCTTGTGCTGGTTGTGCCTTGGTCCAGCGCCAGCAAATAACCTGTGTCTGCCACGATGTGCCCTCCCCTTGGTCCGGTACCTCTGTCGGCTGTGATGGCGTCACAACCTTGACCTTGGGGCGATATTGCGCGACGTCTGGATCGGAAGGAAAGGCAAAAATGGATGAACCTGCAATCAGGGCGCGCCTTGCCCATCTGAAGGCCGAACTTCAGGACGTCGACGCCAGTGCCGGCGAAAGCCGGGGTGCGGTCGAGCTGGACCAGCAAAAAGTGGGGCGCCTGTCGCGCATGGACGCTCTCCAGGGCCAGGCCATGAACCAGGCTATCGCCGGGCGGCGCAAGCAGGCTTTGCAGAAAATTGATGCAGCGCTGGCGCGGCTCGATGACGGCGATTATGGCTGTTGCGTCAGGTGCGGGGACGACATTGCAAAAAAACGGCTGGCAGCCGACCCAGCGGCCGCGTTCTGCACACGCTGCCAGTCGGGTGCGGGTTAATCCGTGGCGCTGTTATCGTTCGCCTTGTCCCAGACGACAAATTCGTGCGCGATGCTCCAGTCGATCAGGTGGCGGTAGATATCCTCGATATAGGCACTGTTACCGCCAAGGCCCTCGGCGGTTGCCTTGGCCTTGTTGACCACATCCTCGATACGCCATTCGTCGCGCACGGCACCCCGGTCGGACTTGATATGGCCGGCCTGCGCAATATAGCCCAGCCGCTCAAGTAGCAACGGTACAATCAGGCGGTCGACGCGGTCGATTTCGGCGCGGACTTCAGCCATGTCACGACATGTTTTCACGAGAACCCCTTGTCGGTCTGTTTCATTGTGCGGGGCCTTCGTAACTGCCCCGGCCCGCGCATTCAAGGGGTCATTTTGCCGCGTTGCCGTCAAGACCCTTAAGCACATCCGTCGGAACCCGGTTGAACATCAGCGCCTCGGCCTTCTGGCGCCTGTCCAGTTTCGGCAGCAAGGCATAATAGAATTGCATGTTTCGGGCTTCGTCGACCGGCATGATCGCCCGGGCAATATGCAGGGCGGCATTCAGTTGACCGGACAGCGCATAAACCAGCGCCAGGTTTTCCTGTGCTTCCATCTGCGTGTCCGCCCGGTCCATGCCGGCCTGCAACAGGGCGACAGCCGTTTCATAGTCGCCCCCCAGCGCGAAGGAAAGCGCCAGATGCCGGCTTGCTGCCGTATAGGTCGGCGCGGCTTTCAGTGCCCGGTCGAAATACCCTCGCGCCTCCATGGTGGCGCCGCGAACCTCGGCCAGGCGGCCTGCGAGGTCCAGAAATTCGGGCGGCGGGGTGTTGGCACTGATAATGGGGGTGACGAGCTCTGATGCGCGTTCATATTGCCCGACCAGGATCTGGGCCTGGATCAGGTCGCGCCGCACATCGGCATCCGCCGGAAATTCCGCCAGCAGTGTCTCAAGCATGGCGATACCTGCGTCCTGCCTGCCAAGCTTGACATAAACCCGCGCAATGGCGCGCCGAGCGGATACCAGGACCGGGTCCGCGGCCTGGGCCTGCATATAAAGCTTCAGGGCGCCGGACAGGTCGCCCGCGCGTTCGAAGCCCTCGCCGACCTTGACAAGGCCGTCGGGATTTTCGCCCGCGAGTGCATTGCGGGCGCGGACCGAAACCGGACCCGCATCCTCTGTCGCGCGCTTTTCCGGGCCGCTGGAACAGGCCACCAACAGCAGCGCCAGGCTCAGGGGAATGATTCGGTTAGATAAAATTTTAGCCAAATCCCGGGTCCTTTTTCAGGCCATTGACAGCGTTGTCCGTGCGCGCGGACGCTGTATTTGACGCGCATTAGCCGCGATTCGCCACTATAGCCTTGGGTAAAAACGCAGTTTCGGCTATAGTTGTACGTGCTGAGAGGGCGTGTGTCATGGGTTATCACACGCCGCTGGAGTGATAAAAATGGACATTCAAGGTTCATCTGCTGCCAATGCGCAGACCGTCTCTGTACAGGGGCGGAGCGGTTCGATTGAATCTGCGGCTACCGAACGCAAGGCTGCCGAGGATTCGGAAATCGAACGCAAGGAAGCCGAGCCGTCTGCTACCGCCTCGGGTGTTGGCGAACGTGTAGACATCCAGGCCTGATCGGCCTGTTTCCGACTAAACAGCCTGCCGGCCCTGTGCCTGCGGGCTTTTGGTCGTTTATCAATGTGTCGTTTTATCGAAGGTTGGTCAGGGCCTGCGGCGGAAAGACGCTGCCAACAGGGCCAGAAGGCGCCTGAGGCTCGAGGGCTCGACATCCGGGAGCTTGAAGGGATTGTTGCCGACCTTCGCCAACTGCTTCAGATACAGTTTGCTCAGGCCATTGATTGCGAGCGCCGGTTTGGCCTTTTTGCCGGCGGCTGCCACCTGTTCCCTGCTTTCGTCAAGAGCGCGGCCCACATGCTGCAGCATCGAGGCCAGGACCGGCTCCAGTGCAACAAAAAGCTTGTCCGCATCCTGAAACGCGCTTGGGTCCGCTTCCGACTGCGGCACATAATTGCGACCGGACTGCCAGTGATAAGGCAAGGCACGCACAAGCCCGAGCATGGCCCATGCCCTGCCCGACGCCCGCGCCGCCTTGCGGGCAGACACGGGCGCATCGGACCAGCAGATCAACTGGGCCGCTTCCGACAGCGCCCCGCCCACACCGTCGGCATAGGCTTCGAGCGCGGCAAAATCCGCCAGGCCTTCGTCATACATATCCTGCCGGCGTGCTTCGAGGACCTCGGCCATCAATGGCAGTACCGCGGGAAGGCCCGGGATCTCGGCCAGTGCCTGCACAACAGGATGTTCCCGCACCCTGCCCTCCGACAGCCCGTCCAGGGCTTCCTGCCACCATTGCAGCCGGATTTCACCCAGCATGGGCTCGGACACCGTTTCGCGGGTCTTGGCCACTTCCTGATTGAAAGCAAACAGCGCAAACAGACCCGCTTGAGCATCGCGCGGGGCGAACAGCGCCGCAAAATAGCGGTCACCGTCGTCCTTCCGGACCATTTCAAGGCAGTAGCGGGTGTTTTCG
Source organism: Alphaproteobacteria bacterium (assembly GCA_006226495.1). Taxonomy (GTDB): domain Bacteria; phylum Pseudomonadota; class Alphaproteobacteria; order Sphingomonadales; family Kordiimonadaceae; genus Kordiimonas. The sequence goes on from SBGU01000008.1 coordinate 30,528, forward strand.
TCAGGGTTTTGCATGGCGGCAAGATGGCGATGCGGGCCCGGATTTGCAACTGAATTCAACGGTCCCGCACCGGCCATATGGCACAGGCCATGTCGCCCGCTTGTAATAATATCGGGTCGGGACTAAGATTCGCGCGGGGTACTGAGTATCTGATGCTCATACAAAGAGGGGAGACAACTGATGGCCAAAATCCTTGGCTCGTTGCAGAATACGGTTATCGCCGGTTTTATCCTGATGGGAATCCTGCTGGCGCTGATGCTTCAGGCCGGGTCCAGCTACGACCTGTCCTTCTATGCGCGCTATGTGCATGTGCTGTCGGGCGTGATGTGGATCGGGCTTCTGTGGTATTTCAACTTCGTGCAGATCCCGACAATGCCGGCGATCCCGGACGAAATGAAACCCGCCATCGGCAAACATATCGCCCCCAAGGCGCTGTTCTGGTTCCGCTGGGGTGCCATGTTCACCATCGCGAGCGGCCTGGTGCTTGCCTATGCAAACGGCTATCTGGTTGACGCCCTGACCGTGCAGGCCGGCACCCGCGGCATCGGCATCGGCATGTGGCTTGGCATCATCATGTGGTTCAATGTCTGGTTCATCATCTGGCCGAACCAGAAAATCGCCCTTGGGCTCGTCGAGGCTGATGCCGCCGCCAAACCGGCTGCCGCGCGCAAGGCGATGCTGTTCAGCCGCACCAACACCCTGCTGTCGGTCCCGATGCTTTATTGCATGGTCAGCGCCCAGAACGGCGCTGCCTGGTAAAGGCGGGCGATGGGAATACAAAAAGAAAGGGCCGGAGATTTCTCCGGCCCTTTCCCGTTTCAGGGTCGCGCGCCCGCTTATGCGGTGGCGTCGGCGAAATTCTTGGCCGCAAAGTCCCAGTTCACCAGCTTTTCAACGAAGGTGGCGATATAGTCCGGGCGGCGGTTCTGGAAGTCCAGGTAATAGGCATGTTCCCATACATCCATGGTCAGGAGCGGGGTTTTGCCATCGGTCAGCGGGCATTCGGCGTTCAGGGTCTTGACCACCTCCAGCTTGCCGGAAGCGTTCAGCACCAGCCAGGCCCAGCCTGAACCGAACTGGGTTGCGCCAGCGGTCTTGAAGGCCTCGACAAAGGCGTCATAGCTGCCGAAATCTTCGTCGATTTTGGCCGCGAGTGCGCCCGAAGGCTTGCCGCCACCATTCGGTGCCATCGAATGCCAATAGAAGGTGTGGTTCCAAATCTGGGCGGCATTGTTGAATACGCCAGCTTTCGAAGCATCACCTGCGGTGGCCTTCATGATGTCTTCAAGCGATTTTCCGGCAAAATCAGTGCCTTCGATCAGCTTGTTCAGGTTAACGACATAGGCGTTATGGTGTTTGCCATGGTGAAAACCGAGGGTTTGCGCGGAAATATGGGGCTCAAGTGCCGTATCGGAGTACGGCAGCGCAGGCAATTCGAAACTCATGGGAATACCTCTTGGTTAAAGACTGACAGTAACGCGAATAGCTATGCCCCATAATGGCTGGGGCTACCTAACCATTTGGGGCTATCTGCTATAGAAACAACCCCAAGAATGCAACGATTCTATGGCAATTTTGCTTCAGGGATAAGGATTTGCGGTTAATTGGCCGAGGCCGTCGGCCTTGTGCTGCTCGGCCAGCAGGCGGTAATGTTCGGCCATGCCGCGGTTCTTGGTCAGTTCGGCATCGGTCAGCATGCGCACGAATTTTGCGGGCCGGCCCGCCCACAGTTCGCGTTCGCCCACCGTCTTGCCCGGCGTCAGCATGGCGCCTGCCGCCAGCATGCCGTCTTCCTCGATCGTGCAATTGTCCATGACCATGGCACCCATGCCGACAAAAGCCCGGTCCTTCAAGGTGCAGCCATGCAGCATGACCATGTGCGCGACCAGACAGTCGCGCCCGATGGTGGTCGGGTATGTACGGGTGCTGACATGGATGACCGTGCCATCCTGGATGTTGCTGCGTTCACCAACCACGATCGAGTTCACGTCGCCCCTGAGCACACAATTGTGCCAGATGCTGACATGTTCACCCAACGTGACATCACCCACCACCTGCGCACCATGGAAGATATAGGTGCTGTCCGGCACGGACGGCCACATGCCCTTGAAGGGGCTCAGCCGCCCGCCAAGCGCCGTGTCCCGGCAAAGGGGCTTCACGTCACTCACGGGAACATCGGCGCCTGCATGAGACCCGTGGTTTCGTCGAGCCCGAACATCAGGTTCATATTCTGCACCGCCTGGCCGGACGAGCCTTTCACAAGGTTGTCGATGGCGGAGACGATGATCGCACGGCCCGGAATACGGTCTGGGAACACGTTCAGCACACAGTTGTTCGAGCCGCGCACCATGCGGGTCGCGGGCGCTATACCCTCCCCGAGCACATGCACAAAAGCCTCATCGGCATAGGTTTCGATCAGATGACCCCGCAGGTCCTCGACTGTGGTGCCCTCACTCAGGCGCACATAGATGGTCTCAAGCTCGCCCCGGTTCATGGGCACCAGATGCGGCGTGAAACTGATGGTCAGGTTTTCGCCAGCGGCAACCGCCAGCTCCTGCTCGATTTCCGGCATATGGCGGTGGTGGCTGACACCGTAAGGATGCATGGCTTCCGCCACTTCTACAAACAGGTTGCTTTCCTTCAGCGACCGCCCTGCCCCTGACACGCCGGATTTGGCATCGATAATGATATCATGCGGGCTGATCAGGCCGGCCTTCAGCACAGGCACAAGGGCAAGCAGCGCCGCGGTGGGATAACAGCCAGGGCACGCGACAAGAGACGCAGACCTGATTGTCTCGCGGTACACTTCGGGCAGGCCGTAGACAGCCTTCGGCTGCAACTCCGTGGCCTGGTGGGTCCGCCCATACCATTTGGCATAGGTTTCGGTATCGCGCAGGCGGAAATCCGCCGAAAGATCGACCACCTTCACTTCGCCCTGAATGCTGGACGCCAGGTCTGCCGGCGTCTCGACAATCAGTTCGTCCAGAAGACTGTGGTTGGTGGCGTGCAGCAGGCCCTTGATCACTTCCTGACTGGTGGCGTGCGGCAAGGCGCAGAAAACCACATCCAGCTCGACAGCAGGCCATTCCACTTCGTCGAGGCCGATCAGGTCCGGCAGGTCGTAACCGACAAAATGCGGGAACACATCCACGAGCGGCAGGCCGGCCTTCCGCTCTGCTGTCATCAGGGTAATTTCCACATCCGGGTGGGTAATCAGAAGGCGGACAAGGTCGGCCCCCGTGTATCCGCTGGCTCCCAAAATTCCGGCACGAAGTTTCCTGGACTGAGGCATGGCTAGCTCCGATCTCGTTAGTGTGAAACACGGCCATTCTGACGAATGGCCGGCAACAAGTCATTGATTTTATGAAAAAGTGAACGCGGGTCCGCGCTTAGATGTCAGGCGGCAGCTCTGCAATGGCTTCCTCGAGCTCGATGAAGCCGGGCATCAGCGCCGACGGGACATTTCGTCGGCCGATCTCTACCGAAATCTGCGGCGGATTGCCCTGCAGGTGCGACACCAGCACGATCTTGATCAGGTTCATGAACTGGCCATCCTGCTCCAGAATCTGGTTCAGGCGACCCGCGATCGGCGCCACGATCAGGTAGGACAGGAAAATACCCAGGAAGGTACCAACCAGGGCGCCGCCCACCATGCCGCCCAGCACTTCCACCGGCTCGGCAATGGCGGCCATGGTTTTCACGATACCCAGTACCGCTGCCACAATGCCCACAGCCGGCAGGCCGTCTGCCATGGTTTGCAGCGAATGTTGCGGTTCGTGCAGTTCCTTATGGTGTTTTTCGAGGTCCATGTTCATCGCGTCTTCCATTTGCATGGGGTCTTCGAAGTTCATGGTCATCATGCGCACATAGTCGCAGATGAACTCGACCACATGATGGTCTGCCACGATGCGCGGGAACTGCTGGAAAATCTTTGATTCTTCTGGGTTTTCGATATGGGCCTCGATGGCCACGACACCCTTGGTCCGTATCGTTTTGGCGATCAGGAACATCAGGCACAGAAGATCGCGGTAATCTTCTGCCTGCCAGTGCGGTCCCTTGACCACCGTCACGACGCCCTTCAGGGCCCCGGAGATGACGCCACCCGAGTTGGCGCTGATAAAGGCGCCGGCGGAGCCGCCAAAGATCATCATCAGCTCGGTCGGCATGGCTTTCAGGATGATCCCGAAATTGCCGCCCGACAGCCAAAAGGCGCCGAACACCATCACAAGGACGACAATCAGACCGATGAATAGAAACATGGGCGCGCGCCTGCCTGAAAAAATTGTTGGTTGGCCGTATCTTACAGGTCAACCAGTCTCAATCAATAGGTTTAACACATCATTAATTTTGCTGGCGGACGCGCGAGCCGCAAAAAAAAGCGGCGGCGTCCGCCAGGCATCCCGGCATCAATCACCATATTTGACAGAGCAGCCATAGGGCCGTGTCGAGGCGGGCTCGACGGTCTGGCCGTCCCGCACGGCGGCCCAGGCATTTGCGACATAGTTGGTGGCGCCGTCCAGGGACGCCTTGTTTGCAGACGGTTTGTCGTCGATTGCACCCATATAGCGCAAGGTGCCGTCGGTATCGATCAGAAACATGTGCGGCGTGGTGCGGGCTTCGTAGGCCCGACCAATCGCGCCTTCCGGATCAAGAACCACATGGTCGGCATAAACACCGCGGCTGGCGGTCAGATTGTCGGCTTCTGCGGGGCTGACGAAACCCTGGGTCCCCGGCGCAGACGAAATCACGGAAATCCACACCGCCCCTTCTTCTGTCAGGGCGCGCTGCAGGCGCTGCATGTTGCCGCTTTCATAATGTTTGCGCACATAGGGACATTCATGGTTGGTCCACTCGATCACCACACGCTTGCCCTTGAAATCCGAAAGCGAGATGCTTTCCCCCTTGCTTGTGGTGCCGGTGAAAGCCGGTGCCGGCTGGCCGGGCACCGGTGCTGCATTGCCGGCAACGGAGGTCAGGGCCAACGCAGCCGCAAAACAGGTACGTATCCAGATATTACTCATGTTTGTCCTCCAATCGTTCAGGGGTTGGTTGCAAGAGCGTCTTCAATGGCGCCCAGGGTCAGTACTTCGGGCAGGACGACGGCCTTCCTTTGGCCGGGTGCATAATAAAGATACAGCGGCACGCCGGCACGGCCATATTCGGCCAGCACATTGGCAATGGCAGCGTTCTTGTTGGTCCAGTCACCCTTCAGGATGCGTACCCTGTTCCGGCTGAACAGGGCCGCGGTTTCGTCCCGGTCCAGCACCAGCTTTTCATTCACCTTGCAGGTGATGCACCAGTCGGCGGTAAAATAGACGAAGACCGGTTCACCAGCCGCCAGCAGGCGGTCCAGGGCCGCGGGACTGTAGGCATTGTCGTCGCCCGCCTCCACCTGCGCCGCGGGGGACGTGCGTGCGAGTGGCAGCATGCGCACAAAGCCGAACACAGCGGCCAGCAACAAGGCGACACAGATCAGCCGCAGCACCGGGCCTGTGCCCTGTTGCCACAGCCAGACGGCGAAGGCCGCTGTTATGATCATGGCGATCAGCAGAAAGGTTGCGGCACTGCCGGCTTGCTGGTCGAAGATATAGACAAGCCAGGCTGCGGTCAGCAGCATCGGGAAAGCCAGAGCTTCCTTGACCTTTTCCATCCAGGCGCCAGGCCGCGGCATCATCCGGGCCAGGGTTTCGCTGTAGGACAGCGCCAGGAACGGCAGCGCCAGACCCAGCGCGAGCAGGCTGAAGATCGTAAATACCACAACAGCGGGCTGGGTGAGCGCAAAGCCGATGGCCGGCGCCATCAGCGGCGCCGTGCAGGGCGTGGCGACCAGTGCCGCCAGCACGCCTTTGAAAAAGGCGCCTTTGCTGCCCTCTTCCGCAGCAAGGCCGGCGCCCGCATTCTCGATACCCAGCCGGATATGGAACATGCCGCCCAGCGACAGGGCCACGAACACCATCAACAGCGCCAGAAAGGCAACGAACAGCGGTTCCTGAAGCTGGAAGCCCCAGCCGATGGCGGCGCCACCGGCCCGAAGCAGCATCAGGATGCCGACGATGACCATGAAGCTGACCCAGATACCGCCGGTATAAGCCCAGCCATCGGCCCTGCGGCTCGCGACGCTGCGCTGGTTGGCCGAGATGAAGGCGAAGGCTTTCAGGGACAGGATCGGGAACACACAGGGCATGAGATTGAGGATCAGGCCGCCCAGCAATGCAAACAGCGCCGCTTGCCACAGCGGCAGGCCGAAGCTATCGGTCCCGACCCCGGCGGGATCGGCGGTGCTTGTACTGGCTGCGCTCAGGACCAATTCGGGGCTGAGGTCATAACTGCCATGGGTGCCGTCTCTGAAACCGAGAACAAGCACACCGGCAGCACTGCCGGGCTGCGGGGCACCGGGCGCGCGTTCAAGCCTGACACCAAGGCCTTCACCGGTCAGTATCCAGGCCTGCGGCGCGGCATAGGTCAGCACACCTTCTGCTGCCGGAAAAAACTGGACGCTTTCCAGGCCATCGGCCTCGTCAGTGGCCATGAACACCGTCAGGCCGGACTGGCCGGCGCCCACTTCCAGCCGTGCGTCCCAGTATGACGGTTCGGGCAGTGCGCTGCGGGCCTTGGAAAATATGCCGGCATTGGCCGGGTCCATGGCACCTGCACCTGCCGTAAACGACAGGTCCAGCTCTGCAAACTGGGGCACACATTCGGTGGCGCACACCAGCCACTCGGCATAGAGATGGACCGGCATGGCACTGGCAACGTCCCCGGTTGCATCAAGGCGCACCAGAAGGCTCGATGGTCCGTCATAACCATAATTCACCAGGGGGCCGGTTGGAATGGCATGCGGTGTACCATAAAGCGGCGCTGCGGCCTGCAGGCCGGCAGGCAAGGTCCAGTCCAGGATCGGCGCGGCACCACTGTCCCCCGGGTTCAGCCAGTATGTATGCCAGCCATCCCGGGGTTCGATATGCACCGCAAGCCAGGCTGACCGGCCGGGCGCAATATTGTCGGTTTCCAGATAGACCGCAAGCTTGCTGTGGCTGGCTTCTGTTTCCACAAGCGGTGTTGCCGTCGCGCCGACGGGCGCGCACAGGCACAACGAGACAAGCCAGATGAGGCACAAAGTGCCACGACGGAAAACATTCAAGACCATCGATATTCCCAAATCCGCTATCATGCTGCTGCTATAGCATAGCGCGCGATCGCCTGACCATCACATGTCTGTCAGTGGTCCGGCACACCAACGGCAATCGCACGCAGGTCGTTGACATTGGTCAGGGTGGGCTTGGTTCGGAACAACGCACCAAGCCGTCCGAAGTAACCGAAACTGTCATTGCGGTCGAGCCACGGACCGGGCGCCGGTGCGCGGGCTCGTATCTCGGGCGTGAACCAGGCCCCTGCCGCGCCGCCAGTGCCGTCCATGCCGTCGGTGTCGGCGGCAAAGGCATGCACGGGTGCGCCGGCTGGCAATGCCTGCAACAGCGCCAGCAGATATTCCTGGTTGGGGCCGCCCTGCCCGTCGCCCTTGACCGTGACCGTCAGTTCACCACCAGACAACAGCAGGACCGGGCGGGTGTGCGTCCCGGCCAGCAGGGACTGAACCATCGCTGCATGTTGTGCCGCGATATCCCGCGCTTCCCCAACACAGTCGTCCGCAAGCACCCGGACATCAAAGCCCTGCCCGCGCCCGTAAGCGACCGCCGCAGCAATGGCCTGCGGTCCGGACGCGATGATATCAAAACGGCTTCTGGCGAACACCGGGTCATCGGGTCCGATCGATTCGCACAATGATTCGGGTGCCTGTATACCATAGCTTCTCAGCACCCTGGCGGCATCGGCAATGCTGCTGCTGTCCGGCACCGTGGGCCCCGACGCGATTGCGCTGGGGCAGTCGCCAACAACGTCCGATATCGCAAGGGTGCGGATACAACCGGCCTTGCCGGCCGCGCGCGCAAGCCGCCCGCCCTTGATGGCAGACAGGTGGCGGCGCACGCAGTTGATATCGGAAATCGGCGCGCCCGCGTTCAGGAGGGTGCCGGTGATACGCTGTTTGTCCTGGAGCGATATACCCGCTGCCGGCGCGCACAGGAGCGACGAGCCACCCCCGGACACCAGAACGAGCAACATCTCATCCGGACCTGTTGCATGTGCAACAGAAAGCGCGCGGTTTGCTGCCGCGACACCCGCAGCATCCGGCACCGGGTGTGCACATTCCAGAACCTCGATCCGGTCGCAGGGCACGGCATAGCCATACCGGCACACAGCAATGCCACCAAGCGGCACGTCGGGCCAGGCCAGTTCGAAGGCGCGAGCCATCGCAGCCGCGGCTTTGCCGAACGCGATCACCCGAACCGCGCGCCAGGGCGACGGGTCCGGCAGGGCGGGCGGCACAACAAGCAAGGGATCGGCCGACCTGACAGCCGCAGCATAAAGACCGCGACAGAATTCCGGCCAATCCCCGTGCATCTGGTTTTCCTATTCTGCGGCGGGCGCCGGCAGTTGGTCGAATGCGCCCATCGACCCCGGGAACACAACAGGCGTTTCAAGTCCGTCATTCGCGACCGCGGCAACCCCGAAGAAATAATTGTCGATCACGACATTGTCGAGGGTCAACGACCTGGCGTCCTTGCCGACAAACCGGCTCCAGCGCCACTGTGCATCGGTGGTCAGGCGCCAATAGATGCGGAAGCCGCGCAGATTGGCGGTTTCCTTCTCGTCCGGCCGCATCTGCCAGGAAATCGTGGTCGAGGGTTCGACCGCCCCTGTGAGTTCGACCTTCACGGGCGCAGGTGGCGCACCGGCTACGGATGCCAGGGTCACCACATTCAAGGCCGTCAGTTTGGCGGCATAGTCGAAATCGACACCATCGATGGTATCGCCATAATTGATACCGTTTTCGACCCGGATATCCTGATGCTGGCGATTGTAGTTTTCATTGGTTTCCATGATGCGCACGCCCGGCCAGCCGGCTTCGTTGAACGGGCGGTGATGGCCACCACGGCCGAAGCGGTCCAGGCGATAGACCATCATGACATCAAGGTTGGGGATATACTGGTCGGCCAGGCGGTCGACAAGCCGGGCCAGGTTGCGGCTCGGGCTGTCCACTTCACCACCGGCATAGCGCCGTTCCGTGGCTTCTTTCTCTGTTTCGGTCGCCCGTGTGCCTTCCGAAAATACCCGCGCTGTCGTGTTGTCGATCACACCATTGATACCAGCGATATTGCCGATCATGTCGTTGTTCAGCACGCCCATGATGCGCCAGCCTTTTTCGTGGGCGTGTTCTGCCAGCACCTTGCCGCCATACAGTCCCTGCTCTTCGCCCGACAGGCCGGAATAGACGATGGTGCCGGGGAATTTGGTCTGGCACAGCACTCGCGCCGCTTCCATGGTACCCGCCATGCCCGAGGCATTGTCGTTGGCCCCCGGTGAATCGTCGGTGAAATTGACCGGATCGGAGATGCGGCTATCGATATCGCCCGACATGATGATCACCCGGTCGGGATCAAGGATGCCGCGCTGCACGGCGATGACATCGACAATCTCGGTCGGCGTCGGGATGCGCTTGCCGGTGAATGTGCCCGAAATGGTATAAACCTCAAGCGGTGCCGCGCAGGTGTCGCTGATCTTCCTGAACTCGGCCTCGATCCAGCGGCGTGCGGCACCAATGCCGCGGGTATCGGATTTTGTATCGGACAGGCTGTGGCGTGTGCCGAAGCCCACCAGCTTGCGAATATCTGCCTCGATGCGTTTGGCCGATACGTCCGCGACCATCTGGTGCAGGCGCGGCACTTCGGTGGGTGCAGGTTCGTCCGGCGCGGCGGCGACACCGGCGGTCGCCAGCAGGCACAGGCCCGGAATGGCAAGAAATCTGTTCATGGCTTGGTCCTCCCCTGTTTTTGTCAGGCGGTCCGTTTGCTGTAAGCCGCCCGGTTCATGTCCCTGATATCGACGCTCAGTGACGCCACAGGCGGCACGATGTCGTCAATCCGGTCCAGGACCCGCATGGCCAGATCCTTCTTGGCCGCGTCATCCCGCCCGGACAGCAGGTATACAGTAACATGAATAAATTTCTCGTCCCGGCCAGCCACAAGTGCGTGATCACACGGATAGGCGCGCACCTTGATGTCCAGTTCGTCGAACAGGCCGCTGTCGAGGGATGCCCTGTGGGCGGCATTCATCATGGCAGGGACAAGGACTTCAATATCATCATCGCGCGAATGTTCGATCACGAGGTGCGGCATGGTCAGCTCCTTTAATGGCACAGGCGGGTCGGTGGCTTTTCGGCACGGCTGCAGAGTAGCCATCGGCACACTGCCATTAAAGCAGAAAACTCTTTACCGCGCTGGTTTTGCCAAGCACAATCAAGCCGAGCAGTGTTTCCCGATTAGGCTTTACCCCATTGAGGAGGTCCGGACATGAAGATACTCGCCCTTGCCGCACTTGTCGCAATCACAGACCCGACCGTTCCGCAACCGGACGCCAGTCTTGAGGCTGCGCTCGCCGAACTCCCCAGCCTAGTTGAGCTGTGTGGCGAAGTGCCGGAAGCGCCCAATAATGTTCGGCGGTATAACCCTATAAAACCGTTACAGAAATCTGTATCCAGATTTGTTGATGCGACCGAGGACCGGATCGCCTGTGCAAATGACGTGTTTGCCGATACCCGCGATATCCTGCTGACAGTCCGGGACCAAAAGGCGCTTGTTGCGATCATTGACCATGTGAACAAGGATTTCACAGACTATTTCGCAGCGCTGAATAGCCAGTCGGAACTGCTTGCGACCCGGATTTCCCATCAAGTGGACTGGAAGGATAAAACACTGGTTGCACCCGAACAGCGCCTGCGGAGCTGTGTCAGAAACAGCGTTGAAAGCGCGCGGCTGTGCGACCTGCGCAATGCAACCTTCGCAAGCCATATCAACATGCCAAAATTCAGAGGGCGCATTTCGCCCGCACACTGGGAAGCGGTGGACCCGCCCCAGTTTGTCCTGGAATAGGCTTCAAAAGCAAAACGCCGGCCTGATGCGCCGGCGTTTTCATTTGGAGACGATGGTTTTCCCCTATTCCGTGACGGTAATGGTGATCTTCTGGGAATAGACTGGCGGGTTGTGCGGGATGTGGTTCTGGTCGGCAAGCAACAGTTGCAGGGTGTGTGTGCCCGGCGCCAGCGTGACTTCAGTTTCGGTCTGACCGCCCCCAAAATGCCGGTGCTGGTCGTCCATCGGCACATTTTCGTCAAACGGCGGCAGGTCGACATCAATGATCAGATGGTGGTGCCCGGTGTTGGCTTTTTCCGTGCCGGCCGGCGCAACTCCCATGCCCTTCAGGCCAAAGACGACATGCACAGGACCCTTTACCGTGTCCCCGTCTTGCGGGCTGATGAAATAGACGGCTGCACCTTCGGGGGCCGGGGTGCGGTCGTCGGCCAGTGCAGCACCGGCAAAAAGTCCGGTTCCCAGCGCCAGACCCGCGATCAGATTGGTGATTCCGGTGGTCATATGTCACTCCTGTGTGTCTGTTGCGGTATGTTGGCCCGTTTCGGCGCCGAGCTTTCCACGCATGAAAAGGCTTGTCAATTCACGGCGCCGGCATCCGGGCCGACGGCGGCGCCGGTCAGTCGCCGACGGCGCAAATGACATAAAGCTTGCGGCAGGCTTCAACAGTTTCCCATGTGCCAACAAAGCCTTCCGGGATAACGAACCTGTCGCCCGCGACGAAGCGGCTGATATTTCCGGCTTCATCCGCAAGTTCGACAACACCTTCAAGCAAATGACAGAATTCCTCGTCCCCGGCGCAATTGATGCGCCATTTCCCGGGTGCGGACGACCAGTAGCCGGTGAAGAAGCGGCCGCGTGTATCCGCATATATGTTTTCGGTAATCTGGATTGGCTGGCCGGAGATCAGCTTTTCGTCGGCAGGCAGGCTTTCCTCCCTGACCGGTTTGACCGCGCCAAAATCGACAATGCCTTTTGCGCCCGTATCCATTGTTCAACGGCTCCCCTTTTGCACAGGATGTGCAGACTGCCCGAGGGCCGGGACCTTGGCAATCAAAAGCTTGTACGGTCTGGCCTACTCTGCCGGTTTAGGCGCCGTGCGCGGCGCGGTCCGTTGCCGGGCCCAGATTCTGAAGGGATAGAGGATCTGCCCCCACCAGGCCGCGGGATAATCCGTCTCGGTAACACCCAGGTTTTCAGCAGGTGCCGCCGGGCTGTAGAAGGTTCCGAACAGCAGGTCATAAAAGGCAAACACGGTGGCAAAATTCTTGTCGATTGCCTCCCTGTCCCTGGCATGGTGCCAGCGGTGCAGGTGCGGGCTCACAAATACATACCGCAATGGCCCGTACCGCCAGCCCAGGTTGGCGTGAACATAATAGCCATAGAAATGACGCACCCAGCCGTCGATCACCACGGCCCAGACGGGAAAGCCGAGCGCGGTCAGCACCACTGCGTTGAGGCCCACGGCAACCAGCCGGTTGATGGGGTGGAACCGGATCAGCGTAAGCCAGCCGACATGCCGGTCGCTGTGGTGCGCGGCATGCACAGGCCATAAGGCCGGCAGATGCATCAGCCTGTGGCGCCAGTAGCCAACAAGGTCCGAGACCGCGACGATCAGGAGCACCGTCACCCAGGCGGGCAGCTTTGCGATGTGATCGCTGGCCATGCCGGCGATGCCGGCACCTGCCATGAAAGCGACGATGCCTTGGCTCATGAGGGTCAGGACAGGCACCATCAACACAAGGTCGGTGATGAAATATATCAGGTTGGTCCGCCATTCGGCGCGCGCGGCTTTCCAGTCGACAAGCGCACGCGGACCCCGCACCACAAGGCTTGCGAGCGTGAAAAATCCTGCCAGGATGACAAGTTCCTGAAAGCCGCCTGCCAAACGGTCCAGCATGGGTAATCCCCTCAATCCAATGAGGGTATGTTAGCGCTTGCAGGTTAACAGAGTGCGATCAGAAAGCTAAAATTGCGCCGAACACGGCCAACATTACCCTACCGAAAGACCGTGACACGCGCAGGGCCGCACGATATAGAAACAGCGTTCAACGCCAGCTCAGGAAAATGCCATGGCCGTCTTGCCGCTTGTATATGCACCCAACCCCATCTTCCGCAAAAAGGCCGAACCGGTCGAGGCAGTGGACGACAGCATCCGCGCCATCATCGACGACATGCTGGAAACCATGTATGCCGAACGCGGTGTGGGCATTGGCGCCAACATGGTCGGCATCCTGAAGCAGATTATCGTGCTCGACCTGCAGCCTGAGGGCGTGCGGGACCCGCTGGTGTGCGTGAACCCGAAGATTGTCTGGTATTCGGAGGAAAAGAGCAGCATGGAAGAGGCCTCGCTGTGTTTCCCCGGCATCTCGGCGGAAGTCAGCCGCCCGCGCGCGATCCATGTCACCTATCTGGACCGCGACGGTGTCGCGCGTGAACTGGAAGCCGAAGGCGACCTGGCGACCGTGATCCAGCATGAAATGGATTACCTGGAAGGCATGACCTACCTGGACTATCTGTCGAAAATGAAGCGCGACCTGCTCATGAAAAAAATGGCCAAATATATGAAATCCGGCCACCATCATGTGCATGGCCCGCACTGCAACCATGGCCACGACCATCACCATGATCATGGCCATGTACACGGCCCGGACTGCAATCATTAAGACTGAATCAGTGCGTCTTCAGCGTGCCGCCGCGGCTGCGGGATTCGGCGGCACATAATCGAAGATCAGGTGATAGCGATCCTCGTCGCTGTCGTTCAGCACAGCATGATACCTGAGATTGTTGATCTCGTAGGCTTCGCCCACCTTCAGGGTATGGAGCTGGCCGTCAATTGTGAAGCGTACACCCGGATTCGTTTGCAAGGGCACATGAATGCGGTGACCGATCGCAAAGGACGGCCCTGCGTCATAATGCTCCTCGATCTCGCCACCAGCTACCAGGTTCGCCACCATCGACCGGATAACATGGCCGCCAGGCGGATAATGTTTTGACAGGACCCGGTCGATCACCGGATTGACGACGTCCGCCAAAATGGGCCAACCCGCAAAGGGGCGAACCTTCAGGTTTGGCCAGCCTTCCGCAAACAGCAGAACGATCGATTTTGTGCGGCGATGCACGTCGAAAGCCTGCTGGCGAATATCGCAGCGGTCCCAGACCGCCGCATCCAGGCCTTTAACAGCGTCAATAAGCGCGCCACATTCAACAGCGCCGAGTTCCCGGATCGGGACTCCGATATCCATGTCTTTCCCCCGGTAAGACGAGCTTTGATTTTATGGTTTTAAACCAAAGTTCATTGTCCATACCGGGAGGCCGCAGTCAATCACTCGGGCCCACTTTATTTCGCACCCGACGGCGTGCTTTTCCGCAGAACGGCTATTCCACAACCGGGGAAAGAGCAATTTCCACACGGCGGTTCTGGGCCCTGCCCTCGGGCGTGCCATTGTCCGCAATCGGATACTGTTCGCCCAGACCACGCACGATCAGCCGTTCGCGGATAACCCCATTTGCAGCCAGTACATCGGCCACCGAAGCCGCGCGGCGTTCCGACAGTTGCTGATTATAGCTTTCCGCACCGGTAGAATCGGTGTGGCCCAACACGTCCACATAGGTCTTGTTATATTCCTTGAGCACAAGGCCGACAGAATGCAGCACGTCGGTGAACTGGGCCTTGACCACCGTGCTGTCGGTATCGAACGTCACATTGCCCGGCATGTTCAGGATGATATTGTCCCCGTCGCGCACCACCTGTACGCCTGTGCCCTGGAGTTGCTTCCTGAGTTTGGCTTCCTGCTGGTCCATATAGAAACCGACGCCGCCACCCACGAGCGTGCCGATACCAGCGCCGATGAGCACGGCCTTGCGCTTGTTGGAACCGCCAACGATGGCGCCGCCAAGGCCGCCGGCCGCGGCACCGATAGCCGCACCGATGGCGGTGTTGGAGACCTTGCGTTCCCCGGTATAGGGGTCGGTTGCGCAGGCCTGGAGCACAAAGATACTGCCAACAAGAAAACTGATCTGCCCGATATTCCTGGTCATGTTCATTCCTCTCCATGGTTTTGGTGCAGGCTGTCTCTGCGGTGGCCTTGCACGGTTCCCGAAACATTGTGTGACACACAATTCGGGCGGGAAATGTGCAGGCGGCGTGGCAAGATCATGGCAAGGAAAAAGCCGCCCGGTGGCGGGCGGCTTCCAGAAAGCAGGTCGGCAAAGCGCCTACTGGAACATCGGATAGTCTTTCATCATCTCGCCAACGACTTCCATCGCGACTTCCTGGCCCAGTTTCTGGCCCTTCGTCTGAAGGGATTCCATCACGGCCGGGATTTTGGAAGCATAGGCCTGGAAGACCGGCGTTTTCATCAGCTCGGTCAACTGCTGCAATTCATCGAGGGTGAAATGAAGCCGGTACTGTTCGGTAATTGCGGGGACAAGCTTTTCGCTGAAACGGGCGACCGCGCGCACACGGAAATCGTCGAGGAAATTGTCCAGGTCTTCCTCGTGGTATGACTTGCCCTGTTGTTTGAGGCTGGTGCTCAATTGTGTTTTGAGGAGCGGTGTCATGGACCGGAACATCTGGTCCATCAGTTTGACCGAAGGCTCCAGGGAATGGCTGAGGTCGAGCAGTTCCTTGACCTCATCGGCAAATTCGTCCGCATGGGCGGCAGGCGCCAGCATGACCAGCAGCACGGCGGTTCGCATAAAGTGTTTAATCATTTAAAATCCCCCAAGAAAAAACAAATCAGGCGCTGATGATGCCTGTTTCCCGGGCGCGGTCAACAGCCCAAGCAAAAAGGCTGCCCCGGATGGGACAGCCTTTCGCACTCTGAACAGAATTTTGTGATACTCGAAACAGAAACTCGGAACAGAAAACTTGTGTTCGCTTAACGCTTGGAGAACTG
Organism: Alphaproteobacteria bacterium; assembly: GCA_006226495.1. Classification (GTDB taxonomy): domain Bacteria; phylum Pseudomonadota; class Alphaproteobacteria; order Sphingomonadales; family Kordiimonadaceae; genus Kordiimonas. The sequence continues at coordinate 46,414 of SBGU01000008.1, forward strand.
GAACGAACGACGGGCTTTTGCCTTGCCGTATTTTTTCCGTTCTACAACGCGGCTGTCGCGGGTCAGGAAGCCAGCGGCCTTCAGCGCGCCACGCAGGTCCGGCTCGGCCAGTTGCAGGGCTTGCGAAATGCCGTGCTTCACCGCGCCGGCCTGACCCGAAAGGCCACCACCGGTTACAGTCGCAACAACGTCATACTGGTCTACGCGGCCAGCAACCTGGAAGGGCTGGTTCACGATCAGACGCAGGGTCGGACGGGCGAAATAAACGTCCTGGTCACGACCGTTGACCGTGATTTTGCCCGAACCCGGCTTTACCCATACGCGGGCAACAGCGTCTTTACGCTTGCCGGTGGCATAGGAACGGCCCTGGGCGTCAACAACCGGCTTGCGCTCTTCGCTCACTTCGACAGCTTTCGCCGTGCCGGTGATTTCCTTGAGATCCTGAAGATCGGCCATGTTGATTACCTCTTGTTCTTCACGTTCATGCCGCCGACATCAAGAACCGAAGGCTCCTGGGCTGCATGGGGGTGTTCGGTACCGGCGTATACACGCAGGTTGCGCATTTGCTGACGGCCAAGCGGGCCTTTCGGGATCATGCGCTGTACAGCGAGCTCGATCACGCGCTCCGGGAAACGGCCATTCAGGATTTCGCCAGCAGTGGCTTCCTTGATACCGCCCGGGTGGCCGGTGTGACGGTAGTAAACCTTGTCCGACAGTTTCTTGCCGGTCAGTTTCACTTTGTCAGCGTTGATAACGATCACGTTGTCGCCGCAATCCATGTGCGGGGTATACGTGGTTTTGTGCTTGCCACGGAGAACGACGGCAATTGCCTGTGCAAGACGGCCGAGTACAACGCCTTCGGCGTCAACAACAAGCCACTTCTTTTCGATCTCCGAAGGTTTTGCGCTATAGGTTTTCATCGCAATTTGCCTCGGTTACCGGAATTTCCGGTGTTACTGTTCAACTAGAGCCTGACGCCTGCCAAACATGGCCCAGGCCCCAAAATCCGTAATAGGCGCGGAATATATGCATAATCGGGGCGCTGTCAACGGCTATTTTCGAGGTATGTTTTGAAAAATATACGTAAATTCAATGGCTTGAAAAAACGGTAATTAAATACCCCATTGTTTTTGACCGGTTTCTTGCACTTCCCCGCCCCTGCTCCATATCATGCCCAGATATAATCCGCTTGGGGACGTACCAAATGAGCAATAAACAGATCCTTCTGAACAGCCGCCCCGTCGGCTGGCCGACCGCCGAAAACTTCAAACTTGCCGACGCGCCGATCCCGGAGCCGGCTGCAGGCCAGATGCTTCTGCAGGTCATCTGCATGTCGGTCGATCCCTACATGCGCGGCCGCATGAATGACGTCAAAAGCTATGTGCCACCCTTCCAGATCGGGGAGCCGCTGCAGGCAGGTGTGGTTGGCAAGGTTGTCGCCTCCAATGGTGGCAAACACCCGGTCGGCACGTACCTGACCGGCATGGGTCTGTGGGCCAACTATATGGTCACGGACGGCAAGGGCTTCCAGCCGGTCGATCCCGCGCTTGCGCCCCTGTCCTATTACCTTGGCATCCTTGGCATGCCGGGCATGACCGCCTATGTGGGCCTGAAGGGTGTTGCCGAGATGAAAGAAGGCGAAAACCTGTTTGTCTCCGCTGCGTCCGGCGCTGTGGGCCAGGTTGTCGGCCAGATCGGCAAGATCATGGGCTGCCATGTTGCCGGCAGTGCCGGCGAGGACAGCAAGGTCGCCTACCTGAAGGATGAGCTCGGTTTCGATGCCGCCTTCAATTATAAAACCGCCGGCAACCTGCCCAAGGCAGTGCGCGACGCCTGCCCGAACGGCGTCGACGTCTATTTTGAAAATGTTGGTGGCCCGATCATGGAAGCCGTGTTCGCCAACCTGAATTTCAACAGCCGCGTGGCGCTGTGCGGCCTGATCGCGGCCTATAATGCCACCATGGACGACATGCCGGCCGGGCCGCGCAACATGTTCATGCTGGTGGGCCGCAGTGTGCGCATGCAGGGCTTTATCGTCTCCAACTATCCGGACCTGTGCCGCGAATGGGTCGGTGTTGGCGCCGGCTGGATCAGGGAAGGCAAGCTCAAGTATCGTGAAAGCATCGCCGAGGGCATCGAAAACGCCCCGCAGGCCTTCATCGACATGCTGGCCGGCAAGAATTTCGGCAAACAGGTCGTGCGGCTCGCCGATGACTGAGCGGCATGCGGCATAAGAAAAAGCTGATAACCCTGGCGGTAGCTGTGGCCGCCGCCTTTTACCTTTTCTGGCCGGGATTCAGCCCGGACCTGAGCACCCCGCGCTCCCTTCACCTTAAAAATATTGAAAGCTTTGGCGCCAACCGTGGTGCTGGCAATGTGGTTGGCATCGAGCCCTTCATGGAACCCGCGGACTATGCGACCGCAGATCGTTTCCGTGCCAAACTCGCCGGCTATTTCGAGGCCGCACGGGACAAGGGCTGGTTTGGCGACAATACGGTTGTCCTGTTGCCCGAGCATCTGGGCACATGGCTTTTGGCCGCGGGCAGCAAAAGCCGGGTTCTGGACGCGGGCGATATGGAGGGCGCCATGCTGCCACTTGTGATCAGGCGCCCTATCACTTTCCTTAAAAATTACTTTATCTTTGATGACAAAGACATTGTTTCTGCATCACTTTTACGAAGTTACGCCGATCAGATATCCGCCGTCCAGCAGTCGGTTTACGGTGATCTTGCGAAGGAATATGGTGTCACGATCGTGGCAGGGTCATCAGCCCTGATGACCGCCGGCATCTATGACGACGGCCTGAGCTACGGCCATGGCCCGATCTTCAATGCAAGTTTTGTATTCCGCCCTGACGGCCAGCCCGAAAATGACGCCGTCCGCAAGGAGCACCCGATCCCGTCCGAGGCCGGATTCACCACGCCCTGGCGCGCCGGCGGCCAGCCGACCTTTGCCCTGGGCAGCCACCGGTTCGGCGTGCTGATCTGTGCGGATAGCTGGTTTGAAGACAGCGCGGCACCGCTGGTGGCGGACGGCGCCGATATTCTGCTGGTGCCCGCCTTCCTTGATGGCCACGACTGGGACAGCCCGTGGCGCGGTTACCTGAATGACCAACCGGCAGACGATGGCTGGCGTGCCGATGTCGGCAAGATCACGGAAGGTGAAGCCTGGTTGAAATATGCGCTGCCGGCCCGAACACAAGCCGCCGGCCTGCGTTGGGGTATGACAGTGTTCCTGAAAGGCGAGCTTTGGGGCCTGAAGGGCCACGGCCAAGCCATCATCATTGAGGATGGTACTGTCCATACAGGAAAAGGCGGCACCGATGGCGCCGCCCTTTATAATCTCTGGCTCGATCAGTCCTCGTAGGACGGATGCGCTTCCTGGCCAACCTGCTTGGCAACCCAGTCGAGATACATCTCGTTGCCGCCCACGATGGGCAATACGGTGATGCAGGGCACTTCATAGCTGTGCAGCGCCTTCAGCCGCTCAACCGCCGCGCTGACCTTGTCGGCGGTGGTTTTCATGAAGATGGTCACTTCGTTATCCAGTTGGATAATGCCGTCCCATTCATAGATCGACCGTGTACCGGTGTTGACATTGGCGCACGCCACCAGGCGCTCTTTCACCAGCGCCGTGGCCATATGCACGGCAACATCCTCGTTTTCAGCCATCACATAGATGGTGACGAACTCTTTATCCTCGCTCATTATCGGCTTTCCCCTCGCCTTTGTTTATGTATCAGGTTTACCAGGGCCGCGAGCACAAGCACGCCACCACCCTGGTGGGCGGTTCCCCAGTCCACGGGAACTTCCTTTATTAACATGATGATGCCAAGCGTCATTTGCAAACCCACAGCGGCAAAAACTGTCCAGGCGGCACTGCGGATGGCTGGTGCGGCGTGGCGCGCGCACCAAACGATGGTGATAACAAGCGCGGTCAGGACATAGGCTCCCATGCGGTGGTCGAACTGCACGGTAATGGCATTGTCGAAGAGGTTGCGCCACCAGGGCTCCATATGCATCAGGCCGTCGGGCACCAGACCGTCCCCCATCAGGGGCCAGGTATTGAAGATGTGCCCGGCCTTCAGGCCCGCGACAAGCGCGCCCATCACCAGTTGCAGCACCAGCACCAGCATGGCGGTGTGGGTAAGCGGTTTCAGCGGCCCGCGTGCCTGTGCGGGCGGGCGCGGGTTCAGAAGCGACAGTGCGGTCCAGAAGATGGCGGCAAAGATGAACAGGGCCAGCGACAGGTGCGCCGCAAGCCGGTAATGGCTGACAGCGGGTTCCTTCACCAGGCCCGAAGCGACCATGTACCAGCCCAGCGCACCCTGCGCGCCCCCCAGCAGGAACAAGGCTATCAGGCGTGCCTTGTAACCATAGGGAATGCGCCGCCGTATCCAGAACCATATAAGGCCCGCAAGGAAAAACAGCCCGATCAGGCGCCCGAGCAGCCGATGCGCCCATTCCCAGTAGAAAATACCCTTGAAGTCCTCAAGGCTCATGCCGAGGTTCTTGAGCTTGTATTCCGGGCTGAGCTGGTATTTGGCGAACTCGGCCTGCCAGTCGCTTTCCGACAGCGGCGGTAAGGCACCGGTAACCGGCTTCCATTCGACAATGGACAGGCCGGATTCGGTCAGCCGTGTCGCACCACCCACAACCACCATGGCAAATACCATGAAGGCCATGAACAGCAGCCAATAGCCAACGGCACGACGGTCTCTATCGCGGGTCTGGTACATCATGGCTCGCTTGCTAGCGTGGATACGGCAGGCGCACAAGGTCTATTGTGTCGCACCTTGCCGCTGCGGGGAAAATATCGCTGCGCGATTGCACACCCGCTGTCAGGTGTTACAATGTTGTCCTGCGGGCCTCCGTCAAGAAAGGGAATAGAATGAGCACCCTGATGGATCGAATTGGTGACGAAGGCACCCTTGACGATATCATTGCGCGGTTTCATGAAAAGCTGCTGGTTGACGATCTGACCAGTCCCTTTTTCAAAAATGTCGATAGCGAACGCCTGCACCGCAAGCAGCACTGGTTCCTCACCATGGTCTTTTGCGGCAAGTCCGAGGGTGTGGCCTACTATATGCAGGAATCGCATGCCGAACTGGTACGCAACATGGGGCTGAATGAAACCCATTTCAAACGCACGCTCGAACATCTTGAAAGCTCACTGGTCGAAGCAGGCCTGGGGGCCGACCTTATCGCCGAAATTATGGCGTTAACGGCCAGCCTTGAGGACCCGATCCTGAACCGGAACGCCAAAAAGCTCTAGCGACGACCGCGGCGCATGAGCACCCATTCCAGCAGGCTGAAACCATAGAAGATCAGGACGCCCATCAGGCTCAGGATCATCAGGCCTGCAAACATTTTCTCGATCTGCAGGCGGTTGCCGGCTTCAAGAATTTTCCAGGCAAGACCGGTTGCGCCACCGGAACCCGCCACAAATTCTGCGACCACAGCACCGATGAGCGCAAGGCCGCCACTGACCTTCAGGCTGGCCAGCAGGTACGGCAAGGCCGTGGGCCAGGAAAGCCGCCAGAAGCGCTGCCAGCGGCTTGCGCGGTACAGGGTGAAAAGCTCGTTCAGGTTACCATCGACTGCTCTCAATCCCGCCGACATGTTGGCAAGGATAGGGAAAAAGGCCGCAAGCCAGGCAATGATGACCAGGGCGCGGTCGACATGGTCGATACCGACCCAGATCAACACAAGTGGCGCGACCGAGACAATGGGGGTTACCTGCGCCACAATGGCAAAGGGATAAACAGTCATTTCAAAGGTGCGGCTGAGGCTGAACAACAGTGCCAGCAACACGCCGGTGCAGATCGCCAGCCCGAGCGCAAACAAGGTGATCCTGAGCGTGCCCCAGGCTGCTGCCATAAGCCCCCCGAAATTGTCCAGAAGGGCCTGGAACACGGCCACCGGCGTCGGCAGCACAAATTTGGGCACACCCGTTGCAACGACAGCGACATGCCAGCCGACCAGAAGCACGACCAGTGCAGCGATGGGCAGCAGTATGGCCTTCAGCTTCATGGTGTTTCCTCCAGAAGCTGGCCGATTTGCGCCACGGCGGCCATGAACGGGGCCGACGCACGCTGCGCGGCGGGTGCCAGGCTGCGGTCAAGCCCGGGCACGATCTCGCCGGCGATACGCCCTGCCCGCATCACCAGCACGCGGTCCGACAGGAATGCCGCTTCATAGAGGCTGTGGGTCACAAACAGGCAGCCCCAGCCGCGCTCTGCCGTCAGGTCGAGAAGCAGCCTGTTCATCTGGAAGCGCAGGATTTCATCCAGGGCTGCGAAGGGCTCGTCCATCAGCATCAGGTGGGGCGCGCTGGCCAAGGCCCGTGCGATCGACACCCGCATGCGCTGGCCGCCCGACAGCATATCGGGATAGCGGCCCGCCAGGTCATCAAGACCGACAGCCCCAAGCGCGCGCTGGATCGCTTCAGGGTTTCTCTCGCCAGCGAGGGTCAGGGGCAGCGCGACATTGTCCGCCACGGTGGCCCACGGCATCAGCGCCGCATCCTGGAACACGAAGCCGACCTTATGGTTGGCGGCGTCCCACGCGATTGATCCGGAATTCGGCGCAAGCAAGCCGGCAACCAGCCGCAGAACGGTCGATTTGCCACAGCCGGACGGGCCAAGAAGCGACACGATTTCACCCTTGCACACCCGAAAGTCCACATCGGTCAGGACGGGGCTGTCGCCATAACTGAAGGCAAGCCCCTGTGCCGTGAGCATCAGTCCTCAGCCCCCGGCAGGTATTCCAGCGTGTAGGCAGCCCCCACATCCAGCCCCCCGGGCAGGATGCCAAGGCCGGACATCTGGGCGTAAAAGTCCTGCCAGCGTGCGTCGGTCATGGTGCCGACACCGGCTTTGTCGCCCAGCATGGCGTTGGCAAGCATTTCCTTGCGGGCATAAGCCAGCAACTCCGGTGTCATTTCAGGGTTATCCTTCAGGATCAGGGCATTGCCAGCCGATGCATCACCCCAGATATAGTCCTGCCAGCCAAGGATGCTGGCTTCAACAAAGGCACGCACGGTATCGGGGTTTTCGTCCAGATAGGCGCTGCGTACCATCACCATACCGGCATACCCCGGGTAGCCCGCGTCTGCGAACAGGAACACCTTGGGTGTCACACCTGCCTGTGCCGCCGAATAAGGTTCGGACGACAGATAGCCTTCCTGTACTGTGCCCTTGTTCACAAGCCAGGGTGCCAAGGAATAGGTATATTTGCGGATCTGGCTGTCGTCATAGCCGAACCGGGCCTTGAGCCAGGGCCAGAAGGTCGCAACCGCGCTGTCGGAAATGAAGATCGGCATACCCTTCAGGTCGCCGAATCCGGTTGCCGGCACCTCCGGATGCACCATCAGCACCTGCGGGTCCTTCTGGAAGCTGGTCATCACCACCTTGACCGGGGCACCGGACGCCAGAAGGTTCAGGGGCTGGAAACTGTTGGACGCCATGCCGATGTCAAGCGCACCAGCGGCCATCAGGCGCGGCAGGTCGGTTTGCGGCCCACCCGGACGGATGCGGACATCAAGGCCGCGTTCCTTGTAAAAGCCTTTGGCCACGGCCTGATAGAAACCGCCATGTTCGGCCTGGGCCTTCCAGTCGGTCGCAAATGTGATGGCCGTATCGGCTGCGCGCGCGGCGGGCACGGCGAAGGTGGCCACCAGGGCCAATATGGTAAACAAGCGTTTCATGGCCCGACTATAAGCCAGGCCATGCAAAGGTCCAAACGCTTCCTAACGCTTCTTGCGCCGGCTTTCGTAGGGGTTTGCACCCTTCTTCATCACGAACCTGAGCGGTACGCCCGGCAGGTCGAACGCGCGGCGCAGTTCGTTTTCCATATAGCGCACATAGCTGTCCGGCAGGTCATCGGGACGGTTGCAGAACAAGAGAAATGTCGGCGGACGCGACTTGATCTGGGCACCATAGCGGATCTTGATGCGGCGGCCGTTCACGGACGGTGCCGGGTGCTTTTCAAGAATTTCGCTGAGCCAGCGGTTGAAGGCCGCCGTAGGGATGCGGGCGTTCCAGATTTCATAGGCTTCGGCCACAGCCGGCATCAGGCGCTGCACACCCTGCCCGGTCAGCGCCGAGAAATTGATCACCTGCACACCCTTGAGCTGCGGCAGGCTGCGGGTCAGGGTGTCCTTGAGCTGGCGGGTCGCTTCCAGCCGGTTCTCGACAACGTCCCATTTGTTGAGGGCAATCACCAGCGCGCGGCCTTCATTGACCACCAGTTCGGCGATCTTCAGATCCTGGCGCTCGATGCCCTGTTCGGCGTCCAGCAAAAGCACGACCACTTCAGCGAACTGGATGGCGCGCAGGCTGTCTGCAACAGACAGTTTCTCCAGCTTTTCATTCACGCGGGCGCGCTTGCGCATGCCGGCGGTGTCGAACAGCTTGACCGGCAGGCCGTCCCATTCCCAGTCAACGGCGATGGAATCGCGCGTCAGGCCCGCTTCGGGGCCGGTAATCATGCGATCGTCTTCAATCAGCATGTTGATCAGCGTCGACTTGCCGGCGTTTGGACGGCCAACAACCGCCAGCCTGAGCGGGCGGATGACTTCATCGTCCTCCACGTCGACATACTGGTATTCAAGGTCGCCTTCGGTCGGGCCGGTGTCCCTGCCCTGGCCTTCGCGCACCAGTTCAGGCTCCAGGTCCTCGTAAGGATCGATGCCTTTTTCCTTCAGCGCGTCGACAATGGCGGCATACAGTTCACCCAGGCCTTCGCCGTGTTCGGCAGAAAGGCCGATCGGTTCGCCAAGGCCAAGGGTGTAGGCTTCATAGATGCCGTCGACGACAGCACTGCCTTCGCACTTGTTGGCACACAGGATGACGGGCGTGTTGCTGCGGCGCAACCATTTGGCAAAATGCTCGTCCGCGGGTGTGACACCGGCGCGGGCATCATACAGCATCAGGGTAATGTCGGCTTCCTCGACCGCGCGTTCCGTCTGCTTGCGCATGCGGTCGGACAGCGAACCGGGTTCACCCTCTTCAAGGCCTGCCGTGTCGATAAGGCTGAATTCAAGGTCCGCAATGCGGCCCTCGGCTTCACGCCGGTCACGGGTTACACCCGGGGTGTCATCAACAATAGCGATCTTCTTGCCAACCAGGCGGTTGAACAAGGTCGATTTGCCCACGTTGGGGCGCCCAACAATGGCAAGGGTAAAGCTCATTGGCCACTAATCCGAAAAGTGGCCTATCAGCGATAGGCCACCAGTTCACCTTCGCGCGTCAGCACGATAAACGTCCCGTCTACTACAATCGGGTCGGTTTCCGAGCCGGCCGGCATCTCAATGCCGCTCAGCACTTCGCCGGTATAGGGCGAGAGGCTCAGCAGATAACCATGGGAGCTGGTGACAAGAAGCCTGTCGCCCGCCAGCACCGGCCCGTTCCATTTAACGAGATCACGGCGCTTTTCCTGGTCCTGGAACCGCTGAAGCTGGGATACCCAGCGCACGCGGCCGTCGCCTAGTGCCACACAAACCACCTGCGCGTCAATGGTTGTGACAAATGCGAAGTTGCCGGCAACCGCAGGCGTGTTCACACCGGCAATATCGGCTTCCCACGAACGCTCGCCGTTCCGCATGTCGATGGCGACCATCCGGCCCGAGTGGCTGATGGCATAAACCTTGTTGCGGTCGATTACCGGGCTGCCGTCAATGTCGGCAATGGTGGCCAAAGGCGTCAGGCGGCGCGAGCTCGACAGCGAATCCTGCCACAGGATACGGCCGTTGCCGCCGCGGAGGGTGATCAGTTCGCCCGACGACAGCGCGGCAACCATGGCCGAACCGTCATACGCGGGGCTTGCAGCCCCCAGCATGCCGGCGTTTTCGGCAATACCGACCTGGTCCCACAGGCGTTCGCCGTTTTCGGCATTCAGGGCCAGCATCTGGTTGTCGTGGGTCAGCGCGAACACCTTGCCGTCAACGGCGGTCGGCGCACCCCGGAACGGCACCAGGTTCTTGAAGCGCCAGACTTCACGGCCGGTTGAGGCATCAAGGGCGACCAGAATGCCATAACCCGAGGTCACATAAACACGACCGGCATGATAGGCAACACCGCCCCCGAAGCCGACCTTGCTGCGCTCATCCGGATTGTCGATTTCGGTGTGCCACAGGCGCTTGCCGTCCGCGAGCGACACGGCGGTGACATCACCCTTGACGTCAACCGCATAAACGCGACCGTCCGCAGCCACGGGGCCACTGATGATGCGCTGGTATTTTTCGTCGCCCTCACCGATTTTGGTGCGCCAGGCCTGCGAAATGGTGTCCGCCAGTGCCAGATGCTGCACGGTGTGGGTGGCATTGCCGCCAACCTGCGACCAGTTGCCGTTGCGGTACGGTTTCGGCAGCACGACCGCCAGGTCGGCAATTGCCGAATCCGCATTCAGGAACTGGGTCGAGCTCAGCACCGGAATACGTTCCCGGCCACCATCGTCATATTTGTTCTTGGGTTTGCTGCCACCGCCACAGGCGGCGAGGCTCAGCGCCGAGCCAAGAATGAGGGCAGCCCGGAGACCGGCCTGGAGGGCAGATTTTGTCATTGAGCGGGCTCCTCGCTGGCCGGTGCTTCTTCTTCGGTATCCTGGCTCGTGGGCGCGGCATCTGTTGCCGGTGCAACAGTTTGGCGCGCTTCCACGAAGCTGCGGAACTGGCCAGCGCGGGCTTTGATGGACTGCGGGCTGTCGGCATCGTCCGCCAGCAGGCTGAATTTTTCATGGGCCGATTCAAGATTGCCGGCTTTGAGGTCCAGAAGAGCAAGCTGCTCCAATGCACTGAAATACCAGGGCTTTCCTTTAACGGCGACAAGCGAAAGCCGGCTGCGGGCATCGGCGGCATTGTCGCCTTTCGAAACTTGCAGCATACCGGCCAGGAAGGTTGCAAGGTCACGCATGCTTTCGTCGGCACCCGTATCGGCCGCAACCGCGTCATAGGCGGCAAGTGCTTCTGCCACATCGCCTTTTTCAGCGGCGGCTGCCGCAAGGCGCAGCTCGGCAAGCGTCTTGTAGCTGCCATCCAGGTTCTCGACCGCGCCTTTCCAGGTGTCGAATTGTTCGGCGCCCTGGTCGGCCGCGGTGGTCATGGCCTCCGAGAAAGTGTTCGAAGCCGCCTCTTCCTGTACCTTGACCTGATACTGGTAGATTTCGCGACCGGCGACCAGGATCACAATACCGATCGCGGTCCCGAAAATATATTTACGATAGGCTTTCCAAGCCTTGCGCATGCGCTCGCGGCGCACTTCCTCATCAACTTCTTGAGTCAGAAGATCGGAATGAAGGTCCGACACACCATACTCCCCAGACAAAACCGCCGCCCCGTGGGCCCTGCGATACCGTTATTCTGTTCATCCACCGGGCACAATGCCCGAAATTGCGGCTACCATAGCCAAAGCCGACCATATAAGCAAACCCGAAGACAACCCTATAGACACCAGCGGAATGTGGTGAATTTTCGGCAGGGCCCCTGGTGTTCCGACACAGCCATTTCCTGATACGCCCGGACAACCCGCGCCCGTCGCAGGTGCGCGACACCATTTGTCCTCCACAAGGGTCGAACCACCGCATTTCTGCACCGCGGAGCACCACCATATGTTAGACAAACCGGGATTAGACACAGAAACGGGAGCGCGCCATGAACACCGGATTTTTTCGTCTATCACCGGGTCTGCTGCTTGCCATTGCCTTGACTGCCCCCGGCGGCACCGCGCAGGCGGGCGAAATCAGCCTCACAGACAGCGGCGTGCAGCAGTTGCGCATCTATGAAATTCCGGAAGCGAACCAGCAGGTGTTCCACACCCGTTTCCGGGACGACGCAGCCCGCATCATGAAAAAATACGGCTTCCGTATAAAGGCGATCTGGGAAAGCAGGTTCGACGGAAAGTTGGAATTTATCTATCTGCTGGACTGGCCGGACGAAGCCACAATGAAGGCAGCCTGGGCTGCTTTCATGGTGGATGAGGAATGGAAAGCGATCAAAAAACGCACGGGCGCGGAACATGGCCGATTCGTCAACAGTATCGAGGACCGGACGTTGCACCCGGTCCCCTATTCCCCGGCTCTTGACGCTATGCCGGACTGATCAGCTATTGGCGCCGCGCATCTTGTAGGTATGTTCCTCGGCCGGGAATGCCCGCGAGCGCACCTCGCCCGCATAGGCTTCGATCGCGCCTTCGATATCGCGCCCGATTTCGGCGAAGCGCTTGACGAATTTGGGGTTGATGGCAAAAAGCCCGAGCATGTCTTCGGTCACCAGGATCTGGCCGTCGCATTCGTGGGAGGCACCGATACCGATCACCGGTACGGGCACTTCCTGCGTGATCTTGCGGGCCAGCGGTTCAGCGACACCCTCGAGCACCACGGCAAAAGCGCCGGCCTCTGCAATCGCCTTCGCGTCTTCGATGATCGGCTGCCATTCGTCGACCGTGCGGCCACGCGCGCCATAGCCGCCATGGGCATGCACAGACTGCGGCATCAGGCCGACATGGCCCAGGACCGGAATGCCCCGGTGGGTCAGAAAGCGCACGGTTTCCGCCATTTCGGTGCCGCCTTCAAGCTTGACGGCCCCCGCCCCGGTTTCGGACAGCGCACGGGCCGCGTTCCTGAAAGCCTGTTCTTTCGATTCTTCATAGGTACCGAATGGCAGGTCGATGACGACCAGCGCCTGTTTGGCACCCCGGCACACCGCACGGCCATGCCGGATCATGGTATCGAGATCGACACCGAGTGTGCTTTCCATGCCGTACAGCACCATGCCGACACTGTCGCCCACCAGCAAAAGGTCGCAATGCTTGTCCAGTCGCGCCGCCATGGGTGTGATATAGGCGGTCAGGCACACGATCGGTGTCGTGCCCTTCATGCCGCGGATATTCTTCGCGGTCTGCTGGCGTTTCGGACGGGCGTCGACAGAAATGTCTTTAGGGCTTGTGGACATGGAAGCCTCTCCTAACTGGAACGCGGGTGCGCGTGTTCCCGAAGATATAGTGCGGTGCAGCACAAAAAGCAAAACCTGTACATACTAGAGCGCTTCCGTTGGCTGAACGGGCAGACGGCACCGGGTGTGCCGGCGATTACCGTCCCTTTTCCACCGGCGGTTTCGAGGGTGTGGCAAGCCCCAGCTTTCGCTTCCATTTGTCCAGCCGTGTCGGGATCGGCTTGATCCAGTTCGGATCGCGGAACGCCGGGACAAATGGAGTGCTGTTCATCGGTGTGAAATAACGGCACCCTTCAAAAAAATAGTGCGTTACCTGGCTGTGCCGGGTGCGGGTCTTGTCCTTCTGGCGCGAGCCGCCATGCAACAGGTTTGCGTGCCAGATGATGGCCTGCCCTTTTTTAATCTGACCATACTCCGGCTTCAGGTCGTATTTCCCGATCAGGCGCTCGATCGCCTGTTCATATTGCCCATAATCGTCATAGCTGGGGCGCAGGCCAAAATCCTGCATGCGGTATTCCGGCAATTTGTGACTGCCGGGATAATAGACCAGCGGCCCATTGTCGGCGTCGATATCTTCGAGTGCAACCCAGACACCGACCATATAGCCGCTGGGCATGCTGTTGAAATGGATGGTGTCGGAATGGGCCTTTTGCTCGGTACCAATGGGAAAATTCAGGACCTGGAACGCATGGGCCTTGCGACCAAAAAGCTGTTCCAGCCCTCGCATGATGCGCGGTGCCGTTGCGACCCGCCGGGCGGCACGAGCCCTGTGATGCGCATCCTGTACACGGGTGCCATGGCCAAACTGCAAACCGTCTGCCCGATTAAGGGACGGACCATAAAGCGGGGTCAATTGTTCGATAACTTCATCAAGAACGGATGCCTTGAAGCCAGGATCAAAGATCAGATAGCCGTTTTCATGAAAGCTGCGCACCTGCCTCTTTGAAAACACGGGCAGAAATGAAATGTCGATCATAGACCCCCTCGTCCCATCGAGCCGCCCAGGTCAACCGGGCTGCTGCCGATACGCCAGATATAGGTTGCGGTGCCCCAAAATGCAAAAACCTTGAATGACATGCAACGGGTATAGAAAACGGGGCGCAACCGGTTGGTGCGCCCCGCTGGGTCAGCCTATTCCCACTCGATGGTTCCGGGTGGCTTGGACGTAATATCATAAACCATGCGGTTGACGCCGCGCACCTCGTTGATGATGCGGGTGGCAACCCGGCCCAGGAAGTCGTGCGGGAACGGATAATAGTCGGCGGTCATGCCGTCCGTCGATGTCACGGCCCTGAGCGCACAGACATGGTCATAGGTGCGCGCGTCGCCCATCACGCCGACGGTCTTGACCGGCAGCAGCACGGCAAACGCCTGCCAGATGGTGTCATAGAGACCGGCGTTGCGGATTTCCTCAAGGTAGATCGCATCGGCCTTCCTGAGGATATCGCATTTTTCACGGGTGATTTCGCCGGGGATGCGGATCGCAAGGCCCGGCCCCGGGAAGGGATGACGACCGACAAATGTGTCCGGCAGGCCGAGCTCGCGGCCCAGTGCCCGCACTTCGTCCTTGAACAGTTCCCGCAGCGGTTCGACCAGTTTGAGGTCCATGCGTTCCGGCAGGCCGCCCACATTATGGTGCGACTTGATGGTGACCGACGGACCGCCGATGAAGGACACACTTTCGATCACGTCCGGATACAGGGTGCCCTGTGCCAGGAACTTGGCGCCGCCCACCTTGCGGGCTTCTTCCTCGAACACGTCGATGAACAGCTTGCCGATGGTCTTGCGCTTGACCTCGGGGTCGGTGACGCCGGCCAGTTCGCCCAGGAACAGGTCGCTGGCGTCCTTGTGGATCAGGTTGATGTGATAATGTTCGCGGAACAGGCTGACCACCTGCTCTGCCTCATTCATGCGCATCAGGCCATGGTCGACGAACACACAGGTCAGTTGGTCGCCAATGGCTTCATGCAACAGGACGGCAACAACCGAACTGTCGACACCACCAGAGAGACCGCAGATAACTTTGGCGTCGCCCACCTGCTCGCGGATTTCCTGGATCTTGGTGTCGCGGAAGCTGGCCATGGTCCAGTCGCCCTTGCAGCCGCAGATATTCAGCACGAAATTGCGGATCAACTGGGCGCCATGAGGCGTGTGCACCACTTCCGGGTGGAACTGGACACCATAATAGCGGCGTTCATCGTTGGCGACGACGGCAAAGGGCGCGCCTTCGCTGGTGGCGACGGTCTTGAAACCTTCCGGCAGCCGGTCGACATGGTCGCCGTGGCTCATCCAGACCTGTTCCCGGTCACCGGTGGCCCAGACACCGTCGAACAGCGCGCAAGCTTCCTTCACATCCACGAAGGCGCGGCCGAATTCCTGGTGGTCTGAGGCGGTAACGCTGCCACCCAGTTGAGCCACCATGGTCTGCTGGCCATAACAGATGCCCAGGATCGGGATATTCATGCTGAACAGCCGCTCAGGCGCGCGCGGGGTGTCGGAATGGGTCACACTGGCCGGGCCACCACCAAGGATCACGCCCGCGGGCTTGTAATCATCGATGATTTCATCGGCTTTGTTGAAAGGCACAATCTCGCAATAAACACCGGCTTCGCGCACACGGCGTGCGATCAACTGGGTTACCTGCGAACCGAAATCGAGAATAAGGATTTTATCGCTCATCAACTGGTCCTGTTGTTAAAGCGTTTCACGTCAGCTTGGGCGGCCCATTGTCCGGGGCCAATGGCAAGATGGGGCCGCTTGGGCCCCATCTCGTCACTCGGATTTTTCTTTCTTCGGCGGCTCGACGCAGCGAATGTGCAACTCGCGCAGTTGCTTCGCGGTCACCTCGGCGGGCGCGCCCATCATCAGGTCTTCGGCCTTCTGGTTCATCGGGAACAGAATGACCTCGCGGATGTTCGGCTCGTTCGCGAGCAGCATGACCATACGGTCCACACCCGGCGCCAGACCACCGTGCGGCGGTGCGCCATATTTGAATGCGTTCAGCATGCCGCCGAATTTTTCTTCAACAACCGACTGGTCGTAACCGGCGATCTCGAACGCCTTGATCATGATGTCAGGGCGGTGGTTCCGGATCGCGCCCGACGACAGTTCGATGCCGTTACAGACGATATCATACTGGAAGGCGTTGATTTCGAGCGGGTTCTGCTCCAGCAGCGCTTCCATGCCGCCCTGCGGCATCGAGAACGGGTTGTGCGAGAAGTCGATCTTCTTGTCTTCCTCGTTGTATTCGAACATCGGGAAGTCAACGATCCAGCAGAACTTGAATTCGTCATCGGCGATCAGGCTCAGGTCTTCACCAACCTTGGTCCGGGCAAGGCCTGCCAGTTTGGCAGCACCGGCTTCCTTGTCGCACGCGAAGAACACACCGTCGTTGGCTTCGAGGCCAAGCTGGTCGATGAGCGCCTTGGTGCGCTCGTCACCCAGGTTCTTGGCGATCGGGCCGCCGGCAACGCCGTCCTTGAAGTTGGTGTACCCCAGGCCGGCATAACCTTCACGCTTGGCCCAGTCGTTCATCTTGTCGAAGAAGGAACGCGGCAGCGCGCCGGCACCCGGTGCCGGAATGGCGCGGACGACAGAGCCATTTTCGATCATGCGGGCAAAGATGCCGAAACCGCTGTCGCGGAAGATTTCGGTCACGTCCTGGATTTCGATCGGGTTCCTAAGGTCCGGCTTGTCGTTGCCGTACTTCAGCATCGATTCCTTGTAGGGAATGCGCGGGAACGGCGCTTCGGTGACCTTCTTGTCGGAGAATTCCTTGAACACACCAACCATCACCGGCTCGATGGCGCCAAAGACGTCATCTTGCGTCACGAAGCTCATTTCGACATCGAGCTGGTAAAATTCGCCGGGGCTGCGGTCAGCGCGGGCATCTTCGTCGCGGAAACAGGGCGCGATCTGGAAATAACGGTCGAAACCCGAAACCATGATCAACTGCTTGAACTGCTGCGGCGCCTGCGGCAGGGCATAGAATTTGCCCGGATGCTGACGGGCCGGCACCAGGAAGTCGCGCGCACCTTCAGGCGACGAAGCGGTCAGGATCGGGGTCTGGAATTCGGTGAAGCCCTGCTCGATCATACGGCGGCGCAGGCTGTTGATAACACCGGAACGCAGGATGATGTTCTTGTGCAGGCGCTCGCGGCGCAGGTCCAAGAAGCGGTACTTCAGGCGAATATCTTCCGGATATTCGGTATCGCCAAACACCGGCATCGGCAGTTCGCCGGCAGCCGACAGCACTTCCATGTCGTCGATATAGATTTCGACTTCACCGGTCGGCAGATCGGCATTCACGGTTTCCTGCATACGGGCTTTCACGCGGCCATCAACACGGATCACGCTTTCGGCGCGCACGCCTTCGGCCAGTTTGAAGGCCGGGCTGTCCACATCGAACACACACTGGGTGATGCCATAGTTATCCCGAAGGTCGATGAACAGCAGACCGCCATGGTCGCGTTTCCGGTGAACCCAGCCCGACAGGCGGACGGTTTCACCAACATGGGATTGACGAAGCTCGTTACAGGTGTGCGAACGATATGCGTGCATGGTGTCCTACATTCATTTTCTGGTCCCACGGGGCGTTAATGACGTCCCCGCTCCGTACAATTTGTGTACAGACTTTGGCGGGAAAAGCACATGAATGACACTGAATGTCAAGACCGGGCTGCCCCAATTCAACAGAAAGGATGACGCCCGCTCGTTCCTTGTGTATTAGATGCCTCAAACAGGAACGGAATTTTGAATGCAACCGATTACCCGGACAGAAGATCTCGCTGCGCTATGCAGCCGCCTCAAAGAGGCTGAATTTATCACCGTCGACACCGAATTTCTGCGCGACAATACCTATTACCCCAAACTCTGCCTTGTTCAGGTGGCGGACGACGAAGGCGCACACGCCATCGATCCGCTGGCGGACGGCATTGACCTGACCCCGATGTTCGAGCTCTTCTCGGACCCCGGTGTCCTCAAGGTTATGCATGCCTGCCGCCAGGACATGGAGATATTCTCGATCCTGATGGACACCCTGCCCGCGCCGATTTTCGACACGCAGGTTGCCGCCATGGTGTGCGGTTTTGGTGATTCGGTTGGCTACGAGACCCTGGTGTCCAAAATCACCCGCGCGCAGCTCGACAAATCGGCCCGTTACACTGACTGGTCGAAGAGGCCGCTCAGCGACACCCAGCTCAATTATGCCCTTGGCGACGTTACGCACCTGCGTGCCATTTACCGCAAGCTGAGCAGCGAGCTCGAACAGACCGGGCGCACCAGTTGGGTCGAGGAGGAGATGGCCATCCTGAAAGACCCGAACCTGTACCGGGTTGATCCGGCCGAGGCCTGGCACCGGCTGAAGGTTCGCACCAACAAGCCGCGTTTCCTTGGGCTCCTGAAAGAACTGGCCGCCTGGCGCGAACTGCAGGCACAGGAACGTGACCTGCCCCGCAGCCGGGTCGCCAAGGATGAAACCCTGTTCGAAATTGCCGCGCACCCGCCCAAGGACGAAGTGACGCTCGACCGCATTCGCGGTATCCCAAAGGGCTTCAGCCGGTCGCGTGCCGGCAAGACCTTGCTGGAAGCCATCGAGGCCGGGATGAATATCCCGGAAAAGGACCTGCCGCATGTGGAACGCGCCAAACCGCGCCCGGCGACACCGCCGATGGCCGACCTCCTGAAGGTGCTCCTGAAAATCAAATGCCAGGATGCCCGGGTGGCACCCCGCATGGTCGCGAACGCACAGGACATCGAAAACTGGGCGGCGGAACCGCATATCGACATCCCGGCCCTGCATGGCTGGCGGCGCGAGATATTCGGTGCCGATGCGCTGAAGCTGATGGCCGGCACCCTGGCCCTGACGGCGCGAAAAGGCGATATCGACGTTGTCGAACTTGAAGAAGAGGAAGAGGCCTGAGGCCTCTTCTTTCATTTTGGCAGCTAGTGCGCGCGCCAGTACCAGTCCAGGTCCCGCTCCGTGACCTCCGAATGCACGGCCCCTTCCTCGAAACGGCGGCAGCGCAGGTAATAATCGTGATACTGCGCCCCAAAATAGTCCTTCAGGACGCGGCCATCTTCAAAAACATCCAGTGCCTGGTACCAGCGTGACGGCAGGGTCGCCTTCTGGGGACCCATCACCGTGCCTTCGGGGGTCATGCGGCCGGGTGTCAGTTCATTGACCAGGCCATGGTGCACGCCCGCCAGCACAGCCGCCATCATCAGGTAGGGATTGGCGTCCGCCCCCGACACCCGGTGTTCGAAGCGCATGTTGGCGGCATCACACACGGGAATGCGCAAGGACACCGCCCGGTGGTTCGGTCCCCAGGTCGGTGTCAGCGGCACGTAGCTGCCCGGCTTGAAGCGGCGATAGGAGTTGGCGTTCGGCGCAAATATCGCCATCGATTCTGCCATCGTTGCCTGCATGCCCGCGATCGCGCTTTCAAAAGCCGGCGACCAGCCGCCCGCAAGGTTTCCTGCAAAAATATTGTTACCGTCCCTGTCGACAAGGCTCATGTGCGCATGCAGGCCCGACCCTTCGCAGTCAGAATAGGGTTTGGCCATGAAGGTGGCCACCATGCCCTGGCGGCGTGCAACACCCTTGACGACACGCTTCAAGAGGGTCGCATGGTCGCATGATGTGATCACATTGTTGACATGGGTAAGGTTCACTTCGAACTGGCCGGGGCCATATTCGGACAGCAAGCCTTCCGCCGGTATATTCTGGGCCCGGCACGCTGCATACACCGCTTCCATGAAGGGGGCGAAGTCGTACAGGTCCTCGAACCCGGTGGCCTGGGCACCTGTCATGGCGGTCCAGCCGTTTGGCGTTTTCGCCGGCCTGAGCGGCAGGTCCGGTTCCGTCAGATAGAATTCCAGCTCCAGCGCCACAACGGGGGTCAGTCCGACCTCCTCGAAACGCGACAGCACCTTCGTAAGGACCGCCCGCGGATCGGCGATGAAGATCGAACCGTCCTTGTTGTGCTGGCTCATCAGCACCTGGGCGGTCGGGCGCGGCGCCCAGGGCACGAAGGAAAAGGTTCCAGGGACCGGATGGCAAAGCCTGTCAGGATCGCCGTCCTGCGGCCCTTCGACAATGGTATCCACCAACTGGCCCTTGCTGTCCATCAGGGCCGTCGATGTCGGTAGCGGCATGCCGGTCTTGTAGATTTTCTCGAGGCTGGAGATCGGCAGTTGTTTGCCGCGCAACAGACCACAGATGTCAGGCATCATGCAGTCGATCAGTTCGATGTCCGGATGGGCTGCGAGGCAGGCCAGAACATCATCGGGCAAAGAGGTCATTGGCAGTATCCATTTGCTTCAATAGTCCTAAATGTGATCACAATCAGGGCGTTGACGCAAACAGATTCTGGCCACCCCACTTGCTACCGGGCAGCGCGGCACAAGCCTTCGGTGTGCCCGGCAAGTCTAGATATACTCGATTGTCGCCTGTTTGCCGAGCAGTTGGGCAATGGCTTCAACACGCTTCATCACCACATCGTTGGCAAGGTCCTTGAACCGTTCCGGGATACCCAGCATCAGCCGGTTCTTGTTCAGGCGCAGGCGGCTGACCGTAAGGGCCGCGACTGCACCGCCCGAAATACGCTGTGCAAGCCTCAGCGCCGCGCCCATCAGGCGTGCTTCCATGATCTCGCTGATCTTCAGGAGCGGCAGGATATGCGCAACATGTTCGGAATCGATCGGCGCGCCGTAAGCCTGGTTCATGGCAATGGCGAGATAGGCCCGGTCCCGGTGGCTGACCCCGACAAAATTGCCATGCAGCACGGATTCCACTGCCTTTTCGGCCCGGAAATCCGGATGGCCACGCCAGGCGATATCGCCCAACAGGCAAATGGCCTTGTGCATGCGGCGGGTACGTGCTTCTTCACGCACCCGGGCACTGAACAGCGGACGGGTCCATTCATAGATCAGGTCGGCATGTTCGGCGAACCGGCAGCGTTCGTCGGCCAGCACATGGCAACTGAACAGGAACGGGTCCTGTTTGCGGGTATCGGTATCCAGCGTATCGAAAATCAGGCCTTCACGCAGGCCGTAGGACGATACCACCGCCGCCCGCGCATGCATGGCATTCAGGGCCTCGATCAGCACCACCGCGGCCACCGGCAATACCTCACGCCGGCGTGTCGGCAAGGTGCTGCCAAACGGAATATCGTCCGGCCGCAAACGGCTGAGGCGCTGGCAATAATTCACCAATTCGCCTTTCGGGCTCCTGAAACCATGCAGGATCGGCAACGGGTTCGATTTTTCGCGCATCATCAGCTTGGCAATATTGCGCCAGGCGCCGCCCACTAGATACATGTTCTGGCCCTCGCATTCCGCAAGCCAGGGGATGTCGGCGAACAACTGGTGCAGGTGTTGCCGCATCTTGCTGCGTTTGGTGCCAAACTGGCTCATGAGCCGAAGCGGGCCCAGCGGCAGGCTGATGGTCTCATGCACCTGGCCGCCCGCCACGCGCGAAAGTTCGAGCGAGCCACCACCCAGGTCGCCCACAATACCGCGTGCCGCAGGTTCGCCGGAAAGCACACCCATGCCGGCGAGCCGGCCTTCCTCTTCACCCTCGATCACTCTGATTTCGAGGTCGCATTCTTCACGCACACGCGCGACAAACTCGGCGCCGTTTTTCGCGTCACGCACCGCCGCCGTTGCCACGCACAGGATTTCCGAGACATCCATCTGATCGCACAGCGCCCTGAAACGCTTCAGGGTGCCGATGGCCTGTTCGATGGCGCCCTGCCCCATGCTGCCGGTCTTGCCGATTTCAGCCCCCAGGCCACACATGGTCTTTTCGTTGAAGATGCTGTCGGCCACGCGCTTATGACCGGAAAACACGACAAGGCGCACGGAGTTCGAACCAATGTCGATAACCCCGAGATAACGGTCAGCAGCACGGCTGGCTTCAAACATAAATGGTCCTAGTCCTCGATACCATATTCGATCAGCGGTGCGATCCGCTTCTCGTCAACAAGGGCCGTGCCACGGCCCGACAATGACGCATTGGTCATGAAATAATGGTGGGCACTGAATTCTTCCTCGCCCTCGGCAGGTTTCAGGCGCACAAATTCACCGTCCGACTGCATTTTCCAGCACTGCACATTGTCGCGCATGTTGGCAGCCATCACCTGCCCCATGATCTGGTCATGCACGGTCGGGTTCTCGATCGGCACCAGGGTTTCAACCCGGCGGTCGAAGTTCCGCGGCATCCAGTCGGCAGAAGAGATATAAACCTTGGCATGGCGTGACGGCAGGGTATGGCCGTTGCCGAAACAGCAGACGCGGGCATGTTCCAGGAACCGGCCGACGATGGACCGCACACGGATATTGTCGCTAAGGCCCGGCACACCCGGTCGCAAGGTACAGATACCCCGCACAACCAGATCAACCTGCACGCCGTTCATGGAAGCTTCGTACAGTTTGTCGATGATCCTGGGGTCCAGAAGCGAGTTCAGTTTCACCCAGATCGCGCCGGGGTGCCCTGCCCGCACAAATTCGATTTCCTTGTCGATCAGCTTGATCAGATGGTCCCGCAGCATGAAGGGCGACAGGATCAATTTTTCGACCGCGACCGGCTCCACATAGCCGGTCAGGTAATTGAACATCTTGTTACAGTCGCGCGCCAATGCGGGATCGACGGTGAAGAAGGACAGGTCGGTATAAATGCGCGCGGTAACGGGGTGATAGTTGCCTGTGCCAAAGTGCATATAGCTCCTGAGCTTGCCGCTTTCACGCCGGATAACCATCGACACCTTGGCGTGGGTCTTAAGATCGATGAAGCCGAACACCACATGCACGCCTGCGCGTTCCAGGTCGCGCGCCCATTTGATATTCTGTTCCTCGTCGAACCGCGCTTTCAATTCCACCACAGCCGTCACCGACTTGCCGGCCTCGGCCGCTTCGATGAGCGCACTGATGATCAGGGACTGCGAGCCCGCACGGTACAGGGTCTGCTTGATGGCAACCACATCCGGGTCGCGCGCGGCCTGGCGCAGGAACTGGTGTACCACATCGAAGGATTCATACGGGTGATGTACCACAAAATCCTTGGACGCGATGGCCTTGAAGATATCGCCGCCAAAATCGCGCACCCGCTCTGGATAGCGCGGGTTATAGGGCTTGAACTTGAGGGCCGGAAAATCATCGATGATCAACTGGCTGGTTTCATTGATGCCAAGAATGCCGTCCACCAGCATCACCGTATCCGGGTCGGCGCCTGAGCGCGCGATCACCAGTTCGCGCAGGTCCTCTGGCATGGCGGCATCGATTTTCAGGCGGATCACCCGGCCACGTTTGCGGCGCTTGAGCGCGCTCTCAAATACACGCACCAGGTCTTCGGCTTCTTCTTCGATCTCAAGGTCGCTGTCGCGCACGATGCGGAACACGCCGCAGCCATCAACCCGGTAGCCCGGGAACAACTGGTCAAGGAACAGTTCCAGCAGGCGTTCAAGGGCGATGAAGCGGGCCACCTTCTCGCCCGGCAGGCGAATGAACCGCTGCACATGGTGTGGCACCGGCAACAGGGCCACCATTTCCCGCTTGTCAACCTTGCGCACCAGCGACAGCGCCATGGTGAAACCAAGGTTCGGGATAAAGGGGAACGGGTGCGCAGGGTCCACCGCAATCGGGGTCAGCATCGGGAAGATATTTTCGAGGAAATAGCTTTCGATCCAGGCACGTTCGCGTTTTGAAACTTCCTGTTTTTCCAGGACGATGATGTTGTTGGCACGCATTTCGGCATTCAGCTTGGCCCAGACCTGCTGCTGGCGCGCCATCAGCTTTTCCGCCAGTTTGTTGACACGCTGAAGCTGTTGCTGCGGCGACAGTCCGTCATCGGAATGCACATCGATCTTCATGTCGAGCTGGCCGCGCAGGCCGGCGACACGCACCATGTAGAATTCGTCAAGGTTGTTGCCTGAGATGGACAGGAACCTGAGCCGCTCCAGAAGCGGATGGCGCATGTTCTCGGCCTCTTCCAGCACGCGCATGTTGAACTGCAGCCAGTTCAGCTCGCGGTTCAGGTATCTTTCCGATTTGGGCAGCGCTTTCAGCTTGGCGACAATGGTCTTGCGCAAGGGCAATGCAGCTTTGGCCGGCCCGTTGCCTTCGGCTACAGTCGCCTGCTGGATTTGCTCGCCATCCGCCATGATACACTCCATTCCTTGGCCAAAAAGCCTGACATATCGGGAATTTATTACAATTATCTATCTGAAAGCGCTTCAAGGCAAGATTTGGCCAGTGTGCGTGTGATCTTGCGTTTGTCCGCGAGCGCACTTTCGTCAATCAGCGCTACCAGCGCCTTGGCGGCATCGAAGGACCGCTCGATCCTTGGCAGGATATAATCTATCACCGAAAGATCAACCTGTAACTGCCTGTCTGAAAACAGCTTTACAAACAGAACAGTCAGCAATTGATCGTCCGGCGGCAGGATTTTGGCAACCGGCAGGGTCGCAAGGCGGGACCGGAGGTCCGGCAGGCGGACCTTCCACAGGGTTGGTGCCAGACGGGCAGTGAACAGGACCGATCCGCCGGTCTCCCGCGCCCAGTTATACAGATGGAACAGGGTCGCCTCCGGAAAGCGGCCAGTGTCTGCGTCTTCGACCAGATAGGCGGTGCCGGGTTCAAGGCCGGCCAGATCCGTATCAACCGACAGGGGTTTGGCCCCGGCCCGTTCTGCCCAGGCGTGGCCCAGATGGCTTTTGCCCGCAGCCGCTGGCCCCACAAGTGCCACGGCATGCAGCGGCCAGTCGGGCCAGCTTTCAACGAGCGCCATGGCTTCCTCGTTCGAGCTCGATACAATGAAGTCCGCCATGTCGTAACTTGGCTTGTGCGGCAGCTTCAATGGAATTTGGGACGCGGACACTGACATGGCCTCAGGCTTTCTCGCTCGCCTTGCCACGGGATTCCGGCACATAATGCGCCATGTATCGTTCGATCCAGTACCGCACCAACACGGCAATGGCCGCCGCAGCCGGCACCGCGATCAGGACCCCGACGAAGCCCATGATCTCGCCACCCGCGAATACGGCAAACAGCACCCATACCGGATGCAGCCCGACCCTGCCCCCCACCAGGCGCGGGGTCAGGAACGAGCCCTCGATGGCCTGCACAATGACGAAGATCATGGCAACAAGGGCGATATGGGTCGGATCGAAACCCCACTGCCCGATAGCCATGGCAACCGCCACAATGGCGGCAAACAGGGCGCCGACAAAGGGCACGAAGGACATGACGCCAGCCAGCACACCCAGCACGATCCCGGACTGAAGCCCGACCAGGGACCAGCCGACGGCATACATCACCCCCATTGTGGTGCTGACAAGCAGTTGCCCCCGCACAAAGCCGGCAAGGACAGTGTCGATCTTGGTGGCGAGGTCACGCACCGTGGGCGCGGCTGCAGCCGGCAACCAGCCATTCACCTTGGCGACCAGCAGGTCCCAGTCGCGCAGCAGGTAAAAGGCAACCACGGGCGCGATCAGGATCAGGCTCAGGAGATTGAAGACTGCAAGGCCACCCTTCAGCGCTTCGCCGGCAAGGCTTTGCAGCTTGGCCAGAAGTTCGGTCGAGACAGAGCCCAGCATGCTGTCCACATCGCCCATGACATTGGGCCCCAGCTTGGCGGACAGCGACTGCATGGTCTCGCTGATCCAGGGGCGAATGCCCGCCAGCGTTTTTGGCAAGGTGTGGGCAGCGGCGGCCAGTTGCGACTGCAAAACCGGCCAGAAGGCGAGGATAACCCCGGCGATCAGGATGAAAAACAGGCTGATGACCATGGCAGCCGCCAAGCTGCGCGGCACCTTGCGCGCTTCAAGCCGGTCTGCCAGCGGGTCCAGAAAATAGGCCACGGCAAGGCCGGTCAGGAACGGCAACAACACACCGCGTGTCAGGTAAAAAAACAGCACCGTGACAGCGATGCTGCCAATCCAAACCCATCTGTTCATGCTTGCCCCCTCAAGTTCGCGCACCGTGGCGTGCGCCTGACCTAGTCTTCGCCACGCAGCTCCAGCATACGCTGCGTACCATAGGGGCGCAACGTCAGGCCGGCATAACGCAGCGCCATGACAAGCTGGTCCTCGCGCCCGCTGTAGCGGAAATGCAGGCGGCTGACCGGCAGGCTGATCGATTCGATCTGGTAATCCTGCACCAGCGCCACCGCCTTCAGCTTGTTTTCAATGCCATTCAGGGCCGCGAGGGATTCGGTGGCGATCAATACGCTCATCTCACCGCCCTGCGCCGTATCGACCAGAAGCTGCTGCCGCCAGGCACTGTCGTTCTCATCCAGCACCCGATCATACATGGTGGCGATCGCTGTAGCCTCATCGCCGGCGCCTGCGATGTCGCCCTCGCCCGAAAATTCGCCGTCGGTCGAATAGAAGCGGTAATGCAACAGGCCACCACCTGCCCCCTGCTCCCAGCTCGAGGCAATCATCAGGGCGGCCTGCACGCCGTACATATCGGTCATCTTTTTCGCGGCATTACTGTTGAAGGCGTTCACTTCTTCATAGCTGACGGCAAGGCGTTCGCTGACGGCGCCGTAGGGAAATACATAGTGCCGGATTCGGTTCAACCAGTCGACAGACGCCCGCGCCTTCTGCAAAACCGGGTCCTGTTCCCACAAAAGCTGGCTCAGGCCACGGGCATGCGCATGCAGCACCAGGATGCCACCGCCCGTGCCCAGCACGTGCGGCACCTGATACTGCGCAAAAAACGCGCTGACCCGGGACGGCTCGAACCGCACATTGAGGGTGGCAACATAGCGGCGCGACGAGGACTGTTCGTCCACAACCTCGATACCGCTGATCAGGGACTGCAGTTGCAGTTCACCCAGTTGCGGCAATCGCTCGCGCCCCTCGGGCTGGGTCAGTTTTCGGAGGAGCTTGTCATAGGCCAGCAGTTCGGCCTTGCTGAAGGCAATCTTGCGCGCCTCGGCCGCACTGACCGCCGTTTCGTCCACCTTCACGGCCTGAATGTTGAACAGCCGGTCCAGGCTGTCGTCCGCCGCATGGGCGGGCATGAAGCTGCCAACAAACAGAATCAGCAGCGCGGAAAGCACAGTTGCGCCCAAAAGCCCGTTATTTGCCAATTGTTTGTGCATAAGCTCTTTTCTATCGGTTTCGGCGCCACTATAACGCCCTTGAGTTCAATTGCCAGCGCCTGATAGCGTGGCACCGGAATAAGCCCAAGTTGGGGCAGAACGGGTCGGATCGTGACGGACACCAAACAATCATACACCTACAAACAGGCCGGCGTGGACATTGACGCAGGCGAAGCGCTCGTGGAAAATATCAAGCCGCTGGCGGCCAGCACGCGCCGCGCCGGCGCGGACGCCGACCTCGGCGGCTTTGGCGGGCTTTTTGACCTGCGCGCCGCTGGTTTCCAGGACCCGATCCTGGTGGCCGCGAACGACGGTGTCGGCACCAAGCTGAAGGTCGCGATCGACGCCAACATCCATGATACGGTCGGCATCGACCTGGTGGCCATGTGCGTGAACGACCTTGTGGTCCAGGGCGCCGAGCCGCTTCTGTTCCTTGACTATATGGCCATGGGCAAACTGAATGTCGCACAGATGACCGACGTGGTCGCTGGCATCGCCGAAGGCTGCCGCCAGGCCGGCTGTGCGCTGATTGGCGGTGAAACCGCTGAAATGCCCGGCATGTACCAGGACGCGGACTATGACCTCGCGGGCTTTGCGGTTGGTGCTGCCGAACGTGGTACCCTGATCAACGGTTCCACCACCGCAGTTGGCGACGTGCTTCTGGGCCTTGCGTCCAACGGCACCCATTCGAACGGTTATTCGCTGGTGCGCCGCATCGTGGCCGACAAGGGCCATGATTATGCGGACGCCTGCACGTTCGAAGACGGCAAGACCCTGGGCCAGGCCCTGCTGGCGCCGACAAAAATCTATGTCAAAAGCTGCCTCGCCGCTGTGCGTGCGGGTTATGTGAAGGCGCTGGCGCACATCACCGGTGGTGGTTTTGTCGAAAACGTGCCGCGGGTGATGCCCAAGGATACGCTCGCCGAAATCGACAGCGCGGCCTGGGCCCTGCCCGGCGTGTTCGAATGGCTGAAGGCGGAAGGCAATATTGCCGCCCACGAAATGTGCCGCACCTTCAACTGCGGCATCGGCATGGTGGTGGTGGTCGCCCCCGAACATGTGGCTGCCGCCAAGGCGCTGTTTGAAGAACAGGGTGAAACCGTGTTCGAGATCGGCCGTATCACCGAAGGCAAGGGCAAACCCAAATGCCGCGTCAGCGGCAAGGCCGGCAGTTGGGGCGAGACTGCAGACTGGTCGGCCCTGACCGCAGACGCCTGACAGGACAGGACGGGTATATGAGAAAGCTCCGCCTTGGTGTCATGATCTCCGGCAACGGCAGCAACCTGCAGGCGCTGATCGACGCTGCGGCAGCCGCAGATTATCCGGCCAGGATCGTGGTTGTCATCTCGAACCGGCCCGACGCCTACGGGCTCGAACGCGCCCGCAAGGCTGGCATCGATGCGATCTGCATCGACCACAAGGATTTCGACGCGCGCGAACCGTTTGAAGACCGCATTCATGAAGTACTGAGCGAGCACAAGGTGCAGCTTGTGTGCCTGGCGGGCTTCATGCGGCTTTTGACGCCCGGTTTTGTCAACCGCTGGCGCGACCGCATGATCAACATCCATCCGTCCCTGTTGCCGTCCTACAAGGGCCTTCACACGCACGACCGCGCCATTGAGGACGGTGTGCGCTTCGCCGGCTGCACCATCCATTATGTGCGCGCGGAAATGGACAATGGCCCGATCCTGATGCAGGCAGCGATCCCCATCGCAAACGGCGAAACGCCGGACAGTCTGGCCGCCAAAATCCACACCTACGAACACCGCATGTACCCCGCCGCCGTGAAACTGATCGCCGAAGGCAAAGCCCGTGTGAGCGCGGGCAAGGTTGTGTTCGCCGACGATGTCGCCATGCCGGATGAAGGCTTAGTCAGCCCTTCGGCCTGAACGGGTCAAGTCGGGCAGAGGTCGATGAATTCATCGTCCTCAGGGACACCGTTGGTACAACTGTCGACCATCGCGTAGATCATGATTCCGCCAAACACGATGCCGGTCCACATCAGGACCTTGCCTGCCGTGCCCCAGCCGGAACCGCCTTTCTTGCCGTCTTCGCCATCCGCTTCGTCTGCACCGAGCACATAATAGGTCCCGTCCGCTTGACGTTCGACAATCGGCGCGCCCACCAGGCTCAGGCGCC
The DNA here is from genome assembly GCA_006226495.1 of Alphaproteobacteria bacterium. Taxonomy (GTDB): domain Bacteria; phylum Pseudomonadota; class Alphaproteobacteria; order Sphingomonadales; family Kordiimonadaceae; genus Kordiimonas. Next base: position 75,608 of record SBGU01000008.1, read on the forward strand.
GAAAACCCGCCTGGTTGAAGCTGGTATCGAAAACACGGACTTCGATCTGTCGCCGTCCCGTAAACATGCTGGGGGACAAGGCACCGATATTCTGGTTATGCCTTAGGCCAGCCGCAAAGCCGTAAGTCAGCTTGTCGTCTGGCCGCACTTCGGCGCCTCCAAATTTCACATTCAGATATACGCCGGCATAAACGGCGTCCCCGCCGTCAGCCCAGCCATCCTGTGCCTGTACGGGTGCCGCCACAAACAGGCTGGCGAGCGCAGCCGCTCCCGCAACAAGATTCTTCATCACCAACCACCCCCAAGTTCAAGGCCAAAGAATTATAACCCCTAGTAGAATTCGCAATCGCCCTGACTGTCAACCCGAGGGATATATCCCTTTCGTTTAGGGTGCATATTTCTGAAACAAAAAGGCCGACCCCATCAGGGCCGGCCTTTTCAATTCCGAGGCGTGGTCGCGGGCAATTAGCCGACGATTTCGTTGCCTGCAAAGAACTGGGCGATTTCGATAGCAGCGTTTTCTTCGCTGTCCGAACCGTGAACCGAGTTTTCGCCGATCGACAGGGCGAATTCTTTGCGGATGGTGCCTTCAGCGGCTTGTTCCGGGTTCGTCGCACCCATGACTTCGCGGTTTTTCAGAACGGCGTCTTCGCCTTCCAGAACCTGAACAACAACCGGAGCCGAGGTCATGAATTCTACCAGTTCACCGAAGAACGGACGCGCGCTGTGCACGGCATAGAAGGTTTCGGCTTGTTTCTGGGTCATGTGGATGCGCTTTTGCGCAACGATGCGCAGGCCGGCGGCTTCCAGCTTGGCGTTGACAGCGCCGGTCAGGTTGCGGTTGGTGGCATCCGGCTTGATGATCGAAAAAGTACGTTGAACAGCCATTGTAACATCCTCTGCTGAGTGCTGTTGGAAACACGATTCGCGGGCCTTATAGCGGCTTGTTCGCAGAAAGCCAAGCCCTAAGCCAAACCGCCGTTGCGGGGGCCGATTTCTTGTGCTACGTCGCGGCCATGCTGCATATCAATGACATCACCTACCGTATTGCCGACCGTCTTCTGTTTGAAGGCGCCACCCTGCATGTGCCTGCGGGCCACAAGGTTGGCCTGGTTGGTAAGAATGGCGCCGGCAAGTCGACCTTGCTGAAGATGATCCTGAAGGAAATCGGCCCGGAATCGGGTGAGGTGAAAGTCAGGCAGACCGCCCGCGTGGGCCATGTGGCCCAGGAAGCGCCGGGTGGCCCGGAAACCCTGCTGGAAACCGTGCTGGCATCCAACCATGAGATGACGGCGCTGGAAGCCGAAGCCAAAACCGCGACGGATGCCCACCGCATTGCCGAAATCCATACCCGGCTTGCCGACATTGGCGCCCACACAGCCGAAGCCCGTGCTGCCACCATCCTGGCCGGCCTGGGCTTCGACGAAGAAGCACAGGCGCGGCCCTGTTCCAGCTATTCCGGTGGCTGGCGCATGCGGGTCGCCCTCGCCTGCGTGCTGTTCAATGAACCCGACCTTTTGCTCCTTGACGAGCCGACCAACTATCTCGACCTTGAGGGTGTGATCTGGCTCGAGAATTTTCTGCGCACCTATCCCTATACCGTGATCATTGTCAGCCACGACCGGGATTTGTTGAACACCGCCGTCACCCACATTGTGCATCTGGATAACGCCCGGCTGAATATCTACACCGGCGGTTATGACCGGTTCGAGGAACTGCGGCGCGAGCTGATGGAGCGCCAGATGGCGCTGAAATCCAAGCAGGAAGCCGAACGCCGGCATATCCAGGCCTTCGTCGAACGTTTCAAGGCCAAGGCGTCCAAGGCCAAGCAGGCGCAAAGCCGCATGAAGGCGCTTGAGCGCATGAAGCCGATCGCGACCATGATGGAAGACTATACGGTTCCCTTCCAGTTCCCGAAGCCGGAACCCCTGTCGTCCCCGCTGATCGCGCTTGAACAGGTCAGTATCGGCTATAGTGAAGGCAATCCGGTTCTGAAACGGCTGGACCTGCGCATCGACATGGACGACCGCATCGCGCTTTTGGGCGCCAACGGCAACGGCAAATCCACTTTCGCCAAGCTGCTGGCCGACAAGCTGGAACCGCTTGAGGGCCGCATGCGCAAGCCGCGTCTGCTCAAGGTGGGTTATTTCGCCCAGCACCAGCTTGATGAACTGATGCCGGGCAAAAGCCCTCTCGACCATCTGGCCAAACTGATGCCCGATATAATCGAGGCCAAGGTACGCGCGCGGCTTGGCAGCTTCGGTTTTGGTGCCGACAAGGCCGACCGACCGGTGGAATCGCTATCGGGTGGCGAAAAAGCACGTCTGATGTTTGCCATGGCGACGTTCGAAAAGCCGCAAATCCTGCTCCTGGACGAGCCGACCAACCACCTGGATATCGACAGCCGCGAAGCCCTCGCGCATGCGATCAACGAATATGATGGCGCCGTCATCCTGATCAGCCACGACCGCCACCTGGTCGAGGCCTGTGTGGACCGGCTGTGGATCGTCGAAAAAGGCGGCGTGAACCGGTTCGACGGCGACCTGGCCGATTATCGCGCGCACCTTCTGAAGGAACGGGCCGGGGACCGCGCCGAAAAGCGCGGCGCCAAGGTGCAGGACACCAAAAAGGCCGCCCGCCAGAATGCGGCTGATGCCCGCCTGAAGCTGGCGCCCTACCGCCGGGCGGTTGAAAAAGCCGAAGCACAGGTCGAAAAGCTGGAAGCCGAAAAGAACAAGATCGACAAGATACTTGCCGATCCGCGCCTTTATGAGCCCGGGCACGAGGACAAGGTGGCGCTGGCGACCCGCAAGGCCGCTGAGGTGGCTGCCAAGCTGGCGGACGCCGAAGCCGCCTGGATGGATGCCGAAGAGGCGCTGGCCGAACAGGAATCCCTGATCGGGGCGTGAGCCGCTTGACGCCCGCCAGCG
>SBGU01000034.1 GCA_006226495.1 Alphaproteobacteria bacterium
GAAATTTAAATTTCTTCAAAATTTTTAAATACCCACATCCAAAAAAGTGGAGGAGGCCGCTCCCGCCCTTCGTTTTTCCAGCGCAAATCACTCGCATCCCGGAATGGCAAAACGACAGGATCATGTATGTCTTCGCTTAACTATCTACTCGCAGTTGCCTTAACTACGGCCGTTTCGACTGTTGCTGTCGCACAAGAGAGCAGGATATCCGGTCGCATTATCAATGCCGAAACCAAACGGCCAGCGGCGGGCGCTACAATTACGGTTACCGATAGGGAAGGTAAGGTGGTCGCTTCGGCCCTTGCCGACGAGCAGGGTAATTTTTATATCAGCACCGGCTCAAGTGGATTGGTGGCTGTAACCGTGGATAGCGACGGCTATCAGTCCGCGCGCGAAAACAACGTCAACCTTTTTGCAGACAAAGGTACGATCGTTGATTTTGCCCTGCGCCCATTGGACGATATTGAAGAAATCAATGTGGTGGGCAGCTCTGTTGCAACGTCGGGTCAGGGCTCGATTACAAGCCGGACTCTAAGCCGTGAGGAAATTCGCCGGGCCCCGGGTACGGCGGGCGATATTTTCCGCGGCCTGAATGCCTTGCCGGGTGTGGTGGCAACAGGTGCGTTTTCGAGCTTCTCGGTGCGTGGTAGAGGCCCAAAAGACAATATCATTCTGGTGGATGATATCCCCTATGGCCGCACCACCCATTTCGATAACTCTATTGGCGAGGAAGATGAAATTGCCAATGGTGGGCGGTATTCGATTTTTGGTCAAAACGTGGTGGGGCAGGCCGAATTCATACCGGGCGGTTGGGGCGCCGCCTATGGCGGCTTAAGCGGATCATTGTTAAAGCTTCAACTGGCTGAAGGGAACCGTGACACGCCCTTCGTCAGCGGCAAGGTAGATCTGGCCGGTGCAGAACTTCTGTATGACGGCCCCAGCGGTATCGCTGAGAACACAAGTGTGTTGCTGTCAGTGCGGCACTACGACTTTGGCAGACTGCTGGACCTGATCGGCGCCAAAGACGTTGGCCGTCCGGTGATGAGCGACATATTGCTGAAAACTGTGACCCGCATTGATGAAGATACCAAGTTGAAGGTCATCGGTATCTTTACGCCGGAGAAAAATACGCGGGATACCAGCCATGTCGTGGAAGCTGAAGCGCCTCTCGATTACATGTTGTTTGAAAGCAAACAGGATGCCGGCGCGCTTGGGGTCACTCTTGAGCAGCTTGTCGGGGACAGCGGCGAGTGGCGCAACACGGTCTATTACCGCTTTGGCAAGGAAAACACCTATCAGGGCGAAGCCTACCCGGAGCTTAGTGACACACCGAAGGACGCCGGTTCAATTCCCGTTGAAGAACGCATTATTTCGTCGCGTGAAGACGAGAAGGAATTCGGTTGGCGGAGCGACTATTCACAAGACAACCGGTTCGGTCGCTTCCAGGCGGGTTTGAGACTTACACAGATCTCGACCGACTATCGTCAAAACCTGAGCAGGGATTACGTCCAGTATGTCTATGACACCGACGATTACCGCCCATCAGAAGACCAAAAATACATCCTGCTCACACCAGACCTGTATGACTCCGCGTTCAAAAAAAGTGGTGTCCGTGGTGCGGCTTTTCTGGATCAGTCGTTTGACCTTGGCAGCGTGACCATAACGCCGGGCGTGCGGTTGGAGTATGATGACTTGTTGTCGTCAACCACCGTCTCCCCCCGATTGCAGTTGGATTGGCAGGTGAATGAGCGAGCCCGTATCAGTATGACGGGCGGCCTCTATTACCAGGCGCCGAGCATGCTTGAAGTTGCCGCGGACCCCGTAAACGTAAATCTGGAACATGAACGTACCCTGCAATTCAGCACCGGGCTTGATTATTACCTGGGCGATAATTACTCGATGCAGATCGAGGCATACTACCAGGACCTGAACAACCTTATTCCGGAAGGAGACCGGGTGTCCGGTCGGTTGTTCAACAGTGGAAAGGGCTGGTCGACAGGTTTTGACTGGGTTGTTCGCAAGGATTTCTCAAACCGTTGGTCTGCCTCCGTGCGCTACAGTTACAACAAGACCAAAATTGATGACGGGGATGGTTACGGGTACCATCCTTCCAAATTCAACAGGCCGCACCTGGGCAACATCACCCTGAATTATGAACTGAACGACAACTGGTCCTTCGGGTTGCAGTATCAGATTGCCTCCGGGCGCCCGGGCGAAGCGTACATCATTCATGAAGATGTGATCCCTGAGTCCGGCCTCGTTCGTTATTCGCGGGAGATTACGGACCCATACTTTGGCCGGAACCCCTATTTTTCCACGCTTAACTTCAGGGCCGACTATCAAACCCAAATTGGCGGTGTTCGGGTGAAAGCATTCCTGGATATCGTGAATGCGCTGAACCGCAGCAACATCGATGATGTCGACTTCAGTGAAATCGATGGATTGGTAGATACCGAAGGCATGGGAATTTTACCGCAATTTGGTCTTGCATTCGAGTTCTAGAGTTACCGTGAAAGACGCCGGACCTCTCCGGGCAGTGGCGCTTTGACCGCTGCCCGGACCCGCCTGCTCGTCCAGACGATCTCGCAGATTCAAACATTTTATCAGGCGAACCCAGATACGGCTCTGCCGGTTTCTGGGGCGTAGCACACCGGAAACTATGAGACTTGGGTTGAAGTTGCCATGAACAACGAGACAATGACATTTGGTGGAAAAATTTACACGCTCCCCGCAATTGATGCTGATCGGGTTGCGCGGCCTCGCGCCAGCATGCTTCGTGTTGCCCTGTTCTCGGGCAATTACAACTATGTAAAAGATGGCGCCAATCAGGCGTTGAATAAGCTTGTTGCTTTTCTTGAAGCTCAAGGCGCACAGGTGCGAGTGTATTCTCCCACTGTGGCAGAGCCGGCTTTTCCGCCTGCGGGAACACTGATAAGCGTGCCCTCTGTTCCCGTACCATTCCGCACGGAATACCGGATATCTCTTGGCTTGCCGCGAAATATCAAGCGCGATCTCGACGCATTCAAGCCAAATATTATCCACATCTCTGCCCCTGATCCTTTATGTCGGGGCGCGGTCAGATACGGCAGAAAACGGGGCTTGGTGACTGTCGCTTCCGTCCATACCAGGTTCGATACCTACCTTCGCTATTACCGGCTGGGCGCCCTCGAGAGGTATCTCAGCACCCAAATTAACAAGGTCTACAATCAGTGTGACGAGATCTATGTGCCAACGCCTTGCATGGAAACCACCATGCGGGAAACCGGTGTGACTGTTCCTATTAAAAGATGGAGCAGGGGCGTAGACGACAAACTCTTCAACCCGGAACAGCGAGATTTGACCTGGCGCAAGGCCGTCGGTTTTGAAGAGCAGGACGTTGTTATCACCTTTGTCGGCAGGCTTGTTCTTGAGAAGGGCCTGGATCAATTCGTTACGGCAATTGATTTCCTGCAGCGCAAAGGCATCACTCCGCACGTTATGGTCGTTGGTGACGGCCCGGCGAGGAAATGGTTTCAACACAGGCTGCCTGGTGCAAAATTTTTAGGGTTCCTCACAGGGCACGAGCTTGCCCGGGCATATGCGTCGTCAGACATCTTTTTCAATCCTTCCAGAACTGAGGCGTTTGGCAATGTAACGCTTGAGGCCATGGCGTCGGGTGTGCCTCAGGTCTGCGTAGATGCGACCGGCAGCCGCTTTTTGGTGCGGCATGGCGAAACCGGCTTTCTCGCGCCCCCGGACGACGCGAAAGCGATGGCGCAGCATCTTGCAGAGCTGATTGCAAACCCCGGTTTGCGCAGTTCCTTCTCCCTGGCCAGCATGAGGCGCAGCCAACAATTCCACTGGGACAACATTTTGCTGGAGGTGATCAGCAATTACCAACGTTCACTAGTGGTCAAAGCGGATCAAACCAACATCCTTTAAAGGCATAAGGGCGAACTATGAAATTATTAGATGTTGCCGAGTTTTACAGTGATCACGGTGGTGGCGTAAAAACTTATATCCAGCAAAAATTGCAAGTCAGTCATCACCTTGGGGTCGAGGCCGTTGTCGTGGCCCCGGGAGCCGAGGACCGTCGGGAACAACGTGAACATGGTACGATTATTTGGGTAAAGTCTCCCCCTATCCCGGTGGACAGGCGCTACCATTTTTTTAACAATTCTCGAGCTATCCATGACATTTTGAACGCAGAAAGACCACAGATTGTAGAGGGCTCGTCCCCATGGCTTGGGGGGCGCGCAGTTTCCCGGTGGCAAGGAGACGCTGTAAAGTCGTTCTTTATTCACCAGGACCCGGTTTCCTCATACCCGCAACTGTTGCTGGAAAATATTCTCAAGCCTCACCATGTCGATTGGCTCTTTGCCTGGTTTTGGCGCTACATGCGCCGACTAGGCGAGACTTTCGACACGACGGTCGTCAGTGCGCCATGGTTTGCGGATCGACTGGCGGGGCTGGGGTTGAGGCGCCCCACGCCTATCCCTTTCGGTATCGAAAAAGGGCTGTTCTCCCCGGCGTTGAGAGATGAAAACCTGCGTCGTCACCTGTTGGAACAGTGCGGAATAAAGGACCCGGACGCCCGATTGATACTCAGTGTATCTCGGCATCATCCTGAAAAGCGCATTGGCACGATGATTGACGCGGTGGCGCAGGTCAATGGAAGGCGCCCCGTGGGTCTATACCTGATCGGGGATGGACCCAGGCGAAAAGCCGTTGAAAAACACGCCAGGTCGGTCAAAGGGGTTCATGTTGCAGGGCAGGTGAAAGACAGGCGTCTGCTTGCAAGGGTTTTGGCCAGTTCGGATGCCATGATTCACTGCTGTGCCTCGGAAACGTTCGGCCTCGTAATTGCCGAAGCGCTGTCCTCTGGCCTGCCTCTGATTGTTCCAGATCGTGGCGGCGCCTTTGATCTTGCCGACAAAAGTTATGCTGAAATCCACAAAGTCGGGGATGCCAGGTCCTGTGCGGACGCCATTGTCCGCCTTTTTAACCGCAGCCAGACCCAACTGCGAGCGGCCGCCGCGCGCGCAAACGTTCGGACTTCTGCTGATCATTATGAGCATTTGTTCAACCATTATGCGGGCCTGATGAACGCCTCACGCCGCGCGTTGCAAGCTGCATGATCCCCATTGGGAAGTGAAACATCAACCGTGACCCAGCCAACCTTTGACATAGCTATGCTGGCAACGCCGGAAATAGACTACTATGCCGACGGAACCAGCGAGAATTGGCGGTCCTATTGCAATAGGCACGGCTACAATTTTGTGTACTGGCGGGAGACCGTCCTGCCGGATATGCACCTGATCTGGTCGAAAATCGAACTGATGCGAAGACATATCGCGCAAACCAGGGCCGACTGGCTTGTCGTTGTCGATGCCGATACCATCGTAAACTTGCCGGAACTTCCCCTAAGCCAACTGCTGGAAAAGCATCCTGGCAAAGACTTCATAATTTCCGAAGACGTCTCTCGGCGCATGGGCCTGCCTATCCCGCTTTGCACTTTGTCTGTGAGGCTTTCCCGCAGTTGGCGTCCCCCGAATTGTGGTTTCATGATGATAAGGGCAAACGCGTTTGGCCTGCGATTTGTCACCGAATGGCTTCAGCATGGCCGCGGGGACTGTGCCCATGTGGCAGATATTTTTCCAAGGGAACAACGAGTTCTCTGGATGACATTGTTCCAGACAGAAGCAGAAAAAATAGGGGTGCTGGGGCCGGAAGTCATGAGAATTGGCAACAATACGATACTGGATCGCTATTTCACGAGCTGGGATAGAGCCTTTGTATTGCACGACAAGAGGTTACCCCGAAATGTTCGGTAGCCAAGGCTTCGGCAATTGCTGGAGGGGCAGGGCAAAAAGAAAACCGGCGCTTGTTCCAATCGCGTTGGCGCTTCTGGCTGTTTCGAGCCAGGGTTCTGCCACCGATACGGGCTGTATTGAAAAAGCCGATCAGTGGCTTGAAGTGCAGGTGGAAGGCCTGATCGACACTCGTGGTGAGGTTGTCGTTGAATTGCACCCCGATATTGAAGGCGACTATTTGGACATATTGGTTGACAGAATTCGCGTGCCGACTTCCAACGCATCCCGGGCGCTATGTTTGCCGATACCGAAAGCAGGAAGCTATATAGTGGTGGTGCTGCACGACAGGGATAGCGACAAAAGGCTCGATATCATCAACGACGGTTTTGGCTTTTCGCAAAACCCCACCATAAAAATGGGAAGACCGAACCGAGCAGAAACCGCCTTTGCCGCCAAGCCAGGTCGAAACGCAATGGTTATCGTTCTGAACTATTTGCAGGGGTTTGGTGCCCGCCCTCTTGACCAGGAAAACAAAAAACAAATTGAGCAAAGGCGACGTTCCCGGCAGCGTGGTTAGCACACTTTGGCGCGCTCCGGAAAAAACTCCCTCAATCCAGTCACCATCAGAACCATCGTATTCAAAAGCTGGGTGATTGCGGAGCTGGTCAGGAAAAGCGCCCCTACGGCTGCCCCCGCATCGGGAAGATACTCGGACAAAGTGACTGCCAGGCCCAGCAGTATCAAATCTTTATTGGGAAGCAGCGGTATCCGGGTCAGCACCATCCTGGCGGCGATAAAGCCCACCCATACGCCTAATGGGATATCCGGAATGACAATACTCCATTGGATCAACAACAGACTTTCGAAAACAAAAATCCTCGCACTGTGCAAAGTGGCTATACGCAGTATCCGACGTTTCGAAAGTGTGATTATGCGGCGCCCAAAGAGCACGAGAAATGGAACCAGCAGTATTCCAAACGACATAGCTCCAATGATGAAAGGCAGAGCGCCGTGGTTGTGTTGTGTCAGGACGGCGAGTTGGTCCGATAACGTAAAAAAAAGCACGATGACCAAGGCCGCGAGGGCGGATACAGCGGCAGAAATGAGATTATTGTCTTTAATGACATTGAAGGCTGCCTTCATGGATATGCCGATATTCTGTTTTGCCCACAGAACAAAGAAGGCTTCGCCACTGTAACCGATTATCACGTCATTCAGGGCCTGCTTCCGCAATAAAATGACCAGTACCGCTAGACCTTTGGACCGGAAATTTGGCCAGAGCGGGCGATAAATCAGCAGCTCACTGTAGGGAAGCAATAGAAAACTGGTAAGCAGGATAAAATAGTATGCAGGTGCGGTCGGGACATTTTCCCATAGTTCTTCCCACCCAATAGTGGAGAGCTCTCTCACAAGGTATAAACAAAATCCGCAAAGAAAGAATAGTTGCAAGAATTTTTTAAGATACTCAGTCGCGGGCGCGGCAATAAAGCGTGGGAGCTTTTCGGTCATCTATCTTCCAGTCAACGTCCTGGCCGTTGTGATACGACAGCTAAAACGTTGACGGGCGGCAAACACCTCCAACCAAGCAATTGCCATGAGCATGAAAACATCCCTGCGCTGGCATCCCCTGCCAGGAACAGCCGATCCCCCACTGCATGGGCGCTGTAACAAAGCTGCGCAGGGGGGGCGATCGATTTTTCAAGGCTTGGCCCCACCGCCAGGTTGCCAGCAACATCGGGGCCCAGCCGGGCGCGGCGAATTCCGCGGGCACAATACCTAATTCCATGTGCTCATAGGCCCTCGCGTTACCCGGGGGCTTTGTTTTTGACGTCCCCTCGGGGTGTTTTTGCCCCGTATGCGGGCTATGCTTTCTGCACTTTATTCTGCCTGATTTTTTCATCGCCCCTGAACGCAGCATCCTGCAATGAGGCATTGTCAGGGGAAAATAATCGGCCACCAAATGGCCCCGGCGGGACAGTGCTTCAGGCAGGCAACATCCGCCACGCGACCAATATGGCGGCGCGCAAGGCCCGGCAGGTCTGTCGCTCGATCAGATGGCGCCCGCAGTTGAAGTGGTTGCTGAGCCGGGCGTGGCCGGACGCGAATTTCTGCAGGGTTTCCGCCGATGGGAACCGTTGCATCGCCTGTGCCCGCCGTCGGAACGGATGGGTCATCTCGCACCCTGTGTGGCAAAGCCCATGCCGCCATCGATTTTTCCCTGACATGTCCGTTCCGTGCCTTCGGCGAAAGCTCCCGCAATGATGCAAAAGCTCTCGCAACTGGATGGGGGTAAAGCCTGCGTCAGCACCCGGTGTCGTCGCCGCAATCCCCCGGCCTGGTTGGCGGGCACGTCATGCCTGGCTCAGCCCGCGAGCAGGACATCGGAGATGTCAGATGTGGTGACCCCGGCCAGGAACACGCTTTCCTCTTCGTCGAGCGTGATCAGCAGGCCGTCAACACCATCGACAATTGCGTCAGATGCGAACCCGCTGAGGCCTGCACCATCGCTTATGCCCCATGCGGTCAGGTCGAGTGTGTCTTCGTCGATGTTGAAATCGACGACCCGGTCTTCGCCCGCCTGTTGGCCAAAAACGAACCGATCGACACCGGTGCCACCGGTCAGGGTGTCGTTACCGGCACCACCCCAAAGTGTATCGTTCCCGGCGCCGCCATCAATACTGTCGTCGCCCTGACCATTGTAGATCAGGTCATCGCCGTCGCCCCCCAACAGTGTATCATCACCCAGGTTGCCATAGAGCGTATCGTTGCCACCGAGGCCCTTCAGATAGTCGTCGTCGGTATTGCCGCCCAGCCGGTCGTCGCCGCCCGAACCAACCACGACATCGTTGCCGCCGCCGGCCCACAGGTTGTTGGCAAGCGTACCGCTTTCAACCTCTTCGCCGTCGTCGTAGCGACCGTTGTCGTCAACAAGGTCGTCGTCCCAGCCACCCCCGAGTAAGGTATCGTCGCCAGATCCGCCGACGATGGTGTCCGATCCGTCGACGCCTGTGTCGCCATTCTCGATCAGGGACTGCCGGGTCTGGCCATCGGTCGCACCATCGCCCACAACAAAATCATTGCCGTCGCCCGTACCGATATGGTCGCCGCCATCGCCACCGACGACCACGGTCGTGCCGCCGCTTTCACTGTCGACCATGATGATATCGTCGCCGGCACCGCCGTCCAGGGTATCGTTCCCGCCGCCGCCGGAAATCGTATCAGCACCGCCACCCCCCATGACCGTGTCGTTGCCGGACCCACCCGTATGGACCACACCTTCGACCACGTCGATAACATCGAAACTGACATAGGCACCGTGGTTCAGGCCGCCGGTGTCGGTCGCGGTCACCCGCACCGTGACTTCAGCGCCGGCTTCATAGTCAAGCGAAACATCGTCGTTGAGCCAGAGCTGATTGCCGGTCACATGGAACCGGCCGTCGCTGACACTGTAGGTGACCGCATCACCCTCGGGATCGGTGGCAATGAGCGTGCCGACAAGCACACCGGCCTGGTTTTCCGTAACCCCGTCGCTCGACAGCGTCAGCGAGGTTGGCGCATCATTGACACTGTTCACATCGATGGTCATGGTCGCGCTGTCGGACCAGGCGCTGCCATCCGAAATACTGAAGCTGAAACTGCGGGCCGTATCGTCATCGGCCGCGGGCACATAGGTCAGTGTATCAAGATCAGCCACATCAATTTCATCCCCGGTCTGTACAGGGCTGCCGTCAAGCTGCAGGCTGCCGGCGTCCGGCAGGCTGTCGATGCGGATGGCCAGAACGCTGTCGCCGCTGTCGACATCGGTACCGCCAAAGTCCGACAGGCTGAAGGCTGTTGTCTGGCCCTCCGTCGCGGAAACCGTGCCGCCCCTGCTGGTTGGCGCGTCATTTTCGCCGGTGATGGTGATTTCGATATCCTGTGCCGTACCGTCGGACGCGGTGACCGTGAACTGGTCTGCGAGTGTATCGCGCCCGCTGCCCAGCGCCTGCACGTCACCGTTTGTGCCATTCAGGTCATAGACCCAGTCGCCATTCGCATCGATCGTCAGGCTGCCATAGGTGCCCTCATGTGTCGCTGGCGTGAAACTGTTGTCTCCGTCTATGTCCGAAACGGTCGCGGTACCGGCAATGCTGTCTGCGTCCTCCCCGATCTGGCCTGAGAGATCGCCGCCGATGCTGGCGGCATCATTGTCGCCGTTGATCGTGATTTCGATATCCTGTTCCGTGCCGTCCGAGGCATATACGGTGAAGGTTTCCGACAGACTGTCGGTCGCGCCCAAGGCCTGAACGTCGGCGTTTGCAGTGTCGAGATCGTAGCTCCAGTCGCCATTCGCATCGATGCTGAACTGGCCGTAGGCTCCGTCCAGCGTGCTGGTCTGGAAGCTGTCCACGTCGTCTACGTCCGACACGGTGGCGCTGCCGGAAAGGCTCTCTTCGTCTTCACCGATCGTGCCGGACAGGTCGCCACCGAATGTCGCGGCATCATTCAGCCCGACAATGATGACCCGAATTTCCTGTTCCGTGCCATCGGCGGCTGTAACGGTGAACTGTTCCGTCAGGCGTGCGCGCTCCTCAAGGGACTGCACATCGGTGCTGGTATTGTCGAGACTGTAGAGCCAGTCGCCATTTTCGGCCATGGTCAGTGTGCCATAGGAGCCTTCCAGCGTGGCTGCCGTGAAGCTGTCGGGCCCGTCCACATCCGAAACGGTCGCCGTTCCGCCAATTGTGGCGTCGCCTTCATAAAGCCCGTTTGTCAGCGTGCCGCCGAAGGTGGCATCGTCGTTGGCCCCCTGGATGGTGATGGTAATGTCCTGTTCGGTCCCGTCCGCTGCCGTGACTGTGACACTGTCGCCAAGCGTATCGCCGGACAGCAGGGCTTCAACATCACTGTTCGCCCCGTCAAGGCTGTAGGTCCAGTCGCCGTTGGCGTCGATGACCATCTCGCCATAGGTGCCTTCAAGCGTGTCGGCGGTGAAAAGGTCTGCACTGTCGACATCGCTGACCGACGCACTGCCGCCCACAGTGCTGTTTTCCTCGCCGATAGTGGCCGAAAGGTCGCCGTTGAAGGTGGCCGGCGTGTTTTCCCCATGAATGCTAATGGCGATTTGTTGTTCGGTCCCGTCCGCAGCGGATACTGTTACCGTGTCGCCCAGGGTGTCGCCAACACGCAGCGCCTGCACGTCGGAGTTTGCGCTGTCGAGGCTGTAAGTCCAGTCGCCGTTTGCGTCGATGACAAGTTGGCCATATGTGCCATCAAGCGTGTCAGCGACAAAGGCGTTGGCACCGTCGGGGTCATTCACGGTCGCCTCGCCGCTGACACTTTCGTCGAACTCGTCAATATTGGCCGTCAGGTCGCCGCCGAACGAAGCATCATCGTCGGCGCCATTGATGGTGATGGTGATATCCTGGTTGGCGCCGTCCGCGGTCTGGATGGTCACCACATCGGTCAGGGTTTCGCCTGCCTTCAGCGCCTGCACATCGCTGTTGCTTTCGTCCAGGTCATAGGACCAGTCGCCGTTATAGGATGTCCCCATCCGGCCATAACGACCGTCATAATAGGCACCAGACAGGCTTTCCGTGCCGTCCGGGTCGGTCACGGTCAGATGGCCGGTCGCGGTGCCCGTGCTGTCCTCGTCGATGTTGCCGGTACTATCGCCAGTGATGACCACGGGGTCATCGACGCCATTGATGGTAATGGTGATATCCTGTTCCGTGCCGTCGGCGGAGGTAACGGTGATTATGTCGTCAAGGTTGTTGCCTTCGGTCTGGCCGTCCACAATTGTGTTGGTTTCATCCAGGTCGTAGGACCAGTCGCCATTGGCGTCGATGGTCAGGGTGCCGTAGCTGCCGACGATGGTGTCTGGGGTGAACTGTTCGTCGTCCGTGCCGTCCTCGTCGGAAATGGTAAGGTGCCCGGTAATGGTGCCGGTATCGTTTTCGCCAATGCTGCCATCCGTGTTGCCGCCGATCACGGCGGCTGTGTTGATTACACCCTGTGCACCGATACCGTCGGCAACGCCCGTCGTTTCCGGGAAGCGGATCCTGCCACCGCTGCCGGTTGTGCCGGTTGTCAGCGCCCCGCCCTCGACACCGTTCACGGTGTCTGTATCGGCAAATATCTCGTCGAGATTGCTGGTAATGGTCGCACTTTCACCGGTTGTGCCGGAAATTGTGCCGCTGAAAACGTTGGTCCCGACCAGGGTTATGGTCGAGTTGGAGGTATAGGTGAAGGCGGCGAGGTGGTCCGCGCCGGCGATAGCCGTGTTTTCCAAACTCACGTCGGACTGATAGAAACTGGCCTCGGCAGTGCGATTGCCGGTGACAGTGCTGTCTGCGACCGTGCCGGTGCTGTAGTAGGGATAAAAGCCATAGCCGCCGTTGAAAGCCACAACCATATTGCTGATTGTCATGTCGGCATAGTTCAGCAGTACTCCTGACCCGCTGTTTCCCGACACACTGATGTCGGTGAGGGTCACGGTCGCATGGTCGCTGCTGATGCCATAGACTCGGATGCCGAAGCCGGTATTGTCCTCGATCCGTGTGCCCGAGATGGTCAGGGACGGCCCGTCGTTGAAGTCGCCAACAATATAGACCACGGCCGCACTTTCGGGAACCGGGTCGATGATCTGGCTCGTGTTCCCGTGAATGACACTGTTGGTAATGGTGACATCCAGCCCGGTCGCGCGGCCATAGATTGCGGCGCCATACCTTGCGTTGCCGCCGGTCAGGTCGAGACCGTCGAAGGTTGCTGTCACATCCTGCTGGACCTCGAAAATGCCCGACTGGTCGTCGGCGTCGATGGTGATGTCGGGCACACCGTTGTCGTCCAGGTCCCCGTCGATCGTGAGGTCTTCCGACACCACCAGCGACGTACCGCCTAGGGTGATGGTGCCGCCCGACAGGCTGTCCGCGAACGTGATGGTGTCGGCATCGCTTCCCGCGTTCGCGATGGCCAGTGCTTCGCGGAGCGACAGGCCGGCGCCATCATTGTTTTCCGTGGCGAGGTCGGTCGAACCGGCGTCTTCGTCATCGAGTGTGGTTACGATCAGGTCGGTCATGGTCTTGTTTCCCCTCAGGCGTGCTCTTGTTGGTGGCCGGCTGTCCGGCTTGTCGGGCCGGTGCCCCGGTTGGGGGCAGACGGGCCTTCATGGAACCCGCAAAGATTGTGTGTTTCGCAACCGAACATTCCTGGTGCCCCCCTGTGTTCGCTGAATGCCGGCGGCAGCCGGATATCTGCCGGCGCCGCATTCAAAAAGCTTTCATGGCCGCGAGAAAAAATCCTGCCAACGGCGTCGGATTTCCTGCCATGTCAGAAATGACGGGCCAGAATGGCAGGAATTTACGGACCAGGCCCGATGGGTGCGTTCACCCGACGTGCATTAAGTTTCCTATTGATTTTACTTGTGTTTTTCATGCCCGGCATTGTCGGGGCTTGGACATTTGCGCTCAATCACGTTCGCTATACATTGCGTTCCGGAAACGCTACACTCCGTCCCGGCATGGAAAGGGAACAACGTGGGGGAACGGCTTTGCAGTCGCACGTTGCCAGGAGTTGAATAAACCACAGGAAGGGGGGACAATGTCCGGCGGGACCGAGCTGATCGAACGCTCTCATTTCACAACCTCGGCGCTTGAAGAGCGTCATCGTTTTGATGCCTGGAAAGACAGCATTTCGGTGCTTTTCGACGTTGCCCCTACGGCGCAGACCATCGACGTGAATTTCGATGCCGACGTGCAAAGTTTCATGGTCGGCAGCCTGATGGCCGCCAAATGCCGCTGCCGGGTGCAAACATTTGAACGCAGTCAACGCACCATCGCACGCGATGGCATGGACCATCTGCTGGTGCAGTTTTATCGGGTTGGCGGCAATATCATCAAGACCCGGGACGATTTTGTTGAAGTCGGCCCTGGCGACATCCAGATTGTCGACATGGCGCAGGAACTGAAAACGTTCGCCCATGACCAGGGGCATCTGGCGGATGCCCGGCCCGCAGGCCGCGAGTTCGAGAATGTCAGCCTTATTATAGCGCGCGACCGGCTCGAGCCACTGGTGCCGTCGGTGCATGGGCTGCATCTGACCCTGCTGCGTGCGGGCACGCCGCTCAATACAATCCTGCGCACCTATATCATGAACCTCTACAGCGGCGCCGACAGCCTGACGCGCGAGGAGGCCGACCGGCTGGTCAAACCCACCGCCGAGTTGCTGGCCGCCACCTTGGGGCAGGTTCCTGACGTGGTGGAACAGGCGCGAGATACGCTCAATGAAGCCGTGTTGCTGGCAGTGAAAAAGTTTATCGAACGGCATCTGGCGAACCCGGCGCTCGGACCCGAGATGATCTCGAAGGCCATGGGTATCTCAAGAACCGGCCTGTTCCGGGCATGTGCTCCGCTGGGTGGTGTTATGGCTTTCATCCGGGAGCGCAGGCTTCTGAAGGCCCGGCGGCTTTTGTGCCGACCCGCTGCCGGGGCATCCGTCAAGCGGGTCGCCTATGCTCTCGGTTTTTCCGACCCCAGCAGTTTTGCCCGTGCGTTCCGGCGCCAGTTCGGGTACGCGCCAGCCGAAACCCGGGACCTGCACCGCGCCGGTGCCGAAAGCTGGAACCGGCCCGGGGGAGCTGATCGCGATCCGGTTGGAGATCGCAATTACGAATACTGGATGATGAATCTGGTGATGTAAGCTGCTGTCAGGCTGTGGGGCGGTCCATATCGCCCAGAAGGAAGGTGCTCACCGACCGTTCCAGGTCGGACGGGGTGTAAAGCACACTGTCGTTCACCAGAGCCATGGCCACCTCGACACTGCGCAGATGCTTTTGCGGTTCGAGATCCGCAAGTGCCTGGCCCAGCCTGCGCACGTCGGCCTCCAGTTCGCGCGGCAACTCCGACCCTGTGCTGGCGGGCGCTGACGCTGGCGCGGCAACCGGTACGGTCTGGCGGCTGATATGGTAGGTGCCCTTGTCGTCGGCGTCGTTGAAACATACGGCCACCGTTTCCGAGCAGACAAGTTCATGATCCTTGCGCAGATGGTCGAGCGCTCGCTGAAACAGATCCACCAGCAACAGCCGCACGGCGTCGTCGCCACCCGCAAGTGTGAACAGAAGCTTGCGCATCTTCTCGCCGATCAACTGGTCGAGCGCGGCCTTTACGGTTTCGAGTACCGCGCCCTCTCCATCGCGGAACAGGCACCAGATTGCGAGAAGGCCGGCATGGAAATAACCATAGGCGATTTTGCCATCGTGGCGCAGCCTGTCGGCCACCGCGACCACGGGGGCGGCCGGCAGGCTCGGGTCGCCCAGTGCCACAGCACCCTTGTGGAAACGCACAACGGTGACCGGCCTGTAACGATAATCCGACAGGGGCTGCCACTGGATACCGCTCGTGCCTGCCTCAACCACGATTTTTTCATCGCCCTCCAGCCCGACAATGGCAGCATGGAAATAGCGGTTGCGGTCAAAAACCGTGATGGCCCAATCGATCAGCGGCCCGAGTTTCCTGAAGTTTTCAGCCCGTTCGTCGTCACTATAATTCTTCCAGTGCCACCAGTAGCCGACCGCGTCATACATCAGCCCCAACAGGCGTTTCGCTTCATCAAGTATCGTTGGCGCGGGCACATATTGCAGCAGCAGGATATCCCCCGGCATCACATCTGCGTTGCTGATCCGGGTTTCGGTGAAACTTGTGCCCTTGTCCGCCATGGTATGGTCCTTCTTTCATGTGGTGCGTCGTCGTTTGATGGCCGCTGCTGCCGCTCATTGCCACAGTTCCAGAGTTGGCGGGGAAAATCCTGTCAGAGGTCGGGGAAATCCTGCCGTGGCAGGAATATCGCCCCAATTGGCAGAAAATTCGGGACATTCCCGCGCGTCAGGACAGGAGTTCCGACGGTGTCTTGCCATATTTTTTCTGGAACAGTTTGGTGAAATAGCTGACATCGCGGAAGCCGCTTTTGTAAGCCGCTTCCGAAACATTGGCTGCCCGTGCGACGAGCAGCTTGTGGCCATGTTCGAGCCTGAGCGCGCGGATCAGGGCCGCCGGTGTCTGTGCGGTCAGGTTCACAACGCGCCGGTGCAACTGGCGTGTGCTCACGGCCATGGCGTCTGCCAGTTCGCCAACCTGGAAATTGAAATCGCCCAGGTTGGCGTCGATCACATCCATGAGCTTCTGTTCGAACACCTGATCCTTGGACAGGAGATCCGGGTCCAGTTTCCGGGCCGCCTCGATGGTCCGGTACTGGATTTCGGCTTCCAACAGGTCGGTCTGTTCATCCGCCCGCTGACGCGCATCATCGAGCGAGCGGATCATGGCATTGAAGCCTTCGGCGATATCGGTAACTTCGTCCTGAATGCCCACATCCAGCCGGTGGTCGAGATTGCCTTCATCCACTTCGCGAAGGCCGGCACGAATGCGATCCAGCGGCAGGACCAACAGCCGGGTCAGGTAGGGCCGCAGCAGAAGCACCAGGAGCGCCGTGAAAATTGTCAGCATCAATGCCAGCGGCGCCAGCCGTTCATGGGTTGCGAGCCTGCGTCCGAATGCCAGGTCGAACCACAGGGCGCCGGTGCTGCTGGCCACCGGCATATCGGCCATGGCAAGTCTGCCGGTTGGCCAGTGGCTGCCGTCATGAATGCCGATGGCATTCGCACGCCGGAGCGACGCCCGAAGGGGGAAGGCACCATAATCGAACTTCAGGCCACCATCGGGATATAGGTCAGCCTGAAAGGCCACGACAGGCTGGCCGCCGCGTGTGGCAGGCGCGCGCATCCACACCACGCGCTGCACGCCATCAAGCTGGCCGACATAAATGTCGAAACGTTCGCCCGGCATGCAAAAGACTGCAATCAAGGGCGCGGTGTGACGACAGCGGGAGGCGTCCCACAGGCCCATGGCGCTGGCGTCTGTGCTGTCGGTGGGCACAAGCTGCCCGTTCGGGAGTATATCCAGCCGATCATAGGTACGGCCATAGAAAGGAAAGGAAAACGGCAGGGCGATATTGACCGCTAGGTCGGGCCCTGGCGCCTGGCGCACCAGCGGCACTGTTTCCGGAACTCCTGCTACGGAGCGGGCTTCATAGCCGTCCGCACCTGGTTTTATTTCGATGCTGCCATGACGCAAGGTCGCTACATCCTGCCCGCGCAGGCGGGGTTCGTTGGAAAAGAACATCAGTACCACCGCGACAAAGACGGTCAGCAACAAGGCAGACAACATGCTGGTGATACGGGCGGCCAGGTTGGCGCGCCGCTCGATGAAGGCCAGGAAAGTGACCACCATGCCGGCCACGATCAGCAGGTTGTTGGCGAAAAAGAAGGCCAGCACAAATTCGCGCGGCATGTCGGGCATGCGCGACAGGATCGGCGTGAAACAACTGATCAGACGCAGGACTGTTGTGAACAGGAAACCGACCATCGCCTTGTCGGTATCGCCGATTGTGGACCATGCAACGCGGGCCCGGACAAGGCCGGACAGATTGACGCGATGGCGGCGCAGTTCGCGGACGAAGATCACAATCGGCCAGCAAAACAGGATAATCGGCAAGAACAACAACTGGCCATAAACCGGTGCGGTATAGTCAAGGCCCGCGACAAGTGCATAACCGAACCCCGCACCCCATGCCAGGCACGCAGCCGACACCGCCCAACGATAGTGCCTGTGTGCGGCGGTGCCACCAAGGCCTGCAACCGCATAACAAAGCTCGCCATAAAGCAGCGCCGCTATCAGGATGGTTGGATATTCAAGATAGAAGAACGGGCGAGACCCGGGCTGGTAATAGGCTTCGTCCATAAAGACACTGACAATGAACAGGATGCTGGCAACCAGATGCCATAGAAGCCAGGTTCGGCGCGCATCAGGATGGGTGCTGCGGGCGACCTCTATCAGCGCAGTGGTCAGCAGCAATAGCACTGCCAGGCACAGCAGTGAAAAATGCGTGAGCAATATCACGCCAGGTCCCCCTTTTTGCGCCGGCCTTGCATCCGACTTGTCCCATTCTTCCGTTGTTCGTACCTAG
This sequence comes from Alphaproteobacteria bacterium, assembly GCA_006226495.1. Classification (GTDB taxonomy): domain Bacteria; phylum Pseudomonadota; class Alphaproteobacteria; order Sphingomonadales; family Kordiimonadaceae; genus Kordiimonas. The sequence continues at coordinate 17,790 of SBGU01000034.1, forward strand.
CGGCAAACGCACGCAGGGTCAATGTCAGGGCAAGTCTGGGCAATCGGGCTGGTTCGCAGACGACCAGAGAATAACAGTGTTAATCCGGGTCCTGCCAATGGCCTGATGTCGCTAGTTTTGCAGGGAAAAACTCTGCGTAAGCGTTCGAGCCCATATCCAGCTTATTTTGAGATTTTGTGCGCAGTATTTTGAGGCGGGATATCGAATGGCTCTCCCGAAGGGTTAGCTTGCCAAGTCAGGGTATGAGCCGATTTGGGCGCATCGGTTCCGATCGCGACTATCGGACGGCATCTATCCAGGCTGGTGCTTGCGAGATGTGCTGCAACAGGGTTTTCTCGCTCACATCCTCCTTGGCAACGCTCCTTCATTGCGCTATCGCATTCAGTATCCAGGGAAGGTTTGGGGTAAAATTGTGGTGGATGAAGCGGCGGATGGATTGGACGGCATTGCAGTAAAAGACCTGCTGCAAGGTGCTGTCGTCAAGGGGCATGATCCCCTCGCCATTCTGCGCGACGCCAACATCGACCCGGGCGTTTATGGTAACGCGCATGCGGCAATAGACGGTTCGGCCCTTGTTCGCCTTGTCAGACAGATACAGTTCACGCTTGACGATGTTTACCTCGGTTTTTTCGCCCATAATTGCCGGATGGCGCTGGAAACCGAGCGCCTGCTTTCTTTCCTGCATTGCAGCAGCTTTGGTGAGGCGCTCAGGGTCAGTATCCGTTTCACCGATGCCATGTCGACCGACGTGGGGCCCTGGATTTCCGAGGAACATGGGCCGGGGCTGCAGCATATCTGCAAATATATGACCGTGCCCGGTGTGGATCGGGACATCCTGGTCTGGATCAGGTTCGTCTGGATCTACCACCTGTTCAGTTGGATGATCGGGCGGCCGCTTGCGCTCCGCGAAATTTCGGTTCGGGGGTCAAAACCGGTGCAGGCGAACGGGTTTGACCGGTTTGCACTCTTTCGGTGCCCGGTGAAATTCAATGCGCCGGTGGATGCTCTGAGTTACGACCGCCACGATCTGACCGTGCGGCTGGTGCCACGCTCCATCAATGACTATGACGAATATTATGCCAGCGAGCCCGATTGGTTCGCGTCGCTCGAACAGAATCAGAGCTGGCGTGAGCGCACTCAGACTGTGTTGATCGAACTGCAGAAAGCCGGGCTGTGGTCGGCGCCGATTGAAGTGGTTGCCGCACGTCTTAGAACCCGCCCGCGGCGGCTGAGGCACGACCTGGCACAGGAAGGCGAAAGTTTCCAGGATATCCGCACGCGCCTGCGTGGTGAACTGGCAGGCGCCTATCTCCTGGCCAGCGACCTGCCGGTTACCGCCATCGGATTTGAACTCGGCTTCAGCGAGCCGGGCAGTTTTTCCCGTCATTTCATTTCCTGGGCTGGCATGGCGCCGTCCGCCTACCGGGCAACCCATGTCACGGATACCAGCAAGGTTGCGGCGGCAACCGCACTTCTGAACGAGCGCCGCGGCACCTGAAACCCGCGGCTGCGCTGCCTCTGGTCACTTCTGCCAAATCTTTCTGTCAGTCCTGTCATGGCGTCCCGTCGCCTGCCTGATACCGTTTCCCTGTGCCCGGGCGTTGGGGAAGAACGGCCCGGGAAGGTCTTGAAAATGGGGAAGGAAACGCGGATGAAACTGAACCGCAACGCACCAGTATACCGTTCACGCCTCTTGCTGCTTGGCGCCTCGACGCTTCTTTGTGCCGGGCTGCCGGCACCGACTGCGCTGGCTCAGAACCAGGAAACCGAACAAGGTTCGGATGCAACGGCACAGGACAAACAGACACCGACAATTGAAATCGAAGACATCATTGTCACCGCGCAAAAGCGCCGGGAAGGCTTGCAGAACACACCGATCGCCATTACCGCCATTTCGGGGCAAACCCTCGAAAAAGCCGGGATCGACAGCGTCGGCGGCCTTGTCCAGGTAACGCCCAGCCTCCAGTTCGGCGAGCGTTTCGGCAACATCTTCATTACCCTGCGCGGGATCGGACAGGCTGGCCAGGACATCGGCAGCCAGGCCGGGGTCACGGTTTCGCAGGACGGTGTGCCGTTCCTGAACCACTATATGATGGACAGCACGTTCCTTGATGTTTCGCGCGTCGAGGTCCTGCGTGGCCCGCAAGGTACCATCGAAGGGCGCAACGCCACCGGCGGTGCCATCAATGTGCACAGCGCCATGCCAACCGACACGCCGGAAGGCTCGATTACGCTGAACGCCGGCAACTATTCCCATTATGGCATCAAGGGCCACCTGAACGGCCCCATCGCATCGGACAAGCTGATGGGCCGGGTGGCCTTCCAGGTCGACCGTGCCGACGGCTGGATGACCAACGCGACCCTGGATACCGACAAGAACGACATCAACCTGACCCATGTGCGTGCGTCACTTCTGGGCCAGCCGAGCGATAGCTTTTCGGTCCGCACGGTATTCGAATATATGAAGGACCGGTCGAACCCCGCGTTCGCGACCGTGCTTGGCCGTGCGCGGCCCGACAAACCGACCGCGATCGAGGTGCTTGGCCTGCCGGTGAACGATCTTGAAAACAGAATCGTCTATATGAACCACACCGACCAGCGGGATGTGGAAAGCCTGAAGGCAATCGGCATTGCGCGCTGGGATGTCAGCGAAAATGTCGCCATCACCTCAACCACCGGCTATATCAAGCACGACCTCGTGCTGACCGATACGGACAATGACGGCACAGCCGGGGATTTCTCCGATTTCCCGCTTGTGGGCATTCATGTGAAGCAGTTCACCCAGGAACTGACCCTCACCGCCGATCTGAGTGAGCGGACAGACATTGTCGCGGGTGCCTTTTATATGAACGGCACATCGACCCAGCCGCTGATCCTGAGCGTGCCGCCCGCACTGAATAACGCTTTTGTCTACAATCCGGAAGAAGGCCTGGAATCCTATGCGGTCTATGGCCAGTTGCGGTACAAGATGACCGAACGCCTGCGGGTTACTGCCGGCGGCCGCTACACCCATGACGACAAGGATTTTGTCATGGACGCCTCGATCATCGGCACGCCGTTCCTGAATGAGGCGGCCGGCTCCTGGGGGGCCTTCACACCGCGCTTCGCCATCGACTTTATTCCGGATGACCGTATTCTCCTGTATGCCAGTGCATCGCGGGGGTTCAAGTCGGGCGGTTTCAATACGTTTGGCGATGTTTCGCAGCCGGTGAACATGTTCGACCCGGAATTTGTCTGGAACTATGAAGTCGGCTTCAAGGGCATGTTCTATGACAAGAAGCTGCGCATGGGCGTGACGGGCTTTGCCTCCGACTATTCCAACCTGCAGCAGACCCTGTTCCGCATCAACCCCCAGACCGGTGTCCGGTATCCGCGTGTTGAAAACGCGGCAACCGCAGACATCAAGGGCATCGAGCTTGAAATCGAGGCCTTGCCCTTTAGCGGGCTCAGGGTCATGGCATCCGGCACCCGATTGTTCGCGGAGTTCGGGGAGTTCTCCAGTATCGATCCGATCTATCCCGAATTGGGTGTCAAGGACCTCACAGGCAATCGCCTGCCGCAGGCTCCTGAGTGGCAGTTCAGCACGTCGGTGGAATACAGCTTCAGCGTTTCGGACAAGCTCGAGCTGACAACGCGGGCTGACTACAAGTGGCAGGACGATGTCTATTTCGACCTGTTCAACAACGAGCTGAACACGCAGGACAGCTATGGCCTGCTGAACGCGGCGGTAACCCTGGGTACCCACGATTACAGTTGGTCGCTGACTGCCTATGTGCGTAATGCGTTCGACAAGCGTTATGTGAGCCAGTCGCTGACCGCCGCAAGCGATACCACGCCGTCGCGCGTCGGCCAGATCGGCGCACCGCGCATGTATGGCATCGCGCTTCAGCACCGCTTCTGACCTGACTGATACCGACCATCCCTCCCCTCCCAACGCATGAGAAGCCCGGGCACCACGCCAGAGCTTCTCATGCGAACCACGGGCCATAGCCTGTTTGCCGTGTTTGAAGATCAAGGAATTTAAAGTGACAAGTGACACCCGCGATGACCCGATTCCCCAAATAAGGCTGTATCAGGACTGGCTGGCACGCGAACGCGGCCTGCGGTTCGACAGCTATGATGCGCTGTGGCACTGGTCGACCACCGATCTCGACGCCTTCTGGAGCAGCATCTGGGATTATAACCGGATCATGTCGCCAACACCTTTCAGCGCCGTGCTGCAGGACAATGGCATGCCGGACGTGCAATGGTTCGAAGGGGCCGAGGTAAATTATGCCTATCAGGTGTTTCGCCACGCCGAACGGGCGGACACAGAGGGTCAGCCTGCGATTGTCGCTGAAAACGAGGCTGGCGCGGTCACGGAAATCACCTGGCGGGAGCTGAAGCGCCAGACAGCCTCGCTGGCACTTGAACTCCAACGCCGGGGCGTGGGGCGCGGCGACCGGGTGGCTGCATACCTGCCGAATATTCCCGAAGCGGTGGTTGCCTTTCTCGCCTGCGCGAGCGTGGGGGCCATCTGGACACTATGTTCGCCCGACATGGGCACACCTGCGGTACTGGACCGCTTCAGGCAAATCGCTCCGAAAGCCCTGATTGCCACGGACGGCGTCCTGTATGGCGGCAAGGCCATGGACCGCAGCGAAACGGTGCACGAATTGCACAGGGCGCTGCCAAGTGTCGCTGCGCTTCTGGTCATCGAAAGTGGCTATGGCACCGCACCGGTCCCCGGGGCAATCGATTTCGAGGCCGCACTATCGCGCACAGACGACGCTGTCTTGGCCTTCGAACCGGCCTGGGTGCCGTTCGATCATCCGCTCTGGATACTATATTCAAGCGGGACAACCGGTCTGCCGAAGGCGATTGTACACGGGCATGGCGGCATTCTTCTGTCGGCCTATGCCGGGCATCTGCATCTGGATGTTGGGCCCAGTTATGCGTCCAACACAATCGGGGAACGGTTCCACTGGTACAGTGCCACCGGCTGGGTCATGTGGAACCAGCAGGTCAGCGGCCTGTTGTCGGGTGCCACCATCTGCCTTTATGACGGCTCGCCCAGCGGGACCAAGGCCGCGCCGGACTGGAACATCATGTGGGCTTTCGCCGCCCGGCACAAGGTGACCTGGTTCGGCGCGGGCGCCGCCTATTATATCAGTTGCCGCAAAGCGGGCCTGACACTCGGCGATACCGGCGATATCAGCCGCATCCGAGCGCTTGGCAGCACCGGTTCGCCCTTGCCGCCGGATGTTCAGCTCTGGGGCAACCAGCAGTTTGCACCGCTTGGCCGACTTGGCATCTGGTGGTGCAACATCAGCGGCGGCACCGATCTGTTCGCCGGGTTCATGGCCGGTAACCCGGAACTGGCTGCGACCCCCGGCAGGCTGCAATGCCGCCACCTTGGCGCCGCGGTCGAAGCCTGGAACGATGCCGGCGAACCGGTAACCGGCCAGGTTGGCGAACTTGTCTGCACACGTCCGATCCCCAGCATGCCACTTTATTTCTGGGGCGACGAAGACGGTAGCCGCTACCGATCCTCATATTTTGCCGAATGGCCCGGCATCTGGCGCCATGGCGACTGGTTGCGCATCGACGCTGACGGCAGTTGCACCATTACGGGGCGCAGCGACGCGACCATCAATCGTCACGGCCTGCGCATGGGCACCGCCGACATCTATGCGGCCGTGGAACGCCTTGGGGATGTTGCCGACAGCCTGGTCATTGATATCGAAGACAGTGAAGGTGGCAGCCAGCTTCTGATGTTCGTCGTGCCCAGCACGGGCAGCGAGCTTGCGCCTGCGCTCACATCCGCCATGTCGCAGGCGATCAGGACCAGCCTGTCGCCCCGGTTTGTGCCGGATCAGTATATCTGTGCGCCGGGCATTCCCCGGACTTTGTCCGGAAAAAAACAGGAACTGCCGATCAAGCGCCTGTTCCAGGGTTGGCCGGTCGACAAGGTCGTAAACCCTGATGCTATCGCCAACCCGGATATCATCCCCTGGTATCTGGACAGGGCGCAGCGCTGGCTCGGGAAAGCCTGACGCGGCCATGCTGACGTGAATGACAAAGGGAACAAGGGAGGGAGGGCCCCATGAACCATGACGGTTTTCAAAAATCGACAGACCGCGAAAGCGGCCCGCCAAAGGTACGCACCGGCCTTGTGCTCGGCATGCTTTGTTTTGTCTATGTGCTCAATTTTCTGGACCGGCAACTGTTGTCGATCCTCGCAAAGCCGATACAGGACGGGCTGGGCATCACCGATGGCCAACTAGGCCTGATTACCGGTTTCTATTTTGCGCTGTTCTATTGCTTCATTGCCATCCCCATCGGCTGGCTGGCGGACCGCACAAACCGGGTCAAGGTTCTGTCGGTCGCCTGTTCGGTCTGGAGCGTCGCGACTGCGGCCTGTGGCATGGCCAACAACTATGGCCAACTGGTTGTTGCCCGCATGATGGTGGGGGTGGGCGAAGCTGGCGGCGTACCGCCGTCCTATGCGATCATTTCCGACTATTTCCCGCGTGAGCGCCGGGGGACCGCGATGGCAATCTTCAATCTTGGTCCGCCACTCGGGTCTGCCCTCGGGGTTGCCTTCGGGGCGTCCCTTGCCGCCAGTTTTGACTGGCGCATGCCCTTTTATGTCATCGGCGCCATCGGCGTGATAACCGCCTTTGTGGTGTATCGTGTTATTGCCGAGCCGGCACGGGGCGGGCAGGACACCGTGGCCGAACGGCAAATGGCGGGGCAACCCGCCGACGGCTTTTTGCAGACAATCGTGCGCTTTTTCACAAACCCGGTTCTGTTGCTGGCTTCGGTCGCCAGCGGTGCGGCCAATTTCATCACGTATGGCACAGCCAATTTTGCCACCCTGTTTCTTATGCGGGAAAAAGGCATGGAGCTTGCTGATGTCGCACTCTGGTATGCCCTCGTGGTCGGCATTGGCATGAGCGCGGGCATATTTGTTTCCGGCCGGCTTATCGACCGATTTGGTGCCCGGTCGCGGGCGGCCTATGCCAGAATTCCGGCCATATCCCTTGTGCTTGCCGTGCCTTTCTTCCTGGGTTTTGTCTGGGCTGAACGGTGGGAAATCGCGCTGTTGTTCCTTGTTGTGCCCATGTTCCTGAATTCGTTTTTTCTTTCGGCGACCGTGACATTCGTGCAAGGGGAAGTCCGCCCGGAACAACGGGTAATCGCCGGCGCCTTGTTGCTGCTGGTGATGAATTTCATCGGCCTTGGCCTTGGGCCGACTTATGTCGGCATGGCCAGCGACTTTTTCCGCGAAAGCTATGGCAACCATTCGCTGCAGGCGGCATTTTTCGCCCTTGCTCCCATGTATCTTGTCGGCGCATGCCTGTATGCCGGCCTTGCCCGCCTCATCAACAGGCAGGCACAGACTTCGGAAGGACCCACATTATGAAAATACGGACTCCAATTGTCTCCGCTTTTGTTGGCCTGTGCGCCCTTTTGGGGGGCTTGCCGGGCGTCACTGGTCATGCCACCGCTGATGCGGTAGCTGTCGTTGATGCCCCCGCAGGCCAGTTGCGCGGGGCCCATGAAGGGGCGGCGACGGTCTATCGTGCCATTCCTTATGCCCTGCCGCCTGTCGGCGAGCGCCGCTGGCACGCCCCCGAACCCATGCCGCGCTGGGACGGCGTGCGCGATGCCCGCAAGGCCGGCCCGGCCTGTATGCAGCCACCGATGGCGCAAGGTCCTTACAACAGGGGCGAGGTCAGGATGGACGAGGACTGCCTGATCCTCGATGTCACGGTCCCGGACGGCGCAAAAGATGCACCGGTAATGGTCTGGATTCATGGCGGAACCCTGATCTGGGGTTCGTCTCAGTCTCCCATGTATGACGGCCGCGAATTTGCGAAACGTGGTGTCATCCTTGTGTCCATCAACTATCGGCTTGGCGTCCTTGGCTATCTTGCCCACCCGGAACTCAGCGCCGAAAACCCGGAGGATATTTCCGGCAACTACGGCCTTCTGGACCAGGTTGCCGCCCTCAGATGGGTGCGCGAGAATATCGCTGCGTTTGGCGGCAATGCGCAGAATGTAACAATCTTTGGCGAATCTGCCGGCGCGCTCAGTACCGAGTATCTGCTGGCGTCACCCGCTGCGCGGGGGCTTTTCGACCGCGCCATCGTGCAAAGTGGCTATTTGTTCACCATGCCGGAACTGAGGACGTCCCTATATGAAGAACGCTCTGCCGAGGCCATTGGCACGGCGCTCACGAAATCACTGGGCGCATCCGGCATTGCCGACCTGCGTGCCATGGATGCGCGCGCGTTGGTCAATCAGGCAGCATTCGTGGGTTATGCACCCTATGGCACCATCGACGGCAAGATACTGAAACGCCAGCTTGTCGACACGTTCGACCATGGTGAACAGGCGCAGGTTCCGCTGATGGCTGGTTTCACCAGTGACGAAATCCGGACCCTGAGCTTCCTCGCGGCCCCTTATCCGTTGACCCCCGAGGCCTATGCCTACGACATCCGCGTGCGCTATGATGACCTAGCGGACCCGTATCTGGACCTGTATCCGGTGGCACCGCTGGACAAGTCCAAATTCGATTCCACACGTGATGCCGTGTTTGGCTGGGCGTCGGAACGACTGGTCAGGAAGCAGATGGCCATCGGCCAGCCTTCCTACCTCTATTTCTTCAGCCATACCTATCCTGCCGCTGTCGAAGCCGGACTTGGTGCCTTCCATGCCAGCGAAGTGCCCTTTGTATTTGGCGCCATCGACCGCACACCGGCGCATTGGCCCCAAATACCGGGCACCGCCGCCGAACGGCAGTTCGCCGGCGCGATGCTGGATTACTGGACCAGCTTTTCGACAGACGGCAAGCCGCGTTCGGTGAACGGACCTGACTGGAACAGCTTCGACAGGGACCGGGCATATATGCTGCTTGGCGATATGCCGAAGGCTGGCAATGCGCTTTTTCCCGGCATGTATGAACTGCATGAAGAGGTGATGTGCCGCCGCCGCGCAACCGGTGCCCAGTCGTGGAACTGGCGCACTGGCTTTATCGCCCCGCCGCTGCCGGGTGCCACGGCCGACTGCCGCCTGCAACAGCCCCAGTAACGCCCAACGCATGTTGGCTGCGCCAGTATGGCATGGTCAACATGCACGAAGCGGCACCACTATGCCTGATCGCGCGGGCTTATGAGCCCGCGTTTTCTGTTCCTGACTGCTCGCCCAAACACCTCAGGAGCTGCCGCCGGCTGTTGAAGTCGGCGTTGGACGGTTTCCTCGGATCAAGGCAAACAAGGTCAGCCATATAAGCGGCCTCCAGTCCCCCTATAGGGTTGCCGTGTTGGCGGGGCCCGGTCGGTTGAGGCTAGGATGTCACCAGTATGTCGTAATAGAGGTCCGATTTGGTCACGGCGACGGGGCCGTTGCAGGCGCCATTTTCCCTATCCGTTCGCACAACACGCTTGCGCGCCTTTTCGTCCAGCGCCCGCAGCAGGGGAGGCCAGGGCAAAGTGCCCCATCCCACATCCTTGGACGTTTGGTCATCGGTCGGGATAAGCGCAAGTTCGAGATTGACCATTTGTTCGAGCCCCAGTTCCTTGAGGGTCGCATTATGGCTCGCGTGATGGCCGACCTTGTAGATCATGGTCCGATGCAGCAGATCGCTCGCGGTAACGGTCCGGCCTTCAAGCTCCCAGCTTACCGTGTGCCAGCCGAGCCAATTTCCAACCTGGGCATCGGCGGCAAACAGGATGACCGGCCCACCGATGTCTCTCGGTCCCAGCTCGAGGGCGAGAACGAGGCTGGTATTGTTGGTATCCGCATCCAGGTTGAGCGCCAGGTCGCTGGCAATATCGAGCCAGCTTGTGTCGACCCGCCGCCACTTCTGGGAAATTGCCTTGCCACCGGCTTCATCTGTAACAAAATCGGCCCAGTAGTGGCGATGGAAGAAATCCAGGCCCGCGCTCGCTTCCAGCGGGATGGCATAGCCGCCGTCAAAGGGCGCATTGCCAGCACTGAGTGCGTCCTCCAGATTCTGCGCCATCGCGACATGGCGCCCAAATTCATAGACTTCGGAGTTGGCCCTGCTGGGCGCGTCTTTAGCGATCAGTTTTTCGTCTCGTGGTGGGCCCAGAACAAAAAACCGGGCGGCATTTTCCCTGATCTCGATCGGTGGCTCGCCGGGTTTAAGATAGCGCCGCTTGTCATTTGCCAGGGCCAGCATTGCGTCGCCGCACTTCTTGAGCTTGGTGCCGCCACCATCGCCATAAAACCCGAGCAGACCATCAAGGCGTTTTGCAAGAGGGTCGTTGTCCCCCGCGAAGGCGATCTGGCCGGATACGGCGCGCAAGGCGGCCAACGATTGGTAGCGCTTCTTTTTAATTGCGACCTTTTGCGCCAGCGGGTCAGTGTCGTCTTCTGTCCAGGCCAGCCAAACGACGTCGGCTTGCAACCGGCCCTCAAACTCATTTCGGGCCTGGTAAAATCCGGAGATATGGTCCCAGTGCTCGTGTGTGCCGACAATGACGTCCAGCTTGCCGCCCGTCTCGGTGACGATATCCCTGGCGACATCCAATATCCGTGCGGAACCACCGGACTGTGCCATATGGACCCCGCAATCGATCAGCATACGGAAAGGTTTGTCGTCCGGTTGGGGCAGTGTGACCAGGAAACAATCACCCACCCCCAGCCGGTACATACGGATATGAAGGTGCGGCACCGGTGCAGCAGCTCTTGAAGGCTTGCGGGCTGACCTTACGCGCCGAGGCGAGCGTTTGGAGGGGTTTTTAGCCACTTTCCGTCTCCTTCAGTGCCGGTGTGTCAGCGCGAAGGGTTCGCGCAAACTGACACGGTCCGAAAAATAGGTGCCAAACACAGCATTTCCGCGCAGCGCCTCGCGGGTGGCTTCCTCGGTTTCGATGCGCGCGCGGCTTCCCAGGCGTTTGCGGATGACAAATTTGATCTGACCTGCATCAGGGTCAAAAATGATCGTGCAGCCGCCGCGATATGCCGGCCCGGTTTGCGTTCGCCGCCATTTCTGGGTGAGTTCTATGATTAGTTCCCGGATAGGTCGCCCGCCCGGGCCGATCCGCAGGGCAGTCCTGACGGAATGAACCTCGATTGGCGAAACCCAGCCGGGCTGGTTGTCGACAGTATCTTTTTGCTGTTTGCCGGCCTTTACCGACGGGCGGACCTTCACGAGGCCGAGTTCCTGAAACTCCTGGCTGGTCATCTTGGTTCCCATCAGCAGCGTGTGCAGCCGCTGTGCCCAACTGTTGGAAAACTGGTACGCCTGGAGGCGGTCGTGTCGCTGACTCCAGTCGGCCATCAGGGTTGTCCGATTCTGCATGATCAGTTCCTGCAGAGTGTTTTCGAGGGCTGTCAGTTGCCAAAGTGGAGGGCGCCACTTGAGGGTGGTTTCGGAAAGATTGGTCACGCCAGGCGGATATATGCCCCGGTCCCGAAAGGCTGAAATGAAGGCGATCCGATAGCCCAGCCGGTCATCGGGCACGATCTCTGAATCAGCGGTTACAATCGCGCGCAGATATTCGCCGAAGGTCAGGTCGACCGGCGGGCAATAATCGAGGGCGCGAATGCAGACATTGAGCACACGCATGGCAATCTGGGACGCTTTCTTGGCGAGCATTGCAGCGAGTCCCGGTGCCAGGTCGCCGTGTGGCAGCACGCCGCTACCGCCTGTTGCGACCTTGATAATGACTTCGGCCTCGCGCTGATAGATACGCAGGAATGCGTCGAAGACCGCCGAGACAAGCACCGCCCCGCGGGCATGCGATTCTGTGTGCGACGTGTAATCGCTGCGCTTCGGTTTGACGCGGCGCCACACGCCATGCTCGTCCGGCTCGGCGATGGCATTTCTGAGCGCACCCCGATTGCCGATCGCCTGGCCAAACTGGGCGGCGATGCCGCCGAGCATGTCTGCCAGTGTCAGATCGCCGCGGGTCCGGGTAATTTCGAAGGCAAGGACATCATCCATCATGAAATGCTGAAACAGGGCAACGATGTCGGCAAACGCTTCGTGAAAGGCGAGCATGTCGTCGTTGGTCGGTTCACCGAACCGGGGGTGCAGGCCATCCAGCAGGGCATGCGACATTTCATGTGCGACAATGTCGTGCGAAAGACAGGTGAAGATCAGGCCGCCTGGCAGCTCATCGCCAACATCCTCATTCTTTGCGTTGAAATAGCCGAACAACAGCGCTTTTTTGACCGGGCTATAATAGGCATTCGGTTCCCGAAGAGCATGGGGATACACCCTCAGCCGCCGGACAAAGTTGGACTGGAATGTGCCCTGGGAAACTTCGGTCTGCTCCGACCAGAGCGCGGGACGCCCCAACGCCCGCTCGAAGGTCTCGATTGTCTGCATGCAAACCGCATAAACCATTTGCTGGTGGAACTGCGGGTTGCCTTCTGAAGGGGCCAATCCGTTCTGGGCCAGCAGATAGGGCGCGTTCAGGTCGACGGGTGCATAGGCTGCGCTTGCCGGCGGGTCGATATCGACAACTTCAAGATATTCCCCCACGGGGCCCGGCATCAGTCCGTCTTCCCATCTGACGGGCAGGGTCCGTTCCCTGAGGTGGAAATAGTCAAGGTTGGTCGAGATGGACGGATCGATAGAATAGACACGCAGGTTGCGTGCCTCGGGCTTTGGAACCGTGACCGTGAATGCCGCCACGCCCGGGGGTGGGGCCGCGACAGTCAGTGGCGCCTTTTGCGGCGTTGTGGCTGGTGCGCCTCGGGCAGATGCCGTCCCGCTTGTGGTTGTGCGGCTACCGCCGGCGCCGAATATCGCCGATTTCAGTTTGCCTGATGCATCCGCACTGTCCGCCAGTGCCGCAAGGATTTGCCTGCCTTCTCGTGAGTCCGGCGCAATATTGTCTTCCGGATCAAGCCCCAGGTCGTCAAGAACCTGTTCAAGGTCGCGCGAACGCTGGGTGATCTGCAGGGCTTCCAATTCAAGCATTTCTGTCGTCGCTGATGCCTCAATACCAAGTCCAAGCAACAATCGGATAAGGCCAAACGCCGCAGTGTCCTTTTTCTGGCGGGTCAGGCTCGCAATATCTGCCGGCGCAAGCTCGAGCGCGCTGCGCGCTCGCAGTTTGCCGGCGCCGAGTTCTTTTTTGTAGGGGGCGGGCGACGCGGCACTGTCTTGCAGCGCGGCACGAACGAGTTCCACCCGCTGCCACGCTTCATCGCCGGTCAGGGTCTCGAGGTAATCAATATTCTTCTGCATCCACAAGGCCGCGGCTGCGGCAATCTGCGGCGTGGCGGACGACGTGCCGCCTCCGTCGCGGTCGAATTGGTCGCGACAGCCGAATTTTGCCCATGGAACATTCGGTGTGAAAGCCGATATGGCCGTGTCCATGCGTGACTGCGGGCCATAGTTGCCCTGCATCACATTGCCTTTGAGATTGGTATAGGGGCTTCCGTGCGCCATCACGCCGCAGGCCGCCATGACCCGGCGGAAACGGGCGGGATAGACGAGAAAATGTGTCGGCAGGTCATTGTAGTTGTTGCCGGCGGCGGTCACGATGAAGATGCCTTTGTCATACAGTGCATTCACCGCATCGGCCCATGCCCGGGAAGCCAACCCTCCCATGCTCATGGTAATGACATGACAGCGCGTTGCCGGATCTGCCGAAAGCCCGTGGATATAATCGAATGCTCGCGCGATCGCGCTGGTCTTGAACAATACAACAGATTTGGAAACCCGGATCGGCACGACCTCAAAATTGGCGGCGCCGCCGATGGCAATTTTCCTTGTCCCGAATATGGCTTCGTTCCCGGCAAGCAGGGCCAGGGTCGCGACGCCATGCCCGTGGTTGGGCAGGATCACGCCGCCGGGCCGGTCGATGGCACAATCGCCACCTTCGACAAAATTCCTGGCCAGGTCGGTGCGCAGCCGCCTCGGGCGCGAGACATGGTCCGGGTCAAAGCCGGTATCGAGATGGGCTATTCTTATCGCGGCCTCGTCGATATTGAGCGCCTCCCTTGCCGCCAGAAGTCCGGAATGCCCCTCATTCAGAAACCACAAGTCATCGTCTTCAACCCGTTCGAAAGGAGCGCCTTTCTGTGGCACTGGTGTCCCGCACTGGCCCTGTAACGCATTGAAATCAGCATCACGCGCGCCCCACATCCACTGCTGCTCCATATCCGGTTCAGCAAATTCGATATGGGCGCCGCCCGACAACCCCAACCCGGTCCCGACCGCCGCATGGCAGGCGTCCCAAGGGTTGATAGTGTCCCCCTGCAGTTCCAGCTCGTGCCAGATCGCGGCTTCGGTACGGCGCCGCAAACCACGCTGGCTGCCCCCCGTCTCTGGTGTGATACTTGGCATCATGGGTTTCGCCTTGAAACCAAGTTTGGCATTCCCTGCCAATGCCAGGGACCCTGTGGTTTCCGCCATCACACCTTTGATCAGAATATTTGTCGTCATCGAAGCCCCCGTCGCCCTAACGGATTGAGACATTGCTGTCGCGCTTTATGCCCCTGCCGTATTCTTCAACGACCTGTTCGTGTCATTCGGCCAATGGAAGGTGTCTCTACCGAATGGGCTTGTTGCCAAGCTGACGAAGCATACTGGCCATACAAAACGCAAAACGGACTTACAGAAATGGAATATCGGAGGGCACCCCAATATACACCTATCAGGGTTTTATGCACCCATTAATAGCCATAATGATGCCCCTATGGTGGTGCCGGTGGTCGGAGCGTCTGGGGGCAGGGACATTTTTGGCGCTGGGCAGGCGCCGCTTAAACTGACGCGATATTGTGGCATCGTTAAACCGCAATGGCAGAATTGTCCCGCAGTGCTGGCTAATGATGCTGCGCAACCTTCCGGCTTCTGGGCAAAGATATTTCTGCTCGGTACAATCGCGAAATGGCTGATGCGCCCTAAGCCGCGCGGTTTGCCACCTCGAACACCAGTTTGCGGAAGCCTTCGGCTGCGGCAATGGTGGCCGGTACATTGAGACAGCGTTCATCGTCTTCCGCGATATGGTGGTACCGGTGAATGCCGAACACACCCGCAGCCAGCTTGTAGCCGGCCTTTACCACTTCATCCAGTTCACCTGCGGTCAGGAAATCGGTCGAGATCGGTGCCTCGTAGCCGGGTTGGCCTTCGAATATCGTGCGGGCAAGCGGCAGAAGCTCGGGGGAGATCGACAGGAACCGCTGGCTGTCCACGCCCGGCAGCGGCAGCCAGTGGCCCGGAATTTCATGCCAGTCGCGCGCGGCGACATTGGCGCCCACATGCAGCCAGAAATCGGTTCTGGCGGTCGGCGGCGCAATCTGTTTCATGGCCTCTGCCGCACCCAGATATTCATATTCATGGCCGGTATTGCAGATGAAGGCCAGGTCGTGGTTCGGCAGCGCCGTGCGCGCCCACCGGGCGAGGTCCAGCCAGGCCGCGACGCCGGGCCCCCGTTCCGCTGCACAGCCGAACCAGCCGGAACGCGGGGTGGAAATGGCGAGCCAGCGGCCCTTGCCGCGGTTGAGCCTGCCAACAAAATTGAAGGCCGGGCGTTTGCCGCCGGCGCCGTCAATGCTCAGACGCGCTTCCGTCCCGGTCATGGCGGCCGCGAGGAAAGGATCGGCGTGCTCCGGTGCGATCAGCGCGACCGGCCCTGCGAACATGGGTTTGCGGCCATCGGTGTTCAGCGCGATCACCTTGCCGGTCGGGCCATTCGTGATGGCAACCGCGGCCTTGGCACCGCCCGCAAACGCGGCTTCAATGGGACCGCGCGCGGCTTTCGACAGCATGGATGACCAGCGGCCATGGGCCAGATCGACAAGCGCGATTGCGCCTTCGAGCGAACCGGCGGCTCGCCCTTTCGCATCAACCCTGACCAGCCGGCCCGTCACGCCGCCAGGGCCTGTGGGCATTGCAATCGGCTGGGGATAAATGGGGGCCACAGTGTCGCCGCAGGCAAATTCGGCGGTGGTTTCTTCGAAAAAGGGCACGTCGAATGTCTGGCGTTCGACTGTATAGCCCGCTTTTTCCAGTTCACCCGCCAGCCAGTTGCCGCAAGCGGTGTCGCCCGCGCCGCCCGCCCGTTTGTTGCCGAAGCCGACATAGCGCAGGAGGTCCGCCTCAACCGTATCTGCAGTTGGTGCCGGCAGTGACGCCTGCGCCGATGCCTTTACGCCCAGCGAGCACAAGGAAAGTGCCGCCGCGGTGCCGCCGAGAAAGGTGCGTCTGCTGGTTTGGGTCATTGTGAAGCCTTTCGGTTTGGGTTGCGCAGCGTCAGTCGGTCCAGGTTTGCGGCCGCGTGCGCGCACGCCGGGCCAGCAAAAGCACACTGACGAACGAGACGGCACACATGGCCGCCAGATACAGGGAGATCGGCAGGTTCGACTGGCTGCGTGCGAACAGGGCCGTGGCGATGATGGGGGCAAAACCGCCGCCCACCGTGGCGCCGATCTGGTAGCCAAGCGACGCGCCGGAATAGCGCACCGATTTCGGGAACAGTTCGGCGAACAGGGCCGCCTGCGGGCCATACATCATGGCAATGAACAACAGGGCCACCGATATGGCGATCACCACCTGCAGCGGCTCGGTACTGTCGATCAGGGGAAACAGGACAAAGGCCCAGAGGCCCGACAGCAGGGCGCCCAGAAGGAAAATGCCGCGCCGGCCATAGCGGTCGGATATCGCGCCGCAAGCCATCAAGGCCGGGATCATCAGGATACTGGCCACCATCACGGCATACAGAAGCACATTGCGCTCAATGCCCATGGTCGCGGTGCCGTAGGCAACGGCATAGGTGATGGCGATATAGAAACAGGTATTGTTGGCGACAAAGGCACCCCCCGCCAGCAGGATTTCGCGCCAGTGACCACGGGCGGCTTCGGCGAGCGGGGAGCGACGTTTTTCCGCGCTCTCCAGCGGCGCGAGGGCGCCTTCTTCCGCCGCAGGTTCCGACACATTGACATGGATCGCCAGGCCGATGCCGATCAGGATCACACTCAAGAGGAAGCCGATGCGCCAGCCCCAGTCCATGAAGGCACTGTCGGTGGTCAGCGAACTGACCAGCAGGAAAACCGAATTCGCCATCACCACACCCAGCGGCACGCCGACCTGGACAAAACTGCCATAAAAGCCGCGTCGGTGTTTTGGCGCCGTTTCAATGGCCAGGAGGGCGGCACCACCCCACTGGCCGCCGACCGCGAGGCCCTGTGCGATCCGCAGCACAACAAGCATGAGCGGCGCCAGTACGCCGATGCTGGAATAGCTGGGCAAAAGGCCGATCAGGGTGGTGGAAATGCCCATCAGGAACATGGCGAACACCAGCGCGCGCTTGCGCCCGAAAATATCGCCATAGTGGCCGAACACCATGCCGCCGATCGGGCGGGCGATGAAGCCGACCGCAAAGGCGCTGAAGGATGCGATCTGGGCCATGAAGGGCGGCAGGTCTGCCGGGAAGAACAGTTTCGGGAAAACAAGCGCGGCGGCCGTGCCATAAATGAAAAAGTCGTACCATTCGACGGCGGCACCCGCAGATGCCATGGCGGCGACCTTGAAGCCCGGCGCTTTACCGGATTCGACTGAATCAGACATTGGTTCTCCCCAGAACTTTGAAACACTTCCCGGGCCGACCTTCGTTCACACGCGACTGAATGTCAATAATTGTACGACAATATTCGAATCATTGTTTGATTGCCCCTTGAGTGGTGGCGATGCCTCGGCTAACATGCCGGGCCATGAGCGATAGTCATTTGAAAAAGGCCGATGCGGCCAAAGCGGAAGCCGACGAACCTGCCGGCAAGCGCACCATGGTTTCAGCGGACGACGTGGCGGAAGAATTGCGCCACCGCATCCAGACCAACGAGCTTGCGCCCGGCGAATGGCTGCGCGAGGCGCGGGTTTGCAGCGAATTTGGTGTCGGGCGGTCGATCGCGCGCCGGGCGCTGCGCACCCTGGGCGAAGATGGCCTTGTCGAGATCGAGGAAAATCGCGGCGCGCGTGTTTCGGCGACGACGGTCGAGGAAGTTTTCGATCTGTATGAGGTGCGGGCAGCGCTTTATGGCCTTGCCGCCCGCTTCGCCTGCTTGCGCATGTCGGATGAAGCCATCGCGCAGGTGCTGCAGGATATCGACCGGCTTTTGGAAGCGGCGGCGTCAGACGATGCCGCCGAACATATTATCGAGCTCAGCGAAGGCATTTTCAGCGACATCGCCCAATATGCGAGCCCGGATGCCCAGCGCATGATTGCTTCGATTCGCCGCAAGACGCGCTTCCACTTTTCCTATGTCGCGCTTGCCCTGAACGCAAACGGGCCGGGCCCGTATGGCTATTGGCGACAGGTGCGGGCCGCGCTTGCGAAGCGCGATGTAGACGGCGCCAGCCAGGCCGCGCGCGACATCCTTTATTTCATGCAGGGCGAAGTCGCCCGCATCATGCTGTCGCAGGGACGGCGCACACAGGCGCCCAAGGCGGCAACGCGGCCACGGAAACTGGCCGGCCAGGGCTGACTATCACGACAAGGGAGAAGGGGATGCAACGGAAACTCGCCACCGCAACGGCGGCTTTCGCGATTTTGCTCGCGGGATGTGGTTTGGTGGCTATGTCGGCAGTGGCGCAGCCCGCGACGGATGCCGGGGTGGAAGCCACGCAGAATAATGTAATGCAGGACCTGCTGAGCTATCTGGAAAAACAGAATACCACCGGTTTCATTGTCATGCGCGGTGGCAAGGTGATTGCCGAAGAAAACTGGCCGGCGCCACAAATTCCGCTCTTCAAGATTTTCCTCTATGGCAAAACCGACAGCGGCGCGCTTCTGGAAGATGTCGCATCGCAGCAGAAAAGCTTCATCTCGGTCCTTGTGGGCACCGCGATCGACAAGGGCCTGATCGATGTCGACAAGCCGGTCAGCGAGTATATCGGTGCCGGCTGGTCCAAAGCGACCCCTGAGCAGGAGCAGGCCATCAAGGTCATCAATATCCTGAACATGAATTCGGGCCTTGATGAGAAATTTGGCTTCGAGGCACCAAGCGGGACGAAGTTTTTCTATAACACACCGGTCTATGCCTTTTCGAAACGCATCCTGACGGCGGCCACGGGGCTGGAACTTGAACAGTTGACCCATGACTGGCTTACGGAACCCGTCGGCATGAAAGACACCGCCTGGCGGCAGCGGCCCGCAGCGCTTGCCAATGTCGGCAATAATACGGGCCTCGTGACCTCTCCGCGCGATACGGCACTGTTTGGCCAGATGATCCTGCAGGGCGGCGTCGCTGAAGATGGTACCCGGATTATTTCCGAAGCCAGCCTGAAGGCGATGTTCGAGCGTTCGGCCACCAACCCGGCTTACGGCAGGCTGTGGTGGCTGAACGGCAGCGACTATGTGCTGGCTGCACAGGACAAGCGCCGCGAAGGTCCCCTGGTGCCGGCGGCGCCCGCCGACATGGTTGCGGCCCTCGGGTTCCTGGATCGCCGCCTTTATGTGGTGCCCAGCCTGGACATGGTTGTGGTGCGCACCGGTGCCGATGCGCCCGACGCCGATTTTGACGAGCAGGTCTGGGAACGCCTGATGCGCGCAATCCCCTGATCCGGCTGCCACGCTAATCTTTCACATTGCGACGAGCCCGCACCCGCTGCGGGCTCGTCTGCCTTTGCGGCACTATTTCTGCGGCTGCCGCCATGCGACCCCTGGTGACCCGCTTGCAACTTTCGCTGCGTCAATTTCGAACAAAAAATAAAAGATTGTCGTACAATATTGACAAACAGGTCCAACAAGTGGACTGTTTGCACCTGTCGGTAGGGAAGGTTCCGACATTCAACACTGGGATTGGATACCAATATCATTGGGGAGGATACCAATATGGACCGTTTGCTTTTGTGCGCGTCATCCCTCGCGCTCGCCGTTGGCATGTCTGCAGGGGGCGTCTATGCCCAGGACAGCAGCCAGCCGGCACAGGCCGCCGCTGAACAGGACGATTCCGATCTGACTGTCATCAGCGAGATCATCGTTACCGCGCGCAAGCGCGAGGAGAGCGTCCGCGACGTTCCCACCACCATCACCGCACTGACGGGCGACCAGTTGGAAGCCAAGGGCCCGATCGAAGGTGTCGGCGACCTGTTGCAAACCGTGCCGGGTGTGCGCTTCAATTCGCTGCAGAGTGAGAACCTGGCCGAGGTTTCCGTGCGCGGTTCGGGCACCGAACGGGCCACCAGCGCCGATTCCGGTGTCGGCCTGTTCGTGAACGGCGCCTATGTCGGCAGCAGCACCCTGGGGGGCCGCAACTTCAAGCGCATCGATTATTTCGATGTCGCCCGCATTGAGGTGCTTGAGGGCCCGCAGGGCGCGCTTTATGGCCGCAACTCGGAATTCGGTACGGTGAATGTCGTGCTCGCCAAACCGCGGTTCCAGGACAGCGGTCGCATCTCCGCCAACTATATCGACCAGCTTGGCCAATTGCGGCTTGAAGGCATCGTGAACCAGAAGATGAGCGACACGGTCGCCATCCGCCTGGGTGCCCAGGTCACCGGGCAGGGCGGCGGTTTTTATTATAACCCCAACCGCGACACCTATTACGACCATACGGACGGCTGGATCGCGCGTGGCCAGATCCGCTACAACAACGGCCCGTGGGACGTGAACCTGATGATCGACGCGCAGGACATGAACCTGCCGACGTTTGTGAACCAGTGGGTGCTGCCGGCCGGCGCGCTGCCGACCCTGCCGCTTGGTTACAGCGGCCCGCGCTATGACGTGCCGCAGGATGTGAAAAACGGCCTGAAGCAAAGTGTTCAGCGCGCGATGTTGATTGCCGACTATGACATGGGTTGGGGCGTGCTGACCTCAACCTCGATGGCCATGCGTTCTGAATCGGCACAGCAGTTCTCGGCTGCAATTGATCTTGCCACGCAGGCTGAATTCCAGTCGCAGGGTCAGATCGGTTTCTATCCGCTCGGTGAAACGTCCACCTTCGCCCGCAACAAGACCCTGTATCAGGATATCCGCCTGACCGGCGATGCCAAAGACGGCCAGTTGCAATGGCTGTTCGGTGCCGAAGGCCTGTTGCAGGACGACTATTATGTGCGCGACCGGGTCACAAGCCCATGCCGGCTTACGCTGAATGCCGGCATTTGCGGCGGCACGCCGGACACACCCATCTGTTATGAACTGACGCCGGATTCGACCGGCTGCCCGGACAACTTCCCGCTGCCGTTCGGCGCACACCAGTTCACGCCGTCCGAATATCGTTCGGCCGCAGCCTACGGCTCGTTGAAATATGACATCGGCCAATGGTCACTGAGCGGCGAGCTGCGCTATTCGCATGACTATAAGTCGGCAACGCAGAACAATTATTTCCTCTATACCGACGTGCAGTCTGCTGATCCGTCAACTTCCAGCTTCAAGGAAGGCACGCTCAGCTATGCGGCCAACGTCAGCTACCGTTTCGAAACGGCGCCGGTACTGGTCTATGCCAAAACCGGGTCGGGTTACCGCGCAGGTGGCGTGAATAACGGCACCTACAATGAAAACGCCCCCAACCCGCTGACCGAGAGCTTCGGCAACGAATCCACCACGAGCTACGAACTGGGCATGAAGGCAGATATCAGCCGCCATGTGTTCCTGCGTTTGTCGGCCTATACATCGCGTACCAAAGACGCGATTTCCAGCATCCTTGATGGCTGTACAGTGCTGAATGCCTGTGGTCAGGCCGGTACCTATTTCAACATCAACGGCGGCACCGTTCGGGTTCGCGGCGCCGAGGCAGCCTTCGATGCGGTCATTCCGGTTGGTGATGGCCGTCTGGCCATCAGCCTCAATGGGGCGCACCAGGATGCGGAATTTGTCGAAGTGCCGGAAAACATCTCCGGCCTGCCGGTTGAGGGCAGCGAAGTGGCACAGACACCTGACTGGACCATGTCGGCAAACGTGAACCTGCGTCATCCGATCGGCAAGGACGTGCTTGGTTTCCTCAATGTCACCTACAATGGCCAACGGGGTGGCGGGCAGGATACTGTAACCTTGGCGACCCCCTATATCCCGCTTGAGGATGTCGACAATGTCGACCTGCGTGTTGGCGGCATCTACCAGAATATCGAGCTGGCCTTCTTCGTGAAGAACCTGACCAACGAGGTCTACCCGGTCCTGAAGCTGCAGTCGGGCGACATACCGCTTGTCAACCGCTACAGCCGACCGCGGACGATTGGTTTCAACGCAACCTACCGCTGGTAAGCTGAAACCATCCCTCCCCATCGCCGCGTCTGCATTTCCCTGCGGACGCGGCGATTTCTTTTTGTCCTGGCATCCTGTGGCGGCCTGGCGACCTAAACAAAGAAAGCGGCGCAGGGAATGCCCGCGCCGCCTCTCAGAACCACATATTGATTGCTTCAGGCTGGCGTATCGTCGATCCAGTCCTTGCGAAGTGACTTGACCGACAGCATCACAAGGCAGGCCGCCAGGAAATAGCCGCTCATCAGCACAATGGCTGAATAACGCAGAGATTCGTCACCAAAATGCGGCTTCATCAGGTCGCTGATGCCACCCAGCACCCATGAACCCGCGCCAATGCCGATCAGGTTGTTGATGAACAGGAAACAGGCGGAAGCCGATGCCCGCATATATGCCGGCACCAGATGCTGCACCGCCGTGGTGATGGGCCCGACAAACAGCACGTTCAGCGCGTTGGGCACCAAAAGGAACAGCCAGGCCACCAAAGGTGACGTCGCCATGAAACCGGCGATGAACAGGGGGGCGGTCACCAGCCAGGCGCAGGCGGAAACCTTGGCATAGGCACCCCGGTCCAACTGGCCCAGCCTGTCGGCCAGCACACCGCCCAGAAAGATGCCGCTGACCCCGCCGATCAGCAGCAGGGAGCCATAGAAATAGGACGTGGTCGAAAGGTCGAAGCCGAAGGTGCGGATCAGGATCGACGGCACCCAGAAGGCCAGGCCATAGCCCGCGAGGCTGCTCATGGCCGAGGCGAAGGACATCAGCCAGAAGCTGCGTTTGCGGGCCAGGATGGCGAACACGGCGCGCACCGGCACGGCGGGACCTTTGGGGCCGGTGGCCTTGGGTTCCTTCACCACCAGCCGGAAAACGGGCGCGAACAGCACGCCCGCGAGGCCCACCACGATAAAGGCCGCACGCCAGTCGACAGCCTTGGCGATGGCGGCCCCCAGCATGATGCCGGCGGCAAGCCCGACCGGGATGCCGAGCGAGTAGATGGACAGGGCCCGTGCCCGGCGTTCGGGCGGGAAATAGGCGGAAATCAGCGCATAGCTGGGGGCCACACCGCCCGCTTCGCCAACCCCGACCCCCAGCCGGAACAGGAACAGTTGCCAGAAGCCGGTCGCGGCACCGCAAAGCGCCGTGAAGCCGCTCCAGACCACCATGGATATGCTGATGACCCAACTGCGGCTGGTACGGTCCGCGATCAAGGCGAGCGGGATCGCGAGCGTGGAATAGAGAAGCGCGAAGGCGATGCTGCCAAGGGCACCAAGCTGGGTGTCGGTCAGGCCCAGGTCGGCCTTGATGGCCGGTACCAGGATGCCCAGGATCTGCCGGTCCAGGAAATTGAAGGTATAGGCAATCAACAGCATTGCCAGCACAAGGCGGGCATAACCCCGGCTGTGTGGCACCTCGGGTGTTCCGGTGTTCATGGTTTTTCCTCGCTTTTTGCCTGTGCGGCGCAGGCCGCCAGAAATGCCGGACGTGTGGACAGGCGCGCCCAGTAGGCCTGGATTTCAGGGCTGAATTTATGCTCAAGACCCAGCGACCGTGCGGACAGAAGCGCAAAGCCGACACACAGGTCGGCCATGGTGAAACGCCCGGCACACAGCCAGTCGCGGTCCGCCAGTGCGCGGGTCAGGTGCCGAAGCCTGGACAGGAACCACTGGGTATAATCGCCCACCGCCTGCGGCAGGCGGCGGCCTTCCGGTTCATGCTGGCTGTAGCGCAGCACAATGGTTTGCGGGAATGTAAGGGTGGCTTCGCTGCGGTGCAGCCAGTCGAGCCACAGGCCGTAATCGGCTTCATCCGGCCGCACAGCCAGCGGTGTCGGGCCATAGCGTTCCGCCAGATAGTGCGGGATGGCGGCAGACTCTGTCATGCGCACGTCACCGTCAATCAACAGGGGCACGGTGCCCAGCGGGTTCAGCGCCAGAAAATCGGGCGCATGGGCGCGCGGCGGAAACGGCAGCAGGTGCAGCCTGTAGGGCAGCCCCAGTTCTTCAAGCGCCCACAGCGCGCGGAACGACCGCGTGTCGGTGCAGTGATAAAGTTCGATCATCGAATGCCTGTCCCCTCATGGGCGCAGGGACATCGTGCACAATATGAACCGGGCAATGGGCCGGTTCAGTATCCGCCATGGTCCCGGCGCAGTTGCAGTTTGTCGATCTTTCCGGTGGATGCCAGCGGCATTTCCGCCAGCCGCACCACCGCGTCGGGTATCCACCAGGACGCCACGCGCCCCTTCAGATGGCCCAGAAGCTCCGCGTCCGAAATATCCATGCCTTCGGTCAGTTCCACCAGCAGCAGGGGCCGTTCGCTCCATTTTGCGTCGCTGCGGCCAATCACGGCGGCCAGCGATACCTGCGGCAGCGCACACACGAGGGCCTCGATTTCTGCCGGATTGATCCATTCACCACCCGATTTGATCAGGTCCTTAGCGCGGCCGGTGATCATCAGGTTGCCGTCCCGATCGATTTTTGCCAGATCGCCGGTGTTGAACCAGCCGTCGGCATCGGTGGCCGACTGGTCCTGCCCGAAATAGCGGTCGATTACCGCGGCGCCGCGCACATGCAGGTGGCCTTCGATATCGCGCTGTTCCGGCAGTTCGGCACCATTGGCGTCCGCCAGCATCAGGTCGACGCCCAGCGCCGGGCGGCCGGAAATGGCAGCCTTGCGGTTCGGGTTGCTCAGCACACCGACCGTGCCCACGGGCGACAGTTCGGTCATGCCCCAACTGGTTTGCACGATGGCCCCCAGTTGGGTTTCAATCCGGTCCATCAGGGCGGGCGGCATCTGGGCACCACCCACAACAATGCGCTTCAGCGACGGCACGGTTTCGCCGGTGGCCGCCAGATGGTCGCACAGGCCCAGCCATACGGTGGGCACCCCAACCGCGATGCTGACCGCCTCTGCCCGGATCAGGCGGGCGAGGCTGGCGCCGTCCAGATGCCGGCCCGGCATCACCATTTTGGCGCCGGCGGCGGGAATGGCAAACGGCAGGCCCCAGGCATTGGCATGGAACATCGGCACAACCGGCATGACCGTGTCGCTGCTGGTCAGGGCCAGCACATCGGCCTGCAACAGCCGCATGGTGTGCAGGAAACAGGCCCGGTGGGTATAGGTCACACCCTTCGGCGCACCCGTGGAACCGGAGGTAAAACAAAGGCCGCTGGCCGCTTCCTCGTCAAAGTGGCCCCAGACGACATCTTCGTCCGCCTGCTCGATGCGGGAGGCAAGGGCGGACACGATGGCATTGCCGGCGACACCGGCTGCCACCGGGCCGTCGATCACCAGCACATGCCGGACCGCAGGCGCATGGCGTGCGATGTCGAAGGCCAGCGGCTGCAGGTCGGCGCTGGCGACCAGTATGGCGGCGCCGGACTGTTTGATCATCGACACAAGCTGTTCGGCGGTCAGGCGCGGGTTCAAGGTATGGCACACCGCGCCCATGCCCATGGTGCCGTACCAGGCCTCGACATGCGCCTGGCTGTTCCAGGCCAGGGTCGCCACACGCTGGCCGACGGTCACGCCAAGGCCTTCAAGCACCTTTGAAACCTTGCGCGCCCGTGCGTGCAGGGTGCGGTAATCTGTATGGGTTACGGCACCGCCTTCTGTTGCAGTGGCAACAGTTACGTCAGGGTGCCATCTGGCGGCATGGTCGAGAATCCTGTCCAGGGTCAGGGAGAAATCCTGCATCGAGCCTTCAAACATAATGGTTCCCTCCATATCCCCGCACGACGGGCAGTTTGCAAAAACGGGGGAGGGGGTGTCGGGCTGCCGGCCTGCACCAAAACACACAAAGCACGTGGCTTTGCCGGCTTCAGGCACCGCGTGACCGGCTATCCTGTCGTGTATCTGATCCCTCCCATGGGACGGTTCATCACCATCCCCTAGTTTGCTTCCTATTGCCGCTTCGGTCGTAAGGCAAGTATTTTGTAGAACGATAATATAAAAATTGTCGTACAAAATTATTGACAACAAGCCTGAAAACGCGAATTTGAAGGCAATGGGAGAATGCCGGGAAGGCATGTAGGGACGCGGGCGGCCTTGCCTCGGCGCCGGTGTCGACTACATCAAACCAGCATGCAGGTCTGATGGGCATGACAGGGCACCGATCGGTCCCGGCTGGTGATGGAAAGGGAAGAAACATGGCGACAGCAAAACCCGAAAAACACGGATTCGACAGCGCGCGGCTTAACCGCGTCGATGCATTCCTCAAGGAAAAATACCTTGCCTCGGGCAAACTGCCGAATGCGCAACTGCTGATCAGCCGGGGTGGCGAGATCGTGCATTTCACCAGCCACGGCGCTGCCTGCGACGGCTCGGCCCGCGCGGTGGACGAAGGCTCGATCTACCGCATCGCCAGCATGACCAAGCCGGTCACGTCGGTTGCTTTCATGATGCTGGTTGAAGAAGGCAAGGTCGCGGTCGATACGCCGGTCGCGCATGTGCTGCCGGAATTCAGGGACACGGGCGTCTATGCGGGTGGCGGCGGCACCTTGCCTTTCATGACCAAACCTACGGGCGAACCCATGCGCATGCTGGACCTGTTGCGCCACACGTCGGGCCTGACCTATGGTTTTCAGAACCGCACCAACATCGATGCCGCCTACCGCGCCGACAAGGTCGATGCCGACCGGGTGGATAACTGGTATGTCGGGCAGGACCTGAAGGGTTTTGTCGGTGAACTGGCCAGATATCCGCTCGAGTTCAGCCCCGGTGAAGCCTGGAACTATTCCGTGTCCACCGACGTGCTGGGCGCGGTGATCGAACGTGTCTCCGGCATGCCGCTGGACCAGTATTTTGCCGAAAAGATTTTCAGGCCGCTTGGCATGCACGACACCGGCTTCATGGTGCCGGCCGACAAGCTGGACCGTTTTACAGACTGTTACGTCTGGGCCGGGCCAGAGAAGGGGCGCGTCGTCTATGACAGTGCCGCCGAAAGCCGCTGGCTCAAAAAGCCCGACCTGTTTTCGGGTGGCGGCGGCCTGGTGTCCACCGCGCTGGATTACCACCGCTTCTGTTCGATGCTGGCGGGCGGTGGCCAACTGGACGGCGTGCGCATCCTGGGCCGCAAGACGCTTGAACTGATGACCATGAACCACCTGCCCGGCCAGTCCGACCTGTCGCGCCTGGCGCGCTCAATGTTCAGCGAGACCCAGAATGCCGGCACCGGTTTTGGCCTTGGTTTTGCCGTCACCATCGATGTCGCGCGGTCGATGATCCCCGGTTCGGTCGGTGAATATTATTGGGGTGGCATGTTCTCCACCTCCTTCTTCATCGACCCGGTCGAAGAACTGCATGTGGTCTTCATGACCCAATCGAGCCCGTCCTGGATCTATCCGCTCAGGCGCGAACTGAAGACCCTGGTCTATTCCGCCCTGACCTGAGGCACGGCCCGGCCGGTTATGGTGCCGGTGCCTGTGCGGACCGGTGCCTGACCGACAGCACGACCACAACCGCCATCACCGCGCAGAAACATAGTGCGAGCGTGAAATTGTAATAAACAAGCGCGCTCATCGCCACGAGGGCCATCAGGAGCGCGAAGCCGGGCGCCAGTGGATACAGCGGCGCCCGGAACGGTCGCACCATGTCCGGCTCGCGCCGGCGCAGGGTGAAAAGCGCAGCCATCGAAACCCCGTACATCAACAGGGCGCCAAACACCGCGATGGTAACAATGCTGGCGGTCAGCGACTGGTCGCCAATGCTGATCAGGTTGTCGCTGTAGATCGCGAGGATGCCGATGACACCGCCGGCGATGGTGGCGACATGCGGTGTCTGGAACCGCGGATGCAGGCGCGCGAGCGGCGCCGGCAGGAACCCGGCGCGGGCCAGTGCAAACATCTGGCGCGCGTAACCCATGATGATGCCATGGAACGAGGCAATCAGGCCCAGAAGCCCCAGCCATACCAGCATGTGCAGCCAGCCGCTGGACCCGCCCACAACCGCCTTCATGGCCTGCGGCAGCGGGTCGTTGAGGTTGCTGAGCTGGGTCCAGTCCCCGGCGCCGCCCGCCATGATCATCACACCAAAAGCCAGCACCGTCAGGGTCAGGATGCCGGTAACATAGGCAATGGGGATGGTGCGGCGCGGGTCTTTCGCTTCCTCGGCCGCCATGGCGACACCTTCGATGGCGAGGAAAAACCAGATGGCGAAGGGGATGGCCGCGAACATGCCGCCGATGGCGCCCATGCTGAACTGGTCTGCGCCCGCCCAGCCGCCTGCCGTGAAGTTTGACAGGCTGAAGCCCGGCGCCACCACACCCATGAAGACCAATAGTTCACCGACCGCCAACAGGGTCACGAACAGCTCGAACGTCGCGGCGATACGCACCCCGGCGATATTGAGCGCCATGAACACAAGATAGGCGCCGACCGCAGTCAGTTTCACATCCAGAACCGGGAACTGGATATTCAGGTAGGCACTGATCGCCAGCGCGATGGCGGGGGGCGCGAACACAAATTCGATCAGGGTGGCAAAGCCCGCGATGGCGCCGCCCCAGGGGCCAAAGGCCCTGAGCGCATAGGCAAAAGGCCCGCCCGCGTGCGGGATGGCGGTCGTCAGTTCCGTGAAGGAAAAGATGAAGGCCACATACATGGCCGCCACTGCGACCGTGGTGATCAGGAAACCAAGGGTGCCAGCCAGGCCCCAGCCGTAGCTCCAGCCGAAATATTCCCCGGAAATCACCAGCCCGACGGCAATGCCCCACAGGTGAAAGGCATTCAGGCTTTTGCTGAGATGGGTTTGTTCCTGTTGGCTTCCGTGCATGGTTTTCCCGTTTCAAGGTTTCGGCAATATGGGTGGCTGTGCGGATGATCGTTCAAGGGCAGGGCGTTCGTCCTTAAGGCCGATGCCGGTCAGGCCGCGCTTCAGCCCTTCGCGGACCAGCCAGCCAAGGGTGCGGGCAGCGGCGGCATAATCAAGCCCGCCATGGCCATGGATGTTGGATATGCAGTTGCGTTCGGAATCCATGCGCCCCGGCCCCGGCGCATAAGTAAGATAGATGCCCAAACTGTCCGCGACGCTGAGGCCCGGGCGTTCGCCGATCAGTACGATGCTCATGCGTGCGCCCATGGCGGCGCCGATGGGGTCGCCCACCGCGACGCGGGCTTCCTGCACCAGCATGATGGTACCGATGGAAAGGCCGACAAGTTCGGGCAGGCAGGCGCGCACCAGCGGCGCAGCGTGTTGTTGGACCGCGGTGGCGGACAGCCCGTCACCGATGACGAACACCAGGTCGCAACGCTCGGGCGTGATCAGCGCTGCGCTTTCCGCAGACAATTGCCGCCCGAGGTCGGGGCGCCTCAGGTACGTGGCGCGGTCCGGTGCCGCGCTTGCAAGCAACAGGGTCGGCAGGGGCGCGAGGTCGTGTGCGAGGGCGGCCATATCCAGCGGGGTGTGCACCGCGTCGCGCGCTGCCGCATGGGCAAACTGGAATTTCAGCACTTCATCGAGGGGCAGGGCCGTGCCCACGCGGCCAAGGCCGATGCGGGCCGAAGTGCGGGCGCGCAGCCGGTCCCACAGGGCGTGCTGGCCATCGTTTGTAACGGGTTTGGTCGGTGTGCTCATCCCCGCGCTCCTTGCTGGTCAAAGAGGCGGGCGAGGCGGGATGACGGTTCGGGCGCGCGGATCTGGCGGCCCGGTGTCAGCATGTCCATGCTTTCGAGCCAGGCCTCGAACTCGGGCGCCGGCTGCACCTTCATCAGCGATCGCAGATACAGGATGTCGTGGAACGACAGGCTCTGGTAATTCAGCATCACATCGTCCGCGCCCGGCACGGCGATCAGAAAACCGCAGCCGGCATTCACCAGCAGGGTCATCAGCACGTCCATATCGTCCTGGTCGGCTTCGGCATGGTTGGTGTAACAGACGTCGCAGCCCATGGGCAGGCCCATCAGCTTGCCGCAGAAATGGTCCTCAAGCCCGGCGCGGATGATCTGTTTGCCGTCAAACAGATATTCGGGCCCGATGAAGCCAACCACGGTGTTGACAATCAAAGGTTTGAAGGCGCGTGCCACTGCATAGGCGCGGGTTTCCATGGTCTGCTGGTCCACGCCATGGTGGCCATCGCCCGACAGGGCCGCGCCCTGGCCGGTTTCGAAATACATCACATTGTCGCCCACCGTGCCGCGCTTCAGGGAATGTGCCGCATCCATCGCTTCCGCAAGCACAGACAGGCTGACCCCGAAACCGTTATTGGCCTTTTCGCTGCCGGCGACCGACTGGAATACAAGGTCCACGGGGGCGCCCTGTTCGATCATGGCAAGGGTGTTGGTAACGTGGGTCAACACACAGGTCTGGGTCGGGATGGCATAGCGTTCGCGCAGCTCGTCCAGCATGGCGACAAGCGCCATGGCGTTCGGCACATTGTCCAGCGCCGGGTTGATGCCGATGGTGGCGTCCCCCGCGCCGTGCAGCAGGCCATCCAGGATGCTGGCGGCAATGCCGGCAGGGTCGTCGCTCGGGTGGTTGGGCTGCAGCCGGCTTGAAAGCCGGCCCTTCAGGCCGATTGTGCTGCGGAAGGCGGTCACATTTTCGCATTTGGCGGCCACCAGGATCAGGTCCTGGTTGCGCATCAGCTTCGATACTGCCGCCACCATTTCCGGGGTCAGGCCCGCCGCCACCGCCCGCAGGCTGGCGGTATCGGCTTCAGGCGACAACAGCCAGTCGCGCAGGCCACCCACACTCAGGTGCCGCACGGGGGCAAAGGCCGCCTTGTCGTGGCTGTCGACGATCAGGCGGCTGACCTCGTCGCTTTCATAGGGCACCAGCAGGTCTTCAAGGAAGGTGCCGAGCGGCAGGTCCGCCAGCACATAGCGCGCCGCCACACGCGCCGCCGCCGTTGGCGCCGCCAGGCCCGCAAGCTGGTCGCCGGACCGAAGCGGCGAGGCATGCGCCATCACCTCCCGCAGGCTATTGAAGCGGAAACGCTGTCCATGATGATCGCACTGGTATACGCCCATATCGACTTCCAGTGTCCCCCGTAAGCGCGCCGCATACCCTTAATGGCCTGTGTTTCAGCGTCATACAGCAGCTTCTTGCCTGTCAACCCCGAAAGACCGGCAATGCCTGCCTTTTAATGGCAGAAATTAAAGGGTCCGATCACACTATGTCCGGTTGGCGGATAATCCCTTGCACAAACAACCGATTGCATTAGTCTGGCGTCAAGTGTCGGAACGTAGGGATATGGGGATGGAACTCGATAGACGACGCCTGCTCATGGGGCTTTCTGCCCTTATGGGGGGTATGCTTTCGCCGGTTGCGGTGAAGGCGCTGGATACAGCTACGGACATACCGGCCGATGCCGGCTTCAGAAGTTTTGATGAAAACGAGGTCGCCCTCATGCGCGCGGTGATCGACACCATGTTGCCGGCGACAGAGACGCCCAGCGCAACCGGGGTCGGGGTCGATCTCTATATCGACCATATGCTGGCGGCGGTGCTGAGTGCGGAAGAGGGTGCTGCGGTGAAGCGCAGCCTGAAGCGCATCGATGCTGCCATTCCGGGCTTTGTGGACAAGACGGCGGCGGAACAGCAGGCGCTCCTCAGTGTCATCGATGGCCAGATGTGGCAGGAGACACCGGAGGCCGAAGAATACCGCGCCTTCAAATCCCTTGCGATCGTGGGCTATTTCACCTCGGAAATCGGCGCCACCGTCGCGCTGGCGTTCGATCCGGTGCCGGGGCCGTTCCATAATGGCACCACGCGGGAATTCAGCCGCACCTGGGCGTCGTGAGGGGAAGTGCCATGAGCAATTATGATTTTGACATCATCGTGGTCGGCTCCGGCATGTCGGGTGGCTGGGCCGCAAAGGAATTCTCGGAAAAAGGCTTCAAGACCCTGGTGTTGGACCGTGGCAAACCGCTGGAGCATGGCGACTATCCGACCGAAAGCATGCCGCCGTGGGAAATGCCCAACAGGGGCCGGGTGAATTCGGACGAGGTCGAGCGCGACTATTATATGGTCAAACGCTGTTACGCCTTCAGTGAATATACCAAACCCTATTTCATCAACGACCGGGAAAACCCCTACGAATTCCCGGAAGACAAGCCGTTCGAATGGATTCGCAGTGCGCGGGTGGGCGGCAAGTCCCAACTGTGGCACCGGCAAAGCTACCGCTGGGGCGAGCAGGATTTCGAGGCCAATGCGCGCGACGGCCATGGTTGCGACTGGCCGATCCGTTATGACGATGTGAAACCCTGGTACGATTATGTCGAACGTTTCGCCGGCATCAGTGGCGGCTATGAAAACATGCCGCAACTGCCGGACAGTGTGTTCCAGAAACCCCATGAAATGACCCAGCTTGAAAAAGACGCCCGGGTCAGGATCGAAGCCGCCTATCCGGGCCGGCGGGTCATCATGGGCCGCACGGCACACCTGACCGAACCGACCGAAGAACAGCTCGATTTGGGCCGCGGTCAGTGCCAGTCGCGCAACGAATGCCAGCGCGGCTGTTCCTGGGGCGGTTTCTTTTCGTCGCTGGCGGCAACCCTGCCGGCGGCGCGCCGCACCGGCAACATGACGTTGAAGCCCAATGCCATCGTGCACAGCGTGCTGCATGACGAAAGCACGGGCAAGGCAACCGGGGTCCGGGTCATCGACACCGAAACCAAGGAAGCCAGCATCATCACCGCGCGGGTGATTTTCATGTGCGCCTCCACCATCGCCACCACGCAGGTGCTGATGAATTCCCGTTCGGCCAAATATCCGAACGGCATCGGCAATACGAGCGGCGTTCTGGGCCATTATCTGATGGACCATGTCATGGGGCCGGGTGCGATGGCGCGCTTCACGGGTTATGAGGGTTTCTATTACAAGGGCCGCCGCCCGACCGGCATCTATGTGCCGCGTTTCATGAATATCAGCGAACCGACCGACAGGTACCTGCGCGGCTTTGGCTATCAGGGCGGCAGTTGGCGCAATGGCTGGACCGACGAAGGCCGCCGCCAGGGCCTTGGCGGCGACTTCAAGGATGCCTTCAGCAAACCCGGCGACTGGTGGTTCGGCCTGTCGGGCTTTGGTGAAATGCTGCCGGCGCGCGAAAACCATATCGCGCTGGATTTCAACCGGCTGGACGGCAATGGCATGCCCATCATTCAGATCAGTTGTGATGTTGGCGAAAACAGCCGCCGCATGGGCAAGGACATGGTCGACAAGGCGGTCGAGATGCTGAAGGCCGCCGGCGGTCAGGATATCCAGTTCAGCGGCGACCTGGACGCACCGGGCCTTGCCATCCATGAAGTGGGGACCGCCCGCATGGGGCGCGACCCGAAAGACAGCTACCTGAACGGCTTCAACCAGTCGCATGAAGTGGCGAACCTGTTTGTTACCGACGGCGCGGCCTTTGCGTCGATCGCCTGCCAGAACCCGTCCCTGACCTTCATGGCCCTGACGGCACGCGCGGCAGATTATGCAGCAACTCAAATCCAAGCGGGGGTTTTGTGATGAAACGTCGTGATTTCCTGAAACTTTTGGCCGGCACCACGATTGTGGGTGCGGCGGCACCGTCTTTCCTGGGCGCCGCGGCGTCGGATGCCAAAGTGCCTGTCGGTATCCAGCTTTATACCGTGCGCTGGCAGATGGAAGAAAACATGCCCGGCACGCTTGAGGCGCTCGCGGGCCTCGGGTACGGCGAGGTCGAATTTGCCGGTTATTTCGAGCACAGCCCGGCCGAGGTGAAAAAGATGCTGGCGGACGCCGGCCTTGCCGCGCCGTCCACGCACCTGCCGATCGAGATGTTTGAAAACAACCTCGATCAGGTGATCGAATTCGCGCACGGCGTCGGCCATAAATATCTAGTGATGCCCTGGCTTCGCGAAGACCAGCGCACGGCCGACATCTTCAAATCGGTCGCCGAAACCCTGAACAAGGCGGGCGAAAAGGCCAAATCGGCCGGCCTTGCGGTCGCCTACCATAACCATGATTTTGAATTTGATGCTCTGGACGGCACCACGCCCTATGAAATCCTGCTCGCGAACACGGACCCCGATCTGGTGAAGCTGGAACTGGACCTGTTCTGGCTGAATGTGGCGGGTGTTGATCTCCTGTCGATCATCGACCGGTTCCCGGGCCGTGTGCCGCTCGCGCATGTGAAGGACCGCACCAAAGACGGCGCCATGACCGATGTCGGTTCGGGCATCATCGACTTTGGCCGGGTGTTCGCCCAAGCCGAAAAGGCCGGCCTGAAACATTATATCGTCGAGCATGACCAGCCCGAGGACCCGATGCAGACTGCGGCCAATTCGGTCAAGTACCTGAAGAAAACCTTCCCGCGGTTCGGTGCATGATGCGGCGGGGCGCAGTTGCGGCGCTTTTCCTGCTGTCCGCCGCCGCGGGGGCGGACGACCAAGGCCAGTGGGTCAGCCTGTTCAATGGGCACGACCTTGAAGGCTGGGTCCCGAAATTCACCGGTTCCCCGGTCGGTGAAAACTATCTGGACACCTTTCAGGTGCGCGATGGCAAGATCGTGGTCGACTATAGCCGGTATGACGGTTTCCACGGTGAATTCGGCCATCTTTTTTACAAGACCCCGTTCAAGGCCTACCGGATCAGGATGGAATACCGCTTCTTTGGTGAACAGGCGGCTGGCGGGCCGACATGGGGGTACCGGAATGCCGGGGTCATGCTCGAGAGCCAGTCCCCCGAAAGCATGTCGCTTGATCAGAATTTCCCGGTGTCGCTCGAGTTCCAGTTCCTGGGCCAGGTGGGCAACGAGCCGCGCCCCACGGGCAATGTGTGCACCCCGGGCACCAATGTGGTGATTGCCGGCAAGCTTGAAACCGAACATTGTCTCGAGCTTTCGGGCCACACTGTGCCGGGGGACGGCTGGGTAACCGCGGAAGCCGAGGTGCTGGCGGACGGCACGGTCACCTACTTCATCGACGGGGAAAAGATACTGAGCTACACCGACCCCCAATATGATCCCACGGATGCGGACACCAAACACCTGAACCCGGGGCCGGACCTGATGCTGCGGGGCGGCTATATCGCCATCCAGTCGGAAAGCCATCCGGTCGAATACCGCAATATCGAAATCATGCAACTGCCGGACGGGGAATAAGCCCGCGCCCGGCAGTTTGCCGTTTCAACATGACCTCCGACGTTATTGAGCGCACGACGCCCAGAGGGGCATCGTGCAGCCTCAGGGCCTTTTGCCCGGACGATAGCGATTTCAGGGGACATTCCATGATGAAGCAGAAGCGCCGGAACGGGCGCATGGCGGCGGCGTGCGCGGCGGCGTGGCTCGCCTTCACCCAGATGGGCGGCGCGTCCGCGTCCGACCATCTGGACACCATGCGGGTGGTTGAAGACCCGGCAGCGGATATCGGCGACCTGTTCGCCTGGATGTCGCCCGATCGTGCCCGGCTCAATCTGGTCATGACACTTGTGGGGCACGAGCTGTCACCCGGCCATGCCTATGCCTTTCACCTGGCCAGCGGCCCACGGTTTGGCGACGCCACAACCGCGACCGACATCCTGTGCCAGCCCGACGCGGCCGGCATCGAATGCTGGGTCGGGGGCGCCGACCATGCCCATGGCGCGGCGGGCAGCGAAGCCGGCCTTGTGGGTGAAAAGGGCCATTTCCGGGTGTTTGCGGGGCTCAGGGACGACCCCTTCTACAACAATGTGAAAGGCAGCCGCGACGCGCTCAATACCGGGATCGCGCTTGTGAAGGCGGGTGCGCCCCTCGATGCGGCCCGCTGCCCCGTGTTTGATGCAGCGGCGTCCGCCACCATTCTCGACCGCTGGCAGCATACCGACGGCGGCCCGGGCACCAACTTCCTGGCCGGCTGGAAGGTGGCGGCGCTTGTTGTTTCGGTCGACATTGAGGCCGTGGGCGCGGGGGGTGATTTTGTCACCGCCTGGGGCGCCACCTATGGTGTGGACGGCAAGGGCGCTGACGGGCGCCCCAAACTTGGCCGGCAGGTCGACCGCGCGGGCCGCACCCTGACCGGCAACGCGCTTCTGGGCCTGTTTGCCGACCGGGACAGCAGCAACAGCATGAAGGACAATTACAACGGGGAACTGGACGCCGGCGCCTGGTGGGCCGATTTCGCCGACGAAATCCAGATCGCGCTCGGTTTCTATGACGGTCTCGACCATGTCTGCGGCAACCAGTGGCTGGCGGGTACGGCGGGGGAGGTATCGAAACGCTATGAACGGCTCGCGGAACTGTTGCTGGATGACCGGCTCTGGATCGACAGCCGTTTTGGCACGTGCGAACGCTATATGGCGGTGGAACTGAATGCCTTTGCATCCGAAGGCGCCCCCAATGGCGCCAACAGTGACTGTGGCGGGCGCACGCCAGTCGAAGACGCGGTGGATGTGTTCAGGTCGCTGCTCGCGACCGGTACGCTGGGTGGTGTGCCCGATGGGGTCGGCAGGGACGACCATATGGTGTCCCTGACCGAGTTTCCTTTCCTCGCGGCCCCGTGACATCGGGCCTTTTCGATCTCAGGCGCTGTGCCACAGGCGTAGCGCCTCTTCTGCCACCACGTCGGGCCGTTCTTCTGGCCAGAACAGTTTCGAACCTTCAAGCCAGCGGATGCCTTTCGAATTGCCGACCGTGCGGTCCAGATGTTCCGCGTCAGACGATGCGAAAATGGCATCGGCACGCCCCCACACGATGCGGGTTGGAACCTTCGAAGCCTTCAGCTTGCCGGAAATGCCGGCCAGCGCGTTTTTCTCAAGCGCCATGACATAGGCATGCGCCCAGCCCTTGCCTTCAGGTGTGGCGGTCAGCGGCGTGAAATAGGTGTCGATGGCTTCGTCGGTCGGATGTGCCGGGTCGGTATAACACATGCCGCCAATGCCTTCGGACGATCGGGCCAGTGCCTTGTCGGCCCGCCAGGCGCCCAGCCAGCGGTCGGCCCACACACCGGCGTGCGCCATTTCGATCACCGGCATCATGGCCTCGGGCGGGCAGTTCAGTTCGGTGTCGCAGTTGGTCAGCAACAGGCTTTTCACCCGGTGCGGGTAGGTGACCATGAAAATCTGGGCGATGGCGCCGCCGCTGTCGCTTGCGATCACATCCACCGTGTCAATGCCCAGCCGGGTCAGGAATGCATCCAGCATCGCCGCTTGCGCCGCGGGCGTGATGTCCTGTTCCTCGCTCGCGACCTCGGTGTAGCCAAGCCCCATGAAATCAGGGGCGATGCAGCGCCGCTGCGCCGACAGGATATCGATGGCCCCGCGCCACTGGAAGCCGTTGAGCGGAAACCCGTGCAGGAACAGGGCGACGTCACCCTGGCCCCGGTCCAGATAGGCGATACGCCCGAAACGGGTGGGGACAAACCGGCGCGCGGCATGAAAGCTGGCGGCGGTCATTGGGGCGGCGGCCGGCGACGCGGTGGCAAACGCGGCAAGGGGCAGCACACTGGCGGCTGCTGTGGCGGCGGCCGTGTAACCGGCCAGTTTGAAAAAGTCTCGACGATGCATGATACGCTCCTCTCACGTCGTTTCGTGCCGCCATGATCGGGCAGGAGAGGTGCAGCGGGCAATGACCCCCGGGGTCATCATGATATGACGTCGGAGGTCATGTACTTGATACACGCCCGCCCGTATGATGCCCCCAGTTTTGTCCGTCCAGGGAAGGTTCAGATGTCCAGCCCCCAAATCGGCCCGCTTCTGCGGGAATGGCGAACTGCCCGCCGTATGAGCCAGCTTGATCTCGCGCTTGAAGCCGAAATTTCGACCCGGCACCTCAGTTATGTGGAAACCGGGAAATCGCAGGCCAGCCGCGATATCCTGAGCAGGCTTGCCGACGTGCTTGATATGCCGCTCAGGGAACGCAACCGGCTTCTGGTGGCCGGCGGGTACGCGCCGCGCTATGCCGAAAGCGCGCTCGAGGACCCGGAAATGGTGCGGGTGCGCCGTGCCATCGACAAGATCCTCGAACAGCAGGAACCGTACCCGGCGTTCCTGTTGAACCGGCACTGGGACATTCTGGCCGCCAACCGTGCCGCCATGCGGGTCAGCACCTATGTGATGCATGGCAGACAAAGCGTGCACCAGAATATATTGCGCCAGTTTTTCGACCCCGCAGATTTTCGGGCGGCGGTCGGCAATTGGGAAGAAATCGCGGGTGAACTGATCCGCCACCTGCATACTACCGTGGTCGCCACCCCGACCGACACCAAGGCGCGTATCCTGCTCAGGGACCTTTTGGCCTATCCCGGTGTGCCGGGCCGCTGGCGCTACCGCGACGTGGAGACCGCACCGTCGCCCCTGATGGCCACGGTGCTGCAGCGGGGCGATGAAACACTCAGGTTCTTTTCCACCATCACCACCTTCGGCACCCCGCGCGACATCACGCTCGAGGAACTGCATATCGAATGTGTGTTCCCGGAAGACGATGCCACCGCGCGCGCCTGCCGCCGCCTCGCGGAAGCCGACGCCGCCTGATCACGACTT
This sequence comes from Alphaproteobacteria bacterium, assembly GCA_006226495.1. GTDB lineage: Bacteria > Pseudomonadota > Alphaproteobacteria > Sphingomonadales > Kordiimonadaceae > Kordiimonas. The sequence continues at coordinate 56,371 of SBGU01000034.1, forward strand.
TTCACATTTTCAAAAAGCGAAAGACTTCGCCCCACGATGGCGATAAGTAGGACGGATGGGTACGGTGCCCCCGGGAAGGGCGCCGGTTGGGCAAAACACGTCACATCCAGCATGATGGGGATAAAAAAACATGCGTATCGACAGACGGACTTTCATGATGGGCCTTTCGGCTGCGGCGGTAATGCAGGCCGTGCCGGCCAATGCTTTTGTTGCGGGTGCAACAAAATCGGCGGCGGATGCGGCGGCAGAAAAGCTGTTCGCGGCATCGGCTGAAGCGCTGTTGCGCGCCTATCCGGAAAACGCATCGGACATGGGTATCGACACCGGCGCACGCCGCGGCCTGAAGGCCCTGCTGACCGACCGCACGCCCGCGGGTGTGGCCAAACTGGCGGCGGACGCCGGCGCCCGGCTCGCCGCCTTCCGCAAGGTCGACGAAGCGCAGCTTTCCCCGAACCTGAGGCGCGACCTTGAGGTCAGCATCCGCACCCATGAACTGGCGGTCGAAGGTTTTGCCTTCGGTTATGGCGACACCGCGAACCTGAACCGGTCCTATGGCTACCGCAACTCGCCCTACACCATGTCCCACAACACCGGCGCCTTTGTTGAAATCCCGGATTTCCTCGCCAACAAACACCCGTTCGAAAACGTGGAAGACGGCGACATGTACCTGAGCCGCATGGAAGCCTATGCCACCGCGCTGGACGGCGAGACTGAACGGCTGAAAGCCGAGTATGACAAGGGCGTCATCCTGCCCGATTTCCTGCTGGATAAAGCCATCGCACAGGTCACCGCGGGCCGCAGCAAGCCGGTGGCGGACTGGGAAATCGTCTCTGCGATCCGGGCTGCGGCGCCGACCGTGCCTGCCGCCTATGCGGAGCGTGCCCGGGCCATTGCCGCCGGCAGCATCTCGGCGGCGCTGGACCGCCAGTTGGCCGAACTGAAGCGCCACCGCGCCATAGCAAAACCTGATGCCGGTGCCTGGAAACTGCCGGACGGCGACGCCTATTATGGCTGGGCGCTTCGGACCGCGACCACCACGAACCTAACCCCCAACGAAGTGCATGAACGCGGCAAGGAAGAACTGAAACTGCTGCAGGACCGCATGGACGGCCTCTTGCGCAAACAGGGCCTGACCGAAGGCACGGTGGGCGCACGCATGACCGCCCTGGGCAAGGACCCGCAATATCTGTATCCGAACACCGACGCGGGCCGGCAGCAGATCCTTGACTATGTGAACGACCGCATCAATGACATCCGCGCCCGTATGCCGCAGGCGTTTGCGACCCTGGTGCCGGGCAACCTGGTGGTAAAGCGTGTACCGCCTGCCATCGAAAATGGCGCGCCGGACGGGTATGCCAGCGCGGGTTCGGTCGATGGCACCCGGCCCGGCGCCTATTATATCAACCTGCGCGATACCTCTATCTGGCCGCGCCATTCGCTGCCGACCCTCAGCTATCATGAAGGTATTCCGGGCCATGTGTGGCAGGGCGAATATGTGTTCGACGTGCCGCTTCTCCGCTCGCTTTATGCCTTCAACGCCTACACCGAAGGCTGGGCGCTCTATGCCGAACAGCTTGCGGATGAACTGGGCGTTTATGAAGGCGACCCCGTGGGCCAGCTTGGTTACCTGCAGTCGATTTCCTTCCGGGCCTGCCGCCTTGTGGTCGATACCGGCCTGCATGCCAAGCGCTGGACGCGCGAACAGGCGGTAGAGTGGTTTGCGCGCACCAATGGCTCGCCTGAAGAACAGGTGCGCGGTGAAGTGGACCGCTATTGTGCCTGGCCCGGGCAGGCCTGCGGCTACAAGCTGGGCCACAGCGAGATCAACCGAATCCGGCGCGAGATGCAGGCAGCAGCGGGAGCCGGCTTCGACCTGAAGCGTTTTAACGATGCCGTGGTCACCGGCGGCGAAGTGCCGCTCGACCTTCTGGAAACCTTCGTCGCCGAGGCGCTGGGCCGCAAAATGCCTGCCTGAGCGGCCTTTTAACAGGGTGAAAATCACGGGGGCGCGGTGCTGAGCCGCGCCCTTCTTTTTTGCCGAATAATACTAACACGCTTGTGAGTGAATATTATTTCTGCTACATCCCAGCATGGGAAAAGGGATAGTACAGGAGGGATACATGCCGCTTCATGCGCATGGCGGGCGCGATGCGCCTGCGCCGGGCGATCTGCCCAAACATCATGAACCAACCCAGAATGAAAAGCTGGTCATCGCGGCATCGTCGCTGGGCACCATGTTCGAATGGTATGATTTTTACCTCTATGGCCTTCTGGCCACCTATATCTCCAGCCAGTTCTTTTCGGGCGTGAATGAAACCACGGCCTTTATTCTGGCGCTGGCGGCGTTTGCGGCTGGCTTTGCGGTGCGGCCCTTCGGTTCCCTGGTGTTTGGTCATCTTGGGGACCTGGTGGGGCGCAAATATACCTTCCTGGTCACCATGGGCCTGATGGGTGTGTCGACCTTCGCGGTCGGCCTGTTGCCGGCCTACGACACGATCGGGGTTGCGGCCCCCATCATCCTGGTTGGCCTGCGCCTGTTGCAGGGCCTGGCGGTCGGCGGTGAATATGGTGGTGCGGCCACTTATGTCGCCGAACATGCCCCCAACAGGAAGCGCGGCTTCTATACAAGTTTCATCCAGACCACAGCGACACTTGGCCTGATCGTGTCCCTGATGCTGGTGATCGGCCTGCGCGCCTTGCTGGGCGAAGAAGCGTTCGCCGATTGGGGCTGGCGCATTCCGTTCCTGTTTTCTGTTGTGCTGTTGGCTGTGTCGCTGTGGATTCGCATGCAACTGGCTGAAAGCCCGGTGTTCAAGCGCATGAAGGAAGAGGGCAAGACCTCGAAGGCGCCGATCAGCGAGGCGTTCGGCAAATGGCGCAACATGAAGTTTGTGCTGATCGCGCTGTTTGGTGCGGTCGCGGGGCAGGCGGTCATGGGTTACACCGGGCAGTTCTATACCCTGTTTTACCTTGTAAAAATCATGAAGGTGGACCCCGGCACGGCCAATGTGCTGATCGCCATCGCGCTTGCCATGGGCACGCCCTTTTTCCTGATTTTCGCCTGGCTGAGCGACCGTATCGGTCGCAAGCCGATCATCGTGACATCCTGTCTTGTTGCGACCGTCGCCTTTTTCCCGGCCTTCAAGGCGCTGACCTATGCGTCGAACCCGGCGCTGGCGGCGGCGGTGGAAAACGCGCCGGTGACGGTGGTTGCCCATGATGGCGAATGTTCGCTGCAGTTCGACCCCGTCGGCCACAATACGTTCGACACTACAAGCTGCGATATCGCCAAGGCCTATCTGGCACAGGGTGGCATCAACTATGAAAATGCGGACGCGCCGGCCGGTGCCATTGCGGCGGTGCATGTCGGCGACGTGGTTGTTGCTGCGCCCGATCCCGTGGGCCTCGCGCCGGCAGAAAAGCAGGCTGCCATCGCGGCATTCCATGCCGATGTCCTGGCGGCGCTTGATGCCGCGGGTTACCCGCGCGCGGCAGATCCGAACGCCATCAACAAACCGCTGGTGGTGCTGATCCTGTTTGGCATCATGATGCTGGTCACGGCGCCCTATGCGCCGCTTGCGGCCATGCTGGTCGAACTGTTCCCGACACGTATTCGTTATACCGCCATGTCCTTGCCCTATCATATCGGCAACGGCTGGTTCGGCGGTTTTCTGCCAAGTGCGGCCTTCGCCATGGTCGCAGCAACCGGCGATATCTATTTCGGCCTCTGGTATCCGGTCGTCATCGCCGGCATGTCCTTTGTCGTGGGGGCGCTGTTCCTACCGGAAACCTTCCGGCGCAATATCGACGACTAAGGGGGCGGGGGCGCCGTGTCGGCCTGGCAGAAGTTCCCGCTTCCTGGCCTGGCGTGGCGCCCCATCTTTTTCGGTTCCGGCGACTTGCAGCAATCGCCGCTTGTCGTGTGATCCGACAGTAAAATTCCGAAGTGCAGTTGTTGTTTGTATAGGGAAATCAATGCTTTGATTAATATTCACACGCATGAGAGTGAGTGTTGACGAAGCAGCCGAAACGTGGCACTATCACAATACGCCGACACCTCTGTTCGGCGTGGGAAGGGGAGGAAATATGAAAGAGGTCTTATTGGCTGCGGTCTGTACCGCCGCCGTGGCAGTAGGCTCGGCTTCAGCCTACGCACAGGATACGTCTGCCGGCCAGTCGGGGTCGAAGGACAAAAAAGCCGAAACCGAACTTCAGGAAATCATCGTTACCGCCACCCGGCGGACCGAAAAACTGCAGGATGTGCCGATCAGTATTACGGCATTTTCACAGGAGCAACTGACACGCGAAGGTATCGTGGGCTATGAAGGTCTGGCCCAGTCGACACCCGGCGTGGTCATGAACCGGCCAACACAGAACTTCAACAACTTCACGTCCCGCGGTATTGCCACCAACGGCTATAACGCCAACCTGCAAAGCACGGTCGCCATCTATGTCGACGAGCTGCCGATTTCTGCGAACGGCAACTCGACGATCCTGGACCCGAGCCTGTTCGACGTGGAGCGCGTGGAATTCCTGCGTGGGCCGCAGGGGACCCTGTTTGGCTCCGGTTCGCTGGCCGGCGCCATGCGCATCATCACCAAAAAGCCGCAACTGGACGAATTCGACATGTCCGCCATGGTCGATTTTGGTCTCACGGGCTCGGATTCGCTTCGCCAGCGCTATAACCTGATGCTGAACACCCCGTTGGTCGAAGACAAGCTGGGTTTCCGTTTTGTCGGTTTCTACCGCAATGAGGACGGTTATCTGGATAACGTTTTCACCGGCGAGCATAATTCGAACAAGCTGATCGACTGGGGCGGGCGTGCCAGCATGCTGTGGCAGCCCACGGACGCCATGTCCCTGCGCCTGACCGTCGGGCACGAGGACAGCGATCCCAAGGATTCGTCGCTCACGAACCCGGCGCTTGGCCGCAACAAACGGAATTCGGACTTCCCGGACCTGTTTGTCGCCAACCTCGATACCTATAATGCGACCATCGACTATCAGTTCGATGGTGCACACTTCACCAGTTCGACCACCTATTCCGAGTTCGACCAGTTGTTCTTCGTCGACCTTGGCAACACCTTTGCCTTCACCACGCCGTTCCGGCTGGATGCAACCGCATACGACAATATCTTCGTCGAAGAAGCGCGGCTGGTGTCGGACCCCGGCAACAAGATCGACTGGGTTCTGGGGACCTTCTATTTCTACAAGCGCCGGGATGTGGACTATGTCTACCGTTCGTCGCAGGAATTCCTGGACGCCCGCGGCTTGACCGGGCTTGAGGATGATGCCTACCAGGTGTTCGGTGCCCATTCGATCGGGCATGAATTCGCCGGCTTTGGTGAGCTGACCTACCATATCTCGGACCAGTTGTGGCTTACCGGTGGCCTGCGTTACGGCAGTGTCGACGTCCAGTCCGAAACCGAGGAAGGTGGTTTTAACAGCAACTATCTGGCGCTGGCGCTGGGCGGCTTTTCGAATGTGCCCTTGACCATCGTGCCGGTTGCTGCCGCTGTGGGCGACAAGGCCAAGAAAAGCAGCGCGTCCTACAAGGTCAGCCTGTCCTATCAGCCGTCGGATGAAATCACCACCTATGCGACCATCTCCACGGGTTTCCGGGCGCCGATCGTGAACGCCCGCGGCGGCCTTTCCAGTGTTGTCGATCCGACCGATCTGGTCATCCCATATGGCGCGGATTCCGACAAGCTGACCAACTATGAGGTTGGCCTGAAAGGGCGCTGGTACGGTGGCCGCCTGACCGCAAACCTTGCGGCCTACCTGATCGACTGGAAAGACATCCAGGTTCAGGCAAACAGGACGTCCGACCAGGTGCAGTTCGCCACCAACATCGGTTCGGCCCGCAGCAAGGGGTTCGAGTTCGAAATCACGGCGGTTCCGGCAACCGGGCTGGACATCAGCATCAACGGCTCGCTGAACGACTCCAAGGTTACCGACCTGACGGACGAGGAAGCGGCGATCTCCGGTGCCGTTGAAGGTGCGCAACTCGCATCGCCGCATTTCCAGGGTTCGGTGAACGTCAAATATTCGTTCGACGTGACCGACGAGATGCAGGGCTTTGTTGCCGCCAACATGTACCATATCTCGTCGTTCCCGGGCATGTTCCAGTATGTCCCCGGCCGGCCGGGCGTGGAAAACCCCAACTATGACCGCACGGACAAGTACAACAACGTGAAGGCGCAGGTTGGCTTCTACCAGGGTCGCTGGATGGTTGTCGCCTATGCCGAGAACCTGTTCGACGATCATTCGGTCACCTATGTACACCCTGAATCCTTCCTGGCCAGCCGCTACGGTACGTTGCGGCCGCGCACGGTGGGTGTCCGGGTGAGCTTCGACTACTGAGCCATGACGTCGGTGAAGTCCCTCCCTGGGCATCGACCGGCTGGCCAGGCTGTTTCCGGTCCCGCGGCATCTGTCGCGGGGCCGGGCAGTCCGCTTGCCGGGGCAGGGCGGGACAACGCCGAACCTGATGGAGATTTGACCTGATGTCGCTGTATTCGATGGCCGGAAAGGCCGCCAGGATCGCCATATTTTCGGTGTTTGGCCTCTCGGTATTTGCCGGCGCCGCCACCGCGAAGGATGTTGTTGTCAAGGCACCTGCTGGCGCCGTTGAAGGCGAAACGCGGGGTGGCTTGAATGTCTTCAAGGGCATTCCCTATGCCCAGGCGCCCATTGGCGACCTGCGCTGGAAGCCGCCGGTACCGCTTGCGGCCTGGGACGGTGTGCACGCAGCCCACGATTTTGGCCCCGCGTGCCTGCAGCCGGAGCCCAACCCCAAAAGCATCTATTCCTGGGACCTGCCGTCCAAAAGCGAAGACTGCCTGTCCCTGAATATCTGGGCGCCGAAGAAGGCCAAAAAGGCCGGCGTATTTGTCTGGATACATGGGGGTGCCCTGAGGGCCGGGTCCAGCCTCGAACCCATGTATGACGGCGCCAGACTTGCCGAAGAAGGCATCCTGGTGGTCTCGATCAATTATCGCCTGGGTGTGCTTGGCTATATGGCGCACCCGGAACTGAGCGCGGAATCACCCGATCATGTGTCCGGCAACTATGGCCTTCTGGACCAGATTGCCGCGCTCAAATGGGTGCAGGACAATATCGCGGCCTTCGGCGGCGACCCCGAAAATGTCACGGTCGCGGGTGAATCCGCCGGTGCCCTCAGTGTCATGTATCTGATGGCATCGCCCGAGGCGCATGGCCTGTTCGCCAAGGCGATCGCGCAAAGCGCCTACATGATCTCGACGCCTGCCCTGAAGGAAAAAGTGTTCGGCCAGGTGCCGGCCGAAGCCATGGGGGGCTGGCTCGCCGGCCAGTTGGGCGCCGGGTCGCTTGCCGATTTGCGCGCCATGGACGGTGCTGAACTCACAAATGCTGCGCTCAAGACCGGCTATTTCCCGAGCGGCACCATTGACGGCAAGGTTTTGCCGCACCAGCTCGTCGAAACCTTCGATCGGGGCGAACAGGCGCCGGTGCCGGTCCTGACCGGCTTCAACAGCGGTGAAATCCGGTCCTTGCGTGTGCTCCTGCCGGCGGCGCCCGATGATGCCGAAGCCTATGAAGCGGCAGTACGCAAGGGCTATGGCGAATTCGCCGATTTTTTCCTCGCGCGCTATCCGTCGAACCAGATTGACGAAAGCATGCTCGCGACCACGCGGGATGCCATGTATGGCTGGACCTCCGAACGGCTGGTCGCAAAACAGACCGCCATCGGGCAGGCGGGCTATCTTTACCTGTTCGACCATGGATATCCGATTGCCGACCAGTATGGCCTGCATGCCTTCCATGCCAGTGAACTGCCCTATGTGTTCGGCAACCTGAAACGCACGCCGCGCCTTTGGCCCAAAATCCCGGGCCATACCGCCGACCTGAAGACGTCCGATGCGATGACATCCTATTGGGCCAGCTTCGTGAAGTCGGGCACACCCAGGGCCAAGGGCCAGCCGGATTGGCAGCCCTACGCCGACAATGAATTCTACCTGTATTTTGCTGATGTACCGCGTGCCGCAAACCAGTTGCTGCCGGGGACTTATGAATTGCACGAGGCTGTTGTCTGTCGCCGCCGTGCAGCCGGAGACTTGCCATGGAACTGGAATGTCGGCGTGATTTCGCCGCCTCTGCCACCAAAAGCGCCGGGGTGCCTATGACACACGGCGCCATGCAGCCCTTTGCGCTGACGCTCAACCGCTTTCTGGACCATGCCGCCAAATGGCACCCTGATACCGAGGTCGTAACCGCCCGCGAGGGCCAGGCGTCCGCGCGCGTGGGGTATGCCGACATGAAGGCGCGGGCGCAGAAGATATCGGTTGCGCTAGCCGCGATGGATGTTGCCCATGGCCAGCATGTCGCGACCCTGGCCTGGAATACGCAGGCCCATGTCGAGGCCTGGTATGCGGTCATGGGCATGGGGGCCGTTTGCCACACCCTGAACCCGCGCCTGACCGCATCGCAGCTTGCGGCCATGCTGGCGCAGTCGGAAGCGCGCATCCTTGTGGTCAGCGTCGATCTGGTACCGCTCGCGGAACAGATTGCCGACCAGGCACCCCTGCTGAACCATGTGCTGGTGATCGACGGGCCTGCCGATGTCTGGCGCGGGCAGCTTGCGCATCCCGAAGTGCAGGCGCTGGAAGATGTGCTGACGCACACAGAGGGCCAGGTGGCGTGGGGTCGGTTCGACGAGCATTCGCCGTCCGGCCTGTGTTTCACGTCCGGCACCACGGGTGCCCCGAAGGGCGTGACCTATACCCACCGGTCAAGCTACCTGCACACGCTTCGGCTTTTGCAGGCGGATGTGCTGGCGATCACGTCGGCCGATGTGGTGATGCCGGTTGTGCCCATGTTCCATGCCAGCGCCTGGGGCCTGCCGTTTGCCGTGCCGGCTGCGGGCGCCAAGCTGGTGCTGCCGGGCCGCCATGCGGATGGTGAAAGCCTCGCGCGCCTGATTGCCGCCGAGGGCGTAACCATGGCCGTTGGTGTGCCCACCCTGTGGGTCGGGCTTGTGGAGTATCTCGAGGCGACCGGCGGCAACCTGCCGTCCCTGAAGCGCATTGTCGTGGGCGGTTCGCCCATGCCGCAGGCCCTGATGGACCGGCTGGAAAAACGCCTGGGTGTCACGATCCAGACCAGTTGGGGCATGACCGAACTTTCGCCGTCCGGCACCTTCGCGGCGCCCGACGATCCTGACCGGCGCGGGTCCGTCTCCGGCAGGCCGGCCATCGGCGTGGACCTGTTGCTGACCGACGCCGATGGCGTACCGCTTGCTGACCAGCGCAATGCCGAAGGCCATCTGCGCACACGGGGCGCGGCGGTGATCGAACGCTATTTCGGTTTCGACCGGCCCGCCACTGATGCCGACGGCTGGTTCGACACCGGCGATCTTGCCCGCATCGACGAACAGGGCAACCTGATGATCACGGGCCGCGCCAAGGACCTGATCAAGTCGGGCGGAGAATGGATCAACCCGGCGGAGATCGAGGCCATTGTCGGCGCCCTGCCGCAGGTGTCGCTGGCGGCGGTTGTCGGGCGCCCTGACCCCAAATGGGGTGAGCGTCCGTTGCTGCTGGTCGAACTGTGTGACCCCGAAACCACGACCGACGAGGAGCTTCTGGCCGCGCTCAAGGGACGTGTCGCATCCTGGTGGATTCCGGACGATGTGGTGCGCATTGAACAGATGCCTCTGGCATCCACCGGCAAAATAGACAAAATACGCCTTAGACAGGAATATGCCGGGGGCTGAACCGGTATCCCCGATTGGTGGGATACGCCCCCGGACTAGGAACGGAAAGGCAATAGGGTGCCGACGAAAGCAGCATCACCGAGCAAGCGCCAGATCAAGGCGCAGCAGCGGGCCGAGATGATCGAACAGATTCTCGACGCCGCCGAATATCTTTTTTCGCAACATGGCCTTTATGGGGTGACCCTGAAGGACGTGGCCAAACGTGTTGGCGTGCACCACACGCTGTTGAACTATTATTTCAACGACAAAAAGAACCTGTTCGACGCCGTGTTTGCGCGCCGCGCGGTGGTGACCAGCGAACGCCGCATGAAAATGCTGGAAGAATATGATCGCGCCACGGCGGGCAAGCCGACCGTGGAGGGCGCGCTTCGGGCCTTCCTGGATACCGACCTTGATCTTTATATCGAAGGTGGCGAAGGCTGGCGCAACTATGCGGCCCTGGGTGCCCAGGTGGCCAACACGCCGGAATGGGGTGCCGAAACCATGGACCGGCATTTCGACCCGGTGGTGCTGAAACTGATCGGGCTTCTGAGGAAAGCGCTGCCCGGCTGTTCCGATGTCGATATCTTCTGGGGTTATCATTTTGTCACCGGTGCCCTGATGCTGACCCTCGCGCGCACAGGGCGGATTGACAAACTGTCCGGCGGCCTGTGCCGGTCCGAGGATTTTGCGGCCGTCAAGGAACGCATGTCCACCTTCATGGCGGCCGGGTTCCTGGCCATCTGCAACAAGGGCAAAGCCGAGCAGGCGCCCTGATTTTCAGGGCTTCGTGCGGCTTTCCCTGTCCATTTCACTAACTCGCTTTTGAGTTAATAAATTTGTGTCCTTTAGGGAGTAGTCCGCATGACGATGCTTGAAAATCGTACCGCAATCGTAACCGGTGCAGGTGGTGGCCTTGGCCGCGGCCACGCACTTTTCCTGGCCAGCCACGGTGCCCGGGTTGCTGTGAATGACATGAACGGCGAAGCCGCCGAACAGGTCGCAGCCGAAATCGTCGCGGCGGGTGGCAAGGCCATTGCCTGCGCGGGCTCTGTCACCGACGAGGCCAAGGTCGGGGACATGGTGGAAGCCACGCTCGGTGAATGGGGCTCGGTCGACATCCTCGTCAACAATGCGGGTATCCTCAGGGACAAGAGCTTCGCCAAGATGGACATGGCGGATTTCCGCCTGGTGCTGGATGTGCACCTGATGGGAGCGGCCATCTGCACGAAGGCGGTGTGGGAAATCATGCGCAAACAGGCGTATGGCCGTATTGTCATGACCACGTCGTCGTCGGGCCTCTACGGCAATTTCGGGCAGGCCAATTACGGCGCGGCCAAGATGGCGCTGGTGGGTCTGATGCAGACCCTGGCGATCGAGGGCGAAAAATACGGTATCCGGGTCAATTGCCTGGCGCCGACCGCTGCGACCAACATGACCGACGGCCTGTTGGCCAAGGAAGCGCTGGCGCGCCTGTCGCCGGCACTGGTCAGCAATGGCCTTCTGGCACTGGTGCATGCCGATGCACCGACACGCGCAATCCTGTGCGCAGGTGCCGGGCATTTCGCGCGGGCCAATGTCACGCTCACGGAAGGTGCCTATGTGGGCGGGGGTGCCGATGCCGGCGAACGGGTGATCGACGCCTGGGATGCCATCAGCGACCGCGCGGGTGAACTTGTGCCGGCCTACGGCTTTACCCAGCTTGAGCGCGAACTGGCCAGCGCCGCCGCCGCTGACCAATAAACCGCTGGTGCGTGGGGCCTGCGGGCCCTACGCACCGCAGGATTCGCGCACGATCAGTTCGGTTTGCAGATGCACCGAAAGATGGTCGGTTTCCGGGTCCAGGATACGGGACACCAGTTGCCGCCCGGCTTCGTGCGTATCCTGCCGCACCGTGGTCAGCGCAGGGGTGCTGAGGCGGCTCAGCAGCATGTCGTCATACCCCACGACAGACACATCCTGCGGCACGGCAACACCCGCGCGCCTGAGGGCGCGGATGGCGCCCAGCGCGATCAGGTCGCTGGCGGCGACAATGCCGTCGAACGGGACATTGTTCCTGAGGAGCCGGCTGATCGCCGCATCGGCGGAATCATGGTCGAACTCCACATTGATATCCAGTTGCGGGTCGGGCGGGATGTTGGCGTCCGCCAGTGCCTCGGCATAACCGCGCCGGCGCTGGTTGGCTTCCAGGTCGTTGCCGCCCATGAACAGGATGCGCTTGCGTCCGAGCCGCGCCAGGTGCGCGGTCGCCCGGCGCCCGCCCTGCTGGTTGTTCGACCCGATGGTGCAATATTTCTGACCCGCCATCTGCGCCCCCCAGACCACGAACCGGGCACTGGTGGTCGATAGCTGGTTGAAGGCATCATGCAAGGTGCCCTGGCCCAGGAAGATCACACCGCTGGCCCGGCTGGTGGTCACCGCCGCCACTAGGTCGTCATAGCTTGTGGGCGCCACATGGCTTACGGTGAAGTCGCAATCGCGTGCCCGCGCGGCCTCACCGATATTGGCGAGAAGTTCCAGGAAAAACGGGTGCGACAGCGGCAGCGGTTTGCCATGCACAAAAGGCGTAACCACAGCAATCGAGCCTTCGGCGCCAATCGGGCTTGCCGGCATATAATGGCGGAACGGATAGTCATGTTCCTTGGCCAGCGCCCAGATGCGCTGTTTGGTCTTTTTGCTGATGATCGGATGGTCATTCAGCGCCCGCGACACGGTGGCTACCGACACGCTGGCCAGCTTGGCCAGGTCTTCGAGGGTGGTTTTGGATTTGCTGGTCTTGTTCATTCGGTTATAGCTATCCGTTCAAAAGGTTGGGGCAGCATAGCCCATCGGAGGGGGTGCCTTGCAAGTGACAGAAAACAACGCAGGACAAAACCCCGGTCAAAATGCTGCCGAGACGCGGGCAATCGCCCGCAAGCTGACGTTTTTCCAGATATGGAACATGTGTGTCGGCCTGTTTGGCGTCCAGATCGTCTGGGGCCTGCATAATGTGAATACGAGCCGCATCTTCCAGACCCTCGGTGCCGATGTGTCGGAACTGCCGCTTCTGTGGATTGCGGCACCGCTGTCGGGCCTTCTGGTGCAGCCGGTCATCGGTTATTTCAGCGACCGGACCTGGACCCGCATCGGACGCCGCCGCCCCTATCTGCTGGCGGGTGCGGTGCTGAGCGCCCTGTCCCTGTTCGCCATGCCCAATGCATCCACCCTGTGGGCCGGCAGCCTGATGCTCTGGATACTGACCGCGTCCATCAATACCTCGATGGAGCCATTCCGCGCGCTGGTTGCCGACCGTCTGCCCGAAGAACAGCGCACGCAAGGCTATGCCCTGCAGGTGTTTTTCATCGGTGCCGGGGCGGTGTTCGCGTCTGTGCTGCCATGGGTGCTGACCCACTGGTTCGGCGTCGACGCGCAGGCCAGCGCCGGCGTGGTCTCGCCCGCTGTGCATGCGGCTTATTATGTCGGTGGTATCTGCGTGGTGGCCGCTGTGGCCTGGACCGTGTTCTCGACCCCGGAAGACCGTTTCATCCCGGCGCGCGATGTCGCCATGGGGGCGGGGGTAACTGCGCCCCAAGGCCACCGAATGCGCGGCATGTCGGGCCGTGGCGGCCTGCTTTGGGCCGCGGGTGGCGCGCTTCTGGCGCTGATTGCCGTGCTGGGTGGTTATAGCCGGGAAATCTATTTTGTTGCCGCCATTTCCTTCGCCTATGGCGTGCTGCAGCTTGTGGTCAGTTGGCTCAGGCAGGGTGGTGTATCGAAGCTGGGTATGCTCGAGATTGTCGAGGACATCCGGGTCATGCCCGCGGTGCTGCGCCGGCTGGGGTTGGTGCAGTTTTTCACCTGGTTCGGCCTGTTCACCATGTGGATCTATACCATCCCGGCGGTTGCCGCGCGCCAATATGGCGCCACCGATGCCACCGATGCTGCCTATAACGCGGGCGCCGACTGGGTGGGCATCCTGTTCGCGGGTTATAACGGTATTGCCGCCATTGTCGCCCTGCTGCTGCCCGGCATTGCCGCGCGCGTTGGCCGGCGTGCGTGCCACGCGGCATGCCTGATGTTCGGGGCGGTCGGCCTGACCGGCTTCCTGATGATCGACGATCCGGTCATGCTGTGGTTGCCGATCATCGGCATCGGCATCGCCTGGGCCTCGATCCTCTCGATCCCCTATGCCCTGGTCTCGAGCGCGGTACCGTACCAGAAGACCGGCGTCTATATGGGTATCCATAATATCTTCCTTGTCATCCCGCAGCTTGTTGCCGCAATTGTGCTGGGCCCCTTGGTGGGCACGGTCTTTGGTGGCAATGCCGTCTGGGCGCTGGCCATCTCGGCAACCTGCCTTGCCCTCGCGGCGCTGTGCACACTCGCTATCCCGCATGCGGGTCGCGCACGCGGCTAGGCACAGCACCTCCCTTCGTTCCCGACTTTCTTCCGCCATGGATGCGGCACGCTTCGTCGTGCCGCTTTTTTTTGGCCTCGGAAAGTTACGCAAATTTTGCGTAAACAGAATAAATGGTCAAGGATATTTACATAATAATTTGCCGCTGATTTGATAAAATGACACCAGAAAATCATAAAAAAACTAATAAAAACAATTGCTTATAACGAAAATTCCTTCAGTTAAAAAATATCTTGCGCAATACGCAAATTTACGCAAAATAAGAGGCATCGAAGCGGATGGCACGTGCAGGTGCCCTGCTTCGGTCTTGGAGGGATAGGATGTGGCGCCCTGGGAAGCGTTGCATGCCGGAAATGGGAACAGGGAATTGCAAACGGATGTGCGGATCGGCGGCTAAAGCGGCGTGAAATTTTCAGCCCGCTTTTTTCTTGTCCGCCGGCTTCACGGCTCAAGCGCGATTTCAATGAACCGGTATGTGTCCGACGCGGCGTTGATCCTGCGGATCAGAATTGCCCGCACGCTCCTTGCTTTATGGTTACACGCCGGTTTTCGGCATGTATCCGCACGGGCAGGGGCGGCTTTGGGGAGGAGAAACAAAATGGATGATTTAAGGAAACCTGCCGGTCGCGCGTTCCTGTTGCGTGGCGGTGTATCGCTGGTGGCGCTTGCGCTTCTGGGGCTTGGAAGTGCAGTCCATGCCGCAGACGACGATGCAGCGACCGCCGCAAACGATGATGAAAATACGCTGGACGAAATCGTGGTTGTCGGTGTGCGTTCGGCACTCGACAACGCCCGCGAACTGAAGCGCCAGGCGCCGACCTTTGTCGACAGCATCAGCGCCACCGACATCGGCGCCTTCCCGGACAAGTCGGTCTCGGAAGCGCTGCAGCGTGTGCCGGGGATCACGGTATCGCGCCTGCAGTCTGCGGACGACAGCACCCACCCGTCGGGCGAACCCACCAGCGTGCTGATCCGCGGCCTGCCGCAGGTACGCACCGAATTCAATGGCCGTGACAGCTTCTCGGCCGACGCCGCCCGCGGCCTCAATTTCAACGACGTATCGCCGGAACTGATGGCGGGTGTCGACAGCTACAAGAACCAGACCGCCGATATGATCGAGGGGGGCATCGCCGGTACCGTGAACCTGCGCACGCGCCTGCCGCTCGACAGCGACGGTCTGGTGGTTGCCGGCAACGTCAAGGCCAACTATGGCGACAGGTCCGACAAATGGACCGGCGAAGTCTCCGGCCTCATCAGCAACACCTGGGAAACCTCGTCCGGCCGGTTCGGCCTGATGGCGAACGCTGCGCGGTCCCACATCGTCACCCGCACCGAAAGTGTGATCATGGACAAGATCGACACTTACTGTTCGGAAGGCGCTGTGGATGCGGACGGCAACGCCATCGTCAATTCGGACGGCAGCATCAATTGTACCGCAAACCCGTTTGGCGGCAGCGGCTGGGCCTATGCGCCCGATGGCATCCGGTATTCGATGGTGGATTACGACCGTACCCGCAAGGGCATTTCGCTTGCCGGTCAGTATGAAAACCACGAAGGCACCTTCCGCAGCACGGTTCAGTATACCGAATCCAAATATCACAATGCCTGGCTCGAAAACGCTTCGCACGTGATCCTGGACGGCACCTATTTCGGCTCGCCGGCGTTCCGGCCGCGGGCCACCAGCATCCTCGGGCCGGCCAGCGGCACCGGTGCCTTCACCTTCGGCGCCGACGGCATGCTGGAAAGCGGTACCCTGACACAAGGCCACGGCAGTTGGCGTGGTAGCTGGGGCAGCCTGCAGGAAGCCATCGACACGGGTTCCGCCGTGCCGGGCCTGCCGTTCGTGAATTATTGCGACGGCGGTCCGATGTGCTCGACCTACCAGGACGGCCTCTATTTCCAGAACGAAGCCCGCAACTTCGACCATGCCGAAAGCACCAAGGACTTTTCGGTCAACATCAAATGGGATGCAACCGACCGGCTGCACACCAGCTTCGATTTCCAGCGCATCACGGCCTCGACCACCAACGACGATATCCTGGTGGCCACCGGCTCGATGGCGGACATGCAATATAGCGTGAACGAAGATGGTACCCCCAGCGTGGTCATGCTGCCGGGGTCGAACGTCAACTATGCCGACGGCGGGCTGACGAACGCGCACAACTACTGGATTCCGTTCATCCAGGCACATCTTGAGGACAATGACGCCAAGGAAACCGCCTTCCGGGCCGACGCCGAATATGACCTCAATGAAGGTGGCTGGCTGAATTCGCTGAAAGTGGGCGTGCGTTATGCCGACCGCAAGCAGACCGTGCGCTATTCGGCCTTCAACTGGACACCGATTGCCGCGAACTGGAACTGTAACGGTGCCGGCTTCAATGCCGACAACACCGGTTCGGCCCCGTACCCCACAGCGTGCGGCGACCGTCCTGACTTCCAGGGATATGGCGCCGGCATCTGGGAGACCGTCAACCTGGGTGACAATTTCTATAATGGTTCCGTCTTCCCGAACGGTGATCTTGTTTACCTGAGCCGCGACACGCTCGCCGACCGCGACGCACTGGTGGCGGCGCTGGGTGGTTCGAACACCAACCCGCCCGTGTCGCCGGGCTGGGAGCCGATCTGCGACCGGGGCGGCCTTGAACCGGGCACCTGCTTCCTGCCGTCCGAAATCATGCATGTGCAGGAAAAAACCTATGCCGGTTACGCCATGCTGAACTTCGGCGGCCAGGACACGACCATTTTTGACGGTGTCACTGTTGTCGGTAACATCGGTGTCCGGGTTGTGCGCACCGAAATCACCAGCGACGGCAGCGTCGGCTTTCCGGCAGACAATGCCCTGTCGCAACTGCAGAACAACCCCTGTGGCAGCGATCTGCCGCCGGGCTCGGTCGTGAACCCGGCCTGTTACCTGACCGACGATATCCTGGCCTTTGCCGACAGCTCGGGCCTGTCGGACGTGTTCAAGACCAGCTACACCAATGCGCTCCCGAGCCTGAACGTTCGCTTCGGTATCGATGACAAGCAATATATCCGCTTCGCGGCGTCGCGTGCGCTGTCGCGGCCTGATTTCGGCCTGTTGCGCAACTTCGTCTCGATCCAGTCGCCGGTTATCGACACTTCGGCGGACTCGCCCTATGTCACCCGCGACGGCAATGGTGATGTAAACGGCTATAACTTCGTGTTCCGGGCGGAATCCGGCTTTGCCGGGCTGAAGCCGGTAACGGCCGACCAGTTCGACCTGAGCTACGAACGTTACATGGACAACAGCTCGCTGTTCAGCTTCGGCGTCTTCTACAAGAAGCTGCACAACAGCATTGCCTATGGCGAATTCGTGCGTGACTTCACCAACGCCGATGGGGCGACCCAGACCGTGCAGATGCGCGGCCCGCGCAACCAGGAAGGCGGCGGCGAGCTGTATGGCTTCGAAACCTCGTACCAGACCTTCTTCGACTTCCTGCCGGAACCGTGGAATGGCCTTGGTATCCAGGCGAACTATACCTTTGTCGAACAGTCGGGCATCAATAACTCGAACCTCGCCATCGTGGGCGCGCTGGACAGTGGCGGCACCGGCGGCTTCGGTGCGGGCCTTGATGTCACCGGCGAACGGGGTTCGGTAATCGACAGCCACAAGCTGGCCGGCATCTCCAAACATACCTACAACCTTGTAGCCCTGTTTGAAAAAGGCCCGATTGGCCTGAGGCTCGCCTACAACTGGCGGTCACGTTTCCTGACCAACAACCTGGATTGCTGTATCGGCCTGCCGGTGTTCCAGAAGTCTGCCGGCTTCCTGGATGGTTCGATCCGCTATTCGATCAATGAAAATATCGAAGTGTCGGTCGAAGGCCAGAACCTCTTGAACACCACAACCGTGTACCAGCAGCAGATCTTTGGCGACTCTGCCGCGACACCGGGCGTGGCTGCGGTGTATCGTGATGCCAACTGGGGCAAGGTGGATCGGCGCATCCAGTTCGGTATGCGCTTCAAGTTCTGATCTTCCGGGGTGTCGCCGCTCTCTCGCGGCGGCACCTCTTCCCCATCAGGGCAGGAGGGCACGATGCAGGCAGATCAAGGGACATCACAATCAAGGCTCAGGGTTGTCATCGTTGGTGGCGGCACGGCGGGCTGGATGTGTGCGGCGGGGCTTTCGCGGCTTCTGTCCCCGGAATCCTATGACATCACCCTCATAGAATCCGACGATATCGGCACAGTCGGTGTCGGCGAGGCAACCTTGCCTCATATCAAGATGTTCAACGACATGCTCGGCCTCGACGAGGCCGAATTCATGCGCGAAACCAGCGCCACCATCAAGCTGGGTATCGAATTTGTCGGCTGGGACCACCCTTCTGACCGCTATATCCACCCGTTCGGCACGTTCGGTGAACCCTGGGCGGGTGTGGATTTCCAGCATTCCTGGGCGCGGGCCCGCCTGGCCGGTCTCGATGTCGGGTCCTTGCAGGCCTATTCCTACGCGGTCGCACTGTGCCATGCGAACGGTTTCGAACATCCGGCGGCGGATATGAAGGATATCCGTTCGACCTATTCCTATGCCTACCATTTCGATGCCGGGCTTTATGCTGCGTTCCTCAGGCGCTGGGCTACCGCGCGCGGTGTGCGTCGCACGGAAGGCCAGATTGTCGCGGTCGGGCAGGCAACAGACACCGGCCATGTGGATGTGCTGACCCTGAAGTCCGGCACGCAGGTGTCCGGCGATTTTTTCCTCGATTGCAGCGGCTTCCGGTCGTTGCTTGTGGGCGGCACCATGCAGGTCGGCTGGCAAGACTGGGGCCGCTGGCTGCCCTGCGACCGCGCGTATGCCCTTCCCGCTCGGCGGGCGGAGCCGCTCACCCCCTATACACGATCGAGCGCCCATGCGGGCGGCTGGATCTGGCGCATTCCTCTGCAGCACCGCACCGGCAACGGCTGTGTGTTCGCCAGCGACTTCTGCACCGAAGACGAAGCCCGCGCCCGGCTTCTGGCTGCCGTGGACGGCGACGCCTTTGGCGAACCCAAACTGCTGCGCTTCAAGGCCGGCCGGCGCGACCGCGCGTGGGCGGGCAACTGTGTCGCCATCGGGCTGTCGAGCGGCTTCCTGGAACCGCTGGAATCGACCAGCATTTTCCTGATCCAGGCGGCGGTCGTTGACCTGGCCAACCTGATGCCGGTGCCGGGGCAGGGTGTGGACACGCGCCTGGCCGACGAATTCAACCGCCTGTTCGAAATCCATTACGACCGCACGCGCGATTTTCTGGTGCTGCACTATATCGCCAACCGGCGCGAGGGCGAGGCGCTGTGGGATTATGTGCGCACTATGGAAATCCCGGACAGCCTGGCCGCGAAGGTCGAATTGTTCAAATCGTCCGCCGTGGCGCCCGATTACAAGCTGGGCCTGTTTTCGCGCGATAGCTGGCTTGCGGTCCTTGAAGGGCAGGGTGTGCTGCCCACGGGCTATAACCGCCTTGCGGATGCCATGCCGCTGGATGTGCTTGAACGCCGGCTGGCAGACCTTCGGAACCGGATTTCAGACGCTGCGGGCAAGGTTCAAAGCCATGCCAGCTTTATCGAAGGCTATTGCAATGCCCGCCGCACCGGCAAGGGGGCTGCGGCATGAGCGGGCATATGGACAGGCTGGTGATCGTCGGGCGCGATGCGCCGCTGTGGCTGGCGGCCAGTGTGGTCGCGAAGGCTTTGGCGCCTGCGGGCGTGATGGTGCAAGCCATCGAACTGCCGTCAGCCCTGACGGTATCGGACGTCTATGCAAGCCATCCGGCGCTTGAGGCCCTGCATAACCAGTTGCGCATCGATGAAACGGCTTTGTTGCGCACGACCGGCGGGGCCTTCAGCCTTGGCCAGAATTTCAGCGATGCTACGGCGCGTGTGCCCGCGTTCCTGCATGCCTTCGGCGGATACGGCAGTGCCATCGACGGGCAGGATTTTTTCGGCTTCTGGCTGAAAGCACGGCGGTATGGCCTGAATGTCCCCCTGGATGATTTTTCGCTGACTGCCTCTGCCGCGCGCCAGGGCCGGCTGTTGATCCCGGACGACGACACGGAACGTTATGCGCGCAGCGATTATGGCTACCATCTGCCCGCCGCCGCCTATGCGGCATACCTGAAGTCGGTGGCACAAACTGTTGGCGTGCAAGCAGAGGAAGCTTCATCGGTTGCTATAGACCGCGATGCAGCGACGGGCGATGTCAAAGCGTTGATGCTGGACGGCGGGCGCCGGATTGACGGCGACCTGTTCTTTGATCTCGATGGGGCTTTGTCACGGGATACGGCCGAGTGGCTGGACTGGCATCAGTACCTGCCGTTCGACCGTGTCGCTGTCGCACGCGGCGAACGCTTCCGCGCTATTCCGGTTTATGCCGACGAACGCGCTTCGCCCACGGGCCTGACCGGCCTTTATCCGGCGCAGGCCGGTACCTATGTGGTGCATGGCTGGGCAAGCGGGCTTTGTGACGACAACACGGCCCTTGGTCAGATGGCGGCGGTTGCCGGCATGCCGCTCATGGATACCACTGTCAGGACCATTGCACCGGGCCGGCTGGCCAATGCCTGGGTCGGCAACTGCGTGGCGCTGGGGGCTGCCGCCTGCCTGTTGGCGCCGCTGCATGACCTCGACCTTCTGGCGCTGCAGGCCGGGCTTGTTGAACTGCTGGGCCGTTTTCCCGCGACAGCGGCCTTCGCTGCAGAACGGCAGGACTATAACCGTGTGATGGCTGGCACATATGATCATCTGCGCGAC
>SBGU01000049.1 GCA_006226495.1 Alphaproteobacteria bacterium
CCGATTGTTGCACGCATATAATAATCATATAGAAAGTATCCGGTCATGGATAGCAAGGAAACCAATAACAATCGCCCACAAAATTCCGAAGCACGCCAACGCCTCGGCACGGCCGCCCTGTCGCTGTCGATGTTTCTGGGCGCCCTTGGCACAAGTATCGTGAATGTCGGCCTGCCGACATTCGCAAAATCATTCGGCGCACAATTCGCGGAAGTCCAGTGGTTGGTACTGGTCTATCTGCTGGCGGTTACCGCCCTTGTTGTCGGCGCGGGCCGGCTTGGCGACCTGATGGGACGACGGCGCGTTCTGATGGCTGGCCTGACGCTGTTTACAGTCTCGTCAGCATTGTGCGCGCTGGCACCGAACCTATGGGGCATGGTGGTTGCCAGGGGACTGCAGGGAACCGGGGCCGCCGCCATGATGGCACTGACCATAAGCTTTGTCGGGGATCTTGCGCCAAAGGGCCGTACCGGGCGCGCCATGGGTATGCTGGGGGCAATGTCGGCGGCAGGTACTGCCTTTGGGCCAACGATGGGCGGTTTCCTGCTGGGCGCCTTTGAATGGCCGATGCTGTTTTGGCTGAATGTGCCTTTGGGTATTGGGGCGATCCTGCTTGCCTACCGCGGCCTGCCATCCGATGGGCCGCGACATGGTACGGGCCCGGTTGGCTTCGATATGGCCGGTATGTCCTTACTGGCTGCCGCTCTTTGCCTTTATGCGCTTGCCATGACAATAGGCCGGACCGACGGGAAGCCGATGAATGTGGACATGTTGTTGCTGTCCATGGTGTTCCTGATCCTTTTCCTGACAGTTGAATCGATGTCGGCATCGCCGCTGGTGCGTCTCGGACTGCTGACCGACACACAGCGGGGCCTTGCGCTTTCAGCCAATCTGGTGGTTTCAACTGTGATGATGGCGACCCTTGTGATCGGTCCTTTTTACCTCACCCGTGTCTTCGCGCTTGATACGGCCATGACAGGCCTCGTGATGTCGGTCGGGCCGGTTGTGGCCGCCCTTGCCGGGACACCCTCCGGCAAGCTGGTTGACCGGCTGGGTGCGGATCAGGCATCGCGCCTGGCTTTGGCGGGGCTGCTGCTGGCCGCCGGGCTGCTGGCCAGCATGCCGGAAGCCTGGGGGCTGACGGGCTATGTGGCCGCGATCATGCTTCTGACCGCAAACTATGCGCTGTTCCAAAGCGCCAACAACACCGGTTTTATGGCAGGCGCCGCCGTGCAGGACCGGGGCGCCCTTTCCGGACTGCTTGGGCTCAGTCGCAATTTTGGCCTGATCACCGGTGCATCTGTCATGGGCGCCCTGTTTTCCTGGGCAACAGGCACCCGAGATTTTGCCAGTGCGATGCCGGACGCAGTTGCCCATGGCATGCGGGCTAGCTTCGCCGTAGCGGCGGCCCTTCTGTTTTTTATGCTTGGCTTCAGTCTGCTTGTATGGGGCAGGCGCGCACGTACAACCACATGAAATGAAACCAACCCCGCCTGCAGGCAGGCGGGGTTGGTCCATTCAGGGTTGGGATGCGGCCTTCGGTTCAGGCGGCATTATGGCCCAGGGTTCGGGGTGACGACGATTTCGTCGTCTTTTTCCTCTTCAGCCGCTTTGGGCGCGCTGGGCAGGTCTTCGATATAGACTGTGCCCAGGCGGTTGCGGTGGCGTTCCACCACACCTTCCAGAAGCCGGGCCACATGCGGCGGGAAGCGGCCGGCCTTGGTCTCGACGGTCTGGGCGCCGCGCTGGGCGACCAGATGGCCGTTATAGAGGTCGGCAATGTGCCAGTCGTCGATATTGGCCTTCAGTTCGTTCACCACATCCAGGTCGGATTTGAACTCGCCCCGGGCATAGGTGCGCAGGTGGTTCATCAGGTCAGCCTGAAAATCCGGGAACATCTGGGCCATGGTTTCATAATAGGTCGAAACCCGCAGTTTGGTTTTGCCATTCAGCCGGGTGCCGCGTACGCTGTTGACGAAGTCGACCGCATTGTCCTGCAGGTCTTCCCACACATCGTCGCCCCTGAAGGCGGCGCTGCGGATGTTCGGGGTGCCAACGGCGCCCATGTAGAAACCATAGATCACCAGCGGGTCTTTCCAGTTGGCCAGCACATGGTTTTCGATGTCCCTGAGCGAAACCATGGTCTCGCCCGCCAGATTGAAACGGCGCTCGCAGGCGAAGGACGTTTCCTTGGCGCAGTCTTCCCACAGGGTGTCGATCATCACCATGGGGTAGCGGTTGGCGATTTCGGCCAGCACGATCACATTATGCAGGTTGAACCAGTAGGCCAGTTGCTCGTTTTTCGACAAACGGTCCAGCGGCACCCTGCGCGGCAGGTCCAGCATGGCATCGCGGATATCGTTGATCATGACCAGGTTCTGGTCCTTGATCTCATGGAACATCACCCGGTTGCCCTCAAGGCGCGACGGGCTCGGGTTGTCCATCAGGAAGCGGCTTCCGGTCGGTGCTTCCGGGCGTGCTGCAGCTTCGTGGTCGGACCGGCCCAGCGGCAGAACCGTGTTCGCCAGCACATAGTCCAGGTCGTCATGATTGAGTTTCAGGGTCGAATCTGCCTTGAAGGCCACCGGCAGAATTGGCGGTGTGCTTGCGGCATCCCCGGCCATGGCGGCAGGATACGCAGATATGGCGATCATCGCGCAGGCGGCAAACCTGCTCAGGGCGGTGAATCGTGTCATGGAAAAATCCTCGCTTTTATCGGTGCCGTCTTTGTGCGGCGTTACTTCTTTTGAAGCTTCAATGCTATCAAAAGATGCGGTTTTTGACAATGTTTTCAACCCCTGGCACTTTGGTTTAGGCGCGCTAAAGCCAGCCGTTGCGGCGGAAATAGACCAGGAGGCCAAGGGCAATGGCCGAACAGCCGCCCGCAACCCACCAGAAAGCCCAGGCGTCGTCCGCCCCCGGCATGCCGCCGACATTGATGCCCAGAAGCCCGGTCAGGAAACCGAGCGGCAGGAAAATGGCCGCCACGATCGACAGGGTATACATATTGCGGTTCAGCTTGTCCGAGCTTTCGGCGATCAACTGTTCCTGCATGAACTGCAGCCGTTCGCGGGCGGCATCCATGTCCTCGATGAAGCGGGTCAGGTGGTCGTTGCCTTCGCGCAGGCGCCGGGTCGCCTTTTCGCCCAGCCATTCTGTCGCCAGTTCCCGAAGCTCGCCCACCGCCTGCCTGAGCGGGAACAGGTACCGCCGGAACGACAGCACGCGCTGGCGCAAGTCGATCAGCGCATGGCGCATCTCGATATCGACCGTGTCGATCATGTTTTCCTCAAGCGCATCCACTTCATCCAGGATGTCGGTGATGGTGGGGCCCATGTTTTCGATGATATTGATGGTCAGCCCGACGATGATCTCCGACGCCTTCGCGGGCTTGCCGCTGGCCTTCAACCGTTCGACCAGCTTCTGGGCGGCGAACACGCGGCGGCGCTGGGCGCTGATCACATGTTTGCCGTCGCTCCAGATGCGCAGAGACACCATGTCTTCGGGCGATGCCGCAGGGTCCAGGTTGGCGCCCCGCAGGATCACCAGATATTCCTTGCCGAACTCCTCGACCCGGGGGCGCGTGTCTTCGGCGCACAGTGCGTCGATGGTGCTTTCGTCGATATAAGGCGCGGCCTTCTGCATGGCTGTGCGGGCTTCGGGTTTCGAGACGTCGAAATGCAGCCACACGGGCGGGTTGGTGTCACTGAGCGCGATATCCTCCTCGCCCGGGGCCGCCGTGGCGGCCTCGAGGTAAAAGCTGCTCAGGAGCGGTTTTTTGCTCATGCCTCTGCCTTCGTTTCAAGGCGCACCGCGCCCTTGATATTGACATCGCGCTGCGGGAACGGGATTTCGATGCCGTTCGCCTGGAACTTGCGCCAGATGGCCATCAGCACCTCGGACCGGGGCTGGCGCCGGCCTTCGACCACATCGTCGACCCAGAAATTGAGGGTGAAATCCACCGAACTGTCGCCAAAGCCGTCCAGGAACACATGGGGTTCCGGCAAGGGCGAACAGCGCGGATGTTCGGTCGCGGCGGCCAGAAGCAGCTTTTCCACCTGTTCAAGGTCGGAACCATAGGCGACGCCGATCTTGATATCGACCCGCGCCTTCAGGTTGGTCATGGTCCAGTTGGTCACACGGCCGGTGATGAAATCCTCGTTCGGTACCATGATTTCCCGGCCGTCGAAGGTTTCGATCAGGATATAGCGCGCGGTGATATGGCGGATGAACCCCTGGGTGCCGTCCTGCAGTTCGACCAGGTCGTCGATCTCGACCGCTTTTTCAAGAAGCAGGATGATGCCGCTGATGAAGTTGGACGTGATCTTCTGCAGGCCGAAACCAAGGCCGATACCAATGGCGCCGCCCACCACGGTAAGTGCCGCCAGGTTGATGCCCAGAAGGTCGATGGCCACCACGCCAAAGAAGAAATATACGAGAAGCATCAAGGCCTTGGCGATCAGCGCCCGGTTGCTGGCCCGCACGGTCTGCAGCTTGCCGATCTGGCGTTCGACGGCATCGGACACCAGCCCGGCCGCCCACATGAACATGGCCACGATCAGGATCGCCTTCAGCACCTTGTAGGGGGTGATGGCGGTATCCATGAAATGCAGGGTGACATCCTCCGAATCAAGGATGGCCTCGACCGGTTCAAGGTAACCCTTGGCCCCGGCGACAAACAAAAGGATAACGACCAGAAGCACCAGCGCCTTGGCGCCCATGGATTTGGGATGAATGATGGAACCCAGTACTGACATGGCCTTGCGGCGCCTCCCCTTGAACTGACGTTGGCGCCATCATTCCCGAAAATGGCGCCAATGTCACGAGCCGAGGCGGATCAGACCTTTAGGATGATACCGCGCCTTTGCATCACATAAAGTGGCAGCCAGGTGGCGCCGATGACCAGCATGACCGGCACCAGCATCGCTGCTTCGCCCGGCAGGACGCCCGCGAGGCTGCCATATATCGCGCCGGTGACCGGGTTTTCGAGCATCGGGCCCATCAGATAGGTGTGCAGCACATAGCCCGTGATGGCGTTGATGCCGAAGGCCTGCATGAAGGTGGCCCAACTGCCCCGCACCTTGCGCACATCCAGAAGCCAGCCGAGGAAGGCGAGCAAAAGGAACGCAAGGCCGGTGGTGACAAGCACGAAGCTTGAGGACCAGAGCGCCTTCACGACCGGGAAGATGGGCGTCCATACGAACCCGAGCACCAGAAGGCCGGTGCCCACCAGCGCCAGCCGTTTCAGGCTGTCGGGCGTGACACCTTTTTCCTTGAGCCAGATACCGGCCAGGACGCCGAACAAGGCCTGCCCGACCGACGGCAGGGTGCCCAGGATACCTTCGGGGTCGAAAGGTGCCGGGCCGGTGCGCACATAGATATGCTGGCCCAGAAGCCAGGAATCCAGCCAGCTTGAGAAATTCTGCCCGGGTGCATAAAGGTCGGTCGCAAGGCCGGATACCGGTATTTTGACGAGCGCAAAATAGATGAGGAGCGACAGCGCGGCCAATATGGCGATGGTGCGCACCTCGCACACCATGAACAGAAGCGCCGCGAAGAAGAAGGTC
Source organism: Alphaproteobacteria bacterium (assembly GCA_006226495.1). Lineage (GTDB taxonomy): Bacteria > Pseudomonadota > Alphaproteobacteria > Sphingomonadales > Kordiimonadaceae > Kordiimonas. The sequence continues at coordinate 5,568 of SBGU01000049.1, forward strand.
AGGCCGATACGCTGCAGCACACCCGGGATGCGCAACGGTTCCTCAAGCCCGTGGAACGACAGGGTGAGTATGAGCCCGATGCCGAACAGGATGGCCGCGCGCTTGAACAGCCGCCAGACCGTGGCGCCCGTCAGCCCCTCCCGCGCCTTCAGGCCCGAAAGCGCAAAGGGGATGGCCACACCCACCATGACAATGAAGAAGGGGAACACCAGGTCGGCGACCGTCAGTCCCGCCCAGTCCGCATGCAGGAAAGCGCCATAGGCCGGCACCTCCTGGCCATAATGAAACACGGCGACCGAGTTGACGAAGATCATGCCGATCACGGTCAAGCCCCGCATCACATCCAGTGAAAGCAGCCGCTCCTGTGCCATGTCTTCCTCCCTCTCCAGAAATGACAACGTTGGACATTCTAGGCAAACGGCGGGGGAAAGCAATGTATCTTTGCCGTGGCGGCGCCGGGTGGAGCGGGAAGGGGCGGGCAAAAAGAAAGCCCGGCACGCTGGCCGGGCTTTCCGATGTCTGGTGTGGCGGGTCGCCTATTCGCGGTTGCCCATGAAACGCAGCAGGTACATGAACAGGTTCACGAAGTCGAGATACAGGCGCACCGCACCCATGATCGCGCCTTTTTCGGCCATTTCGCCACCACCCATATAATAGTAGCTTTCCTTGATCTGCTGGGTGTCGTAGGCGGTCAGGCCCGCGAAAATCAGCACACCGCCGACCGAGGTGATGAAGCTCAGCATGCCCGAGCCCAGGAACAGGTTCACCACGCTTGCGATGATCAGGCCAAACAGGCCCATCATCAGGAACGTGCCCCAGCCCGACAGGCTTTTCTTCGTGGTATAGCCATAAAGGCTGAGCGCGCCAAAGGCGCCTGCGGTCACGAAGAAGGTCTGCGCAATGCTGACACCCGTGTAGGTCATGAAGATCGAGGACAGCGAAATGCCGAAGCAGGTCGCAAACGCCCAGAAGATCATCTGCAGGGCGCTGCTTGAAAGCCGGTTGATGCCCATGTTCATCACCAGGATGAAGGCAAGCGGCGACAGGGCGGCGATCCAGCCAAGGCCGGTCATGCCGACATAGGCACCACGCGCGGTTTCGCGCACTTCGAAGAACAGGCCGTGAAGCACGGGCGTGTTTGCAACCAGCAGCGCAACGATGCCGGTCAGCAGCACGCCGGACGCCATCAGGTTATAGACCCTGAGCATATAGGCGCGCAGGCCTTCATCATATTCGGCAGTCTGGGTACGCGCTTGCGTACCGAATTGGCTATTGTAACGTTCGACCATCTCTACTCCCCTAAGGGTTTATTATCAGTTGCCCCTAATATGGTGAATGTACGAACCGCTTGCAATGGAAACCGGACTGGATTCAGTCCGATTTCGTCGCTTTTCAAATACGGTCCGTCGCATTTGGCCCTATTCGGTGCGCAGCACCTGGTTGGGTTTGGCCGCCAGCGCCCGCCAGCTTGACGCCATGCCGAACAGCACGGTTACCACCAGGCTTGCGGACACGGTCAGCAACATCGGCCTTGGCAGGAAGCTATATTCCATTTCCATGACAAATTTGATGACCACCCAGCCCGCAAGGCTGCCGAGCGCCAGCGCGATCAGCGCCGTGATCAGGCCGATAAGGGCATATTCCATCAGGTACGCCCCCAGCACCTGCGACCGCACGGCACCCACCACTTTCAGGATCACACTTTCGTAAACCCGTTGGCGGAACCCGGCGGCAATGGCGCCCGCCAGCACCAGAACACCGGCGATAATGGACACCAGTGCAGTGGCCCGCACGGCGGTGCCCACCTGTTCCACCATGGCGTTGAAGCTGTTCAGAACTTCTTTCATGCGCACGGCGGTGATGTTGGGGAAACTGTTGGTCAGCACCCTGTGGGCCTCGGCCTCCGCCTCGCCCGACGCTTTCAGGGTTGCCATGAAGGTATGGGGTGCGGCTTTCAGGGTGTGCGGGTCAAACAGGATGACAAAGTTGAAGCCGAATGTGCCCCAGTCGATTTCCCGGAGCGAGCGGACGCGCGCCGTGATGTCCCGGCCCAGAACATTGACCGTGATGGTATCGCCGATCTTCAGGCCCAGGCCTTCGGCTTCGGCCTTGCCAAGGCTGACTTCAGGTTCACCGGCATAATCGGCCGGCCACCAGTCGCCGTCCACGACCGTGCTGCCGCGGCCCAGTTCGTCCATATAGCTGAGGCCCCGGTCGCCGCGCAAAATCCAGCGCACATTGTCGGCAACCTGGGCTTCCTTGGCAGGCACGCCGTTCAGCATGACCACACGGCCGCGAAGCGACGGCACGGCCACCAGATCTTCGACCCCAGGCAGGCCGCGGGCGGTTTTTTCAAAGTCCTCCAACTGGTAATTCTGGATATCCAGCATGAAAAAGGCCGGCGCTTCGGATGGCACCTGTTCACCCAGCCGCTTGTTCATGTTGCCTTCAATCAGCGCAAGGCTGGCGAACAGGGTCAGGCCCAGGCCAAGGGACAGCACCACGGCCCCGGTGGCGGCACCCGGGCGGTGCAGGTTGGCGATCGCCATGCGCCTCAGCACACCCTTGGGGCGCGGCGCATGCGCGGCCCCCCGTTCGATGATCCAGCTTGTCAGGCGCAACAGCCCGAGGGTGATGGCAGCACCACCCATGAAACCGGCCGCCAGCCAGCGCTCGGTTGCCATGCCCACGGCCAGCATCACCACCATGACGGCGGCACCGGTGATGGCAGCCAGATAGATGAAACGCGGACGCCGGTTTTCAGGCGCCACAAGCGCCCGGAACAGGCGCACCGCCGGCAGGTCGCGTGCCTTGCCCAGGGGCCAGACCGTGAAGGCAACGGTGATCAGGATGCCATAGGCCGCCGCCAGCAGCAGGGCGACGGGATAAACGCCGCCATCGGGTTTGACCGGCAGGCTGTCCGGCAGGAACGCCGCCAGCACGCTGGGCAGGAACGCACCGGCAATCAGGCCCACCACAATGGCCAGAAGGCCGATCAGCAGCACCTGGATGAAATAGGTGGCAAAGATCACATTGCCGCTGGCGCCCAGAATTTTCAGGGTCGCGATGGTGCGGGTCTTGCGGTCCATGTAGCCCTTGACCGCGTTGCCGACCCCAACCCCGCCGACCACGAGGGCGGAAATGCCCACAAGGGTCAGGAACATGCCCATCTGGTCAATGAAACGCCGCATGCCCGGCGCGCCGTTCGACCGGTCGCGCATGCGCCAGGTGGCGTCGGGGAAGCTTTCCTTCAGGTTGTCCACGACCGGCTGCACGGCCACGCCTGCGGGCAGCTTCAGCTTGTAATAATGGTTCACAAGGCTGCCCACGGTCACAAGTCCGCTCTGGTCCAGGGCCGCGTGGCGGATCATCACACTCGGCCCCAACTGGAAGCCCATGTTGGCCTTGTCGGGCTCGCGCTCGATGAAGGCGCGGATATCGGCGGTGATGGCGCCGAAGGTCAGCCTGTCGCCCACCTTCACGCCCAGCCGGTCGGCCAGCATGGGATCGATGGCCGCGCCCCAACTGTCGCCATGCTGGTCAAACAGCGCCTTGTTGTCGAGCTGCGGGCTGGTCGCGAAATTGCCATACAGCGGATAATTTTCATCCACCGCACGCAGTTCCACAAGGGTCGAACGCGGCGCGTCCTTCACCCGCGCCATGGTGCGCAGGCGGGCCGATTCCGACAAGGTGCCCTTGTCGGCGAACCAGGTCCTGAGCTCCGGCCCTGCCGTGCCCTGGAAAATGTCGATCTCGATATCGCCGCCCAGGATGGACTGGCCTTCGCGTTCCATGCCTTCCTGGATCGCGCGGGTCAGGGACCCCACGGCCGCAATGGCGGCCACACCCAGCACAAGGCAGGCCACAAACACGCGGAAGCCGTTCAGGCCACCACGCAGTTCCCTCAGCGCCAGTCTTACAGACACTGGCAGGCCGGTCGAACGGCTGATCATTTGCCGCCGACCTTCTGTTTGTCTGCGGGAACCGTTACTGACTGGGTGTCGCCGGTGTCGTCGACGATGCGGCCATCGGCCATGCTGATCACCCGGTCGCAGCGGTCGGCCAGGTGCGGATCGTGGGTCACCAGCACCAGGGTGGATTTGCGTTTTTCCGACAGGTCGAACAACAGGTCGATAATGGCCCGGCCGGTTTTTCCGTCCAGGTTGCCGGTCGGTTCGTCACCGAACAGGATGGCGGGTTCGGGCGCCAGCGCGCGGGCCAGTGCCACACGCTGCTGTTCGCCACCCGAAAGCTGGGCGGGGTAATGGTCCATGCGGTGGGCAAGGCCCACGGCTTCCAGTTCCCTGGCCGCGCGGTCGAAAGCATCGTTGGTGCCGGCCAGTTCAAGCGGCACGGCGACATTTTCAAGTGCGGTCATGGTCGGGATCAGGTGGAAAGCCTGCATCACGATACCGATGCGGCTGAGGCGGTGGCGCGCGAGCGTATCCTCGTCGGCGCCGTCCAGCCTCAGGCCGTCAACGGTCACACTGCCGCCACTGGCCTGTTCAAGCCCGGTCATCAGGCTCATCAGCGACGACTTGCCGGAACCCGACGGCCCCACAATGCCGACACTTTCGCCCGGCATGATATTGAAGCTGATATCCTTCAGGATATTCACCGGCCCGGCCCCCGACGACAGGGTCAGGGAAACGGACGAGAGGGAGATAAGCGCTGTTTTTTCAGCCATTGTAATTTTGCACCTTCGCTGCCAGTTATGTTTTTGTATTTCAAACAAGTAGGAGCCCGGACCATGCCGGTCAACCGCATCCCGCGCAGATTCGTTGCATTTCTCGGCTTTTTGATGGCCGCTGTGTCGTTTTACGATGCAACCGCCCGGGCGGATGAGCAAGCGGCGGCGGGTTACAAGGTGCTGGCGTTCGGCGACAGCCTGACCGCAGGCTATGGCCTTGGCCCCGGCGAAGGCTTCACCGATGTGCTGCAGGACTGGCTGAACGCGCATATGGATGCACCCGTCACCGTGGTGAATGGCGGCGTGTCGGGCGACACAACAACAGGCGGCCGTTCGCGCCTCGACTGGGCGCTGGCGCCCTTCAAGGACGGCAAGCCGGATCTGGTGATCCTCACCCTCGGCGGCAACGATGGCTTGCGCGGCATCGACCCCACCATCACGCGCGACAATATCGACGCCATGGTGAAAACCCTGTCGGAACGCGGCATTCCGGTGCTTCTGGCCGGCATGATGGCGCCGCCCAACCTGGGCGAAGATTATGCGGCGGTGTTCAACCCGGCGTATCCCGACACGGCCAAACGCTACGGCGTGCCCTTCTATCCCTTCTTCCTGGACGGTGTTGCGGCGGACCCTGCGCTCAACCAGGCGGACGGCATCCATCCCAACCCGGCGGGCGTAAAAATTATCGTCGACCGCATTGCACCCATGGTGCAGGCCGAACTTTTGCGCTAGAGTTAGTGGGTCGGGAGCCTCTATACCCGATATATAGATGATAGGGGGCAGGCTATGGTACGATTGTTTATTGGCCTGGAAGTACCGGAAACCATTCAGGAAGCCCTGATGGATGTCCGGGGCGGCGTTGAAGGCGCGCATTGGCAGCGCGACGACCAGCTTCATCTGACACTGGCCTTCATCGGCGATGTTTCCAAAAAATCCATGCGTGAAATCGAGGGCGAGCTGTCGCGCATCAGCTTCCATCCCTTCGACCTGCAGCTTCGTGGTGTCGGGCTTTTTGGCAAGCCCAAACAGCCGAAGGCGCTGTGGGCCGGGGTCGAAAGCCCGGGGCCCTTGTGCCATTTGCACGAAAAGATCGTGCATGCGCTCGACCGGGTCGATGTCGAAACCGAACGGCGCAAATACAAGCCGCATGTCACACTGGCGCGGTTCCGCAAGCATGCGCATGCCCGGGTCGGCGACTGGCTCACGGAAAACGAGACCCTGCGCACACCCGCCGAAACCATCGAATATTTCACCCTGTTTTCCAGCCAGCTTACCAGCAACGGGTCCTATTATACCCCCGAAGCGCGGTTTGGCCGGGTGTTGGAAGACGAACCGGAAGCCGACAATTACGGCTTCTCGATGGGTGGTTTCGTCGAAGCGGCGGCCTGGTAGGCTTCAGCGCGCATTCTGGCTTTCGGGCAATGCCCCGTCACCGGCCCCGCTACTGGCCATGTCGGTGACGGCGGACACGATCACCCCCGCGGAATTCCAGGGCAGGAAATGGTTCTGGCCCTCAAGGGTCACAAGCTTGGGGCTGGTGCCCGTGAACATTTTTTCCATATAGGCCACGTTGGCATAGGGCACCAGGTCGTCCCTGGTGCCATGGATGATGGTGACGGGCACATGGATGTCCGCCAGCTTGGGCGCCAAAATCCTCAGTTCGTCCTCGAGGCCGATCAGTTCCCTGTTCATGTGCCGCATGGGTGCAGCCAGAAGCCAGGAAAAGGGCGGCACATCGCCGACATACTGGATGAACATCACATCCTCAAGGTCCGGGTCCAGGGCCCCCGCCACCACCACGATGCCGCCTATAAGGTCAGGATATTTGGCCGCAGCCGCCACCACTACCGGCCCACCCAGCGAATGGCCCACGAGGATCGGTTTGCGTCCGTTTTTTGGGTGCAACAGGGGTTCGAGCGCGGCAGCCTGGCCGTCCAGCGACACCATGGCCTTGTCCGGCAGGGTCTGGCCAAAACCGGGCCGGTCGACCGACAGGAATTCATAGCCTGCCGGTGCCGCTTTCAGCATGTCATACCATGCGGCGGCATCCCCCGGGGTGCCATGCACGAAGATGACCCGCTGGCCGTCCGCATCACCCCGGTGCAGGTAACTGAGGCTGTCGATCCCGGGGGCGGGAGTTGTTGCACGTGCAACATATTCGTCCGATGTGAAGTGGCTGTCGAAATCGACAAACAGCGATGAACAGCCCACCAGCAACAGGGGTGCGGTCAGCACAAAAACCAGCCAGAATTTTCCCGATTTCAGAATTTTCCCCATGTCCCCGCCGTCCCTCTGGGCCCATTGTCATGGCCCTTGTTTTGACCCCAGTGTGCGGTAGCGTGGCCGGGATGCCAGTCACGAATCTGTGATGCCACCCGCCCGCCGGTTCATGCTGTCATGCTGGCGTCATACGGCCCCGGTTAAAAGGGGCGGGTTCGTGTTATCAAGGGGGGAACTGACCATGGAAAAAATCTCGCGGCGCCAGATGTTGCGCGCGGCCAGCTTGCTCGGCCTTGCGGCCTTCAGCCGGCCCCTGCTGGCGACACCGGAATGGATCGTCGGCAAACCGCGTTTCATCGATTACCCCTTCAAGCTGGGTGTGGCGTCGGGTGACGCACTGCCCACCGGCTTTGTGATCTGGACCCGCCTTGCGCCCAGCCCGCTGGACGCCAGCGCCACGGGTGCCGAACCGATCCCGGTCGGGTATGAAATTTCGGCGGACGAAAATTTCCGCAAGATCGTGCAGACCGGCCATGCGGTCGCGCACCCCGACAATGCCCATGCCGTGCATGTGGATGTGCAGGGCATGGCGCCCGGCCGACCCTACTGGTACCGCTTCCGGGCGGGGGACGAAATCAGCGCCACGGGCCGCGCGGTCACCACGCCGTTGGTGATGAGCCCGCTCGAGAAGTTCCGCTTCGCCTTTGCGTCGTGCCAGAATTACGAGCAGGGTTATTTCGGCGCCTACCGCGACATGATCGAACAGGACGTCGACCTGATCGTGCACCTGGGCGACTATATCTATGAATATGCCGCCGGTGGCCCCTTGCGCCGCAGCCCGGTCACCAGCGCGCGCACCCTGGATGACTACCGTGCTTTCCATGCCGTCTATAAACTGGACGAGGACCTGCAGGCCGCGCACCGGCACACAAGCTGGCTCCTGACCTGGGACGACCATGAGGTCGCGAACGATTATGCCGGCGACAATGACGCCGATTATGAGGACAAGGCCACGTTCCTCCAGCGCCGCGCCGCCGCCTACAAGGCCTATTTTGAACATCTGCCGCTTCGGAAAGCCACCACGCCGCGCGGCCCGGATATGGACCTCTACCAGCGCGCCGCCTACGGCGACCTGATGGAAATCAACATGCTGGACACGCGCCAGTACCGGGACGATCAGCCCTGCCAGTTGCCGGACGATGGCGGCTGGCGCCTGATCGACGATACCTGCGACGAACGGCTGGACCCCAAGCGCAGCATCCTGGGCGAAGGCCAGGAACGCTGGCTTCTGGGCGGCCTTGGCCGCACCGGTGCCAAATGGAATGTCATCGCGCAGGGCATGCTGTTCTCGAAGCATGATTACAAGATCGGCGAAGGCCAGCAGTTCGGCAGCGAATATTGGGACGGTTATGTCGGCTCGCGCGACCGGGTGCTGAATGCGATCGAAAAACGCAAGGTGTCGAACCCGGTCATCATCGGCGGTGATGTTCATGCAACCTACGTCTGCGATGTGAAGCAGGATTTCGACAAGCCGGAAAGCGTCACCGTCGCCAGCGAATTTGTCTGCACCTCCATCACCAGCGGCAACTGGCATCATGACCGCAACGCGGCTACCATGGCCGATAACCCGCATATCAAGCTCTATGAGGGCCGGTACCGTGGCTACACCCTGTGTGATGTCTCGAAAAAGGACTGGAAAGCCCAGCTTCGGGTCATGGACGATGTCACCAAACGCGACATGAAGGCCTCGACCCTCAAGACCTATGTCATCGAAGACGGGGTTGCCGGGCCCAAGGAGGCTTAGGCCTAGACGCCAAACCGGGCCAGGATGCTTTCGACCTGGCCCACATAACCCCCGCCAAACAGCCGCACATGCACCAGCAGCGGCCACAGTTGATAAATTGCACAGCGTTCGCGCGTGAAGCCGGCATCGATGGCATATTGGGCGTGGTAGGCGTCAAAAAATACCGGGTCCAACCCACCCATCAGCGCGATGAAAGCCAGGTCCATTTCCCGGTCGCCGTAGGAAATGGCCGGGTCGATGAAGGCTGCCACCGTCTCGCCGTCGATCAGCATGTTGCCGGCCCATATGTCGCCGTGCAGCAGGCTGGCGGCGGGGCTGGCCGGCAACAGGTCCGGCAGTTTCTGGGCGAGCTTTTCGATGCGCGCCATGGTGCCGGGGCTCAGCCGCGCGACCCGCGCGCATGACCCCGCCATGGCCAACAACCGGTTTTCGGTGAAAAAGCGGCACCAGTTGTCGTCTTCCCGGTTCTGCTGGCCCAAGGGGCCGATAACCGTGTCTGTCTGGAAGCCGAAGCGTTTGCCGGTCACCCGGTGCAGCGCCGCCACAGGCCCCGCGATACTGATGGCCGCCTTGTGGGCGTTGGTGCTGCCCGCATGCGCGATATGCTCCATCACCAATATGCCGTCGGCCTGATACAGAACCTTGGGCACCGGCAGCGGCGAATGCTCGGCCAGGTAGGTCAGCATCATGGCCTCGGTCGCCGTGGTGTCCGGCTGGTCGGCGCGCGGGCGTTTGGCCACCACCGTGCGGCCGTCCGACAGGCTCAGGCGCGAAACATCGGCGATATCACCACCGCGCATGGGCCTGCTGCCGGTCACCGCCGCGCCCAGCGCCTTTTCAAGCTGTCTGGCAAGCGGTCCGGCCATGGGGTTCAGAAATGCTTTTCGCGGATTTTGGCCAACAGGCCGTCGGACGCATCCATGGCGGCGGCGTAACAGTCGTCAAACTGGCTGTGGTGGCCATAATAGGGGTCCGGCATTTCATGGAACGGCATGCCGGGCGCGTGGCTCAGGAACAGGCTCAGCTTGTGGCGGTGTTCTTCGGGGCAGCGTTCGGTCAGGTCGGTCATATTGTCATGGTCCATGGCCAGGATATAATCGAAATCCTCGAAATCCTCGTCCGTTACCTTGCGGGACCGCTGGCCGGAGATATCGACACCGCGTTTTTTGGCCGTTGCCTGCGCGCGCGAATCCGGCGCTGATCCGGCGTGGTAGCCAATGGTGCCGGCGCTGTCGATGGTCAGTTTGTCCAAAACACCGGCCTTTTGTGCGGCCGCACGAAAGGCGCCTTCGGCCATGGGCGACCGGCAGATATTCCCCATGCAGACAAAAAGCACCTTCACCACTTTGCACCTCGTTCCAAGCTGGTTTAATAACAGGTAGCCCATCGGGGCGCAGATAAAAAGAGGCCTGTTCAATTGGGGGAAGCGGCCATGGTTGCATACAGGAATATCGTGGTGCTGACCGGCGCCGGCATCTCGGCGGAATCGGGCCTGCGCACCTTTCGCGACGCGGGCGGCCTGTGGGAAGGTTTCCGCATGGAAGATGTCGCTACACCTGAAGCGTTCGCGCGCGATCCTGCGCTGGTGCAGCGCTTCTACAACATGCGCCGGGCTGACCTGTTGTGGGCCGAACCCAACGCCGCCCACAAGGCGCTGGCGGAGCTTGAAGCCAATTTTGCGGGTGAGGTGACCATCATCACCCAGAATGTGGACGACCTGCATGAAAAGGCAGGATCGCACAATGTGATGCATATGCATGGCGAACTTCGGAAAGTGCGCTGCCGTATGTGCGGGCAGGTGCATGACTGGGAGGACGATATCGAGGACGGCAGCGGCTGTGCCGATTGTGGCACCATTGGCATGCTGAGGCCCCATATCGTCTGGTTTGGCGAAATGCCTTTCTATATGGAGGAGATTGTGGACGCGCTTCGGGGCTGCGACCTGTTCCTGTCCATCGGTACCAGCGGGCACGTTTACCCCGCCGCCGGATTTGTTGCCGAAGTGCGTGCGCAGGGGCTTGCGCACACGGTGGAACTGAATATGGAACCAAGCCAGGGCGCCAGCTATTTTGCCGAATGCCGGCACGGCCCCGCCGGCAGCCTGGTGCCCGGCTTCGTGAGCGAACTTTTAAACGGAAGGATGATAGAATGACACGACCCAGCCAACTGACCGCCGATGCCCGCGACGAAGCCCTTTCGGGCCTGCCCGGCTGGGCCTATGACGCAGCGGACAAGGCGATCAAAAAAACCTTCAAGTTCGCCGATTTTTCGGAAGCCTGGGCTTTCATGAACCGTGCCGCGCTTCTGGCCGAAAAAATGGACCACCATCCGGAATGGTTCAATGTGTATAATCGGGTCGAGGTGAAGATGACCACGCATGACGCGGACGGTGTCACCGACCTTGATATCCGGATGGCGACGGCCATGGAGGCTTTCGCCGCCTGATCGAACATTGCCCGAAGGGGGAGGGTGCCATGAAGAGATTTGTGACGGGACTGGCCGCGACCGTGCTTTTTGCCGCGGCCGCGCAGGCGGGCGAGGTAAAACCGCTGATGCAGGCGGATACCGATATCATCGGTGGTGCGCTCAGTTACCCCGAGGGCAAACCGGTCATCAGCGCGGTCGAGATCACGGTCTTGCCGGGCGAAGCCAACACATGGCACAGCCACCCGGTGCCCACCTTCGGATATACGGTATCGGGCGTGCTGACGGTCTATTATGCCAACGGCGACAAGCGGGTCATCCTGCCGGGCCAGACCATTGTCGAGGCCCAGCACACCCCGCATTACAGCCGCAATGAAGGCACCGAAGTGGTGAAGCTGATTGTCTTCTACGCGGGCGCGGAAGGCGTGCAGAACACCATCCCGGCCCCGGCGCCAGAGCACCAGGACTAGGCTTCAGCCTTCCTTCAGCCAGGCCAGCACCAGATTGTGGGCAATGGCCAAAGGCGGCGGCAGCATGAAATCCTCGCGCGTGCGCATCAGGCCTTCGCGCGCTTCTTCCTTGGTGATCCAGCGGGCGGATTCGATCTCGACCGGGTCGATGTTCAATTCGTCATCCTCGACCCAGGCCATGCAGCCGATCATCAGGCTCGATGGCCAGGGCCAGGGCTGGCTGGTGACATATTTCACCTTCGTTGCCTTCACGCCGGTTTCTTCCCACAGCTCGCGGGCCACGGCTTCTTCGATGGTCTCCCCCGGCTCCATGAAACCGGCGAGGGCGGAATACATGCCGGGCGGCAGATGGTGGCCGCGGCCGACCAGCGCCTTGTCACCGTGGAACGCCAGCATGATCACTACCGGGTCGGTGCGCGGGAAATGGCTGGCGTCGCAGGCCGTGCATTTGCGCTCGTACCCGCCTTTCACCAGCTTGCTTTCATGCCCGCATTTGGCGCAGAAACGGTGGCTCTGGTGCCAGCTCAACATGGATTTGGCTTGCGCGATGATGCCAAGGGACGGGTGGGCATGGCCCAGTTTCATGGCAATGGCGCGGGCATCGCGGAATTTGGCATGGCCAAACAGGCCGGTCAGGTCGTCGGGCGTGCCGTCCAGCCGGGCACCGTAACAGGGCGCGCTGCCATTGAGCCCCAGGAACACGCGGGTGCCCACGGGCAGGAAGCGGCACTGGCCGGCTGTCAGCCAGAAAATGTCGCCGATATCGTCGGTCAGGATCTGGTCCTCGGCCATCAGGACGAATCGGGCATCGTCGCCGCGCGCGATATCGCCCAATATCTCGGGGTCGGTGCGCAGATGGTCCGCGCGGTCCAGCGGGTTTCCGGAAAAAACGGTCTGAATGTCGGCCAGGGCCATATTTTGCTCCCTCCTGTCGCGGGGTTTAAGCTAGGGCGGGCATATTCCTCTTGCAAGTGCGGCGTGGAATCGCCATATAGGCGGCGGGAGAGCCGGCGGACATTCCGCTCGCCAACCCGGTCAGGTCCGAAAGGAAGCAGCCGTAACGAGTTGTGCATGGGTCGTTTTGGCCCTCCCACCCAACCCCCTTTTCGACGAATTCCCCCGCCTTGTCGTGACACGCGCCAAAAGCCTTCCGCTTGGCCGTCGTTCCTGTTAGTCATGGCGTCTGAGTGAGACAAGGGAGAGCCTTTTCGATGGCAGGCCAGAACGGCGACCAGACCTACCGCGTGCTTGCGCGCAAATACCGCCCGGCGGACTTCGACAGCCTTATCGGCCAGGAAGCCATGGTGCGTACCCTGTCGAACGCCATCGATACCGGCCGCCTTGCCCATGCCTTTGTGCTCACCGGCGTGCGCGGGGTTGGTAAAACCACCACCGCCCGCATCATCGCCAAGGCGCTCAACTGCACCGCCCATGACGGCCCGTCGATCAGCCCCTGTGGTGTGTGCGAAAACTGCAAATCCATCGCCGAAAGCCGGCATGTGGATGTGCTGGAGATGGACGCCGCCAGCCGCACGGGCGTGGATGATATCCGCGAGATTATCGAAAGCGTGCGCTATGCGCCCGTGTCCGCCCGCTACAAGATTTATATTATCGACGAAGTGCACATGCTGTCGAAGAACGCGTTCAACGCGCTCCTGAAAACGCTGGAGGAACCGCCGGCGCATGTGAAATTCATCTTCGCGACCACCGAAATCCGCAAACTGCCGGTGACCGTGCTTTCCCGCTGCCAGCGTTTCGACCTGAAGCGGGTGGAAGCCGATGTGCTGGTGGCCCATCTGGCCAGGCTGGTTGAAAAGGAAGGCTGCACCGCCGAAGAAGGCGCCCTGAAGTTGATCGCGCGCGCCGCCGAGGGTTCGGTGCGCGACAGCCTGTCGCTTCTGGACCAGGCCATCGCGCACGGCGCGGGGTCCGTGAGCGAAGGCCAGGTGCGCGACATGCTTGGCCTTGCCGACCGCGCCCAGGTCTTGGACCTGTTCGCGGCGCTGATGAAGGGTGATGTGGTCACGACGCTCACGACCCTTCGCAGCCAATATGATGCCGGTGCCGACCCGACGGTGGTGATCAACGACCTTCTTGAGGTCACCCATTGGCTTACCCGCCTGAAGGTAACGCCGGACGCAGGTTCCGACGCGCTTGTTTCGGAAGCGGAACGAAAGCATGGCGGCGAGATGGCCACCACGCTCGGCATGCCGCACCTGACACGGGCGTGGCAGATGCTTCTGAAGGGCCTTGGTGAGGTTCGCACGGCGCCAAGCCCGATCGCGGCCGCCGAAATGGTGATGATCCGCATCTGTTATGCCGCCAACCTGCCGGGGCCGGCGGAACTGGTGAAACAGCTTCAGGGCGGCGGTGCCGTGGCCGCAGGTGGTGCGCCTGCGCCCACCGGTGGCCCGGGTGGTAATGTGCATGCGATCGGCAGCCACCAGGCGCCGATGGCGGGTGGGTCCGGCCCGACCGCGCGGGCGTCCGCGCAGGTGGTGGCCTTCAATCCGGCGGGCGGGTACGACCATCCGCGCCATCCGATGCCGCTCGATTTCGAAAAACTGGTGGCCCTGTTCAAGGCCGAGCGCGAACCGACCCTCGCGGTGATTCTGACCGACCATGTGCGCCTAGTGGACTATCGCCCCGGCGCGATTACCATGAACACCACCGACCGTGTGCCGGCAGATTTTGTCATGCGCACCAAACAGTGCCTGAAGCTCTGGACCGGGACCGACTGGAACATCACCATCACCCGCGAAGGCGGCGAGGCCACGGTCAGGGAAAAACAGGTGGCGCGCGACCGCCAGCAGAAAGCCGAAGCGATGGAAGAACCCATCGTGAAGGCGCTGCTGTCCACCTTCCCCGATGCCGAACTTCTGGCCGTGCGCGACCGGCGTTCCACCGAAGACGACCTGTCGATCGAGGACCTGCCCGCCGCCCATACGGTGGATGAAGAAACCGGCGATTTTGATTTCTGAGCCACGCGCTGGAGTATTTGCGATGAAAAACCTGTCCGAAATGCTGAAAAAAGCCCAGGAAATGCAAAGCCGCATGGGCGACATGCAGGCCGAGCTGGATAATGTCGAGGTCATGGGCACCGCCGGCGCCGGCATGGTGAGTGTGGTCATGACCGCGAAGGGCGACCTGAAGAAGGTCACCATCGACCCGAGCCTGTTTTCTTCGGAAGAAAAGGAAGTGGTCGAAGACCTGATCGTCGCCGCCCACGCCCAGGCCCGCGCCCGCGCCGCCGAAGAAACCCAGAAACGCATGCAGGACCTCACCGGCGGCCTCCAGTTGCCCGCCGGCTTCAAGATGCCGTTCTGAGGCGCTTGCGGCATGGCCGGCCCGTGCCTCGTTTATATCCTCGGCAGCCTGAAGGACGGTGTGGCCCGCACCTATGTGGGCTGGACCAACGATCTGGAAAAACGCCTTGCCGCCCATAATGCCGGCACGGGCGCCAAATCGACCCGCGGGCGCCAGTGGTTGGTGCTGTATACCGAAAGCTTCAAGACCCGGGGCGAGGCCATGAGCCGCGAATGGCACCTCAAGCGCGACCGCGCTTTCAGGAAGCGGCTCAGCGACCGGTATCTCATGAACGAAACAGTGGATTGACGGGGCCGGAACCGGCTAGAGTGACGCCACGTCATTTCTTGGAATATTGGGGGATATATGAGCGACGCAGCAGTTTCCGGGCAACCGGTGTCGATGATGAAATATGCCGGCTGGTTCGCGGTTGCGTATTTTGGCGGCCTTGTGCTTCTGACCGCGATCGGCATGATCTTCGATATCGATATCGGCCGCATCGGCAGCATGGCCGTATTGTTTTCGTCCGCCATTTTTGCCGGCAGCAAGTTCGGCAAGGAACAGGGGCGGCTGTTTGACGGCGGCGAACGCTGGACGCTGTCGCTTCTGTGCCTGCTCGCCAGTGTGCTGGTTTCGGCGGGCAGCATTGCCATTGTTACCCTGTTCATGCCGGCGGAAGACGCCAGCGCGCTTTTTGCGATGCTGGGGGATATTTCGGCGGCGGTCTGGGCCGTGGTCGCCCTTATCCTCGCGGTCATCGAATATTTCGTGATCTTCTTTTTCCTCGGCTCCGGCGCCAAGGGCGGTGTCAAGCAGGCCGCAGCCAAGGCCGAGACTGTGTTTGACTAGGACCTGAGCCATGCCCCGTTCCCACGGCAGTGATATCGATACCCTGATCCAGCTTCTGGCCAAGTTGCCGGGCCTCGGGCCCCGGTCGGCCCGGCGCGCGGTGCTGCAGCTTCTGAAAAAGAAGGACAGCGTGATGGTGCCGCTGGCGAACGCGCTGGATGATGTGGCGGACCGCGTGCGCATCTGTGCCACCTGCGGCAATATCGATACGTCCGACCCCTGCCATGTCTGCATCGACAACCGGCGCGACCGCACCACCATCTGCGTGGTCGAGGACGTGGCCGACCTGTGGGCGCTGGACCGGTCGGAAACCTTCAAGGGCCTGTATCATGTGCTGGGCGGCACCCTGTCCGCGCTGGATGGGGTGGGGCCGGATGAGCTGAATATCGCGCCCCTGATCGCGCGGGTCGAACGCGGTGACGTGCAGGAAGTGATCCTGGCGCTGAATGCCACGGTCGACGGCCAGACCACCAGCCATTATCTGGCCGAACGGCTGGCCGATACCGGCCTGGACATGCGCATCACCGCGCTGGCGCACGGCGTGCCCGTGGGCGGCGAGCTGGATTATCTGGACGACGGCACCCTGGCGGCGGCGCTGAAGGCGCGCGGCAGCGTTGCCTGACTCCGTGCCCGGTATCGGCACCATAACGGCGGCGGTGGCCACCTGGAACGGCAGCCGCGTGATCGGCGAGACCCTGACCGCCATCCTGAACCAGACCCGCGCGCCGGACGAGGTGATCGTGGTCGATGACGGTTCACCCGAGGATATGACCGTGGTCCTTGCGCCGTTCATGGACCGCATCCGCCTGATCCGCATCGACAACCGGGGGCCGGAGGGCGCCAAGAAGGTGGCGATCGAAGCCGCGATGGGCGACTGGGTCGCGCTTTGTGACCATGACGACCTGTGGCGACCGGACCATCTGGCGCGCCTTGAAGGGCTTGTTGCGGCCTATCCCGCCACCGATTTCGCCTTCAGCAATTTTGCCGAGTTTGGCACGGCGTCACATTTCAGCGACAAGTTCGCCAGCATGGGCCCGACCTTCTGGACCCGCACCGCCAGCGAACCGGATGCGGACGGCTACCAGCTTATCGGGACAGACGGGTTCCGGCTGCTGCTCGCTGGCAACCCGTTTTTTCCGTCTGCCGGCCTGTTCCGGAAAGCCCTCTATGCGCGCGTGGGCGGCATACGCGAAGGTTTTTCCTTCAATGTGTCGGCCGATATCGACATGACCCGCCGTTTTGCGCTTGAAGGCATCATGGCCTGCGACCACCGGATCACGGTCGATATCCGCAAGGACGGGCAGAATTATTCGGGCGCCAACCTCAGGGCCGCGATGGACCGGCTGTTGATGCTGCGCGCCCATATCGCGGAAGGCGGTATCTATGCGCCCTACCGGTCCGACCTTGAACAGGCGGCACGCGCTGCGGCCATCGAGGCCATGGTGAACGCGCTTGAGAAACGCGATATCGCGACCCTGAAAACGGTGCGCGCAGGCATGCGCTGGCGCGACCTGCCCATGGCCCTCAGGCTTCGGGTCATGCTGGCGCTGTTGCCCTTCGGTGCGGGCCGCGCGATGCTGTGGCTGTATGACCGCATTGCCGGCGGCGGCAGGAGATGAGTGTGACATTTCTCTATAGCGTCAAGGTCTGGGTCGACCCCGACCATGGACAGGACTACCTGGCCTGGCTGACGGGCGGCCATGTGGCCGACGTCGCCCGCGCGCCCGGTGTCTTGTGGGCGCACCTGGCGCGGCTGGATGACAATGCGCCCGACGGCTGGATGGCCTTCCAGGCCGTTTATGCCTTCGAAAGCCGGCCCGCGTTCGAGGTCTACCAGGGAAGCGAGCTTTATAAATCCTTCATGCCGATCTGGCAGCGTTATGCCCATGTGTTCCGCATTGAACGCCAGACCGGCAATATTATCGAAAGCCACGACAGGAAACCGAGATGAGTGAAAAAATAACCCACAAGGGCGGCTGCCACTGTGGTGCCGTGCGTTTTGAAATGGAGGGCCCTGCCGACCTGAAGGCCAGCAGTTGCAATTGCAGCATGTGTGCAAAAACCGGCTTCCTGCATGTGTTTGCCACGAAAGACGAGTTCCGCATCACGGCGGGCGCCGGCAACCTGACCGAATACCGTTTCAACACCGGCACCGCCCGGCACCTGTTCTGCAAGACCTGCGGGGTGAAAGCCTTCTATGTGCCGCGCAGCCACCCGGACGGCTGGTCGGTCAATGGCACCTGCATCGAGCGCGATACCGTGACATCGATGGAAATCAGCGAATTTGACGGTGCCAACTGGGAAGCCAATATCGACCAGCTTCGTTAGGACGCCGTTCTTCCGTTCCAGGGGTTGCGGGCCCGCGGATGGGCGCGGACCCGCATGGGGAGGGGTCGTCAGGCGGGGCTGGCTATGAGATCACCCGACGACCAGAAAACTGCCTGGTGCGACCGCGCGTCAAACGCGGCGACATGGAAACTGCCACGGAACCAGCGGTCCGTGTCTTCCGCATAAATCTCGAGCTCGACCGGTACGTCGCTCGCCGAATACCGCGCAAGCCGGTACATTTCCGCGCCCGGGGTCGGCAGGATTTCGCCGCGCACCACAAGGCCATTGCCCATTGCCAGATGCGGCATCGCGCTCCAGCTCATGGATTGTGCCCGAATGGCACCCAAAGGAAAGCGGCTTCCCTGGGCACCGATCATGTCGATCATATATGCTTCCGCCATTCTTCCTGTTCCCTGTCGCAACCCGGGTTCTTGGCCCTGTTGACACAACAATAACGTGCGCGGGCAACGGCCCGCACCTAGAAAGAATTTAGGTGAAATGCGGCGGCTATTGGGCCAGAAGGCGGCCAATTATGTCTTCATAGATGTCGCTCAGCGCACATATATCGCTGGTTGCAACATGTTCGTCCACCTTGTGCATGGTCGCGCCGACCAGGCCGAATTCGACCACCGGGCACATGTCCTTGATAAAGCGGGCGTCCGACGTGCCGCCGGTGGTGGAAAGGACCGGCTTGCGGCCAAGCCGCGCTTCGATGGCGGCGGAAACGGCGGCGGAAAGCGTACCTTCTTCGGTCAGGAAACTGTCGCCCGACAGGTCCCATTCGATCTCGTAGCCGACACCGGCCCTGTCCATGCGGCGCGTAAGCTCGGCGCGCAGGCTTTCGGGCGTATATTCATTGTTGAAACGCACATTGAAGCGGGCCATGGCCTCGCCCGGGATGATGTTATGGCTGTCGTTGCCGACATGCAGGTTCACGACCTCAAGGTTCGACGGCTGGAAATGCGCGTTGCCGGCATCCAGCGGCTCGCGGTACAGCTCGGCGATGATTTTTGTAAGGTCGGGGATCGGGTTGTGCGCCTTGTGCGGATAGGCCACATGGCCCTGCGTGCCGTGGATGGTGACCACACCATGCAGGCTGCCACGCCGGCCGATCTTGACCATCTCGCCCATCATTTCAGGGTTGGTGGGTTCGCCCACCAGGCACAGGTCGATGGCTTCGCCGCGCGCACGCATCCAGTCCAGCACCTTCTTTGTGCCGTTGATGGCCACACCTTCTTCGTCCCCGGTGATCAGGAACGACAGCGAACCCGTGGGCGCGCCGCCGCATTTGGCCAGATAACGTTCGACCGCCACCACAAAGGCGGCGATGGCCGATTTCATGTCGGACGCACCCCGGCCATAAAGCTGGCCGTCGCGGATTTCGGCGGCGAACGGGTCGGCGGTCCATTTGCGCAGGGCGCCCACGGGCACCACATCGGTGTGGCCGGCGAAACAGACGTTGGGGGATGCCGTGCCCAGCCGGGCATACAGGTTCGGCACCGGCGCGGTGCCTGCTTCCTCGAACACCAGCTTGTGGCAGTCGAAACCCATCTTGCCCAGGATATCGCCGAGGAAATCGAGCGTGTCGCCGCGGTCCGGCGTCACGCTTTCGAAGCGGATCAGGTCCTGCGACAGGGAAACCGGGTCAAGGCTGGGCATGATGCTGTTCAGTCCCTCAGCAGTTCGTTGATCGAGGTTTTGGACCGGGTGCGCTCGTCAACACGCTTCACGATCACGGCGCAGTACAGGCCGGGGCCGGCCGAACCGTCCGGCAGCGGTTTGCCGGGCATGGTGCCGGGCACCACAACGCTGTAGGCGGGCACGCGACCGACGAACACTTCACCGGTTGCGCGGTCGACAATCTTGGTTGAGGCCCCCAGGTACACACCCATCGACAGCACCGAGCCTTGTTCGACCACAACACCTTCGGCCACTTCGGCGCGCGCACCGATGAAACAATTGTCCTCGATGATCACGGGGCCGGCCTGCAGGGGTTCCAGCACGCCGCCAATGCCGGCGCCGCCCGACAGGTGCACATGTTTGCCGATCTGGGCGCAACTGCCGACCGTGGCCCAGGTATCAACCATGGTGCCTTCACCGACATAGGCGCCCAGGTTCACAAACGACGGCATCAGCACCGCGCCCTTGGCGATGTGGGCCGACCGGCGCACGATGGCACCCGGCACGGCGCGGAACCCGGCGGCCTTGAATTCGGCTTCACCCCAGCCTTCGAACTTGCTGGGCACCTTGTCCCACCAGTTGGTACCTTCACCCGGGCCACCGGCGATCAGCGCCATTTCGTTCAGCCGGAACGACAGAAGCACGGCCTTTTTCAGCCACTGGTTCACGACCCAGGTGCCGCTGTCCTTTGACGCTACACGCAGGGTGCCGGCATCCAGAAGATTCAGGGCAGTGTCCACGGCGTCGCGCACTTCGCCCTTCGTGGACACAGTCACCTGGTCGCGGTTGTCGAAAGCGGCGTCGATGACAGACTGGAGATCGGCGTGGCTCATGGGCGTTTCCTCGGTTTTGGTACGGGCCTGCCTACTGGCAGTAGAAAAATCCCGTGAACAATAGCGAGGGGGGCACCGAAGTCAATCGGCGCAAGGCGCAGGGCGGGTTAGAATTACTTGATCAGCGGTTTAAAAAAGCGTGCAGCCAGTCGGTCAGGCGCGGCGTTTCGGCATGGATGACCCTGGCGTCATAGTCGGCTTCACCCCAGATGGTGCCCGTGTTCACCCACACGGTGCCCATGCCCAGGGCGTGCGCCGGGATCAGGTTGCGGGCCATATCCTCGAACATCACGGCTTTCCTGGGGTCGACATCATGGTCGCGCAGGAACTTGTCATAGACGTCGGGCTTGGGCTTGGGCTCAAGCGCCGCGGAATGGATGTCGAAGATATCCTCGAAATGATGTTCAACGCCCAGCCGCTTCAGGATTTCACGGGCATAGGGTGTGTCGGCGTTGGTGAACACCAGCTTGCGGCCTTCCAGCTTGTCCAGCGCGGCCTGCAGGTCAAGGTCGGGCCCGACGGGGCTGAAGTCGATATCATGCACATCGGCCAGATAATGCATCGGGTCGACCTTGTGGTTGGTCATCAGGCCCTTCAGGGTGGTGCCAAATTCCAGAAGATAACCCTTCTGCACCTTGCGGGCATCGTCGGGCGAAAGCTTCAGGGTTGCCTGCACATAGTCGCCGATCTTGCGGTCGATCTGGGCAAAAAGGTTGCATTCGGCTGCGTACAGGGTGTTGTCCAGGTCAAAAACCCAGACGTCGCGACCGTCATCGAAGACAGGATGGAAAATAGTTCGGTTAATGTCCAACATAGTCCTATGAATTATAGCTGATTGATTATTAAATCTCCATTAAGCAAAACATAGATATGGTAGCCGCAGCAAATTGAAAGCACGGAGCGTATGGCCGGCCTTGATTCAATCCGGAGAAAACTGAGCGCCCCGCCGTCGCTTGCCGCGGCGGGGGTCTGTGCGCTCAGGGTCAACCGGGCGGGGGCTATCCTCGACCGTTCGCCGGCTGGCGAAGTGCTGCAGGCCATGTGGCTCGAGGAAGCGGCCGACCTGCGCGGTATCGTCGCCAGGACCATGGCGGCTGGCGTGCCGGCGGAAGAACGCATGCTTGATGTCGGCGGTGTCCATTTCTGGGTCGTCATGATTCCGGACGGCGACGAATGCCTGATTGTCGCGCGCGACACCACCCTTGCCGACAAGGTGACCGAAGCCCTGATGAAAAGCCGGGCCATGTTCCGCGAACTGCTGGATCGCGCCGTCGACATGGCGTTCGAGCTGGATGAGCAGGGCCATTTCATCTTCATTACGCCGGCCGAGGCGTTTGGCCAGCGCACCGAAGGCTGGCTTGGCCTCAGGGCCGCCGATGTTTTCTGGTCCGATGGCACGGTACCAGCACGCGACCCGTTCGCGGCGCGCATGGCCACCAGTTTCGATGCTGTACCGGTCTCTATTGAAGGGCAGGAGAAACGCTGGGTGCAGTTTGGCGTGCATCCGCAGGCGGACGAAGCGGGCCATGTGCGCACCGTGCGGGCGACCTGCCGCGATGTCACGAAACGTTACCGCGCTGAACGCCAGACCAAACTCGACAATCTGCGCATGTCGCTGCTTCAGCGCATCACCGAAGTCTTGAACACCGAAGAAAGCGCGCAGGACCTTCTGGACAGTGCCTCGCGCATCCTGGCCGATATCCTGCGGGCCGACATGGTCTGGGCCGTAGTCAAATATCAGGAGGGCCTGGTGCCCATCTCGATGGAAGGCACGCAGCATGACCTGATCGATTTCGAGAGCATCTGGGGTGCGCTTGAAGCGAACGAACCGGGGGTGCAGACAATCGACTGCGATGGCCGTCGTCACTTGGCGATCAGGCTTGAGCGTGGGGATATCGGCCTTGGCATGGTAATTGTCAGCCGCGACACGGACGCGAATCCCTGGTCAGCCCAGGAAGAACAGCTTCTGAACGCGGTTGCCGGTGTGCTGACCGCAGCCTTCGGCAAGGCTGAACTGATCGACAAGCTGTACCGCCTGTCCAGCAAGGACGAACTGACCTCGCTCCTCAATCGGCGCGCGCTGGCGGAGACGATCGAGCGGCGGCTCAGGCACCAGGGCAGGACCGGGCAGGCCGGTTGCCTGTTGTTCATCGACCTCGATTATTTCAAGGAAGTGAATGACACCCTGGGCCATGCCAAGGGTGACGAAGCCCTCGTCCTTGTGGCCAGTCACCTGCAGTCCATCATCCGGCCGTGCGATTATGCCGGCCGGTATGGCGGCGACGAATTCATCGTCTGGCTCGAAGACGTTTCCGCCGACGTGGCGCTGGCAAAAGGCCAGAGCCTTCTGGATGCCATGCCAAAGGTTCGGGAACTGCTGGGCAATACTGGGCTCAAGCTGTCGGCTTCCGTTGGTGTATGTGCAACGGTCGCAGGGAAGGACATCGATTTCGACGATCTGGCTGACAGGGCCGACCAGGCTTTGTATCGTGTCAAACACAGCGGCAGGGGGGGCATCGCGATTGCGGCGCCCATTCATGATGCAGCGGGGGAAGGGTGATTTATGTTCGGTAAGCTGAAGTCGCTTTTCGGGGGTGGGAAGACCCTGCCAGAAACGCTGACCCATGAAGACGAACAGAAAATTCTGCAAAAGGGCACAGACGACCAGCGGGCAGCGCTGGCGGCGCGTGCGGACGCGCGGCCGGAGGTTCTG
This sequence comes from Alphaproteobacteria bacterium, assembly GCA_006226495.1. Taxonomy (GTDB): domain Bacteria; phylum Pseudomonadota; class Alphaproteobacteria; order Sphingomonadales; family Kordiimonadaceae; genus Kordiimonas. The sequence continues at coordinate 28,885 of SBGU01000049.1, forward strand.
TATTATCTGGCTGAAGACAAACTGCCCGAGGTGCGGAAGCTGATTGCGGCCAACCCCTCGACCCCGATCCAGGCTGCGGAAAAACTGACAAACGACGAAGACGACGACGTGCGGGCCGAACTGGCGCGCAAGATCGGCAGGCTTGTGCCCGGGCTTGCCCCCGGTGAACGCACGGCGCTTCGGGAAAAGGCTATCAAGGTTCTGGAGGTGCTGGCCGAAGACCAGTTGCCCAAGGTGCGGGCTGTGGTCGCCGAAGAAATCAAATGTTCGGACACGGTGCCGAAGGAAATCGTCGACCGGCTGGCGCGCGATGTGGTCGACATCGTCTGTGGCCCGATCCTCCAGTATTCGCCGCTGTTGAATGACGACGACCTGCGCGAGATTATTGCCGCCGGTGCCAGCCAGACCGCGCTGGCCTCGATTGCCCAGCGCACGATGGTCAGCCAGGAAGTGGCGGACGAGCTGGTGGCCACGCTCGATATTCCTGCCATCACGGCGCTTCTGACCAACGCCAATGCCCAGATCAGGGAAGATACGCTGGACCAGATCATCACCCAGGCGGAATCGGTCGAGGACCTGCACCGCCCGCTGGCCATGCGACCGCAGCTTTCGATCCGGGCCATGAAACGCATTGCCGGGTTTGTCGCTTCTGCCCTTGTGCATGCGATGATGGAGAAAAACGAACTGCCGGAAGACCAGGCGGAAGAGCTTCTGGAACGGGTGCGCGAACGCCTGACCAACGAACGTCTGGGCGAGGACGAACAGGCCAAACTGGCGCGTTCGGCGACAGACTATTACCAGCGCGGCATGCTGACCGACAAATTTGTCGTCGAACAGATCGAGGAAGGCCGGCGGGAACTGCTGATCCAGTGCCTTGCCATCATGGCCGATATCCCGGCGCAGACCGTGCGCCAGATCGTGCAGTCGAAAAGCGGCCGGGCGGTGACCGCGCTGGCGTGGAAAGCCGGGCTCAAGATGCACACGGCCTACGAGCTGCAGACCCGGTTCGCGCTGGTGCCCAAGGCCCAATTGCTGAGTGCCAAGAACGGCACCAAATACCCGATCGACGAAAACGAACTGGACTGGCACCTGAGCTATTTTGTCGAACAGAACTGAGACGTGAAAAAAGGGGCCGCGAGGCCCCTTGGTTTTTCTGTCGCTTTGGTTTTGTGTCAGGCGCGGATCAGGGTACCCGCACCGCGCTCGGTGAAGATTTCCAGCAGCACGGCATGTTTGACACGCCCGTCCAGGATAACCGCACCCTTCACGCCTTTTTCCACCGCCATCAGGCAGGTTTCCACCTTGGGCATCATGCCGCCGGTGATGGTGCCGTCGGCGACCAGGCGTTCGATATCCTTGCGTTTCAGTTCGGTCAGCAGCTCGCCTTCCTTGCTCAGCACACCCGGTACGTCGGTCAGCAGGAAAAAGCGGCGGGCGCCCAATGCCCCGGCGATGGCGCCGGCCATGGTGTCGGCATTGATATTGTACGTCGTACCGTCCTCACCCTGTGCGATCGGCGACACAACGGGAATGATGTCGCTGTCGATGCAATGCTTGAGGATATAGGGGTTCACGATGGTGGGTTCGCCCACGAAACCCAGGTCGATGACCTTTTCGATGTTCGAGGTCGGGTCGATCTTGGAACGCGCCATCTTGGTGGCGGTGACCATCGAACTGTCCTTGCCCGACAGGCCGATGGCACGGCCGCCGGCGCGGTTCAGATCGGCAACGATGGATTTGCAGATCGAGCCGCACAGCACCATTTCGGCGATATCGACCGTGGCCTTGCAGGTCACACGCAGGCCGTCGACAAATTCGCTCTGGATCGACAGGCGCGACAGCATCTGGCCGATTTGCGGCCCGCCGCCATGCACGACAACCGGGTTGATGCCAACCTGTTTCAGAAGGGTGATGTCTTCGGCGAACTGGCGGGCAAGCTCAGGGTCGCCCATGGCGTGGCCGCCATATTTGATCACGAAGGTTTCATCCGCATATTTGCGCATGTAGGGCAGCGCTTCAACGAGCGTTGCCGCTTTTTTCTGTAACTTTCTCTTGTCCTGGTCCACGACGATCATAGCCCTTTATCCATAGCAAATGCCAACCGCTCTATTGCGGGAAAATGGTGGTTAGTCAAACCGATAAGTGCCGAAGCTGCTGCTTCGTCGGTCTTCAGCCAGCATGACGCCCAGGGTCATCAAAAGCTGCGCCAGATAATAGGATGCCCACACAAGATAGCCGAACACGGCCGGAACGTCCAGAAACTGGCGGGCGCCCAGGAGGGCGTCGGACACAAGGAAAAGGATGGCACCCAGGCCCACAAGGCGGGGCGGGTATATGCTGAGGATCGCGCTCGTTGCCATCAGCGCCAGAAGCGCGGAATAGCCAACCACGTACCAGAGAAGCGCACCAAGGTGCGGCCACATCAGGAAATAGGCGATGCCGGTGGCAACCCACACAAGGGTGGCGGCATTGATGCGCGGCCGGGTCATCTCGCGCCCGGGCAGGCGGTTGCGCATGTAAAGAAGCAGGAACACCACATGGGCGCCGCCAAAGGCCAGGAGGCCCTTGACGAAAGCCTGCTCGATCGGCAATGCCAACAGCACGTCGCCCGCGACAGAGGCCGCAAGCGCGAGGAACAGCAGGAAATGATTGACCGAGCGGATGTTCATCAGAACAAACAGGGCCAGAAGGCCAACCGCCGCCCCTTTCATCACCGCTTTCAGGATGGCATCGGCCGGGTAGACGTGCGCGCCGTAGGCAACAGCCACCAGGAACGACAACAGGATCAGGATCTGCCCGATTGTCTCAAGGACCGGTTTGCGGCGTTTGCTGAAGATGCGGGTCACGACCCCTCCTTTTCCGCCCACACTATAGGCAGAGGTGAAGGCGCCGGACAAGCCTTTGATTCAAATGTAGGTATCGGCCCCCGGGCCATGGGCTAGAGCCGGCTGTTCAACTGCCGTGCGACCGGCAGCACAAGGAGGTTCGCAAGGCCCGCCAAGAGCAGCACGGCCGGTGTGCCAAGCCCGAACGCCAGAAGGATTGAGGCCAGGATCGAGCCGCCGGCCATGAAGCCGCTGTTGAAGATATTGTTGGCTGCCACCATGCGCGAACGTTCGCCCCGTTCGGTGCTGTCCTGCAGAATTGTGTATAGGGGCACAATCACGACGCCGGCCGATGTGGCGATCAAGAGCAGCACCGCGACCAGAAACCAGTTCATGGGCTGGCCCAGGAAATCAAGAAGGCTGATGGCCACCGGCGAAGGTGCCGACGGCAGCAACAGGTACAGAAGCACGCTGAGTGCGGCCAGAAGGGTCAGGGCGGGCGCCGCGAGGCGGGCCGAGATACGGCCCTTCAACAGGCTGCTGGCCAGCATGGAGCCGGACCCGATGCCCAGCGAAAAGCAGGCAAGCGCCAGGGTGGCGACCGATTCGTCGGCACCGATGCGGTTTTTCACGATGTCCGGGATCTGGGTGATATAGAGTGAACCAAAGAGCCAGATCCAACTGATGCCCAGGATCGCAGGACGCGCAATAGGGTGCTGCCACGCCGATTTCAGTTGGGCGCCGGTTGCCGCGAAGATATTCTTGCGCAGCACAAGGTCAGGGGCCGCCCGCCCGGTCTTTGGCACCATGCGGCCTGAGGCGGTGCCCAGAAGCGCCACGGTGATGCTGAGCCCGGCAATGACCGCCACACCCCCCGACTGCAGCACCACATAACTGCCGATAATGGTGCCGATCAGGATGGCAATGAAGGTGCCGGCTTCAACGAGCGCGTTGGCGGTCAGCAGCTCTTCCTTTTTCATCAGGTCGGGCAGGATGCCGTATTTGATGGGGCCAAAGAAGGTGGACTGCAGGCCAAGGCCGGACAGCACGCCGATCAACAGCGGCAGGCTTTCAAGGTAGAAGCCGAGCGCGCCCATAAGCGCCAGCCCCACTTCCCACAGCTTGATCCAGAAAACCTGGTTGGATTTCTCGAACTTGTCGGCCAGTTGCCCGGCCAGGGCCGAAAACAGGAAGAAGGGCAGAATGAACAGCCCGATGGCCATATTGTTCAAAACCGCCGGCGCCACGGCCAACTGTTCCGCCAGCCGGTAGGTGATCAGCATGATCAGTGCCTGCCGGAACAGGTTGTCGTTCAAGGCCCCCAGAAACTGGGTTATGAACAGAGGCAGGAAACGCCGGCTGCCGATAAATCCTGAAGATGCCCCCACAGCGCCGGCCCTATTCCGCCGGCGCGTGCCGGTGATGGCGAAGTTCGTGCCCGGCCTGCCGGATGATGCTGAGCGCACCCGAGATGAACAGGCTGGCCATGATGCTGGCGACCACCAGGTCAGGCCATGCCGTACCCGATGCCCACACGCCGGACGCCGCCAAAATGACCATCAGGTTGCCGATGGCGTCGTTGCGGCTGCACAGCCAGACGGAGCGCACGTTGGCATCGCCGTCCTTGAAACGCATCAGCAACAGCACGCTGGCCAGGTTGGCAAGCAGCGCCGCAACACCGACCGATCCCATGATCAGCGCTGCCGGTTCGTGCAGGTAAAAGACTGTATAGAGGGTCGAACCCAATACCCACAGGCCCATGAGCAAAAGGCTGATGCCCTTGAGGAGTGCGGCCTTGGCGCGCACGGCCAGCGCCCGCCCGATCACGGCGAGCGAGATGGCATAGGTCGCGGTGTCGCCCAGGAAATCAAGCGCATCGGCTTTCAGGGCCTGCGATTGGCCCACGAACCCCATGGGCATTTCCACCAGGAACATGGCGGCATTGATCGCGATCACTGCAATCAGTGCGCGCTTGTAGGCGGGGTCGACGCCGTCGAACTTGGTATCGTGGCAGCAATGTGCGCCCATAAAGGCCCTTCCTGTCTGTTCACGAACATTTGGCACCAGCAAGTTGCTGCATGCAATAGCCTTTTATTGAAACATATCGTATGGAACATTGCAAAGCGCCGCCGCTGAGGGCCAAGATGGCGGGGCGCGTGTAAAGTAAGGATCAGGGCGTGACCGGAGTGGGACAAAAACTGTTTGCTGTCATCGGGGGGCTGTTCGGCCTGTTACTGATGGTTGCCTTGATGACCTTGCCCGGCCACGGCACCGAACCCGCGCCGGAAGCGGACCAGATCGGCGGTGTGCAGGTTGTCTCGTCGCTTGATGTCTCTGCCCTCAAGCCGGGCCGCTACAATTTCTATTTCGATGCCGGCTGGCGCAACAGCGGCCAGACCATCCTTGTGCCCGTGATTGTGTTGAAGGGCGCCAAACCGGGCCCGCGCCTGTTGCTGACAGCCGCCGTGCATGGTGACGAGCTGAACGGTATCCGGGTGATCCAGCGGCTGGCAGACGAAATCGCCACCGACACTCTTGAAGGCACGGTGCTGGCCCTGCCGGGCGTGAACCAGACCGGCATGAATGCCAACAGCCGCTATTATGTCGGCTCGTCAGGTGGTGGCTTCATGGTCGATCTGAACCGCGAATTCCCGGGCCGCACCGAAGGTGGCGGCACCGCGGAACTGTTTGCGGGCCGGCTGTGGACCGGCCTTCTGGCCGGCCAGGCCGATATCGTGGTCGACCTGCATACCCAGACGCAGGGCTCTGCCTACCCGCTTTTTGTGTTTGCCGATTTCTCGAACAGCACGGCCCAGGAAATGGCCTATGCCCTGATGCCGGACATCATCAAGAATGACCCCGGCCAGAAAGGCACGCTCGAGACCACCTTCATGGAACAGGGCATTCCTGCGGTCACTTTCGAGATCGGTGCGCCCAAACAGTTCCAGAAAGAAATGATCGACCGTGCCGTGGCCGGCGTGAAAAACCTGATGATCCAGCAGGGGCTGTTGCCCGGCACCGTAAGGGCGCCGAAGGCCCCGCCGTTTGTAGGTTCGTCCTACACCAATATCTATGCTGGCGTGGGCGGCATTGCGGTGCTGCATGTGGCGCTGAACCAGAATGTGGAAAAGGACCAGCTTGTGGCTGTGCTTTACGACCCCTTCGGGCGCGAGATCGAGCGTTATTACGCCCCGCACGACGGCCGTGTGCTGGCCATCGCGACAGACCCGCTCCGGGAAGCGGGGGCTATGCTGGTGCGCATCCTTCAGTAAGTGCAGCTTGTGTCCGGGCCGCAGGCTTGGCGGTTGCCGCTGCCGGCCTTTGGCGTGTCATCAGCATGATATTCGGTGATCAGGTGATCCAACCGCTCGTCCAAACCGTTTATACAGCGCATGGGTGCCAAGGGGCACTTGCCGCAGCTCGGGTCGTTGCACCAGCCATGCACGCTGCCCTGGATGCGGTACAGCGCCCCCAAAAGGGCTTCCTGCCGATTGTCGAGTGCGCGGTCGATCGCGGTTTCGATATCGTCGAGCAGAGGTTCGCTTGTGTCCGATGCGGCTGCCATTGTCGTGCCTCGCATGGTTGTATGAAAGCAACCATAACACGGTTCGCGCGTGTATGCCATGTTTGGCTGCGACACTTCGCAGGAATGTTACTGGAACGAAATAGATGCTAAGACGGTCCATTACGGGCCGACAACGGATACGGATATGAACGCAGACCATCCCCAGATCGCACACGGCAAGACCGGTGTTCTCCTCATCAGCCTCGGCACGCCCGATGCCCCGACAGCCGGTGCGCTCAGGCGCTATCTTGCCGAATTCCTGTCCGACCCGCGGGTTATTGAAACGCCGCGCCTGTTGTGGTTGCCCATCCTTTACGGCCCGATCCTGACCTTCCGGCCGCGCAAATCGGCCAAGGCCTATGCCGCCATCTGGAACAGGGAAAAAGACGAATCACCGCTGCGCACCTTCTCGCGCGAGCAGGCTGAAAAGCTGCAGGCGCTTATGGGCGGTGATGTCATTGTCGACTGGGCCTTCCGCTACGGCCAGCCGTCCATCGCCAGCCGCCTTGAAACCCTGAAGGCGCAGGGCTGCGAGCGTATCCTGTTGTTCGCTCTTTATCCGCAATATAGCGCCACCACCACCGCCACCGCCCACGACAAGGCGTTCGAGGTGCTGGCCGGCATGCGCTGGCAACCGGCCATCCGTACCGTGCCGCCCTATTTCGACAAGCCGGTTTACGGCGACACCCTGGCGGCGTCGGTGAAGCAGTCGCTCGCCACGCTTGATTGGCAGCCGGAAAAGATCGTGGCCTCCTACCATTCGATTCCGAAAAGCTATTGGGACAAGGGCGACCCCTATCCCTGCCACTGCATGGCCACCAGCCGGGGCCTGAAGGAACGGCTGGCGCTGTCGGACGACCAGTTTGTGACCTGCTTCCAGTCGCGGGTCGGGCCCACCGAATGGGTCGGGCCCTATGCCGACCATACGGTGGAAAAACTGGCCAAGGACGGGGTGAAGAAAATCGCGGTGTTGGCGCCGGCCTTCAGCTCGGACTGCGTGGAAACGCTCGAGGAAGTGAATATGGGCCTGCGCGAAACCTTCCTGGAGCATGGCGGCACACATTTCCATTATATCCCGTGCCTGAATGCGTCGGACGACGGCATGGCCATGCTGGAACAGGTGGTGCGCACGGAACTGGCCGGCTGGATATAGCCGGCCGTCAGGCAAGCAGCTTTAGGGTGGTCAGTCGGCCTTCGGGCCGGCCATGCCGGTCACTTCCACATAGACCGTTACCTCGCCCTGGTTCTCGAAGGTCAGGACCATCGGGAAAACATCGCCTTCCTTCAGGGGCTCGGTCAGGCGCATCAGCATGATGTGATAACCGCCGGGGGCAAACTCCATGGTTTCGCCGGGCGCCAGCGGCACCTCTTCCACATGTTCCATGCGCATGATGCCGTCTTCTTCGAAGCTTCTGTGAACTTCGGTCATCTCTGCGCGGTCGGTGTGGGCATCCAAAAGGGTTTCAAGCTCGTCGCTGTCATTCTGGATGATCAGGTAAACGGCGGCCGACATGGTGCGGGTGCCGGTCTGGCGCGCCCAGGGCTGTTCGATGGTGATGCCATGGCCATGGTGACCGTCATGCGCCCAGGCGGGCGACAGGGCCAGGAACAGGCTGGACAACAGGGCAAACACAAGACGGCTCAGGCGGAACATCGGACACTCCCAAATCTGTTTGGCCGCCAGCGGGCGGCACGCCGCTTCCATAGCAGGCGCAAAAGGCGCTGCCAACGGTCCAAGTGTCGCAGGCCGAGAGATCGGGCGGGCTCAGGCCGCGTCGGTTGCGCAGATCAGTTCATGCTGGATCGAGGGTTCGAACGCCGAATGCCCTGCCACCGGCACGATCTTCAGCCGTGCCCACGGCATGGCGCGCGCCAGTTCCCACGCCGATGTCGGCGGGCAGATGGCATCGTAGCGGCCCTGGATAATGGTGGTCGGCACATTCACCAGCCGCCCGGCATCATGCAGGATCTGGTCATCACGTGTCAGGAAACCCTTGTTGATGAAATAGTGCGCCTCGATGCGCGCGAAGGCGAGCGCGAACACCGGGTCCACCGAATGGGCGCGCTGTTCCTCGTCAGGCACCAGGGTGACGGTGCTGCCTTCCCAGAGGCTCCATTCCTTGGCAAATGACAGGCGTTCCCGTTCATGTTTGCCGTCGGTCAGGCGGGCATAATAGGCGCCGATCAGGTCGTGGCGTTCTTCGGGCGGCACCATGCTGGCGAACCGGTCCCAGGCTTCCGGGAACAGGGCGCGGGTACCGTTCTGGTAGAACCAGTCCAGCTCCTGCTGCCGCATCAGGAAAATGCCCCTCAGGATCATGCTATGCACCCGCTCGGGGTGGGTTTCGGCATACAGAAGCGACAGGGTGCTGCCCCAGGACCCGCCGAACAGCAACCATTTTTCGACACCCAGATGCCGGCGAATGGCTTCCATGTCGGCCACCAGGTCCCAGCTTGTATTGTTTTCAAGCGATGCATGCGGCCGGCTGCGGCCACAGCCGCGCTGGTCGAACAGGATGATACGGAACTTGTCCGGATTGAAAAAGCGCCGCTGGATCGGGCTGGTGCCGCCGCCGGGGCCGCCATGCACAAACAGGACCGGCAGACCCGACGGGTTGCCCGACTGTTCGATATAGATTTCATGGCCGCCCGGTACGGCGATCCGCTCGCTGGAGAAAGGCTCTATCGAAGGATAGAGCGTGCGGAAAGTGGTTGAGCTGTCAGCACGCAATGGACCCGTCCTTTTATCATTATGCCAATCCAGAATACGGGCTGCGGCGGCTTCTGACAACTCCCGCAATTCAGGGGCGGTGCGGGGGCTATTGCCAGGCCACGGCACGCATGTTCGGGCGTGTGGCGCCATAGGCCGCCAACGGCTTCTTGGGGTTCACCAGAATGCCGGCGCCGGCGCGGTTCAGAAGCGGAATATCGCTTTTGTCGTCGGTATAGAAAATGAAGTCGCGCCCCAAGCCACGGCTGTCCAGGTATCGGGTTACCATGCGTTCCTTGGCGGGGCCATAACAGTTGTCGCCCACGATGCGGGGCAGGAAGCGCCCGCCACCTTCGGCGATGTCTGTACCCACCGTATGGTCGAAGCCGAGGCGCTTGCCGATGCGGGCGGCATAGAAGGAAAAACTGGCGGTGGCCAGCACCAAGGTATCCCCCGCGGCCCGGTGGTCGGCAATTGCGCTGACGGCGTCCTGGAAACAGTGCCGGCTCAAAACCTCGTCGGCAAAATCGTCGGCGGCTTGCATCATGGTCTCGACCGTCGGGCGGCCTGCCAAGAGCCGGAACATGATTTCCTTGAGCCGCGAGCGGGTCGTCAGGCCAAGCTTGTAGCCCAGCATCGCCAGCAGGACAAAGGGCGCAAACAGCAGGCGCCAGGGCGCATGCCGGCGCGCGAACCTGATCAGGAAAGGGGTATAGGTACCGAACCGGACAATCGTGCGGTCCAGGTCGAAAACGACAAGCCGGGCCATGGTTCAGTATCCCAGAATTTCGCGCACCAGCACCACATCAGCCGGTTTGTCCACATCGATGGACAGGTTGGCCCGGTGCAGCACCACGGGCCGCACGTCCGCCCCGATCACCTTCGAGCCACGCCCGAAGGCATCCTGAAGGCCAAGCCGTTTCAACAGGAAGCGCAGACAGGTTATGGGGCCAAAGCGCCAGGCCAGTCTGAGCGGCTTTTTGCGGTCCTTTTCCACCACGGACCAGAAATCCAGCACCCGGCCTGCGGTCGCATGCTGCATCAGGAACAGGTTGCAGGTGGTATAGGCGCCGTCCCGGAAGCGGAGCCAGGTGCGCTGTGCGGACGGGTGTTCGGCCAAAACCGTGCTGTCTTCGATCAGACCGACCGCCAGATCGGCCTCTTCGGGTGCGCGGGCCAGGAAGGTGCGGATATCGTCCGCCTGCAACAACACATGGTCGCTGGTCGTGACCAGAAGCGGGAAGGCGGCTTCGTCTGTGCCCGCAAAATCGCGCAGGCTTTCGCAGATCGACCCGCCCGAGCGGATGAAATGCACATCCGGCCGGTCGCGCAGCGGCGCAAAATCCTCCAGCCCCGCCAGAACCTCGGGCGACTGCAGAAGGATATAGATGTCGTGTGCGACACCGGATGCATCGATGGCGTCCAGGACCCGGTTCAGCATGGCACGTTCGCCGATGCGGGCCGCGGCCTTGTAGGGCACGCCGAACATGTCGGCGATCGGGTCGCCCTGCGGACGGCGGCCGGCCAGGACGGCTACGCGGATTTTCTGATCGGTTCCGGCGTGCATGTTTCAAGTCCCAGGAAATGGCTGAGCGCCTCGGCCGCGCGTTCGGACGACGGGCGCGCCTGCAGGTCGATGGATTCGCGGAACAGCTTCTGCTGTTGCTGCACATAGAAAGGCTGTTCCTGCCGGCAACGCGCCAGCTTCCGGTCCAGTTCCTCGATATTTTCGACGACCGACCCCAGAGACCAGAACCGGTATTTCGGGTCTTTGCGCCAGTTGGCTCTGTGCCCGTTCACGAAGATGCACGGGCGCGGTTCGGCAATGAACTCATAAACCTGGCTCGACACATCGCCCAGATAGATATCGGCTGCGCGTGTATAGGTCATGTCCATGCAGGCCGGGCTGCCGGTATCGATCAGGATGTTGGGGCAGTGGCTGAAGCGTTCGTCCAGGTCGTGGCGCCAGCGCACGACCTTCTGGCTGAGCGACGTATGCAGGCGCCGTCGCATCAGCATCACGTGCGGCGCGAACACCAGGTTATAGTCCCGATTGCCCGCGAAATAGTCGAGGATCGCAGGTCCCATGTCGTACCAGGACGACAGGTAGGGGTCGAAATGCGGGTTATAAAGCACCACCGGCTTGTCATTGTCGAACAGGCGGGCCTTGCCGCCCTTGTCCGCCAGGGCATCGAATTTCATATAACCGATGACCGCGCTGTTGTCGGGGCGCACAAGGCCCAGTTCCAGCATGCGGTCCCGGTGTTTGGCGCCCGGCAGCATCACATAGTCGAAATCTGTGATGTTGGACGCCCAGGCGACATCGCGGTCCCCGGCGCCGTGGCAGACCCGGATGAACTTCAGATGCTTCAGGCCAAAGCGCTGGCGCAGCATCAGGCTCGTGCGTTCGGGGACGACAAGTGCGTCGATATCCTCGAATATGGGCAGGTTGGCCTTCAGGGTCGCAACCCGTTTGAACGGCGCCACCTTGCCCAGTATGCGGTCGAGCGCGGCATAAAGCTTCGGTGTGTCCAGCAGCATGAACCGGCAGCCCGGCACATCGCCGGTGATGCGCCTGACAAGGTCAAGCTGTTCCTGGCTTGAGGCCAGAACCGAGATTCTGGTGCCGAGGGTCGAAGCGGCCAGGGCCGGGATCATCGGCGCCATGTGACTGATCTGGTGCGCCGCTTCGTGGTTGAACAGGAATCCAATGTGTCGTGTCATATTATATACATCTTTCCGGGCCATATATGGGGGCACGCCCTGGCATATATACGCTGGAGACAGGTCCAGCCGTCGGTAGCTGCGTTTTTTGAAGATGCTGGCATTCGCACAGGGCACGCGACGCCCGAACGCCAGCCTGGGGCCGGTGGCCGGATGTTGTGCTTGCACGCACGTCGGCACTTCATATGGGCCCGAATGTGCCCAATTTACAGTCCGGTTAAATGATTTTGGTCAAATGCGGCGATTTGGCGCATGGATTGGCGCGAAAATGCGGCAGCACCAGCGACGCTGGCAGCAATGTGCCAGCGTCGCGCGTGCATTTACTGGTCCGGGGCCGGCTTCAGGCGCCGCGGCGGGCTTTCAGGATTTTTTCCGTGCGGGCAAAGTCGCCTGGGTTGTCCACATCGATGGGCGCGTCTGCGAACGGCATACGGATGACCCGAACCGCCAGGCGCCAGCGGCGCGACAGGCTGGACGCCAGTTGGTCGATGGTCGCCAGCTTGTACCGGTAGCGGATCATGAACCACAGGCCAAAGGCCTTCAGGATGCGCTGCGGCTTTTTGCCGAACTGGCCGCCGCCTTCGAACACCTTGGCGGTCATGGCGGCCTTGTCGCTCATCAACGCATACAGGTTGCAGCTCGACCAGCCACCGTCCTTGAGGTTGTGAAAGGCGCGGGTGCCGTCCGGATAGGTCGCCAGAATAACCGACGCCGGGGTCATGGCGACGGCTGCATCGGTGGGGTTCGCAAAAATCTCGTCGCAGAAATGCTCGATCATATCGGTGGTATGCAGGGCATTGTCACCGGTGGTGATGATCAGCGGCCAGGGGTCGTCGATCAGTTTGATGGCCTGCAGGACCGAGAGATACAGGTTGTCGGCGCTGGGCACGAAATGGATTTCACCGGCCTCCAGCATGGCTTTCAGCGCCGGGACTTCCTGGATCGTTTCCTTGCTCTCGATGGAGATATAGACACGGTCGACGTCGCGGGCCTTCTTGATCTCGCGCACAACACGTTCCAGCATGACCACCCCGTCCAGGGAAACCAGACATTTGTGGCTGACGCCCTGAAGCTGCGCTACGGCGTCAGCCGGACCACGGCGGCTGGCGGCCAGCACCAGCGCAGTCACTTTGCGGCTTTCGGTCATGGAAGTCCCTCTCCTACCCTGTCGCGGGGTATTTTAATACAGGTTATACCTTTGTTAAACCGGTCATATGGTGCACAGGCGCATCCAGAGCCAGATTTTTCAGCGCGTCTTTAAGCCTGTCTGCCTGCACCGTGTCAAGAATGCCGGCAACGCAGCCATCGAATTTTTCCCAGAGTTGCGCGCGGCTGAGCGGTGCCGCGCTGCTGCCGACCGGCATGAAAACGCTGGTCGAGAATGTTTCGCCCGCATGCGTGCGCACATGCACCTCGGTCGGAAAGTCGCTTTCAAGCGCATCGACATAGTCCTTGCGCACCAAGGGCAGCAAGGCTGTCACATGTGGGCGTGCAATGGCCTCGGGCTCGAAATCTGCCAGCGCCAAGTTGCCCTGTATCAGGCCCACGGCGAGATTATATTCCAGGCTGAACTTGGCCTCGGCCGGTGTGGCCGGGCGTTCATACATCAGGTTCCGCAGGTGCGCGGCGGGCGCGCGCACAAATATCTCGGCCACATCATCGGGGCCGAAACCATGTTTGGCCCGAAGTTCCAGAAGTCCGTCCAGCGCCCGGTGTACGCTGCCGCAGTTGGGGAAGCGTTTCACCTTCAGGCCATATTTTTCGATATGCAGGGGCGTGCCGATATTTTCAGTCGCGAACGTGACCTTCTGGCCATGCTCGTCCTTGTCGGCCATCAGCGCACGCAATGCCTCGACATCCTGGCCCACCATCAGGGTACCCATACCGTTCGTGCCGTGCAGGGTCAGGTGGCCGGCGGTCACACCCGCTTCGGCCATCAGCGCGGCTTTTACGGCACCTTCGGCAGCCAGGCCCGCATGCAGCGGCTTGGCCATGGTGCCAAACTGGCTCATGAAACCGCCGGCCATGCTGGTTGCCAGCGAAATGGCATGTGCGGTGCGTTCTGCGTCCAGCCCCAGAAGGCGCGCACAGCCGGCTGCGGAGCCCACGGCACCCACGGTGGCGGTGGCATGCCAACCGCGGCTGCGGTGGAACGGGTTCACACCCTGGCCCACGCGGCCAATGATCTGCAGGCCGACGATATAGGCGTCGATCAGCGCCTTGCCACCCAGCTTGCGGTCGTCCGCCAGCGCCAGCAGTGCCGGCACCAGGACCGCAGAGGCATGGGCTTTGGCGGGGTCGAAATTGTCGTCAAAATCCAGGGCATGGGCCGAGGTGCCGTTCACCAGCGCAGCCATGGGCGCTGACAGGTTTTCACGGAAGCCGGTGGCGTGGCAGTCGCCTTTGCCCCACTGGCTTGCAAGGGCATGGATTTTCTGGCTGACCTCGTCGCGCGCGCCCGGGATCATCACGGCAACGGTGTCGATAATGGCCGCTTCCGCGCGCTCGGTGGCGAGGGCGGACCAATCGTCGGGCGTGTCGGCAGTCCATGCCGCGAAGGCATGAAGCGGGTTGTCGGCGTCCAAGCTCGTATGTCCCTTAAATTATATGGGGCTTGTTTGTTGCCCCAATTTCAGCAAGGTTTGTTATAGTTAATTCAGTGGATTTTATAAAGTCCCGCTGTGCGAGGCCCGGGACCTATTTGCTGATTGTTCGGGGCATTTTCAAGAGGGCAGGGCCTGGTGTCGGAAATCCTGTTTCAAAGCGACCATGTCAGGGTCGAACGCGGCAGCCCGGCTGCGATGGTCCGCCTGTTTGGCGCCTGGACCATCGAGCATGCCGTGGCCATCGACCGTGCCATGCCCCCGACCGTGCGGGCCTGCCCGTCGGGCGCCGTGATCGACTGTTCGGGCATCGAAACCCTCGATACCACGGGTGCGGTGTTGATCCGGCGGTTTGCCGAACATCTGGAAGGTGCGAATGCCGCGCTTCTGACCGGTGTGCGCGGCGACCACAAGATGCTTCTCGAAGTGATCAGTTGCCGCCCGCCTGATGCGCCCACCGAACCCGAGCATATGCCCTGGTATCTGGCGCCACTCTATCAGGCAGGGCAGGCCACCATACAGGCTTTCAGTTCCTTTGGCCGGCTGCTCAGTTTCCTCGGGCTGGTGCTTGTGCGGCTCATGGGCTCGCTGATCGATCCGGCACGGCTCAGGCTCATTCCCACCTTGCACCAGATGGAAGTCGTGGGCCTTCAATCCATGGGCATCGTAGGGCTGATTTCCTTCCTTATCGGCGCCGTGATGGTGAACCAGGGTGCGATCCAGTTGGCCAAGTTTGGTGCCGATATTTTCGTGATCGACATGCTGGGCATCGCGCACCTGCGCGAACTGGGCATTTTGCTGACCGCCATCATCATCGCCGGGCGCTCTGGCAGCGCCTTCACCGCCCAGATCGGTTCGATGGTGCTGCGCGAGGAAGTGGATGCCATGAAGACCCTGGGCATGAACCCGGTCGATGTGCTGGTGCTGCCGCGCCTGATCGCGCTTACCATCTGCCTGCCGCTTCTGGCCTTCTATGCCGATGTGGTCGGTATCGCGGGCGGTGCCGCCATGGCCTGGGCGCAGCTTGATATCACGCCCGCCAACTTCCTGGTCTATTTCCGCGAGGTCATCTCGATCGATCATTATTGGGTCGGTGTCCTGAAAGCACCCTTCTTTGCCGCTGTCATCGCCACCTGCGGCTGTTACCAGGGGTTGCGGGTGGAAGGCAGCGCCGACGCGCTTGGTGCCCGCACCACCAAAAGCGTGGTGCAGTCCATCTTCCTGGTGATTGCGCTGGACGCCCTGTTCGCCATCTTTTTCACGAGTGTCGGGCTATGAGCGCAGTGGCGGAAAATATGCCGGACGGCGTATCCGACGATATCATGATCCGGGTGCGGGGGCTGAAGACAGCCTTCGGATCGCATGTGGTGCATGACGGGCTGGACCTTGATGTCCGGCGTGGTGAAATCCTTGGTGTGGTCGGTGGTTCGGGCACCGGCAAGTCGGTGCTCCTGAAGGCCATTGTCGGGCTTTTGACACCCGTTGCCGGCACGATCGAGATCAAGGGCAAGAACCAGGCAGAACTGTCCGGCGAAGAAGCCCGTGCCGCCCGCCGCGACTGGGGCGTGTTGTTCCAGGACGGTGCCTTGTTTTCGTCCCTGACCGTGGCCCAGAATGTGCAGGTGCCGCTGCGCGAACATTTTGACATGAACATGGATCTGATGGACGACCTGGCGATCAGCAAGATCACCATGGCCGGCCTGTCGCTGGATGCGGCGGTCAAGTTCCCGTCGGACCTGTCGGGCGGCATGCGCAAACGGGCGGCCCTGGCGCGGGCGCTGGCGCTTGATCCCAGCGTGCTGTTTCTCGATGAACCGACGGCGGGGCTTGATCCCATCGGCGCCGCAGCGTTTGACAAACTGGTGCGCGAGCTCAGCCGCTCGCTTGGCCTGACGGTGTTCCTGGTCACACACGATCTCGACACCCTCGTTACAGTATGCGACCGTATCGCCGTATTGGGCGACAACCGCATCCTGATCAATGCGCCGCTTCGGGACGTGGTCGACTATGACCATCCGTGGGTGCAGGAATATTTCAAGGGCCCGCGTGCGCGCGGCGCCGGCATAGACTAGGCAGGAACAGGGGTTTCAGGCGATGGAAACACGGGCATCATATATCATGGTTGGCGGCTTTGTGCTGGCCTTCCTGTCCGGTCTGATCGCGTTTGCCATCTGGATCGCCAAGGTCGACCTGGATGCCGAATATACCGAATATGACATCTATTTCGAGGGCACGGTTTCCGGCCTCTACAAGCGCAGCATCGTCTATTATCTCGGCATTCCGGTGGGTGAAGTGCGCGATATCGGGCTGGCGCCGCACGATGCGCAGAAGGTGCGGGTGCATGTGCGGCTCGACAGCGAAGTGCCGGTCACCGAAGGCGCCAAGGCACGGCTCGATTTCCAGGGCCTGACCGGCGTTGCCTATATCGAAATCAATGGTGGCCCGCAGGGCGGCAAACCGCTGAAGCCGGAAGGCGGTGCCGAATATGCGGTCATTCCGTCCGAATTGTCGCCGCTGCTCGCGCTCTATTCCAGCGCGCCCAACCTGGTGAACGAGGCCATGGAAGCAGTGATCCAGGTGCAGAAGCTGTTGAATGACGACAATCTGACCCGGGTCAGCAATATCCTCGCGAACGCCGACCGGCTGACCACCAATATCGCCGATGGCACCGAAGACCTGGACCAGTTGGTGGCAGAAGCGCGGGGCCTGATCCTCAAGGTGAATACCGCGACCGACAAGCTGAGCCAGCTTGCCGACAGCGGCAACCGGCTGCTGGACGAAGACGCCCGTGTGCTGGTGGCCCAGGCGGTCGCGACACTTGAAAGCGCCCAGACCACCATGGCCCGTATCGATGCGCTGGTGGACGCGAACGACGACAATATCACCCAGTTTGTCGGCAACAGCCTGCCCGAGGTGACCCGCATGATCATCGACCTGCGCGCAACCGCCCGCAGCCTCAGCCGGCTGGTCAGCAAGTTCGAACAGAACCCGGGTGAAGCGATCTTCGGTACGCCCGAAGCGGCATATGACCTCAAGACACGGTCCGAGAAAAAGAAGGGGGACGGCAAATGACCATCCGGCGCGGAACGACCATCTCGATGCTTGCGGCGGCCCTTTTGCTGCCCGGCTGCGGGCCGCTTGTGTCCTTCGGCAACGACGGGCCGGCCGATGCCGTCTATTCCCTGCGCTATGCCGGCGACTATGCGTCCGAAGCCAAACGGGCGGGGCCGCTGCTCTATTTCGATGAACCGATGATGGCAGAAGGCCTGGCCGGCCAGAAGGTGGCTGTGCGCCTGGGCACCTATCGGCGCTCGACCCTGGCGGAAGCACGCTGGTCCACGGGCCTCAGCACCCTGGTGCGCGACTATCTGATGCGCGCCCTGTCCGCCGAAACCGATGCCCAGACCGTGGGCGAAGGCGGGCTTGATATCAAGGTGGACTGCCGCCTGGGCATCAAGATCTGGAGCTTTGACTATGTGCCCGACACCTCGCCCGGTGTGGATGTGGTCGATGTCGCAATCGAACTGTCGATGGTGCGGCTCAGGGACGGCAGGCTTCTGGGCCAGCATACGTTCGTGCAGACCCCCGAGGTAACGGGACAGGGCGAAGACACCGTGCCGTCAGCCTTCAACAAGGCCATGCAGGCGGCATCGGTCGACATGGCCAAATGGCTGGATGATACGAAGAACGACTGCGTCGCAATCGGCAGCTAGGGCTCAGGCCCTTTCGCGGCGGATTTCGAACGCCGCCCATATGAGCACGATCACACCGGCCACACCCACCTGGATGAAGGGGCGTTCGGGCGTCAGGGCCGCGAACAGCAGGCCCGCGCTTGCCGGCCCGATCACACGCCCAAGCGCCGACAGGCCGTTTGCAAGGCCAAGGCCGGTGCCCTGCAGGCGCCGGTCCGACCGGCGCGACATCAGGCTGTTGAGGGCCGGGAAGGCCAGCGACAGGCCGCACATCACCATCAGAAGGCCAAGGCCTGCCAGCGGCACGGTGGTGGGCGTCGAAATCATGATCAGGCTGCCGGCCACATGCACCATGGCACCATACATCAGCGAGCGTACCTCGCCCAGCACCCGGAACATCGGGCCGATCAGGAACCACTGGATGCCCACGGTCGCGACGCCAACGAGGGAATAGAAAGAGCCGACGTCCCGTTCATCCCAGCCCAGCACGGCATCGGCCCAGAAGGGTGTGATCGAAAAACTGGTGCTTTGCGCAACGGCGGTCACGATGAAGATGGCGAGAAGCGCAAGCTGCCCCGGCGCCTTCAGGACCTGGGTCCAATGCGGCGGTGTGCTGTCCGCCTTTTCTGTCGCGACATGCTTTTCCTTGTTCGTTTCGGCAACGAAATAGAATGCCAGCGCCGCCGCTATGAAGGAAAGTGCCGCCGCCATCAGGCCGGGCAGCAGGATGTTGGCACCGCCGCCCAGGCTGCCGGCAAAGCCGCCGATTACCGGTCCGAAGGCGAAACCAAGGCCGAACATGGCGCCGATCTTGCCCATGGTCTTGCCCCGGTCCTTCTCGTCCGACAGGTCGGCGGCGATGGCGGTCACGATGCCGATATTGCCGGCCATCATGCCCGACATGGCGCGCGCGACATACAGCATCAGGATACTGTCCGACAGCGCCAACGCCACATAGGAGATCGCGGCCCCCAACAGGGTGGCGATCAGCGCGGGCCTGCGGCCAAAGCGGTCCGAAAAACGCCCCCACAGCGGGCCCGATGCAAAAGCCATCAGGGAATAGATGGACATGAGCGCCGTGCCGTCCAGCGCCGACCCGCCATATTTCAGGGTCAGGAACGGCAACAGCGGCACAATCAGGCCGAAACCGAGTAGGTCGATAAAGACGGTCAGAAGGATAACGGGCATCGGCTGATCCAATAACAAGACGGAAGCCACACCTAACACAGGGCCATGCCGTTCCCTAGTGCAAGTTATTGTGAAATGGTTGGGAGAATGCTTCCGGCCCGCCCTCAGCGTGCGAGGGCGTCCACCTTGTCCTTCAGGGCCGCGAGCTGGGCCTTCAGGGCATCGATTTCCCGTGCCTTGCCGCCCTCGGCGCCCCCTTCGGTTTTTTCCGTAGCGGGGGCCGGCTTCACGTCGGGCCGGCGGCCCATGGCGAACAATTGCATGGACTGTTCGAACAGCGCCAGGTTCTGGCGGGCGATTTCCTCGAACAGCGGTACGAAGTTGCCCGTATCCTCGCTGCGGTCGAGCGCCGAGCGCAATTCGTCCTGGTTGCGGGTCAGCACCTCCATGGCGCTTTGCAGGTAGCCGGGCACCATGGTCTGCAGCCCGTCGCCATAAAAGGCGATCAGTTGCCTCAGGAACGACAGCGGCAGCATGTTGCGCTCTTTCGTTTCCTTTTCGAAGATGATCTGGGTCAGGACCGACCGGGTCAGGTCTTCGCCGGTTTTGGCGTCCAGCACGACAAAATCGCGGCCTTCCTTGATCATGGCGGCAAGGTGATCAAGCGTGACATAGCCCGACGTCTCGGTATTATAGAGCCGTCGGTTGGCGTATTTCTTGATGATGATCGGCTCACCCGGCTCCCGCTTTTTACGTGCCATCGATTGTCCCTTTGTGGCTGTTTGTGCGCATGCGAAAAAAGTGGCCAAACTGCTCAAAACCTATGTATTGCAGGTGATTAAATGGTATTTGATGCGCTGCCGCAAGGAAAATTGTGCATTTGCACACGGACGATGCCCCAGGCAATGCTACCGGGCGCGCATGGGCAGGGGGAGGCACATTCATGGTAGAGGACGACGCACAGGCACTGGCGGAACGTTTCCTGGACCTGTGGCAGGAAAATGTGCGCCTGTGGGCCTCTGACCGGGATATCCTGACGGCGGGTGAACTGGCGGAACTGTTGGGCGAGCCCGCGGGGCCCAGGAGCGCATCGGATGACTGAAGCCGGCATGACCATGGGCACACCCGGCATCCGTGGGCCGCGCCCCATGGCGCTGCATCTGCAGAACAGCCTGACCCTCTGGACCGGTACCGAGGCGGGTGCGCGCCGGCTTGAACACGGCGTGGACGACCGCTGGCATGCCTCGCTGGTGGATGATGTGAAGGCACTGGCGGCCCGCGTTGCCGCGATGGACGAACTGTCGCGCGAACGGTTTTTTGCCGCTGTCAAAGCCGGTGCCGACCGGCGGGGGCGCCTGTTCCTTGAAGGTGTGAATGCCTACCTGATCCACCCCTACCAGCGACCGGAAAGCGATGCACGGCTGAGCCTTGAGCTGGGTGAATGCCAGCTTCTGGATTTTGGCGGCGATGGTCAGCCGGTCCTGATGGTGCCCAGTCTGATCAACCCGCATTATATCTTCGACCTGAAACCCGGCCGCAGCATGGCCGCCTACCTGAAACGGCGCGGTTTCCGGCCCTTCTTGGTCGACTGGGGTGAACCCGGGCCCGAAGAGCGCCATTTTGGCACCAGCGACTATGTGACCGAACGCCTGTTGCCGTTCCTCAAACATGTCGCGGCGCTGTCGGGCGGCCCGGTGCCGGTGATCGGCAACTGCATGGGCGGCACCCTGACCGTGGCGCTGGGCGGCATCGCGTCTGAGCTGATGTCCCGTCTCGCCATTCTGGCCGCGCCGTGGGATTTCAAGGACAGCCTGCAGCATGTCGGGCGCAATTATGCCCCCATCGCCGCCTCGTTCCTCGACCGCTTGCCGGGCGCGATGCCCTTGCCGGTCGATGCGCTGCAGACCTTTTTCACCAGCACGGACCCGACCCTGTCGGGCCGCAAGTTCCGCCGCTTCGCCGGTATGGACAAAAACAGCGAAGCCGCAGAGTTTTTTGTGGCGCTGGAGACCTGGGCCAATACCGGGGCACCACTTGCCCGCAAGGTGGCATCCGAATGCCTGGTCGGCTGGTACCGGGAAAATACGCCGGGTCGCGGCCTGTGGCAGGTGGCCGGCAAGGCGGTCGACCCTGCCGCGATCAATTGCCCGGTGTGGGTGGCGGCACCGCATCAGGACCGGCTGGTGCCGCAGGAAAGCGCCCATGCGATCCTGCGCCAATTAAAGCATGGCACCCGCCACGACCCCGGTGCCGGCCATATCGGCATGCTGGTGGGCAACCGGGCCGAAAAAGGCCTGTGGGAACCGCTGGCCAACTGGCTTCTGGGTGAAGGATGAGCGGCATGCGCCCTGATGTCCTGAACCTGTACCGCTTTTACCAAAGCCCGCTCGGGCGCATGGTGGCCGAACTGATCGGCAACCGGCTGGCGGCACTGTGGGAGGCCGGCACCGGCCAGCAGACCATCGGATTCGGGTTTGCGCTGCCATACCTCAGCCGGCTTGAATTGACGGAGGACGATCCGGCATCCCGCTATCTTGCCTTCATGCCGGCACAGCAGGGCGTGTGTCCCTGGCCGCAGGCCGCCAAAAGCCGGGCGGCGCTGGTGGAGGAATATAACATGCCGCTGCCGGATTCGTCGGTGGATCGGCTGCTGCTCATGCATGCGCTTGAGCATACCAACAGGCCGGCCCACCTGCTTCGGGAAGCCTGGCGTGTGCTGGCCCCCGGCGGGCAGGTGATCGCGGTGGTGCCGAACCGCCGCCGGACATGGTCGGCGGTCGACGCCACCCCGTTCGGGCATGGCAGGCCCTATTCGAAGGGTCAGCTCTATAGCCTGATGGACGAACAGATGTTGCCGCCTGAAGGCTGGGACACAGCGCTGATGCTGCCGCCCATGACCCTGCCGGGCACACCGCGCCTGATGCGCTGGTTCGAACGCCCGATCCATGCTGTGGGCCGCAACCTTGGTGGTGTGCTGATCGTGGGCGCGCGCAAGCAGGTTTATGGCGCGGTACCGACCGCTGAAAAACGCGCGCGCATCATGCCGGTGCTGACCGGGCCCTGAGGAAGGTCAAAGCGGGGCGTTGTTGCGCTCCCACACCGGGCGCAGCCGGTCGTCTGTGCTCAGCCGTTCGGCCACGGCATAAAGGCCGGGGCATTCCGATTTGAACCACACCCGGCGTGGCCGCCACCAGGTCATGACCGTGATGAACACATCAAGCGCGGTCATGTCCGCGCCCATCAGCCATGGAGCCGGCACAAGGGTGGCTTCCATCTGGCGCCACAGGCCTTCGCGCCTGGTGTCGGTCGCGTGCCTCAGCGCCCGGGCCTCGGCACCCGCGCCCAGAAGCCGTTCCGGGTGATCGCCAAAACTGAAGGTCGGATATACCGCCGCCACCAGCCATACCAGCCAGCGCAGGAACTGCGCGCGGGCGGGGTGGTCGGGCGCGGGCACCAGGGTGCTTTCGGGGTATCTGTCGCCCAGCCACAGGGTGATGGCGGCGCTTTCGGTCAGGATCTCGCCGTTCGGCAGTTTCAGGGTCGGTACCTCGGCCATCGGGTTCACGGCAAGGAGCGGGCTGTCGTCATCCCCGAAATGGCCCCATTCCACATAGGTGACATCAAAGGGCTGGCCGGCCAGGGCAAACAGGGCCTCGATGATTGCGGAACCACCGCCCCGGGCGGCATACAGATGGGGGTGCTGGCTCATGGCAGGTGGCCTCGTGGTGACGGTGTTGGCGGGCAGGCAAGCATCTGAAGATAGCATCAATCGGCCGACTGTCCCGTAAAAAGACGGAACAATTATCCTTGTATTATTATTGCGCGCTGCCTATTGTTTTCCTTATAAAATTAGCCAAAACCCCTGACATTCTGGAGAGTAGTATGACCACAGATCCGGCCGACAAATCATCGATGGACGAAGGCAAGGAAATGGCAATCCGGCAGGTGGCAAACGCCCTGCACCGCCTGAATGACGCTGTGATCTCGGCCGTGGGCAAAGGGGTTACGGTCGAACTGATGCGGGCTTCGCGCTACCATAACGAAGAAGGCGCCTGGGGCGACATGCTGGTGCCGATCATTCACAAACAGGACTGATGCCGATGCCGCTTGGCAAAATCTTAGCACCCGCCCTTGCAACTGCCGATGTTTGCGACGCGCTCGGCAAGAAGGTGGCTGTTTTGCCGGTGGATTTCCTGGACTTCGGCGGGGTGAGCGACTTTGCGGGCCCCGCCGTTACCCTGCAAACCCTTGATGACAATACCAAGGTCAAGGCGCTTCTGGAGACCAGGGGCGAAGGTCGTGTGCTTGTGGTCGACGGCAACGCCAGCCAGCGGGTTGCGCTCGTGGGCGGCAACCTGGCGGCACTGGCGGCCAAAAACGGCTGGGCCGGGTTGGTGGTATATGGCCGTGTGCGCGACCGGCACGAACTGGTGCGCGAAGATATCGGCATCAAGGCGCTGGGGTCCTGCCCGCGCAAAAGTGAAAAGCTCGACCGTGGCGACGTGAATGTCGAAATCGCCATCGGCGGTGTGACCATCCATCCGGGTGACTGGGTTATCGCCGACGCCGATGGTGTCGTGGTGTCCCGCGAATTGCCGTCGCTTTAGGACCAATTACCGAAATATAGCCAGTATGCGGCGCCCGCGTGTGGCGCCGGTTTTGTTTCAGGTGCTCTGGATCGCGTGGGTCATGGCCCGGATCAGTTGCACCGTGGTCATGCAGCCGTCGGTTTCGCCGCGGAAGCGTTCCATGTTGCGACTGAGGCTGGACACATCCCGCTTCAGAAGGCGCGCCACGTCCGACAGGCTGTGGCCACAGGCCTGTTGCACCGCTGCGGTGAAAATGCAGCGCTGCCGCACGGCGCGCCGCGCACGTGTGGCGCCTGTCAGTTCCTGCGGTGAAATGCCGAGGATTTCGCGCGCGATCGTCAGAAGTTCGCCTGGGGTTTTTTCCACTGTCTGCGGCACGGTGCGCTCGCTGTCCGTTGCGGCGACCAAGGCGCGAAACTGCTTTGAACCCACGACCTGGCCGTTGTAGCCTGCGGGCGGCCAGACCGGCGTCGACAGAACATCACCGTGTCCTTCAAGCGCCTTCAGGTGCGCCTGCACGGTCTCAAGATGGCAGGCCGGGTCGAACAGCAGCGCCAGATAGCGCCCCTGGAACAGCGAACCTTCAAACCCGTGGCGCCGGTGCGCATAGCGGGTGAACCTGAGGGCCAGTTTCTGCATCATGGACGACAGCGGCAGGTCGCCGATTTCGATGATCAGTTCAAAGCGGTCCCGGCCAAGCGCGTGGCCATGCAGGTGATATCCGCATTCGCGCAGGCCCACCGCCAGCAATTCAAGAAATGCATCCTTGTCGGTTTCATCGGTAAAGAGATCGACCCCGGGCGCGGCGCGAAGCACCACATGGTAATAGCCGCCGGGATAATGCAGGCGCGGTTTGCGTGCCATCAGCGCCTGCCTTGCCGGAATACCGGATAGGCAGCCCGATGAGCTGCCTCATGATGGAAGTCGCCCCACACTTTCCCATCCTCGCAATTGGCGGGGCCAGGGCCCCGGATCTTGTTAACACTTGTGTTAATATAGGAGGACTCGCACAGGCCTGTCCCGGCAACCTGTCGCGCGTAGCGGGCAATGTGTCTCAAAGTGATCACTTTTATGGCGGCAGCATGCGCCCGGTGTCAGGTCAGGAGATCAGCAACCCATTTTTTATAAAGCGTGTCACCCATTGCCACATGGCTGACGTCAGACCGTTCCCGGCTGGCGGCAGCATGATAATGGACATAGGCTTGGGCCCCCAGGTCGCGCGCTTCCGCGGGCGCCATGCCGAACGCTTCGCGGAACGCCCGGCGGAACGTGCTTTCCGATTGGAACCCCAGGTCAAAGGCTAACTGGATCAGCGGAATATTGCGGCCGTCAGGCGACGTCAGCAGCCGGAACGCATGCCGGACCCGGCGGTTGGTCACAAAACGCTGGATGCCCCCCAGCGGCGCGGCAAGCCGGTACAGGGTGGCGCGCGACATGCCCAGCGCATGCGCGATCATGTCGGGGCTCAGGGCCGGGTTTTGCAGGTGCCGGTCCACAAAGGTGCGAATTTCCTGCAAGCGCCCGCGGTCAATGGCGGGCTGGGCCTGGGCAAGCGCCTCCGGGGTTGCGTCAAGGGCGGCCCGCAAAAGGCTGACGGTCGGTGCCACAAGGCCCGCTGCCTCGTTGGGGGTCATATATTCAGCCATGAGATGCAGGTCCTGCATGTGCCGGGCAAGAATGCGCGTGGCCACCGCATCGCCGGCCAGCCGGCGGGTATGATGGTTGTCCATGTTGATGTCCGCGGCTTCCAGCACTGTGCGGGGGATCAGGAGGTTGAAGGCATCAAAATCGCTTGCAGTGGCATGTATGTGCCGCGTCATGTCGACGAGGTGCAGGTCCCCGGTTCCGATATTCTTGCTGTCGCCGCCGGCTTCGGACAGGATTCCGCCTGAGCGGTAATATTGCAGAACGAGCCCGTCGATACTGTCGCGGGCGAAGTTGGCATTGCCGCGCGTGAAATGCTGGCCTGACGCCGTAACCCGGATCGACATGAAACCCGGGAACAGGAAATTATCGATTGTGCCGCGAGTTTCGTTCCGGGGGTTCAGTTTTTGCCGGGCATTTGTGTCCGCAATCTGCGACGCATTGAAAAAGACCGACATGGCATCGATCCAGGCGTCCGAGACAAAACCGGCATCAACATCGTCAGTATTGCGCAGGATTTCTGTGGAAAAAGTCGAGCGCGGCAGCGCTATTTCCTGCGGTCGGGCATTCTGGTCATCCGGCATAAAGCCCCCTGCCGGACGCGGATTCAATCCATTGCATTCTGACTCTCCCCCAAAGAAAATCGTTCTTCCACATAACATGTGGCTGGGGGCAAGCCAATATCGTGCCAGATAGCGTTTGTGTGATCAGCTCAGCGTTCCAGAAGGAACAGCGCCTGGTCGGCGGACCAGTTGGCGCGCATACGGCCAATGTTCAGGCGCTGGCCGCGCGCGGTGTGCGGGACAAATTCCCGAACCCGGATGCCTTCGGCTTCCAGAAGGTCGAACAGGTCGAGAATGGTACAGAAATGGATGTTGTCCGTATTGTACCAGGTTTTCTCCAGCGCCTTCGTGACCGGCATGCGGCCGCGGGTTACCAGGCTCATGCGTACTTTCCACTGGCCGAAGTTGGGGATGGTCACCACGGCCTTCTTGCCGATCCGGAGCAGGGACACCAGCACATCGCGTGGCCGGTGCACGGCCTGCAGGGTCTTGGACAGGATCACATAATCGAAACACTGGTCCGGATATTCGGCCAGGTCATTGTCGGCGTCGCCCTGGATCACGAACAGGCCCTTGCCGACACATTCATTCACGCCGGACTGGCTGATCTCGATCCCGCGGCCATCGACATCGCGGTGGCGCACAAGCCAGTCCAACAGTTCGCCGTCGCCGCAGCCGACGTCCAGCACGCGGCTGCCGGGTTCAATGAGGTCGGCGATCAGCTTCAGGTCGGGGCGCAATTGCTCGGTGGTCATGCCTCAAGCCCCCGTGCGCGGGCTGCCGCGGTCATGAAACCGGTCAGCATATGGTCCATCTCCGGCACATCCAGCAGGAAACTGTCGTGCCCGTGCGGCGCGTCGATTTCCGCGAAGCTGACCGGCACCCCGGCGGCGTTCATGGCATGCACGATGCGCTTGTTCTCGACCGTCGGATACAGCCAGTCGGACGTGAAACTGATCACACAGCACCGCACATGCGCGGCACGGCGGAAGGCGTCGGCCAGCCGGCCTTCGTGGCGCCCGGCGATATCGAGATAATCAAGCGCGCGGGTGACATACAGGTAACTGTTGGCATCGAACCGGTCGACAAAGGTGCTGCCCTGGTGCCTGAGGTAACTTTCGACCTGGAAATCGGCATCGAAACCGAAGCTGACGGCATCACGCGCCTGCAGGTTGCGGCCGAACTTGCGGGTCAGCGCGTCTTCCGACAGGTAGGTGATGTGCGCGGTCATGCGCGCGACCGACAGGCCCTTGTCGGGTTTGGCGGCATGGTCGTAATAACGGCCGTCATGCCAGTTGGGGTCGGCCATGATGGCCTGGCGCCCGACTTCATGGAAGGCAATATTCTGGGCCGTGTGCCTGGCGGCTGTTGCAAGTGCAACAGCACTGTGCAGCCGTTCGGGGTAGGTGGTCAGCCATTCCAGCACCTGCATGCCGCCCATCGAACCGCCGATCACGGCCATCAGGGTGCCTACACCCAGATGGTCCAGAAGCGCCGCCTGTACGCGCACCATGTCACGGATGGTGATGACCGGGAAATCAAGGCCGTATGCCTTGCCGGTTGCCGGATTGGTGGAACCCGGACCGGTTGTGCCCAGGCAACTGCCCAGCACGTTCGAGCAGACGACAAAATATTTCTCGGTATCGATCAGCTTGCCGGGGCCCACAAGGCGGGTCCACCAGCCGGGCTTGCCGGTGATCGGGTGATTGGACGCCACAAACTGGTCGCCGGTCAGGGCATGGCAGATCAGGATCGCATTGGTACGGTCGGCATTCAGGTTGCCATAGGTTTCGTACCCGACCGTGACCGGCGACAACAGGGCTCCGCCATCGAGCCGCAGGGGCTCGGCGTCAAAAAGGGTTGCCTGTTGTCCGGTGTGCCGGTTCATCGTGTCCTCGCATGCGGGCCATAGCTTTGGGCCCTTGGTGGCGCACAGAAAAGCGGGGGTTGGCCCCATTGTCAACGCCCGTAAAACTTTCCCGGTGAATTAGGAAAGTTTCCTTTGCCTTTGAAGCGCCGTGTGGCTAGTTCTATGGCCGCGAAACCTTTGGTTTCCCTTATATTTGTGCAAGGCGGAGGAGGACGTGCCATGACGGCGCCGAAAGCCCATGACTGGATTGTGAAGATGAAGCCCTATGTGCCCGGTAAATCGACCGTGGCGGGCATCCATCATCCGGTCAAGCTGTCCTCGAACGAATCCGTCTTTGGCCCGAGCCCCAAGGCGCTTGAAGCCGCCCGCGCCAGCGCCGACAGGATGATGCGTTACCCGGACGCCGAATCCCGCGCGCTCCGCGATGCCATCGCCCAGGTGCATGGCCTGGATGCCGAGCGCATCATCTGTGGCGCGGGTTCCGACGATATCCTGACCCTGTTGATCCATTCCTTCGCCGGGCCGGGCGACGAGGTGATCTTCAGCCAGTATGGTTTCATGGTCTACCCCGTGCAGACCGACGCCGTGGGTGCCACCGGCATCGCCGTGCCCAACAAGGACTGGGGCGCCGACATCGACGGCATCCTGGCTGCGGTGACCGAACGCACAAAGCTGATTTTCATCGACAACCCGAACAACCCTACGGGCGCCTATGTGCGCTGGGACGAGATCGAGCGCCTGCATGCGGCCCTGCCGGAAAACGTGCTGCTGGTCCTGGATGCCGCCTATGCGGAATGTGTGACTGCCGCCGACTATGACGCCGGCGCCAGGCTCGTGGAGCGGGCCGAAAATGTGGTGATGGTGCGCACTTTCTCGAAAATGTATGCGCTCGCGGGCCTGCGGGTCGGCTGGGGGTATTTCCCGCCCGCGCTCGCGGACATGATCAACCGGGTGCGCATGCCTTTCAATGTGTGCCTCACCGGACAGGATGCCGCCATCGCGGCTGTGCACGACCAGGCACATCTGAAGGCGTCGGTCGATTTCAACGCCGAATGGCGCGACTGGGAAACGGCGGCGCTGACCGCCCTTGGCCTTGATGTGGTGCCGAGCGAAACCAACTTCCTGCTGGTTGGCTTCCCCACCGAAAGCCCGTTCACGGCGCTTGAATGCAACGAATTCCTGTTGAAAAACGGCTATATCGTCCGGGCCCTTGGTGTGCTGCCGAACCACCTGCGCATTTCCATCGGGTCCGAACAGCAGAACCGGGGGGTGGTGGCGCTGATCACCGAATTCATGAACGGTTCGCCGGAAGAGCGGGGCAGCAATGACTGAGGGCACGCATTTCGACCAGGTCACCATCATCGGGGCCGGGCTTATCGGCTCGTCGGTTGCGCGGGCCGTGCGCCGGGGCAACCTGGCCGGTCGGCTGGTGCTGGCGGACGCCAGCGCCGACGTGTGCGCCGAAGCCGAAAGGCTCGGCCTTGCCGACGCCTGCCTGACCAATGTGGCCGACGCCGTGCGCGGTGCCGGCCTGGTGATCCTGGCGGTGCCTGTGGGTGCCATGGCATCCGTGGGGGCTGCGATCGCGCCGGCCCTTGAGGCAGGGGCCATCGTTTCGGACGTCGGGTCGGTGAAGGAAAGTGTGCTGAAGGCGCTGCAGTCTTTGTTGCCCGCGCATGCGCACCTGATCCCCGGCCACCCGGTTGCCGGCACCGAACATTCGGGCCCGGCAGCGGGTTTTGCGTCGCTGTTTGATGGCCGCTGGTGCATCCTGACGCCGCCCGAAGGCGCGGACGAGGCTGCGGTGGCGCGCCTGACCGATTTCTGGACCGCCCTTGGCAGCAAGGTCGAGATCATGACCGCCCAGCACCATGATCTGGTGCTGGCGATCACCAGCCATGTGCCGCACCTGATTGCCTACAATATCGTCGGCACGGCCTCGGACCTCGAGGCGGTCACGCGGTCTGAGGTCATCAAATATTCCGCGGGTGGTTTCCGGGATTTCACCCGTATCGCGGCGTCCGACCCGACCATGTGGCGCGACGTATTCCTGAACAACAAGGACGCGGTTCTTGAAATGCTGGGCCGGTTTTCCGAGGACCTGACGGCGCTGCAGCGGGCGATCCGCTGGGGTGATGGCGACCAGTTGTTTGACCTGTTTACCCGCACGCGCGACATTCGCCGCCGCATCATCGATGCGGGGCAGGACGATGCGCAGGCGGATTTTGGCCGCCCGCACAAACCCTGATCAGGGTATTCAGTCGCCGATCACCGGTTTGAGGGACGTCAGCTCGGCATTGCCAACCGTCACCTGCCCGTTCTGCAGCATCACCGGCACCGATGCGGCTTCTTCACCGATGGTGGCGATGGCGGTATCGGCCTGGATGCCGGTGCCGTCCAGCCAGCGCGCCAGCGCACTGCCGCCGGCCATGGTCAGGCTGGCGCTGCCCAGCGGTTTGAAGGTTTCATCCAAAGTCAGGCTGGCGTTGCCTTTGAGGCGCGCACCGGCCACGGCAAAATCGATGCTGTCGAATTCAAGGATGCCGCCGCCATCACGCCAGGCCGCCAGTTGGTCCGCCGTCCAGTCCGCGATCACGGGGCCCGAAATGCCGCCTTCAAGACCGACCTGCGTAGCGCCCGCGGCTGCCTGCAGTTTGAAATCGAGGAACCGGTCTTCATAAAGCCCGCTGTCTGGGCCGTGTTTTTCGGTGCCCGGGCGCAGGTACAGGGTCCAACTGTCCAGGCGCGCGGGTGCATCAAGCCCCGGTGCTTTCAGAAGCTGGAAATCGTCGGTCGCCAGCGAATCCACCACGATGATCGGGCGGCCGTCTTCATGCCGGCGATAGCTCGCGCGCATGTAACCGTCCGTCAGCGCCCAGGCGTCGCCCGCCGCCGATGCCGCGACATCATGGGCTTCGGCCATCCAGTGGCCGGGTGTCCACAGATGGCTGATCAGGGTCAGGGAACCGGCCTTGACCTGAAGGCCTTTCGCACGGGTGCGCACCTCGGGTTTGTCGACCGTGATGATGATCCGGTAGGGAAAGCCCTCAAGCGTCACCTTGCCATGGTCGACTTTCAAGCCGGCATCGCGCCAGGCTGAAAATTTGGCCACCACGGCTTTTTCCGCTTTCATGCCGGCCGTGTACCAAAGGCCGGTATAAACCAGCACGGCGGCAAGGATCAGAAGGGCGAGGGTACGAAATCGGGTCATGTTTCCTGCTCATAGGCTTTGTCCGGGAGCACCTGCCCCAGAACCGTGAACACATATTTGGTGTATTCTTTGGCCAAAAGATGGACGGGCCGGCCCGAATTCACGGGATAGGCGATAAATTCCGCTTCCGGCATGGCGCGGCGGAACACCACCAGGCTGCGCGGCATGTGGTAATCGGCGGTCACGATGATCAGCCTGCGGAAGCCGTGGGACCGTGCCCAGGTGCGCGATTCCGTGGCATTGCCGATGGTGTTGCGCGCACTGCGGCCAAGGTCGACACAGCAATTGAACAGCGACATATCAAGCCCCGTGAGCGCGCTCAGTTCCGTCATCTCGACGGACGGATGCACCCCAGACAACAAAAGCCGCTCCGCGGTTTTCTGCTGCAACAGGGTCATGCCCGCTTCCAGCCGGCCGGCGCCGCCCGTCAGCACGATGATGGCATCGGCTTCCATGGCTGGAATTTCGGCCACCTCAGGCAATTGCACGACATAATAGGCAAAACCAAGCGCCCACAGGGCGCCGAGATACAGGGGCAATCTGAGGAGGAACCGCCAGGGGGCAAAACGACGCTTTTTCATGGCCGCCGTCCTACATCAGGTCCAGAAGCGCGCGCCGCACGGTAATGCGGGCGGTCAGCATGGTCACGACACCGGACAGAACCGGCAAAAGCGCAAGCCAGGCCAGGCTCGAGGCCGCTGGCAGGCTGGCCTGAATGAGGCCCTGGCCCATGTCGTCCGCAAGCCGGATCAGGATATAGAGGGTCAGCCCCGCCATCAGCACACCAAACAGGCCGCCTTTCAGGCCGTGCGCCAGATAGCGTTCGTCAAACGCCTGCGAAATGGTGCGGTCCTCGGCGCCCATCAGATGCATGATCTCGATACTTTCCCGGTGGGTCGCAAGCCCCGCCCGGCAGCCGAAAATAACGATGGCGACGGTACAAAGCACCACCATCACCACGATGCCCGCGAGAAGGAGGCGCACTACGGCGGCCAGGTTCAGGATCTGGGTCATCCAGGCTTGATGGTCATCCAGCCGGGCGCCGGACGCTGTGGCCATCAGCCGTTCGCCCAGCCCCTTGATATTGACGGCATCAGGCGCGGTCAGCTTTACCTCAATGAGGGTCGGCAAGGGCAGGCCGGTATCGGTCGGAATTTCACCCAGCCAGGGGGACAGGAGCGCTATCACGTCCGCGTCTGCCATCACGCTGGCTTCGGCCACACCCGGTGTCGCCCGCAACAGTCTGAGCGCGTCTTCGGTCTGGGCCTTGCGCACCATCGGGTCGTCGACCACAATCTGCACCGACAGATTCGAGGTCAGCCCCGCGCTCCAGCGTTCAAGGCCGCGGCCCAGCGCCAGGGCCGATGTCAGCGACAGGGCGCACAGGAACAGCATCACCCCGATGACCCAGGGCAGCAGGCCTTCGCGCTGGTTCTGCTTTGGCAGGAACTGGAGTGTACGGCCCCACATGCTCATGCTGCCGCCTCCGGGTCCAGGGGCGTGCCGCCGGCAATCATGTTCAGCTCACCTTTGTCGAGGCGCATAATCGGCGCGCCGATCATGCGCACCAGGTCCTCGTCGTGGGTCGCGACCACCGTGGTGGTGCCGATCTTGTTCAGTTCCACGAACAGGTGCATCAGGCGGCGCGACATGTCGGGGTCCACGTTGCCTGTGGGTTCGTCGGCGACCAGAAGGTCGGGTTTGTTGATCACGGCGCGGGCGATGGCGACACGCTGTTTTTCACCGCCCGACAGGGTGGCCGGGCGCGCATGCATGCGGTCCTCAAGGCCGACCCAGCTCAGGAGCTCTTCGACATGGTCGGCAACCTGGGCTTTCTTCGCGCCCTGAATGCGCAAGGGCAGCGCCACATTCTCAAAGGCGGTCAGATGGTCAAACAGGCGGAAATCCTGGAACACGACCCCGATGCGGCGCCTCAGCCGCGGCAGCGCGCCGCGTTCGAGGGTCGCAAGGTCGCGTCCGAAAAAATTGACAAGGCCGCGGCTCGGGCGATGTGCAAGATACAGCAGTTTCAGCAGAGTCGTCTTGCCCGCGCCCGACGGCCCGGTCAGGAAATGAAACGATCCGCGGTCGAGGGAAAAGCTGATGTCGCGCAGGACTTCGGTACCCATCCCGTACCGCATGCCGACATTTTCGAATGTAATCATAACCGCTCCTGCTTGCCCCGGCGCAGAATTGCACAGGACGTCCGTACAGTCCAGAGGTGCCCCCGCCTGTACCGGAACGGGACATATCACGGAGGCTTGTGTTTTTTTCGAGCTTTCCTATACACTTGGGCCGTTTCGTGGCATATGGTTGGGGGAAGAAAATCATCAACCGCCCTGATATCTGGACTGATGTATGATCCTTGTTTGTCCTTCGTGTAGCGCAAATTTCAAAATACCCGACGGTGCCATTCCGCCGGAAGGCCGAAAGGTGCGCTGTGCCAAGTGCAAACACAGTTGGCACGCCACGCCGAAACAGGTGCTGAAGCCGCAGCCGCAAGCTCGGCCCGCCCCGGTGCGCCGGCCCGTGCCGCCCGTTGGTGGCCGTGTGCCGCCGGCCGCCGCGCGTTCGATGGTGGCAGACGATGCCGGACTGGCCGCGCGCACCGCACAGATGCGCCGCACCCTCGATGAAGCGCCGCCACCGCCGCCCGCGCACATGGACGACCCGTTCGACGACGAGGGCCCACGACCGGCGGCTGCGAAAAAACCTGCTGCCGCCGATTTTGAGCCCGGTGACGACTTTGGCGTTGGCGCCGTGCTCCGCGAAAAGCTGGCCCATGATGCTGTCGAAGAAGACTTCGAGCATGACCGTGCGCGCGAAGAGACCGACCCTGACGGCGATGATTATGACGACGCCGAAGACGGCGAAGCCTATGACGAGGATGATTTCCTGGCCCGCCGCCGCGCCGAACAGCGGCGCGATGCCGAACGCGGCGCGCTCGCGCGCCAGCGCCGGATTGTCACGGTCGGCTGGGCGCTTCTGATGGTGTTCATCCTGTCGGTCCTTTATGTGCTGGTGTTCATGCAGGACACCCTGAAAGAAAGCTGGCCCGCCAGCCGCGGTTTCTACAGCCTGTTCGAAGGTTCGTCCGACATTGAACGTTTCCGGCCCGCAGAGGGTGAAACCCTCACCAAGCCGATCACCGAAGAAGAGGTCTATGTGCGTGCCTCGCTTGATCCGCCCACGGTGGAGGAACGCGAAGGCCAGATGGCGCTTGTGCTTCGGGGCTATGTTGAAAATACCGGCAACCGCGCCGCCAACGTGCCGCGGCTCCTGATCGAGATCAAGGATGGCCGGGGGCGTGTACTTGATAGCTGGACCTTCGATCCGCCGGGCCTGGTGATCCGCCGGGGGGCCAAACTGGCGTTCGAACAGAGCCGCAGCCCGATCCCGACTGGCGCCGCCACCGCCGAGGTGAAAGTGCTCGAGGGTACCAAATCGTCGACCGAAGCGGCGGAGGCCCCCTGATGCATTATTTCTTCGACTGGGACAGGGCGGGCGACGCGCACCATGGCGTGGAGCCGGTGTTCACAAGCGACGAGATCGTTGCCCGGGTCGAGGAGCTTGCCGCCCAACTGGTGCGCTGGTTCGATGAAGAACCGGTCGCACAGGTGGTGATGAACGGTGCCATGATGTTCGCCGCCGACCTGACCCGTGCCATGTCAGCCCGCGGCTGCGTGATGGAAATGGATTTCATCCATGTCAAGAAGGACCGGCGCAAGGACAAGGTGGATCTTGTTGCCGCGTCAGAATTGCCGGTCGAGGGCCGCGAGGTGCTGGTGATTGATGATATTTTCGAAAATGGCCGCACCCTGTCGTTTGCGCGCGACTATTTCATGGCGCAGGGCGCGCAATCGGTTACAAGCGTTGTGTTGCTTGACAAAAGCTGTGGCCGCGAGACTAATATCAAACCTGATTTCATCGGTTTCGAGTGCCCCGATATTTTTGTTATCGGATATGGAATGGACATTGCATACAGGTACAGGGAGTTGCCGTTCATCGGAAAGATGGGGCGGGCCTGATTGCTGATAAGTCCATCGCGGGAAGGATAATCCTGTGGCACGGGTGCTGATTGTTGAGGACGAAGAGTCCGTTCGCGAATATGTTGCGCGTGTTTTGAACATGCACGGCCACAGTGTCCTTGTTGCCGCCGATGGCGCCGAGGGCGTGGACATGATGTCCGACCGCCATTTCGACCTTCTGATCACCGATATTGTCATGCCGCACATGGACGGCATTTCGCTTGCCTTGAAGGTGCGGGCGGTGCGCCCGCATGTGCCGATCCTGATGATGACCGGTTATGCCAGCGAACATCAGCGCGCGCACAATCTGTCGCTGCTGATCGAAGGGGTGCTGTCCAAGCCCTTTTCGATGGAACAGCTTCTGTCTGCCGTCAACAAGGCGCTGAAATCGGGCCGCGAGGGCGACGCCCGGCGCCGGCAGTCCGGCCCGGCGCCGGATGCCAGAGAGCTTCAGGAAGCGTCGGAAAGCCAGTCCGGCACCGAATCCAGGGACAGAAGTTCCTCAAGCGACTGACGCCGGCGCACGATCGCATAGCGGTCCTCATCCACCAGGACTTCAGGCACCAGGGTCCGGCTGTTGTAGGTCGAGGCCATCACGGCACCATATGCCCCCGCCGATTTGATCGCAACCAGGTCGCCGGCTTCCAGCCGCGCGGTCTTGCGGGCCTTGGCGAATGTATCGCTGCTTTCGCACACGGGGCCGACAAAGTCTGCCTCGATACGTTCCCGGCTTGCGGGTTCCGCCACCGGTACGATGGCATGGTAGGCGTCATACATGGCAGGGCGGGTCAGGTCGTTCATCGCCGCATCCAGGATATAGAAAGTGCGGTCGATCCCGGTTTTTTCGTAGATCATGCGGGTCAGCAAGATGCCGGCATTGCCGGCGATCAGGCGGCCGGGCTCCAGGATGATACTGCAATCCAGGTCACCCAGCACCTCGCGGATCATGCTGCCGTATGCCGCCGGCGCGGGCGGCACCGCCTGGTCGGGATCGTAGGGGATGCCCAGCCCGCCGCCCAGGTCAATGTGGCGGATGTCATGGCCGCGCGTGCGCAGGTCCTTCACCAGCGCCACCACCTTGCCGAACGCCTGCCGGAATGGTTCCAGGTCGGTCAGTTGCGAGCCGATATGCAGGTCCACACCCACGGCTTCAAGGTGCGGCAGGTCCTTGATGCGGGCATAAACCGCATCGACACGCTGCCACGGAATGCCGAACTTGTTTTCCGATTTGCCGGTCGAGATTTTGGCGTGGGTCTTGGCGTCCACGTCCGGGTTTACCCGCACGCTCACGGGCGCCTTCATGCCCATGGCACCGGCAACCGTGTTCAGCACCTCAAGCTCGGCCTCGCTTTCGGCGTTGAACTGTTTGATGCCGGCCTCAAGCGCCACACGCATTTCATCCGGCGTTTTGCCGACACCAGAAAAGACGATGCGCTCTGCCGGGATGCCGGCGCGCAGGGCCCGGGTCAATTCACCCAGGCTGACCACATCGGCGCCGGCGCCTTCGCGCGCCAGGGTCGCCAGCACGGCCTGGTTGCTGTTGGCCTTCACGGCAAAACACACGAGCGCGTCCACGCCTTCAAACGCGGCGGCGAACACACGGTAGTGGCGC
Organism: Alphaproteobacteria bacterium; assembly: GCA_006226495.1. Lineage (GTDB taxonomy): Bacteria > Pseudomonadota > Alphaproteobacteria > Sphingomonadales > Kordiimonadaceae > Kordiimonas. Next base: position 65,649 of record SBGU01000049.1, read on the forward strand.
CTGAGCGTCGCGCTGGAATAGACATATACCGGGGTGCCCACGGCATCGGCGATGGTGGAAAGCGGCACACCTTCGGCATGCATCTGGCCGTTTTTATACTCGAAATGGTCCATGGTGTCGGACTGTCCTCAAACTTGGCGGGCCTTATAGGCCGGTCAGCTATCCTGTTGTTCGTTGGTTTTGGGCGGGTGTACGTCGCCCTTCTTGCCGCAGGCCGTGGCCGAAAGGCCGATACCGGCGACAAGCGCAATCAGGATCAGGCGTTTGATCATCATTTCAGGCTCTCCTTCGCGGCCTTGGCGGCGGCCAGCACATTGGCGGGCGCGGTGCCGCCAAAGGACGTGCGGCTGCTGACAGAGGCATCGACCGTCAGCACGTTGAACACATCGGCGGTAATGCGGGGTTCGACCGCCTGCATGGCATCCAGCGGCAGGTCCGAGAGGTCGACACCCCGGTTTTCGGCTTCCTTCACCACGGCGCCGGTCACATGGTGGGCGTCGCGGAATGGCAGGCCCAGCACGCGCACCAGCCAGTCGGCCAGGTCGGTCGCGGTTGAAAAGCCCAGGCCGGCGGCGCGTTTCATCGCTTCCGTGTCGGGGCGGAAATCCTGCATCATGCCGGTCATGGCCGCGAGGCACAGGGCGAAATCGTCCACGGCCTTGAACACGGGTTCCTTGTCTTCCTGCATGTCCTTGGAATAGGCAAGCGGCAGGCCCTTCATCACCATCATCAGGCCGTTCTGGGCGCCCATGATGCGGCCCACCTTGGCGCGCACCAGTTCGGCGGCGTCGGGGTTGCGCTTCTGCGGCATGATCGACGAGCCGGTTGAAAAGCCGTCCGACAGCTTCAGGAAACGGAAGGCCGAGGTGGCCCACAGCACAATCTCGTCCGCAAGGCGCGACAGGTGCACGGCTGAAATGGTCAGGACCGACAGGAACTCAAGCGCAAAATCGCGCGCCGACACCGCATCCAGCGAATTGGCCATCGGCCGGTCGAAGCCCAGGGCTTCGCTGGTCATGTGCCGGTCGATCGGGAAACTGGTGCCGGCCAGTGCGGCCGCGCCCAGCGGGTTTTCGTTCACGCGCTTGCGGCAGTCGGCCAGCCGGGCCCGGTCGCGCGACAGCATTTCATAGTAGGCCATCAGATGGTGGCCCAGGGTCACGGGCTGCGCGGTCTGCAGATGGGTGAAGCCGGGCATCACCGCACCGGCATATTGTTCCGCGTTCGTAACGATGGCGGACAGCAGCTCGACATAGGCTGTGTCAAGCTGGTCGATGGCGGCGCGGGTCCAGAGGCGGAAATCTGTCGCCACCTGATCGTTGCGCGACCGGCCTGTGTGCAGGCGCGCGCCGGCGTCGCCCACCAGTTCACGGAGGCGGCTTTCCACATGCATATGGATATCTTCAAGCTCGGCCCGGAATTCCATCTGGCCGGCTTCGATTTCGGCTTTCACCTGGTCCAGCCCGCGGTGGATGGCGTCGCGGTCGGCGTCCGAAATGATGCCGGCTTTGGCCAGCATGGCGGAATGGGCCTTGGAACCGGCGATATCTTCGCGGTACAGGCGCTTGTCGAAGCCGATGGAGGCATTGATTTCCTGCATGATGGCCGATGGCCCACCACCGAAGCGGCCGCCCCACATGCTCTGGCCCTGGCTGTTCGCAGCGCCATTGCCATTAATGTGATCCGTGTCGGCCTTGCCTTTCTGGCCGGTATTATTATTTTGATCGCTCATTCCATATCCATCCGGAGACGCGCATGCCCCGTAAGGCCCTGCTTATCCCTGTCATCATTCTTGTGGTCGCGCTTTTTGGCGCCGCAGCTTATCGGGCAATTATGCCTGGCACAACGGCTGATGCACCGATAAATTCTTACCTGAAAGGCGAAATGGCCAAGTTGACCTTGCCTGACGGCGAGCTGACGCTCACGGATCACATGATCCAGCGCGAAGATGGCAGCGCCGCACCGCTGTCCGCCATGAAGGGCAAGGCGCTGCTCATAAACCTGTGGGCAAGCTGGTGTGCACCCTGCCGGGCCGAGATGCCGGAGCTTGCCAACCTGCAGAAAGAACTGGGCGACGACCGGTTCGAGGTGGTGGCCATCAATGTCGGGCGCGGCGGTATCCCCGAAGCGCGCGAAATCCTGGCCGAATGGGGTGTCGCGGGGCTGAACCTTTATGCCGAGCCGACCATGAAGATCGCTTTCGACCTGGCCGACAGTTCCTTGCCCACGAGCCTGATCGTGGGCGCCGACGGGCGCGTGCGCGCCAAGTTCCTTGGCCCCCTCAAATGGGATGGCCCCGAAGCGCTGGAACTGTTCGAAGCCCTGAAAAACGGCGAGATCTGAGTCTCTCGCCGCTTTCGCTCAATCCTTACCCCAGCATCGTGGCATTCGGGTCAATCTCGTCCTGCGCCACGACCTGGGTTTCTGTGGCTGCGTCTTCATACCAGCGGTTGATGAGCGGATGGGCGCGCATGGCGTCGCGGTAGGCGGTCGCCGTCGGGCTCAGGCTGACGCCATAACCGATGAAACGGGCGACGACCGGCGCATACATCATGTCTGCCGCTGAAAAGGCGCCAAACAGGAAATGGCCGTCGCCGCCAAAGCGGCTGCGGCACTGGGTCCACAGGCTGTCGATCCGGTCGACATCCTTCCGCACCCTGTCCGAAAGTTTCAGCCCTGCATACCGCGCCCGCAAATTCATCGGTGCCGCACCCCTGAGCGCGGTGAAACCGCTGTGCATTTCTGCGGCAACCGAACGGGCGAAACCGTAGGCAACCGGCCCTTCGGGCCACCAGAATTTGTTTGGGGCGATGCGGGCGCAATAATCGATGATCGCCAGCGAATCCCATACCTGCACATCACCGTGCCTGAGCGCCGGCACAAAACCCGATGGCGACAGGTGCCTGATACGCTCGTGAAACTCGGGCGTATCAAGGGGCAGTTTGATCTCTTCGAAATCAAGGCCGGTGTGCGCCACCGCAAGCCAGCCGCGCAGCGACCAACTGGAATAGGTTTTGGTGCCGATAACGATCGTCGGTTTTTCCATGGGATTTGTCCTCGCCTCGCAGGCCTGAAGCCAAAGCCTGCCCTGTTGCCCGGACACATGTCTTTACCACAGGGGGCAGGCGGGCACGAGCGTCAATATCTGCCGTCCTGCCTTAGCCGATCTTTTGTCAGGATTCAGGCTTGCAATTAAGAATTATTCTTAATAACAATTAAACAAGCCGGAAAGGCGACCCGGGTTGGCAGGGACAATGCCGCCGGGGTGCATGCGCCAAGGTGCCATTGCCGGAAGGCAGGTGCCAAAGTGCAACCGGCGGGGGCTGGCAAGCGATACCCGGACGCACCGATGCCGGGCAGAAGAATGGGGATTTGACCAGTGACATGCTGTGAACAACAGACGCGGGCACGGCCCTTCATGGGTGGCATTGCCCATATCGCGGTGGCGGGTGTGGGGGGTCCCTGTGCCGGTCGCGCCATCATGGCAGCCTTTGATGCCATGGACCGCTTGGCGGCCATGACAGACCGCAACAATGCCGACAGCGCATTGATGCAGGCCTGCGCCGCACCCGTGGGCGCCAGCACGCCGGTGCCGGACTGGATGTGGCACGCCATGGCGCTGGCGAACGACATCGCCTACCGCACCGATGGCCTGTTCGACGCGGTCGCGGCCGGCACGGAAGGCCTGGCAAGCTGGACCGACCTTGACCTGTCGGACCGGGGTTATGTGCGGCTCAGGGGGCGCCTGTTTGTGGCGCTGGATGGCTTGATCAAGGGCTATGCCGCCGATATCGGCATCAAGGCGCTGAAGGAATTTGGCATGCCCGCGGGCCTTGTGGATGTGGGCGGGCGCATCGCAGCCTTCGGGCCCAGCGAATGGCGGGTGCATTTCCGGCATGAAGGCACCGGGGCCTGTGTGCCCGTGCCGGTGCGCGACGGTGCGGTGGCCGCCCTTGGCCGCTTCAGCCGGGCCGGGCTTCTGGATACACGCCGGCGTGTGGTGCTGTCTGGCGCCGAAGCGGCGGGCGATATTCTGGTGCGCGCACCCTCAGCCGCCGTGGCCGATGCGCTGACGAAAGTTGCCGCCTTGCGCCCGCACCGTGCGCCTGAACTCTTGCGCCCCTTCGGTGCCCGGCCGATTGTGCTGACCGCGGACGGCGTACACGCGCTCAATTACGTATCCTGATCCCTCAGGCCCCGCCAAGACCAAGGCGCTGGCGTACCGCCTGGTCGGGCACAAGGGCCTGTGCTGGCGGTATGACCAATGTGGTGAACATGCCGGGTTTTGCGTCCGGCAGGTCCTGAAGCTGCAGCCAGTCGATACGCGGCCGTTCGATCGGCAGGGTCGCGGCTTCATACAGCGCGGCCCTGTGCCCGCGCGGGAAACCGCGCTCCTCAAGAATGTCGACCAGTACTTCCAGCCCCTCGCGCTTGCCTTCGAAGCGGGTCAGCGTATGTTCGCCGGCGATGCCCACCTGCCACAGGATCAACAGGGCCGAGGGGTCCACGACGCGCCGGTAGAACATGAACTGGCTGGCCTCGAAGTTCTGGCAGCCGGCATCGGCGGGGTCCAGCCCCATGTCTGCATAGAGGCAGGCCTCGGCGGAAATGCCCGGTTCCATATGGGCGCGATAGCCTTCGGCGCGGGCCGATGCAATGGCCCGGTGGCCAATGCAGGCAAAGATGCCGGGATGGCCATAGAAAGCCGCACAGACCCGTTTGCCGGCGCGCACCGCAGCCAGGATGGCATCCACCATGTCGGTATAGGTGTCTGGCCGGTATTTGCCCTCGGCATAAAATTGCTGCAGGCTGACCAGATTGGGGTTCAGGCCCTTGAGCCAGTGCTCGGTCATGCTCTCGGCAGCGCCTGAAAAAACGATATCGGCATTCTGGATATAGCTGGTGGCAATGGCGCTGGTGTGGCCGGCAAGCATGATGCCGGTGCCGACACAGGTCAGCGAGCCCTGTTTCTGGGTCATGGGGTATGCGTCCTCAGATGATTTGCGGCAGGACGGCGTGGTCTACCACCTGGTTGCGGCCGCCGGCCTTGGCCTGGTAAAGCGCGTCGTCGGCCTTGCGGATCAGGGTCTCGATGCGGATCGGCGCCGGGGTGCCGTCGTCGCGCACGCCGGACACGGCAAAACCGAAACTGGCGGACAGTTCGAAAATCGCGCCGCTGTCCTGGGTGTTGATGGCGGCAATGGCCTTGCGGCAGCGTTCCGCGAGCGTGGTGGCGCTGGCCGGTGTGACGTCGCGGCACAGGATGATGAATTCTTCGCCGCCAAAGCGCCCGAACACGTCGCGGCCCCTTATGTGCGGGCGGCAGGCATTGGCCACCGCGCGCAGGGCCCAGTCGCCTGCCGCGTGGCCATGCGTATCGTTGATGGCCTTGAATTCATCCAGGTCGAACAGGATCACGCCCATGCGGTCGCCGCCATTCTCGGACGCTGTCGCCAGGATTTCGCCGGCCGCAAGCACATGGTGCCGGCTCGAGACCCCGGTCAGGCTGTCGGTTTCCGCAAGCTGCCGGAACAAAAGGCGCTGCCGCCGCATGCGGTAGAGGATCAGGCACAGGGCGATGATGATGACAAGCGCAACAGCGGCCGCCATATAGGCGTTGCGGCGTTCCTGGTCCCGAAGCGCCTGTTCAAGCGCCAGCACCCGGTTTTCACGCTGCAGGTCGGTAATCTGCCGGGCTTTGTCCTCCGCATCGTACCGTGCCCGGGCATAAGCCAGTGATCGTGCTTCGGTTTCGTCGGCAACACTTTTGGCGGCGGCAAGGTGAATCTGGATATATTCATAGGCCTTGGCATAGTCGCCGTCATGGGCGGCAATGTTTGCGAGTGTCTTGCTGGCTTCACGCACCGCCATCGGATATTCGATCTGCTGACCCAGTTTCAGGCCTTTGGCTGCGACAAAGCGGGCCTTGTCCCAATCGCCAATTCCAACCAGGCCTTCGGCCAGCAGGAACTGGTTGTCTGCTACGCCAAGCGCCCAGTAATTTTCCGGCGTAATGAATTTTTCCATGCGTTCGAGCATGGTGACGACCTTGTCGTACTCGCCCATTGCAAGCCAGGTGCGCGCCAGATGCTGCGAGGCGAACCGAGCGGAATTTGCCTCTCCTGCGTCGTTGCAATAGTCCCGGGCGGCCAGCAGGTGCATTTCGGATTTGGCATAGTCGCCAATCGCCCTTTCCGCCATGCCATGTTCCGCTTCGGCCCGGCACAGGTAACGATTGTTATTGAGCGCCTTCGCCATGTCATGCAGCCGCACCGAATAGGAAATCGCCTCCGGGTAGGCGCCGGCCAGGGCCGACATGTAGGCGGACCGGCTCAGTGTTTCCATGATGGTGTCGGGCGTGGTGTCGGGCCGCACGGCATTCATTGCGGAAAGTTGGGTCTTGAACGCATTGTCGAACTGGCTCAGCAGGACATAGTTGCCAGCCAGATAAGTCTTGACCTGAATGAGAAGGTCATTCCCCAGATCCCTTCGCAGGAGTGCCTCAAGCGATGCCGTGCTCTTTGCCATGTCGCCGCGCATCAGCTCCAGCCGGGCGCCCAGATAGTCGGTCGCGTCCTTTTCCGGCACCGGCAGGTTGCCGTATCGGTTCTGAAGCTCTGCATATATAGCTTCTGCACGCACGGTATTGGTCGTCAGCTCGTGGTTTCCGGCTTGCAGAAGGGCATCCGTGGCCTGACCAGAAAGGTCGCCGGCTGCCATGGCAGCCGGCGCGAGCAATAAAAGCAGGGTGCCCGGCAGTACAAGAGCGTACTGCCGGGCTGCCGCGATGGCATTTACCGCAAAATTATACCCTGAAATCATTCGTCCGGTTTCATGAACCAGTGGAAGCCCACCAAATCGAAACCGTCGCCATTGCTGCCGGTCAGTTCGCGGATCTTATCCTTGTCGCCGGCTTTGACGGCGTCCATTTCCTCCTGGGTCAGGCCAGCGGATTGCATGGTGCCATCCGGGTCTGCGACATAATTTTCGCGCAAGGCGGAGTCGGTACCCATCTGCTTGAGGAAATTGGCTAGATTCGACATTGAATGCTCCCTGTTGAGTGTCCCATCTGCGACGGTCAGTTGAAACCCCTTTCAACCATGCCATCAACCCAAGGTGATCACAATCCATGATAAGTTTCAATGCCCGCCTGTGGTGAAAAGGCAATTTGTCACCGATCCTTCACGATATCGGGTGCTATTGCGCGTTCGGGCCAGCCGCCGGGCTGCAATAAAGCCTGTTCAGGGCGCAGGGATGCGCTTATGAAGGGGCATTGCAGGCAAGGAGAGGGCATCCCCGATGGCACGCACGGACATGTTCGGCCCGCTGGTGACAAGCCAGCAGAATGCCAGGATCAAGGCAGCACGCGCGCTGGCCCAGAAGAAATACCGCCAGAAGGAAGGCCTGTTCCTCGTGGAAGGCGAAGCCATGCTGCGCATGGGCCTGAAGGCCGGCGTTGATCTTGCCGAAACTTTTGTGATTGCCGAACATCTGGCCGACATTGACGACCTGGTACGGGCCGGCCATGTTTCCCCGCGCGCGGTGGTGCAAACCAGCAAGGCGGTGCAGGCGGCGCTGGCGGGGCGCGACAATCCGCAACCGGTGATCTCGGTGTTCCGCCAGCCCAAACCGGCACTTGCAGACCAGAAGCTGGAGACCGGCAGCCTGTATGTAGCGCTGCAGGACCCGCGCGACCCCGGCAACCTGGGCACGGTTATCCGCACGGCCGACGCGGCGGGGGCAAGCGGCGTCATCGTGCTGGGCAGCGGCTGCGATCCCTATGGCCCCGAAGCCGTGCGCGCCAGCATGGGCTCGATCTTCGCGCTGCCGGTCATCATGGCGGACCTCGAGGAATTCGAAGGCTGGCGCCTGGTCGCCGACATGCCCAGCCGCTGCATCGGCCTCGCGCTCGAGGGCAGTGTGGTCTATACGGACGCGGCCTATGATGCGCCCCTCATTCTGATGGCGGGCAACGAACAGACCGGCCTGCCGGAAAAATACCGTACCGCGTGCGACAGCCTGGTGCATATCCCCATGGCCGGGCAGGCGGAATCGCTCAACCTCGCGGTCTCGACCGCGCTGGTGCTGTATCATGCCGCCGCGACACTGGGCCGGTTCAGGGACCGCCGGGGCGCGGCCTCGCCCCTTGATTTCAAGGCTGGTCGCTAGGCCGGCTTTTCATCCGTCAGCAGCCAGCGGCAGGCGAACGAGGCCAGCACGGCGCCGATCAGTTGCGCGGCGATGAAGGCTGGCGCGTCCGTGGGGCGAATACCCGAAAAACTGTCGGTCAGGGACCGGGCGATGGTCACCGCCGGGTTGGCGAAACTGGTCGACGCCGTGAACCAGTAAGCGCCGGTGATATAAAGCCCGACCAGCCAGGGCACGGCGTCGGCCTTTGCCCGCAGCCCTGCGAAGATCGTGGCCACAAGGCCGAAGGTGGCGATGCCTTCCGACAGCCACTGGGCGCCGCCCGTGCGGGTATGCAGGGACAATTGCCAAAGCTCGGCTTCAAACATGGCGTGGGCCGCCAGCGTACCGGTGATGGCACCCGCAACCTGCACTGCCATATAGGCCAGCGCGGCCATGGGGGCAAGCGACCGGCGCAGGGCCATGACCAGGGTCACCGCAGGGTTGAAATGCGCGCCAGAGATCGGCCCAAGGGTGGTGATCAGC
>SBGU01000044.1 GCA_006226495.1 Alphaproteobacteria bacterium
TGTTCCATGGAACATGCCGTTTGTGTTTCAGGCGGGAGAATTGCCCCTCACCCTGCCCTCTCCCCTCAGGGGAGAGGGAAACGCAGGCCCGGCGGGCGCAAAGCCCGCCCTGGCCGTAGTCGGGAGAGGGGGCCGCCTGTCCGTATTATGGAGTGCTGCATGACCAAGATCAGCTTCGCGCCGCGCGGTGACCGCGCTTTTGTCGAAACCGGCGACACACTCGCGCTCAGGTTCGATGACCGGGGACTGATCCCCGTGGTCACCACCTGTGCGACCACGGGCCGGGTGCTGATGCAGGCCTGGATGAACGCCGAAGCGGTCGAACGCACCATCGAAAGTGGTGAAGCGCATTATTACAGCCGTTCGCGGAATGAGCTGTGGCACAAGGGCGCCACGTCGGGCGAGTTTCAGGTCGTGCATGATTTCCGGGTCGATTGCGACCAGGACAGCCTGTGGCTGGTGGTCGAACAAAAGGGTGGCAAATGCTGCCACGTGGGGTACCCGGGTTGTTTCTACCGCTCGATCCCGGTTGGCCAACCGGTCGTGGCGGGTGTGCCGGTGAAAGTCGCCCTTGATGAAAAATAGGCTCGTCTGCCTGATCGCCTTGTTCCTGATGAGCACCGGTGCGCTGGCGCAGGTGAACGGCACGGAATCGGTTGAGGACAAGCTTGCCAGGATGCGAGCGGCAGGCAAATTGCCGCAGACCGCCGAAACCAGTTTCCACCGCCGCGCGGTCGACAGCACGGAAGCCCCCTGGCGCGCCATCGGCCGGGTCAATGTCGGCGGGCGGGCGCACTGTACCGGCAGCCTGGTGGCACCGAACCTGGTGCTGACTGCCGGCCACTGCCTTTATTCCAAGGCCGACGATGCGCTGGTGGTGCCCGGTGTGCTGCATTTTGTCGCCGGCTATCATGGCGGTGAGTATGAGGGGCATTCCAAGGTGAAGGCCTATGAAATCAGCCCCGAATTCGACCCGCGCCTGGGCCCTTCGCCCGACACATTGATGCACGACTGGGCGCTGTTGACCCTTGAGGAACCGCTGGGCGAAAAACTGGGTTACCTGCCCTTCCCGCCCGAACTGCTGTCCGAACAGAAGGCGGGCGAAACCCTGCGGCTGACGCTCAAAAGCCCCATTGTCACCACGGCGGGCTACCCGGGCGACCGGCCGCATGTGCTGTCGCTGGAGGAAGGCTGCAGGGTCAGGGCCGCTGCCCACAAGGGCCAGCTTGTGCTGACCGACTGTGTCGCCCTGCACGGCGACAGCGGCGGCCCGGTACTGCAGAAGGCCGAGGACGGCCACTGGCAGATTATCGGCATCCAGAGCGCCGCCACCCGGCACGAAGGCCATATCGCCAGCATGGCGGTAACGGTGCTCGCCTTCTGGCCGGCCTATGAAAAGCTGGTGGCGCCCGAAAGCCCCTGATTACAGCCCAAAAGGCGCCCTTCGTAACATTTGTTATGATCCTGAACAGTTTGTCGCGCGCGCCGAACGTTTGGCCGCATCCTGCGTTGTCAGGCGAAGGGCCGAACGCCTACATCCGTATCTGAGATGTACCGCGTTTCAGGTGCGGGGCTGAGTTCCCAAGTTTCCCGTACCCCCGCCCCTGAGTTCCCAAACACGGTATGTTTCATGAGTACTGAGTACAGGATTTCCTCCCTGAACATGCTCTGCGCCCAGTTGGTAACCCCAACTGGGCGGCTTTTTTTGTGCCGCATGCTGTGGGGGATCAATGGGTTTCCTGCGCCTCGATGGCCGCAAGGCGTTCACCATAGGCGCGCGCATAGGGCGCCAGCCGGATTGCAAGGCGGTAGGCATTCAGGGCCCCGGTCATGTCCCCCGTGCGCACCTTGGCTTCCGCCATCAGGGACAGGGCATAATGGTCGCCCGGCGCGATTTTGAGCGCCTGATCCAGAAGGACCGCCGCCCCCGGCGCGTCACCGTCCCGGAACAGTTTCACACCCGCGGCGTCAATGAGCGCAATATGGTCGCCGTCGATGGGCGCCACGTCGGTTGCCGTGCCGTCAGCCAGCTCCGGCCAGCGCGCGGCCAAGGCGGCCAGCCCGTTGTGTGCCATGCTGTTGCCAGGGTCGGTGGCCAGAAGCGCCCGCCAGCGCTCCGCTGCACGTGCGGCGGCGCGGGGGTTAGAGAGTTCGGCATCATAGCGCGCGGACCAATAGTCTTCGTCGCGGGTCAGGGGCGCGGCAGCGGCATCCGCCATGCCGGTATCGACAACCCCGATACGCGCGGTCATGGCGGCCAGAAGGCCAAAATAGTCGCGGCTGCCGGCGTCGGCATTCATGCGGCCGGACCAGAGCACTTCTTCGGTCATGGGCACCGACAGGGTCAGCACCACGACAGGCGTGCCCGCGTCGTCGATCAGGCTGCCTTTCAGAAGGTAAACCGGCGTGTCGGCACCGTACCGGGTGTAGATGCCGCCCGTGGGGTCGGGCGCATCAAAATTCCACCAGTGGCGAATGACCAGCAGCTCCGGCAGGCGCGCCAGGTAATAGGCGCCCAGTTCGCTGAGCGCGATGGCGCGCTGGGTATCGGCATCGGTGCCAGACGGCGCACGGATATCCTTCACGGTCAGGATGATGCCGGGTTTGATGGCAAGCGCCGGCGCGGTTTCCAGTGGTCCGTCGCGGCCCAAAAGGCCGGCGACCAACACCACAAGCACCATGGCAAGGGCGGCCAGCCACAGACGCCGCTGGCCGGAAGGCGCGGGCGCAGCGGCCATATCTGCCGCCACAAGGTTCAGCCGGTAGCCGCGCTTGGGCACGGTTTCCAGCAGCGGGCGGGTCTCGGCCCGGTCGTCCAGCGCTTTCCGAAGCTTGCTGATGGCCACCGGCACCGTCTGTTCGCTGACCGCGCGGCCATCCCAGACGGCGCCAATGATCTCGTCGCGCGACACGACCTGCCCGGCACGTGCGATCAGCAGGTCCAGCAGAAGGGCGACCTTGTCTTCAAGCCCCACGACGGTACCGTCGTCGCCCATAAGGCTTTTGGCCGCCGCGTCATAGCGCCAGCGCCCGACCGGGATGGGGGCCGGTGCAGCCTGCGCGCCTCGGGCGTCTGTCTGATTGTCCGTCATTGCCGCTGCCTGTCTGTTGTTTGCGCCCATGGTAACCGCGCCCGCCCCCCGCAGGCCAGCGCAAAGGCGGCGCACGGGCGGCCCACCTGCTGATTTAAGCTTTTCTTAAAGTGCATTAAGCGCCCGACTGGGCGCAGGCTTTATCTCAGGCAGGGACCCTCCCCGCAAAAACCGAAGCACGCAGCGAGGATAACAGCATGCATACAAGAAGCCTTTTCCGCCCCCGTTTCACCATCCCGGTCGCACTGGCGATGGCCGCCCTGATCGGGCTGGCGGTCGCCCCCGCCTCAAACGCCGAGGCCAAACCCGTACCCATGACCGCCGAGCACTGGAGCCTGTCCGATGGCGGCGCCAGTTTCGAAACCTATCTGGACCGGCCGGCCATCCGCATCAGCCGCGGCATCGCCGACCTGAAGGACATGAGCTTCCACAATGGCACCATCGAATTCGATATCGCCATGCCGGACGCGCGGGGCTTTGCCGGGGTCTATTTCCGCCAGCGGGGTGATGCGGATGCCGAGCATTTTTACCTGCGCTCGCACCTGCCGGGCATGCCGGACGCCAACCAGTATACGCCGGTCTTCAATGGCGGCACCGCCTGGCAACTGTTCCATGGCCCGCGCTACAGCGCGCCAACGCCCTATCATTTTGGCGACTGGACCCATGTGAAACTGGTGGTGCTCAATGACAAGATGGATGTCTATATCGATAGCGACCAGCCTGTCCTGCATGTGGACAAACTGTTCCACGGCGACAGCGAAGGCGGCATCCGGCTGAACGGTGCGGTCGCCGATTATTATTTCTCGAACGTGCGGGTGGACACGACCGCCCCCGAGGCACTGGTCGGTACGCCCGCTGCCTTGCCCGCGCTCAGGCGCGACCTTGTGCGCAGCTTCCAGGTCGGCAGCCGGGTCGTGAAGTCGGCAGATGTTGAAGCCAAGCCGGTGCTCGACCCCGCCGCCATGGCGGGTCAGACCTGGACCCGCCTTGATATCGATGAAGCGGGGTCGGCCAACCTTGCGCGCCTGGCCGCGCGCACCAAGGATGCCGACACCCAGCTTGTGCGCATGGTCATCACGTCCGATACGGCCCGCACCATAAAGCTGGACTATGGCTACAGCGACCGCGCCACCCTGTTCCTGAACGGCCGCGGCCTGGCGCACGGCGACAATAGTTATGTCAGCCGCGACTATCGTTACCTGGGCACCATCGGCCTGTTCGACAGCGTGTTCCTGCCGCTCCAGGCCGGTGAAAACGAGCTGGTGATTGCAATCAGCGAGGCCTTTGGCGGCTGGGGCATCATGGCCGCCCTTGACGCACCGTCTGGCGTTTCGGTGCAATAGGGCGGCTTCTGGGGGTGGCAGGCTGCGGAACACAAGCCCCCTGCAGCCTGCCATCCCGGCGCCATGGCCCAATGTACGAGGGGGCGGCATGAGCAGTTGCAGCCCCCTTCCCCTTCTGGCATGTATGGATGCAATCGCAATTCAGGCTTTTGTCAGAAGGTATTTTTATGTCCGAAAAGAACCCGGCGCTGGCGCGCTATTACGCGCACGACAAGATGGTTGGCTGTACCCAGCCGGCGCAGGCCGCCCTGATGTCCTTCTTCCTGCAGCAAATGCATGAAGCCGGCACCGCTGGCGACGTTATGGAAATCGGTGTTTACCGCGGCATGTCGGCAATCCTGTTTTCGCTCTATTTGGGGAACAGGCGCAAGTTGCATCTGGTGGACCCCGGCATTCACGGCAATGTGCGCGCCACGATCGAGGAACATCTGCTGGCCCTGAACCCGGACCTGAAGCTGGAGGAAAGGGTGCTTTTCGACGACCGCTTCTCCCAACACCTCAAACGTGACACAACGATCCATAATCGTCAGCAATATGGATTCATCCATGTCGATGGCGGGCACGCCGTGGCCGATGTGTATCGCGACCTTGAAAGTGCCGCCGACCTGCTGACCGACGACGGCATTGTGATCTGCGACGACTTCTTTGGCACCGGCCGCCCGGACGTGACCGAAGGTGTGTACCGGTACCTGCGCGAACGCCCGACCGTGTTCCGCATTCTGGTGACCGGCCACCACAAGGCCGTCCTGTGCCGGGTCGATGCCTATTCGAAATGGTGGATCCGCATCGTCAAGGACATGCCGGACTATATGGAAGCCAATCACCGGCCGACCCAACTGCACCTGTATGGTTCGCCCGTCGAATTCCCGACCATCGGCCTTGTCGACCGCGCGCCTAACCAGCCCACCTATGCCGGTTATTTCCTGACCGACGCGGCGCAGGAATTTGTCGCGGTCATGTCGAAAGCGATTGGCCTGACGGACAAATAGACAGCCAGACAGCACGAGCCAGAAACACAAAAAGCGCCCCGGATTTCAGGGCGCTTTTCCATTTGCGGCAAGGGCGGTTCAGGCGCCTTCTTGTTCCTGCAGTACGACACGCCCGACATCCTGGCGCCAGGTCTCGATGCGTTCGGGCCGGCCCAGCAGATAACCCTGCGCTTCGTCGCAGCCTTCGGCCTTCAGCATGGCGAACTGGGCCGTGGTTTCGACGCCTTCCGCCAGCACCGGCATGCCCAGGCCGTGGGCAAGGCCGATCACGCCGCGCACGATGGCAGCCGATTGCGGGCTGTCGATCATCTGCATCACAAAGGCCCGGTCGATCTTCAGCTTGTCGAACGGGAAATTCTGCAGATAGCTGAGCGAACTGTAGCCGGTGCCAAAATCGTCCATCGCCAGCCGGATGCCCAGCGCCTTCAGGGACCGAAGCACATCAAGCGCGCGGCCTTCGTCGGCAATCAGGACACCTTCGGTGATCTCGAGCTCCAGCCGGTCCGCCCTCAGGCCATGGCGGCTGGTGATGCGCTGGATCAGTTCCACCAGACCGTCCTCAAGGAACTGCACGGGCGAAAGGTTGATCGCCACCGACAGCGGCAGCGCCCAGCTCGCGGCTTCGCGGCAGGCTTCGTTCAGTATCCAGATGGAAATATCGTTGATGACGCCGGTTTCTTCCGCCAGCGGGATGAATTCATTCGGCGGGATCATGCCCTTTTCCGGGTGTTTCCAGCGAAGCAGCACTTCAAAGCCGGCCAGCGAGCCATCGGCCACCCGGTATTGCGGCTGGTATACCAGGAACAGTTCGTGCCGGCCCAGCGCACCCAGCAGGTCCTGCTTCAGCCCGCGCCGCAGCTCCAGCTTGCGATCGGTTTCATGGCCATAAAAACAATAACGGCCCCGGCCTTCGGTCTTGGCACGTTTCATGGCGATTTCGGCACGCAGCAGCAATTCCTCGGTGGTATTGCCGTCACCCGGGAAAATGGCGATGCCGGTCCCCGCAGTGACCGACACCATCTGGTTGCCGATAATGAAAGGCTTCACAAGCCGGCGCCTGAGCCGAAGTGCAAGCAGGTCAGCGGCTTCCGAATTTTCGATATCTTCCTGGATGATGCAGAACTGGTCAGCCGACAGGCGCGCCACCGTGTCGATGTCACGGGCAGCTTCCTTCAGCCGGTTGGCAATTTCCTTCAGAAGCTCGTCGCCGCCCTTCTGGCCCAACTGCACGTTGATATCGTTGAACGTGTCGATATCGACAAAATAGAGCGCGACCTTCTTGCCCGACCGTTTGCTGATCGTGAGGCTGTGTTCCAGCCGGTCGGTCAGCACCGCGCGATTGGCAAGGCCGGTGACCGTGTCGTGGCTGGAAAGATAGTCGATCTGCTGTTCGTGGGCCCGGCGTTCGCGGATATCGCGCACGATGGCCACATGGGTCGCATCCGTGCGGTCCTGCACCGGGCGGAAGAAAATCTCGGTCGGGATTTCGCTGCCGGAGGCACCGATCAGCAGCGCGTCGCCCACATAACCCGCGGAGCGGATGCCGGTGCCGAAGCTCAGATTCTGGAAACAGACCGTAAAGGGCATGCTGCGCAGGGTGGCGAGACGCCGGCCGCACAGGCCCAGGAAACTGTGGTTGGCATCCACGATGCAGCCCTTGTCGTCCAGAAGCACGATACCCTCAAGCGCCGCGTTGGCCAGGCCCTTCAGGCGCAGGGTTTCAAGACGCCGCCGCTCGGCCAGGTGCCGGTCCAGAAGCGCGCCAGACAGGCTGAAGGCCAGGATAACCATGGTCGCAACCGACACACCGAAGATCAGGAAGGCATCAGAGAGCGCCCCGCCCGGCACCGCGATGGTGGGGTCAGGCGTCACCACAAGGGCTGCCATGGCTGTAAAATGCAGGCCGCAGATGGCCAGCGCCAGCGCCGAACCTTCCGCGATATGGTGCTTCACACCACCCCGGGTTTTCATGAGCCACATGGCCAGTACCGAACCACCGACACCCAGGGCAACGGACAGGACAATAAGGGGCATGTCGTAGGTGAAGCCGCCCTGCAGGCGGAGGCCCGACATGCCCAGATAATGCATGGCACCAATGCCAAGGCCCATCACCGTGCCCGCAGCCACAAAACCCAGCTTGTGCCGGCTGAAGGTGGCGACGGAAAAAGCCAGGCCCGACATGATAATGGCAACAATCACGGATACGACGGTGGGCACAAACGCATAGCCGCTTTCTGTGCCCGGATCATAGGCGAGCATGGCGACAAAATGGGTGGCCCAGATGCCGCTGCCCGCGGCAACGGCGGTCAGCATCAGCCAGCGGCGACGAATGCGCCCGTGCGATTCTGAAATACGCTGCGCCAGGCTGGCAACGGTGTAGCAGGCAAAAAGGCAAATGACGGCGGCAAGCAGAACCAGGCGGAAATCATGGTCGACCACAAGACACTGGTAAATTTTTTCAACCATAAACGACCGAACCCGGCTGATACCCATCGACACAAAAGTATTAACCCGACCTTATTGCCAGGAAGTTAATGGACATAGCAAAAATCGGCCATCGGGTCATATGATATATAATATTTTCCGGCCCGCACCGAACGTCTTCGCGCTCGCATTCGGCGCGCAAGCGGATAGAATGGCGCCATGGACAAGAAACAAGCCCTTGAGAAACTGCGCGATCGTTTTGGTGACCGCCTTGTCGAAACCGGCGCCGCACGTGCCGCCCACGGCCGCGACGAAGGCGGATATGACGGCCCGGCGCCCGACGCGGTTTTTTATGCCGAAAACGCGCATGAGGTGGCGGACGCGGTCAAGATCTGTGCGCGCCACCGGCTGCCGGTGATTCCGTTTGGTGCCGGCACGTCGCTGGAAGGCCATGTGACCGCCCCCAAAGGTGGCCTGAGCATCGACCTGAGCCGCATGAACCGTATCCTGGCGCTGCATGCCGCCGATCTGGATGTGCGGGTCGAAGCCGGAGTGACGCGCCAGCAACTGAATGCCTGGCTGCATGACCAGGGCCTGTTTTTCCCGGTTGATCCCGGCGCGGAATGTACTTTGGGCGGCATGGTCGCCACCCGGGCATCGGGCACCAATGCCGTGCGGTACGGCACCATGCGCGAACAGGTGCTGACCCTCGAGGTCGTGACCGCCACCGGCGAGATTATCGAAACCGGCACACGCGCCCGCAAATCGGCGGCGGGCTACGACCTCACGCACCTGTTTGTCGGTTCGGAAGGCACGCTGGGCATTGTCACCGAAATGACCCTGAAGCTGTATGGTTTGCCGGAAAAGCTGATGGCCGGTGTCTGCCGATTCCCCAGCCTTTCTGCCGCCATCCAAACCGTCATCACCACCATCCAGTCCGGCCTGCCGGTCGCGCGCATCGAGCTGTTGGATGAACTGTCGGTCCGCGCCGTGAACCGGCATTCGGGCATGGCGCATGTCGAAGCCCCGACCCTGTTCCTGGAATTCCACGGCAGCCCGAAGGCGGTGGACGAACAGGTGGAAAGCTTCCACGCCATCGCGTCCGAGTATGGCGGCAGCGCGCCCGAGTTCGCCAGCAAGCAGGAAGACATCAACCGCCTGTGGCACGCCCGGCACCAGCTTTATTATGCGACCCGCGCCATGGCGGGCGGCAAACATGTCTGCACGACGGATGTGTGTGTGCCCATTTCGCGGCTGGGCGACTGTATCCTGGAAACCCGCGCCGATTTTGACGCCGCCGGCATTTTTGGCACCATGGTCGGCCATGTGGGCGACGGCAATTTCCACACCATCATCGCAGCCGACCCCCATGACCCGGTGGAAATGCAGCGCGCCGAGGACCTGAAGGAAAAAATGGCGCACCGTGCGATTGAGATGGGTGGCACGGTCACCGGCGAACATGGTATCGGCAGCGGCAAGCGCAAGTTTCTGGAAGCCGAGCGCGGGGCGTCGCTCGCCTTGATGCGGCAGGTCAAGGCCGCCTTGGACCCCTTCGGTATCATGAACCCCGGCAAGGTGGTCATGACCGACGACAGGGACGATCAGCCATGCTCAGGGAGACACTGACCGCATTGACCGCACGCAGCGTACCCGGTGCCCGCAGCGCCGGGCTGGTGTCGGAACTTGCCGGCATCAGGGGCCGCCACCGGCGCCAGCGCGCGGCCTGGCAGGCCCATCTGCAGCACAGCAAGGAATGCATCACAGCGCACCTGTACCAGGCCGACCAGAGTGAACCGATCCTTCTGATGGGCGCGGGGCTTGGCCTTGATGTACCGCTCGCGGCCCTCAATGCCCACCCGGCCGGGGCCTTGCTGGTCGATGCCGTCGAAACCCTGTCCCTGCGCTGGCGCCTGCGCCGGTTTGCCAATATCCGGTTTGAGCGCATGGATGTGACCGGCTTCCTGAAGGACTATGCCGCCGCGAAGCATGGTGCCGCGCTTGTGCCGCCCGCCATCGCGCCGCTGCCGCTGGTGGGCCACGGCATGGCCATAAGCTGCAATATGCTGAGCCAGTTGCCGCTGGCTTTTACATCCAGCCCACCCCTGGACGCGGACGAGACCACCCTGGCCGCCACCATCCAGAAAGCCCATATCCGCGCCCTGATGTTGATGGATTGCCCGGTCTTGTTGATCACCGACCATGAAAGGCTGGAGGTCCGGGACGGGCATACGAGCCGCATCACCACGGTCGACCCGAAGTTCCTGCCCGGCGACCCGCTGGAGACATGGGACTGGCATGTCGCGCCCGCGGGCGAAGTGGCGCCCGGCCTTGATGTCACGCTCAAGGTCGGCGCCTGGCTGTTGGGCGCCTATTGCTGAACCGTTGAATTTTCGTCATTCGCCGACCTGACCGGCGAGTCCAGTCTTTTGGGGCCACGGCCGCTGCGTTCGCCGGTCAAGCCGGCGAATGCCAAGGAAAAAACTATTCCTTTTCCCAGCCGGTCCAGCCGGGGCCGTGCACAAAACGACCGGGAGTCGCGCCCGTATGCTGGCCGTCCTTCAGGACCTGCTGGCCGTTCACAAACACCGCATTCACGCCGGTGGACAACTGGTGCGGGTCCTCGAACGTGGCATGGTCGGCGATGGTCGCGGGGTCGAACACCACGATATCGGCATAATAGCCCGCATGCAGGAAACCGCGCTCGCGCAGCTTCAGCCGCGTGGCCGGTAGGCCCGACAGGCGGTGGATGGCGTCTTCAAGCGGGATCACCTTTTCGTCGCGCACATAATGGCCCAGAAGCCGCGCCACATTGCCATAGGTGCGCGGGTGCGTACCGCCCCAGGCCTTCGCGCGTTCGGGGTCGTAGGCCCCGGCGTCCGAGCCGAAGGCCACCCACGGCAGGCGGATCTTCTTTTTCACATTGTCTTCGCTCATCAGGAAATAGATGGCGCTGACCCGGGTACCGTCGGCAATCACCAGGTCCATCGCCGCTTCTGCGGGCGTGGTGCGCATTTCGGCGGCCACTTCGGCCAGGGTCATGCCGGCATAATGCTTGAGGTCCGGGTTCTGGAAATAGGGCAGCAGCACACCTTCGGGGCCTGCCGCCAGCATCAGGTTTTCCCACTCGTCGGACGGGGTGGTCATTTCCAGCTTCAGCCGTTCGCGGATCGCCGGGTCCTTCAGGCGCGCGGCCCAGTCCTGATAGCCGCCTTCCTGCACCCAGGGCGGCATGGCGGCATCAAGGCCGGTGGCGCCGGCCGTGTAGCTATACATATCGGCGCTGATGTCCAGCCCCTC
The DNA here is from genome assembly GCA_006226495.1 of Alphaproteobacteria bacterium. Classification (GTDB taxonomy): domain Bacteria; phylum Pseudomonadota; class Alphaproteobacteria; order Sphingomonadales; family Kordiimonadaceae; genus Kordiimonas. The sequence continues at coordinate 11,146 of SBGU01000044.1, forward strand.
GGCGCGCGCAGCTTCGACCCGTTCGATCAGGGTATCCAGCTTGCCCCAGTTATCCTTGCCTGCAGCCTTCAGGTGATAAATCTCAGCCGGGATGCCGGCCTCGCGCGCGATGGTGATCAGCTCGTCCAGCGCTTCCAGCAATTGGCCGCCTTCATTGCGCATGTGGGAGATATAACGCCCGCCGCGCGCCGCCGCGACCTTCGACAGTGCGACCAGTTCGTCGGTCTTGGCATAAAAGGCCGGCGCGTAAATCAGCGAGGTGCCAAGCCCCAAGGCACCTTCCTGCATGGCGGTGTCCACCTCGGCCTGCATGGCCTTCAGCTCGTCTTCCGTGGGTGCGCGGTTGGCGGCCCCCACATGGTTCATGCGCACGGTGGTCGCGCCCACGAACGAGGCCACGTTGGGCGATATGCCCTTCTGTTCCAGCATGCCCATATAGTCGCCAAAGCCGGTCCAGCTAACGGTATAGGGGTCCGGCGTCGCGCTGATCTTTTGCTGGTACTGGGCCTTGACGGCGTCGCTCAAGGGTCCCATCGACCAGCCTTCGCCGAACACCTCGAGCGTGACACCCTGCACCACATCCGAAAGCCCGCGACCGTCGGTCACCAGGCTGTCGGTCGCCCAGGAAAGCATGTTGATGAAACCGGGGCTGACGGCCATGCCGGTTGCGTCCACCACCGTGTCGGCCTTGGCATCCGTCAGGTCACCGATATAGGCGATGCGGTCGCCGCGCACCCCCACATCCGCATGCACGGGTGCCGCACCACTGCCGTCATAGACCGTGCCGCCCCGGATGATGGTGTCATAGTGCGCCGTCTCTTCGGCCGGGCGGCCGCAGGCGGCAATCACCAGCACAAGGCCGATCGCCAGCCATGCCCGCGCATGTGTGAAGACCCGTTTCATAAGCTTCCCCTCTTGATCAGGCCACGAGGGTAAGACGGCCAAGGCCGATCACGCAAGCTTGAAGCGTGTTTCCAGTTGGCACCGGTTGCAAGCCGCCGTTATAGTGGCGCCCTTACGGGAGTGCCTTGATGCTGGAAATCGTTCAGATTCCTGTCCTGCAGGACAATTATGTCTATCTGATCCACTGCGCGGAAACCGGTGATACAGCGGTTGTCGACCCGGCGGTGGCCGAGCCGGTTGTGGCCGCGCTTGAAGCCCGGGGCTGGACCCTCAACCATATCTTCAACACCCATCATCATTTCGACCATGTCGGCGCGAACAGGGAACTGAAGGCAAAATATGGCCTGAAGATCACCGGCCCCGCCGCCGACCGGGACCGCATTCCCGGCATCGATATCGCCGTGGGCGACGGCGACCAGGTCTGGCTGGGCGACGAGGCCGCCACGGTTTATGACGTGCCGGGCCACACGACCGGGCATATCGCCTATCATTTCGGCGCGTCGCAGGCGCTGTTCTGTGGCGACACGCTGTTCGCGCTTGGCTGTGGCCGGCTGTTCGAAGGCACGCCCGACCAGATGTGGCAGTCGCTTGGCAAGCTGATGCGCCTGCCCGACGAAACACAGGTTTATTGCGCCCATGAATATACGCTCGCGAACGCGCGCTTCGCCGTGACGGTCGAGCCGCACAACAAGGCCTTGCTGGCGCGCATGGACGACATCAGGGCGATGCGCGAGCACGGCGAACCCACCGTGCCCAGTACATTGGGTATCGAGAAGGCCACCAACCCGTTCCTCCGCCCCATGAGCGAGGATATCCAGGAAACGGTTGGCCTGTTGGGCGCGCCTTTGCCCGCCGTCTTCGCCGAAGTACGGCGCCGCAAGGACGATTTCTGACAATCATCCGTTCACCGCAAAGGGCTGGCCAAGGCGGTGGATGGGTTTAGAACTATGGTTTCGTTACAAAAATCCTTTGGAGGGGGAACAATGAAAACACTGATGGCAGGACTGTTGATGACAGCAAGCATGATGACGGCACCCGCATTCGCCGACGATGACCCGTACCAGTGGCTTGAGGAAGTCGAGGGGCAGAAGTCGCTGGAATGGGTCGAGGAACAGAATAAACATTCGCTGGGTATTCTGGAGGCCGACCCGCGCTTCCATGAGCTGGAGGCCCGCGCGCTGAAGGATTATAACGCCAAGGACAAGATCGCCTATGGCAGCCTGGCCGGCGGTTCGGTGGCCAATTTCTGGCAGGATGAAACCCATGTACGCGGCATCTGGCGCCGCACCAGCCTGAAATCCTACGCCAGCAAGGACCCGCAGTGGATCACGGTCCTGGACTTCGATGCACTGGCGAAGGAAGAAGGCGAAAACTGGGTCTATAAGGGCCGCGACTGCCTGGCGCCCGATTTTGGCCGCTGCCTGATCCGCCTGTCGCGCGGCGGCGGTGACGCCGTTGTGGTGCGCGAATTCGATGCCGTCACCAAACGTTTCGTCGACAATGGTTTCAAAACGCCTGAGAGCAAACAGTGGGTTTCCTGGGTTGATGCCGACACATTGATGATCGCGACCGACTTCGGCCCCGACGCCGACGGCAGTTCCAGCATGAACGAAAGCGGTTATCCGCGCCAGGTGCGGCTGTGGAAACGCGGCACGCCGCTCGAGGACGCCGAACTGCTGATGAACAGCGATCCCGAGATCGTGTTCAACTTCCCGATGGCTAGCCACCGGGCCGACGGCACCTACACGGGCGTCATTCAGGGCCCGGACTTCTTCACCCAGATCATTTTCCTGATGGTGGATGACGAACTGAAACAACTGGACCTGCCGAAAGACATCGACTTCAAGGGTTTCTTCGGCACCCGTATGATCATCCAGATGCGCAAGGACTGGACCGTGGGTGGCAAGACGGTGAAAGCCGGCGCGTTGGTATCGGCGCTGGTGACCGACCTTGTGGCCGGCGATCCGGCACGCAGCCTGGTGACCATTTTTGAACCGGGTGAGCGCAGCTCGATCGACGGTGTGTCCATCGGCAAGGACCGGATTTTCCTGTCCGTGCTGGATGAAGTGACCGGCAAGCTGTTGTCTGCGACACCGACCGGCGAAGGCTGGGATGTGGCCGACATGGGCATGCCCAAAAACGGCACGCTGAGTGTGATCAGCGCCGACGAATGGTCGGATGCCGCCTTCATCAATTTCGAAAGCTTCCTGCAGCCGAGCACGCTTTATACGGTCGAACTGGGCGGCAAACCTGAACCGATCAAATCGCTGGCACCGCGTTTCGATGCCGCGAACCTGGTCACCGAACAGAAATTCGCCACCTCGACGGACGGCACCAAGGTGCCCTATTTTGTGATCCGGGCGAAGGATGTGCCGATGGACGGCAGCACCCCGACCCTCTTGTATGGCTATGGCGGTTTCGAGATTTCGATCACGCCAAGTTACATGAGCAGCATCGGCAAGCTGTGGCTTGAACAGGGCGGCGCCTATGTGATTGCCAACATCCGGGGTGGGGGCGAATTTGGCCCCAAATGGCACCAGGCCGCGTTGAAACCCAACCGCCAGCGCGCCTATGACGACTTTATCTCGGTGGGTGAGGACCTGATCAAATCGGGCCTGACGTCCACCCCGCATCTGGGCATTGTCGGCCGTTCGAACGGTGGCCTCTTGATGGGGGCCATGGTCACCCAGCGGCCCGACCTCTGGAACGCGGTCATCTGCGGTGTGCCGCTTCTCGATATGATGCGCTATCACAAGCTGCTGGCCGGTGCCTCGTGGGTCGGCGAATATGGCGACCCGGACATTCCGGAAGAGCGTGAATTCATCCTGAAATATTCGCCCTACCAGAATGTGAAGGAAGGCGTGAAATATCCGGAAGTCTTCTTCTATACCAGCACCAAGGACGACCGGGTCCACCCGGGCCATGCCCGCAAGATGGCAGCCAGGCTGATGTCGCTGGGCAACCCGGTGCTGTATTATGAAAACACCGAAGGTGGCCATGCCGGTTCCGCCAACCTGACGCAAAAGGCCTACACCGACGCGCTGCAGGTGGTTTATGCCCTCAGGAAGCTGAAAGACTAAACCGCAGGAATATCAGTCCAAACAATGGTTTAGAAAGGGCGGGCCTTCCCGCCCTTTTTTGTTGCCCGCGGCAAACGGCAGTGCATAGGCTGGCGCGTATAAAACAAAAATACGCGAAAGACAGTGATGACAACCCTGATGGAAACCAGTCCGGCCACACGGCTGACGGCTGACCCGACAGTCTATCCCTTTCAGGTGGACTGGCTCAAAGGCCGGGCCTGGATGCTGCACGTCCCCGAAGCCTGGTACCAGAATGCCGCCTTCCTGGACCAGCGCGCGCTGGCCCCCGACGCGCGCGGCGACTGGATGCCCCTGTCCGCGCTTGAGGACGCCACGCGCGGCGCCACACGCCGCCCGCTTGGCCTGATTTTCCATATCGGCCATTGTGGCTCGACCCTGATTTCGCGGGCGCTTGGCCTGTCGCGCGCCTTCTTTTCGCTGCGCGAACCGCTGCCGCTTCGGGACATCGCCAGCTTTTACCTGGAAACCGATGCCGTGTGGGCGCCCATGTCGCCCAAACAACTGGATGCGCGGCTGGACCTGTTCCGCACCCTGTGGGCCCGCACGCCGGACGACCGGCAAATCGCCATCGTCAAGGCCACCAGCTTCTGCAGCGTGCTGGCCGGGGACTGGCTCGCGCGCTATGCAAACGACCGGGCGGTCATGCTGGCCATGGCGCCCGAAATCTATATCGCCACAGTTCTGGGTGCCGAAACCTATGTCAACGACCTGAAGGGTGGCGCGCGCGTGCGCATGGCCGGCCTTGCCGCCGCCGTCGGCACCGACAGGCTGCAGCCGCTGTATGAACTGTCGCCGGGTGAGATTGCGGCCATGACCTATATGGCGGAACTGATCAACCTGCACCGGGGTGCGGTGGCTGCGGGCCCGCGCGCCCTGCGGCTGGATTTCGACCAGTATCTGAAGGACCCGGGTGCGGCACTCAGCGACATGACCGCGCATTTTGGCGCACGCCTGCCGGACGCGGATATTGTCGATATCCTCAATCACCCGCTGCTGGGGCGGTATTCCAAGGCCACGGACTATCAGTTCACCGGCTTCGACCGGCGCCAGCGGCTGGCGGAATCGCGCGCGGCCAACGGTGCTGAAATCAAAAAGGGCATCACCTGGCTGCGCCGCTTCGCCCGCGACCACGACCTGGGACGCGAAGCCCTGCTGGCCTACGGTTACGCGAAATAAGGGACGGGGACTGGCCTCAGTTGCCGTGCCACATGCGCATCAGGTTGGTCTTCACATATTCAAGCCGCACCTGCTGCTCAAGCCCGACCTTGGCGGCATTTTCATGCAGGAATTCGGTCAGTTCGGTCAGGATCGCGCGTTTCGCGGCGTCGCGGATATAGCTTTCGATAAAGGTGATACCCACCACCCGCTCGCCCTTCGTGACCGGCATCACCTGATGGAAGAAGGTCGAGGGGTAGAAAACGGCTGCGCCCGGCTTTTCCTTCACCTTCACCTCGCGGTCGGCAAGGCGGATCGTCAGTTCGCCGCCCTCGTAACTCTCGGGGGGCGAGATGAACACCGTGCAACTGATATCGATGCGGAGCGGCGGGTTGTAGGGGATGATCGCGGTATCCACATGTTCGCCATAGGCCATGCCGGGCTGGTATTTGGTCATCATCGGCGGCGCGATGGTTTTGGGCACACACCAGTCGCGGAAATATTCGTTGCGCACCATGGCCTGGTGCAGGATGCCGGCGGCTTCCTTGTACCCGGCGTCGGACGGGCTGGGTTGCAGATTGTTCTTCAGCGAATGTTCGGGGTTCGATGCGCGCCCGTTTTCAAAGCGGATCACGCCGGCAAGTTGTTGCAGGCGCGACACCTCGTGCGGCATCAGAAGTTCTGGAATGATATGGAACACCTGTTTCCCCCGGGGATTCTGTCTGGCTTTATTCTCTGTCAGAACGGCCTAGCACAAACCACCGGCCCACCGCAGCCTTTTTGTGGCGCGCTACACCAATTGGCTAGCCGTTTTTCCTTGGTACCCGCAACCGGCGGGCGTAGGCTTTTCCACAGGGTAATCCGGGAAACATGAAGGGGGCGATCATGGCATTTTCCACACTCGGGCTTGCGGCACTGGCCATGCTGGCAACCGCCGACGATGGCCCGGCCCGCATCAACCTTGTCTGTTACGGCGAAGGCACCAAGAAGGCGCCTGAAACCAAATATGGCTATGAATGGGACAAGGATAAAAAGAAATACGAGTCCACCCGCCGCACCGAATATGAGGAAAAAGCCTTCGACGCCACCGTGAAGGTGGAGATTGCCGGCAACATGGGCCGCATCCATTTGACCGGCAAGCTGGTGCCGCCCATCCATTCCGGCGGCAGCGACGGCTGGTGGCCCCTGGAAAAACTGAATGTGTTCGACGACCGCATCACCGCGCGGTACCGCCTGAACGGGCTGAATAAACCCAAGGTGTCGATCGACCGCATGAGCGGCCGTATCAATATCGACGGGCTGGAGGATTTTCGCGGCAACTGCGAAGCGGCGGACGACCAGGAACGCAAATTCTGACAAAGCCCGATTTACCGGATGCGCCGGCGCGGCCCTTGCGGCATAGTCTGGGCAAACACCCGCACTCTCAGGAACCCGCCCCATGATCATCCGCCGCGCCGACGACAGCGATTTTGCCGCCATCTGGCTGATATTCGAATCCATCGTGCGGCAGGGCGCCACCTATGCCTACGCACCCGATACCAGCGTGCATGAGGCACGGCAGATCTGGATGCAGGCCCCTGAAGCCACCTTTGTCGCCGAAGAGGGTGACGACATCCTGGGCACCTATATCCTGAAGCCGAACCAGCCTGGCCTTGGCGGCCATGTCTGCAATGCCGCTTTCATGGTGGCGCCCGAAGCGCGCGGGCGCGGCATCGCGGCGGCCCTGTGCGAACACAGCCAGGCAGAAGCCCGCGCGCGGGGTTATCTGGCCATGCAGTTCAACCTGGTGGTGGCCACCAACGAAGGCGCCGTGCGCCTGTGGCAGAAGCTGGGCTTCGGGATTTCGGGCACGTTGCCCAAGGCCTTCCGGCACAAAAGCCTCGGTTTCGTCGATGCCCATGTCATGTATAAATGGCTGGGGGAGGACTGAGCCGACATGATACGCACCACCATCATTGCCATCCTGATGCTGTCGTCGTCCGCGGGCGCCGACGCGCTGAAGGACGCCAATGCGGGGCTGGACAATCTGGCGGCCGGCGGTTTTCAAGGGTCTGTGCTTGTCGCCTGTGGCAAGGATACTGTGTTGCGGCGCGATGTCGGCCTGCCTGCGCATGACGACACTGCAACCGTGCGATACGAGGTTGCGTCTATCAGCAAATGGCTGACCGCCATCGCGACCCTGAAACTGGTCGAGCAGGGACACCTGGGCCTTGATGCCAGCCTCTCGAAATTTTTCCCCGCCGTGCCGGCGGACAAGGCGGACATTACGGTCCGGCAGTTGCTGACCCACCAGTCCGGCCTGCCGCAGGCCTATGCCGCCGAAGGCCATGCCGACATGGCCGACGCTGCCGCCGCCATATTCGCGGGGCCGCTGGATTTCCCGCCCGGCACCGGGTTTGGTTATGCCAATGACAATTTTTCCCTGCTGGCCATGCTGATCGAAAAAGCATCGGGCATGCCGTATCGCGCTTCCCTGCAACAGACGATTGCCGATCCGCTGGGCATGGACCCGGTCGCCTTCTGGCCCGACCCGATCCGGCCGGACGAATATTTCCCGCCCCTATTAAGCCCGCGCGAGACACCGCCCTACAGGCAGGACTGGGGTTTCATGGGCGGGCACGGCGCCCGGCTGTCAGTGGCGGAACTGCACAAGATCCTGATGGGTATCGAGGACGGCACGTTGCTCACCCCCGCATCCCGCGCGCTGCTGTTCGGCCCGCACCTGACCACCGAAGGCGGCACCGGCATCGGCATGGGCTGGTATCATAACAGGGACGACGCGGGCCGCGCCCTGCAGTCCACGCGCGGCAGCGACAATTCGGGCGGCAATGCCGTGGTATACAAAGTTGGCACCGACGGGCTTGTCGTGATCGCGGCCACCAATGCCGGGCCGGACGAAGACGCCGGACCCGGCTGGTCCCGGCAGGCGCGTGATGTGCTGATTGCCGCCTTCGCCGCAAGCCCCGGCCACCCGGATTATTGCGCCAGCGCGGGCACCAGGCGCTGACAAGGGGTACGGCCTGCCTTGCCATTGGCGCCCAAGTGTTTTAGGTATCGCGCCGCTTTGGCCGGGTTTTGCCCGGCAAACCCGGGTGGGCTGGTGGCCTGCCCCTGAAATGCCCGCGCGCATGCGGGCCCACGGAGACACGTTTTGACACCCGATTTTCTGCCGCGCCTGCGTGCCGAATGGTTTGGCAACATCCGCGCCGACGTGCTGGCCGGCCTTGTGGTCGCGCTGGCCCTGATCCCCGAAGCCATCGCCTTTTCGATCATTGCGGGTGTGGACCCGAAAATCGGGCTGTATGCGTCCTTCTCCATCGCCGTGATCACCGCCTTCGCGGGCGGGCGCCCGGCGATGATTTCCGCCGCCACCGCCGCAACCGCCGTCTTGATGGGCAGCCTGGTGCGCGACCATGGGCTGGATTACCTGTTGGCCGCCACGGTGCTGGCCGGCATCATCCAGGTGGGTTGCGGGCTGTTGAAGCTGGGCTCGGTGATGCGCTTTGTGTCCAAATCGGTGATGACAGGCTTCGTGAATGCGCTCGCGATCCTGATTTTTCTCGCCCAGGTACCGGAACTGATCGGCGTGACCTGGGTGACCTATGTGATGGTCGCCGGCGGGCTTTTCATCATCTATAGCTTCCCGCGCCTCACCAAGGCCGTGCCGTCGCCGCTCATTTGCATCATCGTGCTGACCGCCATTTCCTTGGCAACCGGGGCCGACCTCAGGACCGTGGGCGACATGGGCGAACTGCCGTCCACCCTGCCGGAATTCCTGATCCCCAATGTGCCCTTCACGTTTGAAACCTTCCTGATTATCCTCCCGTATTCCGCTGGTGTGGCCGCCGTGGGCCTTCTGGAATCGCTGATGACCGCCGCCATTGTCGACGACCTGACCGATACCGGCAGCGACAAGAACCGCGAATGTATCGGCCAGGGCATCGCCAACTTCGCCACCGGTTTCATCGGCGGCATGGCCGGCTGTGCCATGATCGGGCAATCCATGATCAACGTGAAATCGGGCGGGCGCGGACGCCTGTCCACCTTCTGCGCCGGCAGTTTCCTGTTGTTCATGATCGTGGTGCTGGGTGAATGGGTGGCCGTGATCCCGATGGCGGCCCTGGTTGCCATCATGATCATGGTCTCCGTGGGCACCTTCAGTTGGTCGTCGATCAAGACGCTCAGCACACACCCGCGCAGTTCCAGCATCGTGATGCTGGCGACCGTCGTCACTGTGGTCGCAACCCACAATCTGGCCATCGGCGTCGGCATCGGTGTGCTGCTGTCGGGTCTTTTCTTTGCCTGGAAAATCGCGCAGATTTTCCGGGTCACGTCCAGCCTGTCGGATGACGGGCACCACCGCACCTATGTGGTGGAAGGCCAGCTTTTCTTTGCCTCTGCCGACACTTTCACCGCCGCTTTCGATTTCAAGGAAGCGGTCGAACGCATCACCATCGATGTCAGCCATGCGCACATCTGGGACATTTCCAGTGTTGCATCGCTGGACATGGTCGTGCTGAAGTTCCGGCGGGAAGGGGCGACCGTGGATATCGTCGGGCTGAATGAAGCCAGCGAGACCATTGTCGACAAACTGGCCATTCATGACAAACCGGGCGCGCTTGAACGCCTGATGGGCCACTAGGGGAGGAATTGCGGGTGACACAGCTTCTTGCGCTCATTGACGGGTCCATCTATGCGGACAGCGTGTGCGATCTGGCGGCCTGGGCCGCCAAGCGGCTGGATGCCAACATCCGGCTGTTGCATGTGCTGGGGCGCAACAACCCGGGCCATGAAAACGCGAACCTCAGCGGCTCCATCGGCCTTGGCGCGCGCACGGCGCTGTTGACCGAACTGGCAGAACACGACGAACAGGCCGCGAAACTGAGCCTTGAGCGCGGACGCCTGCTGCTGGACGGCGCCATGCAGCATCTGGCCGACGCGGGCATTGCCGGGGCAACCGGCAAATTGCGGCATGGTGACCTTGTGGAAGCCGTGCAGGATTTCGAGGATGAAGCCGACCTGATCGTGATCGGCAAACGCGGCGAGGCCGCAGACTTTGCGCGCCTGCACCTGGGCTCGAACCTGGAACGGGTCGTGCGGTCGGCGCACCGGCCGGTGCTGGTGGCGGCGCGTGCCTTCAAACCGATCAGCCGTTTCATCCTGGCGTTCGATGGCGGCGACAGTGCCAAAAAGGCGGTCGAACATGTGGCATCCAGCCCCCTGTTCAGCGGCCTTGCCTGCAGCCTGGTGATGGTGGGCAGCGAAACCGCCGACGCCCGCGCGGCCCTGGTGGCCGCCACCAACCGCCTGACGGATGCCGGCATCATGGTCGATGCCAGCTTTGAAAAAGGCGACCCCGAAGAAGCCATCAAGGCCCGCGTCGAAGAAGACGGCGCCACCCTCCTGGTCATGGGCGCCTATGGCCATTCCCGCATCCGCAACCTGATCATCGGCAGCACCACCAGCGAAATGGTGCGTTCCTGCCTCGTGCCCGTGATGCTGTTCCGCTAGGAACGCCATTCCACAAACAAGGGCAAAGCCGCCGGAATGCAGAAAAAAATTTCTGCATTCAGTGCCAAAACACCCGAAATCGGCATATCATCCTGTCAAAGCCGCCCGTGACATCATGGGCGGCTTTTGCGTCTGCACGCAGCTTTGGATGCCGGCCATTCCAACAAAGCGTACATTCGGCCATTTTCAATTCCATATATTCCATTTTTTAGATTTTCATTTTTGTTATTGCGGTTATTGCCGCTTTTGTGAGTAAAAATTTTCTACTGAATGTGCTAATTTCTTCTCGTTTGTGACTCTCGTGCCCCATCCCTATCTAGGGCACTAGTGGAAGGTTTCTTTCGCCCCCTTGGCAGGAACGGGCGGATGGAACCAAGACAAGGCATCGCTGACGCGGATGCAGTATGAGGAGTAAGGGCCATGACCGGCATCCCGGTTTTCCTGAGTGCAGAAAAACACCATATCCTGATCGTGGGCGCCACATCGGCCGCCATGGCGAAGCTGGGCCTGTTTTCGGCCACGCCGGCCCGCATCAGCGTGATCGCACCCGGCGCCAGCGCTGCGGTGAAGGAGGCCGGCCTTGACGCCGCCACCACCGGCCACACGGGCCTGAGCATCATCGACCGCGCCTTCGCCGAAGACGACCTTGTCGGCAAGACGCTGGTTTACATCGCCACCGACGACCAGTTTGCGGAAGAACGCGCGCTCCGGCTTGCGAATGGGCGCGGCCTGCCGGTCAATGTGGTGGACCAGCCCGCCAAAAGCAATTTCACGACCCCCGCGCAGTTTGCCCGCGGGCCGATCCAGGTCGCCTTTTCCTCTGGAGGCGCTGCACCGGTTTTTGTCCGGCGCCTCAGAAGCAGTCTCGAGAAGCTCCTGCCCCCTTCTCTCGGGACTGTGGCTGCAGCGGCGGGTACCGCCAGGGACCGCGTCAAGAACCTCATCCCCGACGCTACCCGCCGCCGCCTTTTTTGGGACCGACTTTTCGATAATGCCGGCCAGTATGCCGACCTCGCCGAAGCAGACGTTGAACGCCTGATTGTCGACGCCGCGCGCAACCACCGTATGGGAGCCACCAGCGGCCAGGTGCAACTGGTGGGCGCAGGTCCGGGTGACCCCGACCTGCTGACCATCAAGGCGCACCGCGCGCTGCAACAAGCCGACGTGATTGTGTATGACAATCTGGTCAGCCGCGATGTGCTCGCACTCGCCCGCCGCGATGCCGACCTGGTGTTTGTGGGCAAACGCGAAGGCGACCATGGCATCGGCCAGGACGGCATCAACAAGCTGATCGTCGAACGCGCGCTTGCCGGCCAGCGTGTCGTGCGCCTGAAGGGCGGCGACCCGCTGCTGTTCGCCCGCGCTGGTGAAGAACTGGCCGCATTGCGTGCCCATGATGTGCATGTGGAAGTGATCCCCGGCATTAGCGCCTTTCAGGGCATTGCCGCCACCACACAAATCCCGCTGACCGACCGTGAATATTCGTCGAGCCTGACCCTGGTGACCGGCCATCTGAAAGACGGCAGCTACAAGGACTGGGCGCGCCTCGCCGGCGAAGGCCGGACCCTCGCGGTTTACATGGGTGTGAAAAACGCCGGCAGCATTTCAGCCGGCCTGATCGGTGAAGGTGTACCGGCCAAGACCCCGGTTGCGGTGGTTGAGAACGGCACCCGCGCGACCGAGCGGCGTTTCTACGGCACGCTTGAGGGTCTCGCTGACCTCGTGCAGCAAAATTCAGTCAAAAGCCCCGCCCTGTTGCTGATTGGCGATGTGGTCCGCAATGCGGCGGACCTGAATATCGCCGACCGTGCAGACCTGCTGGCAACCGCGTAACGGAGTAAGAACCATGGCCAAAAAACTGTCAGGCCCCCAGATGGTGATCGCCAACCGCCTTGATGACGGCCGTGTCGTGTTCCTTGACCGCGCCGGCGGCTGGAGCGTCACCCCCGCAAACGCCGCCGTGGCGGACGATGAAGATGCGATCGAAGCGCTTGCCAATGTGGCCGCGGCATCCGTTGCCGCCAACAAGGTGCTGAGCGTGGAAGTGATTGAAGCGACGACCGACGAAAACGGCGCGCCCTGGCCGGCCCATATCAAATTCGCCATGCAGGCGAAGGGGCCAAGCGTGCGCGCCGACCTTGGGTATCAGGTCGCGCTGAACTGGGAAAATTGAGGGCCAAACCGATGTATGCTTACGACCAATATGACCATGCGCTTGTGAACGCCCGGGTTGGCGAATTCCGCGACCAGGTGAACCGGCGCCTGTCCGGCGAACTGACGGAAGAAGAATTCCGCCCGCTGCGCCTGATGAACGGCCTTTACCTGCAACTGCACGCCTATATGCTGCGGGTGGCCATCCCTTACGGCACCCTGTCGGCCAACCAGATGCGCCGCCTGGCGCACATTGCCCGCACCTATGACAAGGGCTATGGCCATTTCACCACGCGCCAGAACGTCCAGTTCAACTGGCCGAAACTGGTGGACACGCCCGATATCCTGCAGGAACTGGCCGATGTGGAAATGCACGCCATCCAGACCTCGGGCAACTGCATCCGGAACGTGACCACCGACCAGTTTGCCGGCGCGGCCGGCGACGAGGTTGCGGACCCGCGCCCCTATGCCGAACTGTTGCGCCAATGGTCGACCTTCCACCCGGAATTTTCGTTCCTGCCGCGCAAGTTCAAGATTGCGATCACGGCCGCGAAAGAAGACCGCGCAGCGGTCAAGTGGCACGATATCGGCCTGATCCTGAAGCAGAATGACGCGGGTGAGACCGGGTTCGAGGTTATCGTGGGTGGCGGCATGGGCCGCACGCCGGTGATCGGCAAAACCATCCGCGACTTCCTGCCGGAAGCCGACCTCCTCAGCTATATGGAAGCCATCCTGCGCGTCTATAACGAGCAGGGCCGCCGCGACAATAAATACAAGGCGCGCATCAAGATTTTGGTCGAAGACCTGGGCGCGGAAGAATATGCCCGCCAGACCGAAGCCGAATGGCAGGCCATCAGGAACAACCCCATCGACGTGCCGGCGGAAGAAGCCGCCCGCATCCGTGCCTTCTTCGCGCCGCCGCGCCTTGAGGTACTGTCGGACGATGTGGCCGAAGTGGACGACCTGGCCAGACAGAATTTCCTGTTTGCGGCCTGGGTCCGCAACAATACCGGCAAACACAAGGTGCCGGGCCATGTGCATGTGACCATCAGCCTGAAACCGCATGGCGGCATTCCGGGTGATGCCACCGATGCGCAGATGGACCTGGTGGCCGACCTTGCCGACCAGTACAGCCAGGGTGAAATCCGTGTCAGCCATGCGCAGAACCTGATCCTGCCGCATGTGGCCAAACGCGACCTGCCGGCCCTGTGGAAAACCCTGGATGCCGCCGGCCTGGGTGCCGCGAACCAGGGCCTGTTGACCGACATCATCGCCTGCCCCGGCCTTGATTATTGCGCGCTGGCGAACGCCCGCTCGATCCCGATCGCACAGGCCATCACGTCGCGCTTCGACGACATGAAACGCCTGATGGATATCGGCCCCCTGAAGATCAAGATTTCGGGCTGCATCAACGCCTGCGGGCACCACCATGCCGGCCATATCGGCATTCTGGGTGTCGACCGCCGGGGCGAAGAAAACTACCAGCTTCTCCTGGGTGGTTCGGGTGCAGAGGATGCGTCCAAGGCCGCGATCCTGGGTCCGGGCTTCGGTGAAGAAGGCATTGTCGATGCCGTTGAAAAAGTGGTCGCCGTTTACCTGGGTGAACGCGAAGACGGCGAGGAATTCCTCGCAACCTATCGCCGGCTGGGCCCGGCACCTTTCAAGGAGGCGGTTTATGGCGCTCGTTAATCTGACAGGCAAGGAAACCGGCACCTGGGTTCATATCGGTACCGAAACGACCATTGAAGATGGTGCTGTTGTCGCGGCCCCGCTAGCGCAACTGGTGGACGCGGACGAAAGCTTCTTCAAAGCGGTCGGTGCCGTGGGGGCCGTGCTGGCCACCGACGCCGACTGGCGCGCCGTTGCGCCCCTGGCCAACAAACTGAGCTTTGTGGTGATCAACTTCCCGTCCTTCAGCGACGGTCGCGGTTTTTCGCTGGCGGTGCGGCTGCGGAAAGACCTGGGCTTCCGGGGTGAAATCCGGGCCACCGGCCACACGATCCCCGACCAGGCCATGCACCTGTTGCGCTCGGGCTTCGACAGTGTCGAAACGCCGGACGCCCGCGAAGAAGCCTTCAAGGCAGCCGTGAAACGCTATCAGGTGTTTTACCAGAGCGATTTCACCGGTCGCACCTCGCTTGCGCATGCGCGCCATGCCCGCGCAGAGGAGCGCAAGGCATCATGAGCGCCGTCCCCGCCATAAATACGGGGTCAGGATATTTCGATCCGCTGGATGCGGTCGATTATCTCGACGCGCGCTACAGCGCCTCGAACCCCGAAGAAGTGATCGACGGTGCGCTCAAGTATTTCGGTCGCCGCTTTTCGATCGTGTCGTCCTTCGGCTCGGAATCGGCGGTGCTGTTGCATATGGCATCGCAGGTATCGAAGGATATCCCGGTGCTGTTCCTGGATACCGGCAAGCTGTTTGGCGAAACCAAACGCTACCGCAACCAGCTTATTGATATGCTGGGCCTGACCGACGTGCGCTCCATCTCGCCCGACCCCAACGACCTGTCGGCCAACGACCCCAAGGGCGCCTTGTGGGCGACGGACACCAACAAATGCTGCTTCATCCGCAAGGTGGCGCCGCTTTCCCGCGTTCTGGAAGGTTTCGAGGGCTGGGCATCGGGCCGCAAACGGTACCAGGGCGGTGTGCGCTCGCTGCTGCCGCATTTCGAGGCGTCGGATGGCCGGGTGAAGGTGAACCCGCTCGCCTTCTGGACCAAGGATGACGTGCTGGAATACAAGGAACGCCACAATCTGCCGGACCATCCGCTGGTGGCCGAAGGGTTTGCGTCGATCGGCTGCATGCCCTGTACCGACCGGGTCGTGGAAGGCGAAAGCGAACGCGCGGGCCGCTGGCGCGGCCAGGCCAAGACCGAATGTGGCATCCATCTGACCTTCGCCGAGAACAGCCGCATTCTTTCCACGCGCAAATAACCCTTTAAAAGGGAAAAGCGCATCCTATCTAAAGCAGGCTTCAAGATTTTCTTGGAGCCTTCGAGACCACCCCTTATGATGCGGTCGAATAGTTTTTCTAACGCAGGATAGTTTATGAAACGCTCCCTGTTGCCCTTGAACGCGCTCAGGGCCTTCGATGCCGCTGCCCGGCACATGAGCTTCAAGCTGGCGGCGGATGACCTGTCGGTAACGCCTGCGGCCATCAGCCAGCAGATCCGGTCCCTCGAGGAATTCCTCGGGGTAGAACTGTTTCGCCGCACCAACCGGTCGCTGGTGTTGACCGAAGCCGCGCAACTGTCGCTGATGCCGCTGAAGGAAGCGTTCGAGAAGATGGAAGAAGCGGTCGATATCCTGACCGAGTCGAAAACGTCGAATATCCTGAAGGTCAGCGTATCGCCGTCGTTTGCCAGCAAATGGCTGGTGCCCCGGCTCGCGAGCTATTACGAGCGCCGGCCTGACGCCATCGTGAAAATTTCCGCCACCATGCAACTGACCGACTTCAAGGCCGAGGATGTCGATATTGCCATCCGCTACGGCCTTGGCCGGTACGACAACCTGTATGTGGAAGAAGTGCTGCGGGAAACCATTTTCCCGGTGTGTTCCCCGAGCCTTCTGGACCATGTGCACCCGGCAGATTCGACCTGCGCGATCCTGAAGCATACCCTGATCCATGACGACAGCACGGTCGAGGACGACAGTGTGCCCACCTGGGCCATGTGGCTGAAGGCCGCCGGTGTCGAAATGCCGGAAGGCATGCCGGCCCTGCATTTCAATACCCACGCCCTGGCCATCGAAGCGGCGGTTGCGGGCCGTGGTGTTGCACTTGCCCGGTCCGCCATCGCGGAGGAAGACCTGAAGGCCGGCCGGCTGGTGAAACCGTTCGGCGAGGCCGTGCCCATCAACTTCGCCCATTATATCGTGTGCCCGAACGACAAGCTGAAGAACGAACGGGTGCAGGACTTCATCGACTGGCTGCGTGCCGAAGCCCAGAAGGACTGACCCCGTGCCCAGCCTGTGCCGTGTTCCCGAGACATCCCGAACCGCCATGGGCGAACACCGACAGGGGCGCGCCTGATGCTGCGCGGGGTTCGAGCATTTTTCCTCATGCTTGCCCTGCCGTTGACGGCCCTGCCCGCCCGTGCCGATCTTGATGAACCACAGACCCACTGCCTGAAACTGGGGGCGGACGAAAGCCTTGGCGCGTCCTACGACAGGTTCGAGGCCTTGTTTGAGGACCTGTATGGCCGCGCCGGACTGTGCGCCAAATCGGTACCCATGGACCCCAAACGCATCGAACAGCTTCTTGACCTCGGCGACCTGGACGGCGACTGGTTCCGCCCCGCCGATTATGTGGAAAGCCGGCACAAGATGATGCTGCAACTGCAGCAGCCCATCCTGGGCCTGGAATCGCGGCTGGTGTGGCTGGCATCGAGCGACTTTTCCGGCCAGCCGGCAGACCTGAAGGGGCGTATCGTCGGCTACCAGGCCGGTTTCCGCTGGCTCGAGGGCCATATCCCGCGCATGGGCGGCATCCCCTTTGCCGTTTCAAGCACCGCACAGATTCGCGGCCTCCTGGAACGGGGCCGCATTGATGTATTCGCAACATCAAGTGTGCATGAACCGGCTGTTCTGGAAACCTTCGGCAAAGACATGGGCCTTGTGCACCAGTCAACCTGGGCCGCCGTGCCCTTTTATCACCTGCTGCACCCCCGCCATGAAGACAAGGTCGCGCGGCTGAATGATGCGCTCAAACAGATGATCGAAAGCCATGCCATCGAGGCCTATCTCGACATGCCGGGTGTGATGGTCATGCCCGTGCAGGCGGACTGACTGGTCCGCAGGACCGGCCCCGCCGCCGATACGAATTTTCAGGAAGAATCAGTGCCGGTACACGTGCCGTGTCGGCACATTCAGCGCTTCGAAATGCGCCAGCACCAGGGGCGCGCCCGCGCCGGTATCGACCACCGGCATTTCAAGCACACCGACGATGCGATATTCCTTGCCCACCTGCCTGAGGTCACGCACCGAATAGCGCAGCCCCGGCCGGCCATCGACCGCCTGATAGAGCATGCACCTGAGCTCGGGCGACATCTGCACAAGGTCATTCACCCGCTGGCCGGTCAGGGATCGCCCGAACATCTGTTCCAGGTCATAACCCGCCAGCCGCACCCTGGCATCGTCATGCAGATCGCATTCAATGAGGGCAATGGAGGAAATGAAGGGCGCCATTTCGCGCACGCTCAGGAGCGATTTCAGGGGCGGTGTGCCACCTTCGGCGAGGGTCAGCCACCAGTCCAGCACCTTGCGGGCGGTCTGGGTCTGCAGGATGTTACGGAACAAGGTGATATCCTCATCCTCCGGCGCGATACCGTCGAAGGTGGGACCAAGGAACAGTTGCAGCAAATCCAGGTCGGATTGCGCCTGTCCTGTCGTCTCATCTAGCCTGAGCGCCAGCATGGAAGTTCTCCTTCGCCAGCCTCCCCGAGGTTTTTTAGTTTAATTTTCTTTAACCCTACCATCTTTGTCCGCTTTCGTGAACCGAAACCGGAACGGACCTGTCGGATTCTTTTGGCAGTGCTCTTGTAAAATGATATCAAAATGATATCTATAATAAACAGACTTCGAGGAGACATACCATGATCAAGGAAACCAGCGCCAACACCCTGCACGGAATCGGGGCGCTCATCCTGTTTTTGCTCGTCAATATCGCATCCGCAGTCGGATTCGTCTGGGCGCTGGTCACACAAACCTTTGTGCTGGCCCCCGTCGCTGTGCTGATCGGTTTTATTGCCTTCATTTGCCTGTTTGGTGTGTTCCGGGTTCAACCCAACCAAGCCGTGGCCCTGACCCTGTTCGGCAAATACAAGGGTTCGACCACCGAGCCCGGGCTTCGCTGGGCCAACCCCTTCTATTCCAAGAAACCGGTATCCCTGCGCGTGCGCAACTTCGATTCCGACAAGCTGAAGGTCAATGACCTGGGCGGCAGCCCGATCGAGATTGCCGCCGTGGTGGTCTGGAAAGTGGTGGACAGCGCCGAGGCCCTGTTCGCAGTCGACGATTTTGTCGACTTTGTGCAGACCCAGTCGGAAGCCGCGCTCAGGCAGATGGCCACAAGCTACGCCTATGACGGCGCTGACGATGACGGCGAAATCTCGCTCCGGTCCCACACCAACGAGATTGCGGCCCACCTGCAGAAAGAGACCCAGGAACGGCTGGACAAGGCCGGGGTCGAGGTGCTGGAAGCCCGCATCAGCCACCTGGCCTATGCCCCCGAGATTGCCAGCGCCATGCTGCAACGCCAGCAGGCCGGTGCCATCATCGCCGCGCGCCAGCGCATCGTTGAAGGTGCGGTCAGCATGGTCGACAGCGCCATCAAGAAACTGAGCGCTGACGGTGTTGTGGAACTGGACGAAGAACGCAAGGCCGCCATGGTATCGAACCTTCTGGTGGTGCTGTGTGGCGACAAGGCAACCCAGCCGATCGTGAACGCCGGCAGCCTGTACTGACCCGAACCACACCCGAAGGCGCTGCAAGTTGCGGCGCCTTCCCCCTGAAGCCGACGGAGCCCCCATGCCGCCCGCCAAAAAAGCAGCCCAGAAAAAAGCCTATCCGCTTCGGATCAGCGGCGACATCCTGGACGCCATGCAAAGCTGGTCGGACGATGAACTGCGGTCGTTGAATGCGCAGATCGAATATGTGCTGAGGGATGCGCTTCGGAAAGCCGGGCGCCTGAAGAAGCCCGGCACGGACGACTAAGGCCCCACACGCATCGCCCACCCCAAACATGGGCCGGTTTAGCCTTTTTTAAGACTTGGATGCCACCCTTCCGGTACCAGAGGGGGATTTAGGTCATGCCCAAAGCAGTGTTCCAGATGGCCGCGCTTGCGGTCCTTCTTGCTGGCTCCAGCCTTGTTGAAGCGTTCCTGCCCGTCATCATCCATGCCGCAGTTCCCGGCACGGCGGAAGGCACACGCATCATGCCGGCCGACGAAAAGGGCACCATCAAGGGCTGGAAAAAATGCATGGCCGACTATTGGGAAAGCGCCGGCCCCTATGCGACCCCCGACGCCGCCACCAAAGCCTGCCATGACCGGATCGCCGTCACCTTCAAGGATGTGCTGCAGGTTGAAGGCGTGGCTTTCTCGGGCGACGACTGCACTAACAGTGCCGGGCAATTCAGGATCGGCTCCTTCCTCGCGACCGTCAGCAACGTCAGCGAAGACACGGTGGTCACTGCCGCCGCCATCGAGCTGGTCAATGACGAGCTGGAAGCGCGCCGCAGCGGCGATATCGAAGGCTGGCTGGCGCCCGGCAAAAGCTTCACCACCTGCATCGACGTCTGGGACAAGGCGCTGCAGACCAGCGCCGATTTCGACCTGTTTTTCGACCGGCCCGAACTGACCCGCTTCCACGCCCGCAATATACAGGGCATCACCCTGGCCGAACGCGCCTACCCGCGCTGACGCGCCCTCCGCGCCAACAGAAAAGCCCCGCGACCGTGCCGCGGGGCTTTTGTTTTTGTGGCGCTGTAGACGCCGCCTATTCTTCGGTCGCCGCCGCTTCCCCGCCACCATAGGCGCGTTCAAACGCGGTCGAGAAGAAAAGCGCATTCAGGAACAGCTTGTCGGTGCCCACATAGGTGGCCCGGAAAACAGGATCGTCGGCAAACAGGATCACCGAACCCCGGCCCACACGTTCGGCGGTCAACATGGGCGAGCCCTTGATCTCGTCGATGCGGCGCGGGGATGCATAGCCCGACAGCAGCGGGCTGTCTGTATAGACCGCGACGCGGGCATAGGGGTCCTTCGGCACCGGCAGCTTCAACGTGGTGTTGCGATGCGTGGCCACCATGGGGCGCACATAACCGAAACCGAGCGGATGGCTGATATCGAGCGTGCTTTCAAACACCGCACCACCGATCACATGTTCGGCGTCCTTCTGGCCCTTGGCCGAATAGGGCAGGCGTTCAGGCGCGGCTTCCTTCTTGTCGCCGTCCTTTTTGCCCTCGTCCTTCTTGTCATCCGCAAGCAGGGTCTTGGCAGCCCACAGGGCCGACTGGCGCATGCCGACAACCGTACCGCCCGCTTTGACCCAGTCCTTCAAGGGCGTTTCCATTTCCTTGGGCACCACAGCAGTGTAGGCGCCCACAAGGATGATGTGCGTATAGTCGCTGAGCTGCACGCGCGACAGGCGTTCCTTGCGCACGAGGGTCAGCGGCATTTTCATCTTGTGGTCCAGAAGGTGCCAGACCTCGCCGGCGTCATAACTTGCGACACCGGGGCCGGTGACCAGAAGCGGTTTCACCGGTTTCAGGTCGGCGACGCTGTCGCGCCCGCCCAGGTCGCTGCCGGCGTCCGGCGTGTGGCCTGAGGTGACAGCATGGATGGTCAGGCCGTCTTCATCGGCAATCCTGGTCATCAGCGCATGGATATCGGCGCGCGAGGTGGTCTGGTGGTCGAACTGCACCAGGATGGCACCGCGGTCAAAGGCCACAACACCCCGGCTGGTTTGCACCCGAACCGGGTTTTCAATGACCCGCGCCATGATGCCGGCATCCAGAATACGGGCCAGCGCACGCGGGGCATAATAGTCCGACCAGCGGAACATATAGCCGTAAGCTGCCTCGACCGGCTGCACCGGCGGGGTCAGGTCCGCCGTGGCCATGTCGCCCAACCGGCCCTTCACCGACGTGGTGACAGCGGCATAATCCATGCCGTAGGCCAAGGGCAGGGTCCAGCCCGACACATCATAGAACACCTTGTCCGGAAATTCGGTGATGCGCCCGAACAGGGCCTTGGCCATGCGGTAATTGGGCTGGTCCATCGGTACAATATAGCTGTCGTCGCCATAGGTGCCGTCGCCCGCTTTCAGGCTGCCGGACAAGCGATAGCTTTTGACGCCGTTGCGGGTCAGGAGATCGATGAACATGGCCGTGCGGGCCGGGTCTTCGGGCGCACGGAACACATAGGCTTTCACGTCATCGTCCTTCACCAATGCCGGCACTTCCTTGTAGAAGTCGCGCTGGTAGGCATGCAGCTTCTCGCGCATGGCCAAGGCGCCCGCGATGGTGCTGAGACTGGTGCGGAAATGGATGCGCGTATTGTTGGCCATGGTCTTGATGCCCTGGTCGCTTTCACGCGCGATGCCCATCTGGCCGCCGGCTTCGAACAGGATACCCAAGGAGCCGTTCACCTGCGGGTAGGTCGAGCCCTTGCCGACATAATAATTGTCGAAACCTTCTTCCGAGAAATAGAGCTTGGCTTCGCTGTCCATGAAGGCGCGGTGGTAATCGGCGATTTCAACCAGCAGGTCGCGCCCGCGCGCCGGGATCAGCGGATGTTTGCGGGTCGGCACGCCGGGGTGGAAATAATAGCTGCTGTTCGGGCCCATTTCATGGAAATCGGCCGAAACCTCGGGCCGCCATTTGTGCCACTGTTCCATCCAGGCGCGGCTTTCGGGCTGGGTTTGCAGCATCCACTGGCGGTTCAGGTCAAAGAGATAATGGTTGGTGCGCGCCCCCGGCCAGTCTTCGTTATGGATTTCGTCGTTGGGATCGGTGGTCACGACGTCCGAGCCATATTGTGTGACCCAGGCCACACGGCGGCTGTGGCCGTCCGGGTTGAAGATGGCGGTGATCAGCAGCACGCTGTTCTTCAGGGTATCTTCGATCTCCGGCCCCTGGGCAGCGGCCAGATGGTAAACCGTGGGCACCACGGCTTCCATGCCGCTGGCTTCCGCGCCATGCACACCATAGTTCAGCCAGGTGATGACCGGCAGGTCGGGCGAAGCCTGGTCGGCGGTCGCGGGGTTGCTGCGCAAAAGGTGGTTTTCGCGGATTTGATCCAGCTTCGCCAGATTTTCGGGCGAGGAGACGGTGATGAACAGGATCGGCCGCCCTTCATGGCTGTAGCCGATGGTTTCCACCTTCATGCGCGGGCTTTTTTCCGCCACTTCGCGGAGATAAGCCACCATCAGGTCGTGGCGCATGGGCTGGTCGCCAACATCGTGCCCCAGCACTTCGGCGGGCTTCAGGACCGTCTGGTCATAGCTGATGCCGTCGACCAGATAATAATCCAGCGGTTCAGCCATCAGTGGCGCCGCGCCCAGCCCCGCAACCAGCGCCGCTGCGGCGCACATTGCTTTCATCGTCCCCAAAAACCGTGCTTTCATTCGACTTCCCACTTTTATATTTCAAAAAGATACCCGCGGTGTCCGGCAGGACCGGACACATGGCCTATACACAAGACTGATGCAGGATTGCCCCCTCGCTGCATGGCCCGAGAGACTAGGGCCATAATCCGGGGCGTTCAAGAGGCTCAGGGATAACATTTAAAGTGATCAGACGGTGATGACAGACAAAAATACATGCGCGCTGTGCGACCGCCGCCTTGGTGAACGCATTGAAATGCATCACTTAATCCCGAAATCCGAGGGTGGCCGCGACGTGGTGGCGCTACATCCTATTTGCCACCGCAAGATACACGCCCTATTTAACGAAAAAGAGCTGGCCAGACGCTATGCCACCATTGGCGCGTTGCGGGAGACGGAAGAAATCAGGCACTTTGTCGCCTGGCTGAGGGGCAAACCCCCGGATTTCCATCGCCGCACCGAACCGACTGGGGGCCGCAAACGGCGCAACTGAACAGAAGAAGACCGTTGGAACAGGGACAATGAACAAGGCGCCAATCGATTTCGAGCAATGGCGCAAATGCGGGCGCTACTTCGAATGGCACGACCACCATGTGTTTTACCAGCGTGGCGGCCAGGGCGAAGTGCTGTTGACCCTACACGGCTTCCCGACCTCCGGCTGGGACTGGTGCTGGCTGTCGCGCCCGCTGATCGAACATTTCCACCTGATCGTGCCGGACCTGCTGGATTATGGCCTGACCCTGAATAGCCTGAAACAGTCCTGCAGCATCATGGACCAGGCCGACATGCTGGAAGCCCTGATGGCACACAGGGGTATCGGCGAGGTACACCTGCTGGCGCATGATGTCGGCGACACGGTCGCGCAGGAACTGATTGCCCGCCAGAACGAAAACAGGCTTGGTTTCCGCATCCGCAGCGCCGTGTTCCTGAACGGCGGCATGATCCCGGCCCTGCACCGGCCGCGCCGGGTGCAGACTTTGCTGGCCAGCCCCATTGGCGGCCTGTTCGCGCGCATGAGCAGCAAACAGAAGATCCTGGCCGGCCTTGCCAGCGTGTTTGGCCCCAATACCAAACCCGAAGGCGCCTTCCTGGACGAATTCTGGGGTGCGATAACGGGCGTGAACGGCAGGGGCGCCTTAAGCCGCCGCATCCGCTATATGGCCGAACGGCGCCGCTATGCCGAGCGCTGGGTATCGGGCCTTGCCAATTCGCGCCTGCCGATGATGTTGATCAACGGGGTCGAGGACCCGGTATCCGGCGCCCATGCCGCAGACGGGTTCGAAAAGGCCGTGCCCCATGCCAAGGTGGTGCGCCTGCCCGGCATCGGCCATTACCCGCAGGTGGAAGCGCCTGAAACGGTGCTGGAACTGGTGATGCAGTTCCATGAATGCATCGTGCGCAACGGTTATGTGAAACCCAGCCCGCTCAGATGCGCCGAAGGCGCCCAGACTGCCTGAGCGGCCCTAGTTCAGATCGTATCGGTGATATTCGGCCACAATGCCGTAGGAGCGCGGGTTGATGCGCCGGTCCTGCGTGATGCTGAAACCGGCCCGGATCAGCGCACGGCGCGCGCCGGCGCGCTGGTCCTTTTCGCGGCAGAAGCTGTTGGGCAGCCACGCCGGCGGTTTGCGCCCGTGCATGCGCTGCACCAAAATCAGCCGCCCGCCCGGCGCCAGAAGGCGCCCGACCTTGTGCAGGGTGGCTTCGGGGTCGCACCAGAAATGGAAGCTATGCACGGCCAGAATGGCGTCGAACGATGCATCGGGCCAGTCGAGGCCGCGGTCGTCCGATTCCTTCAGTTCGAACCGGGTGTCCAGCTTGAGGGCGGCCAGCCGGCGCCTTACCGATTGCACCATGATATGGGACGGGTCGACCCCGGCATAATAAATGACCCCGCCGCGCTTTAGGCACATGGTGGCCAGCCGACCGGTGCCGAAGCCGATTTCCAGCACCCGCGCTTCGGGCGGCAGGTGCAAAAGCGCCCAGTTGTTGGCCTGCCAGTTCAGAAGTTCCCGGACCCAGCCGATCAGCCGGCCGACGGGACCATGCGGCACAATCGACTGCGGCATGGCACCGGCAGGCTTTTGTGCGGGCATGTCTGACGGCGTCTGGTCGGGCACGGTCTGTCCTTCCGCGAACATAGGGCTATGGTGCTGGAATAACACCCTACCGCCCTGAATGTAAGGCTTGATTTTGACGCCATGATGGTAAAGCTTGGCCCACGGATGCGGGGCAACAGACCCCGCTTTTCAGGAAACGCCATGCACGACACAGCGCCAGAGCATTCGATCAGCCACCGGCAGGCCATATTCGCCTGTGCCACCATCATTGGCGGCACAGTGCTGTTGTTGTCGGGCATCGATCTTGTGCTGCCATCGGTGCCGGCGATGCCGACCATCTTCGGCACCGATATCGCCACCGTGCAACTGGTGCTGGCCGCCTATGTGGCCGGCTCGGGCGCCGGGCTGTTGCTGTTCGGCATGCTGGCCGCGCATTATGGCCGGCGGCGGCTGTTCATCGCATCGCTGACCGCGTTCGGCCTGTTTTCGCTCATGGCCGCCTTTGTCGACAGTATCTGGCCGCTGATCGGCCTTCGGCTGTTGCAGGGTGCGGCGGCCAGTGGCGCCGCCGTGCTGGCGCCGGGTCTCATTCGGGCGCTGTTCAGCGAAATCGGCGCCATGCGCGCCATTGGCGCCATGGGCAGCATCGAGGCGCTGGTGCCCGGCCTTGCGCCCATCGCCGGCGCCTGGCTCTACCAGCATTATGACTGGCAGGCCTCCTTCACGGTCACCGGCACCCTGGCGGTGGCCGTGGGGCTGGTCGCGCTTCTGGTGCCGTCCCTGCTGCCCAGTGTCGGGCGCAAGAAACACAAGGATGTGGCGCACGGCTATCGCAGGCTGATGGCCAACCGGGTCTATATTCGCTACGCCCTCAGCCACGCGCTGGTGCTGGCGGGTTTGCTGACCTTCGTCTTCACGGCGCCGGCGGTCATTATCGAGACCATGGGCGGCACGATTGACGATTTTATCGTCATGCAGTTCACCGGGGTTTGCATGTTCATCGTTTCCGCCAACAGTGCCGGCA
This sequence comes from Alphaproteobacteria bacterium, assembly GCA_006226495.1. GTDB lineage: Bacteria > Pseudomonadota > Alphaproteobacteria > Sphingomonadales > Kordiimonadaceae > Kordiimonas. Next base: position 37,161 of record SBGU01000044.1, read on the forward strand.
GTTTCGTCAAGCGTTTCGGCGCCGAAGCGGTGATCATGGCCGGTACCGTGATCGCGCTTCTGGGCGCGCTGTTGCTGTTCGGCTATGCGCTGTTTGGGCCCAATGACCCCGGGCACCTGATGTATCTGTTCTGGCTTCTGAACACCGGCCTTGGCGTGCGCGGTGGCCCCGGCTTCGTGCGCGCGCTGGCCGCGGCCCATGGCGACGACGACCGCGCCTCGGCCCTGTTGCTGTTGGCCGTGATGGCGCTGAGTGCGGCCTGCACCGCCCTTGTGGCGCCCTTCATCCCGCAGGGCCTGCCCGCGCTGACCATCGCGGTTGTTGCCATAATCCTGCCCGCCCTTGTGATCATGCTTGTGCTGCCCAGGCTGCATATGCCCGCTGAGCAGACACCCCAACCCGCCAACCCCCAGGAGCCCTGAACCATGTCCCGTATCGCCTATGTCAATGGTGCCTATCTGCCGCTCCAGTATGCCGCCGTGCATATCGAGGACCGGGGTTACCAGTTCGCGGACGGGGTCTATGAAGTGGTGGCGATCCGCCATGGCCGGTTGATCGACCTTGAACCGCACCTGGACCGGCTGTGGCGGTCCATGGCTGAACTGCATATGGCCGCGCCCATGGACCGGGGCGCCATGAAAGTGGTTTACCGCGAAGTGATGCGCCGGAACCGGGTCAAGGACGCGCTTCTGTATGTGCAGGTCACACGCGGCGTGGCGAAGCGGGACCATGGTTTCCCGGCGGCGGCCCTGCCCGGTTTTGTGGTCACCTGCCGCCGCTTCGATTTCGGCACCGTGGCCGCGCGGGCGAAGACCGGCATCAAGGCGGTCAGCCAGCCGGACATCCGCTGGGGCCGCTGCGATATCAAATCCACCTCGCTGTTGCCGAACGTGCTGGCAAAACAGGCCGCGAAGGACGCCGGCGGCTTCGAAGCCGTGCTGGTGGACGCGGACGGCAAGGTCACGGAAGGCAGCAGCACCAATATCTGGATGGTCACGAAGGACGGCAGGCTGGTGACCCGGTCTTTGGAGGACAATATCCTGCCAGGCATCACCCGCGCGGCGGTGCGTGAAATCGCCGAAGGGTTCCAGATGCCGGTCGAGGACCGGGCCTTCAGCCTGGATGAAGCTTATGGTGCCGCCGAACTGTTCCTGACCAGCACCACGTCGGGCGCCATGCCGGTGGTGATGCTGGACGGCAAAAAAATCGGCGACGGAACACCCGGCCCCGTCGCCACGCGCCTGATGGCGGCTTACATGGACTTCATGGACAGGGCCTGACCGGCGCCTGTCCGTTCCTCAGGCGGCTGCCTCGGCCTCTGCGGGCGCCGGCGCCTTATAGAGGAACGACAGCACGATACCGACGACCACACCCACGAACAGGTGCGTGATCATGGCCACCAGCCACGGGTCGGTCGACATCTTGACCCCCGTATAGAAAGTGCTGTCGGTCGCGGCCAGGTAAAGCCCGACCCAGAAGCCGAAAATGGCGCCGGCTTTCATGTCGTTGCTGCCAACCGCCTTGTCGAACAGCCACACGACCGCAATGGTCTGCACCAGATGCGCCAGATAACCCCAGGCCATCAGGCTGTCCTCGGGTGGCCGCATCATGTCTGCATTGGCCATGAAAAGTTCGCCGAACACGCCCATCATGATGCCGATATACAAGGCGGCATAGACGATATAGGCAGCGATAACACACAGTGTAAAACGTCCAACGTTCATTGGTCCCTCCCCTGGTTGCCGGATGTCGCCTGTCCTCGCGGTCGTAGCTTTTATAGTCTTGCATGGCGGACGGCCCGGTGCCCCCACTGGCCAGCCCGCGCATCAGTTTACCATGTTTAATTGCCGGCGCAGACCGGAAAATCAGTCCGCGCCACCGGCGGCTGCGGCGGCATCCCTCGCGCCGGGCGGCGGTGTGTCCATATCGTGGGTGATATGCACCACGCGCTGCGGGAACGGGAATTCGATATTTTCGGCATGGAACTTGTCCCAGATCACCAGCATCACTTCGCTGGCGACGTTGGAGACCCCGTTCTGCGGGTCTTCAATCCACATGCGCAGTTCAAGGTCGACACCATCTGCGCCGAAACCCTTGATCAGGGTGCGCGGCTCCGGCGCCTTCAGCACGCGGTCAACCTCCATCGCGGCGTCGACCATCAGTTGCATGGCCTTCCTGAGGTCGCTGGAATAGGACACCTGCACCGGGATACGACGCCTGACCAGCCGGTGGCTGTGCGACCAGTTCACCACAGGCTGGGTGATCATGTCCTCGTTCGGGATCAGATATTCAGTGCCGTCGCGGGTGATGACGCTGGTATAACGCGCGGCCAGCTTGTTGATGGTGCCATAGGTGCCGGCGGTTTCGATCACGTCGCCCGGCTTGATGGAACGGTCCACGAGGAGGATGATGCCGGAGATAAAGTTCCCCACCACTTTCTGGAGGCCAAAACCGATACCGACACCAAGCGCACCGCCGAAGACCGCAAGGGCCGTCAGGTCAATACCGGTGGCATTCAGGGCCACGATGAAGGCGAGCGAGATCAGGAGGATCTTGCCGGACTTGTTCATCAATTCCCGCGCGCTGGGCGGCACGGACGCGAGGCTGCTGATGCGCTTTTCCAGAAGCGACGACAGGGCCGCGGCGGCCCACAGCAGCAGCGCGAAGGTAAAGATGCCCTGGATGACACCCAGCACGCTGATATTGGCTTCGCCAAGCGGCAGGCGCGCATTGCCAAGCACTTCTTCAATGGGGTCCAGAAGCCCGACGATATTGAGGGCGGCAACCGTCCAGGCAACCCAGGCCACCAGCCGCGCCAGTTCGCGGTTCGCGATCATGCTGACCGCAAGCCGGATCACCAGCCAGGCGGTGAACAGGCTGGTCGCGATTGAAAGAAGGTAGGTGCGCATGAAAGGCTGCAGGACCAGGATCGCGGTCCACATCAGCATCAGCGCAACCGCCGCCACCAGAATGGGGCCAAGGAACCGGCTTTCCCATTTCTGCACAAACGGATGCTCGCCAAAGGCCTTGATGATGCCCTTGCGCAATTTGGCGCAAACAAATTTCGAAAGAAGGAAGGCCACGATGATGATGGCAAGCTCGAGGAGCCTGACCGGTTCGAGCACATTTTCCCGTGCCCAGGCCCAGCCCTCCATCACCACTGCCGAGATTTTCGCCAGAAGTTCCTGTTCCATGGCATGAGCTTAGCGTCGGTCGCGGAAAAAGTCTCTAAGCAATTGTGCGGCATCTGCTTCCAAAATGCCGCCATAGATTTCCGGCCGGTGATGGGTGGTCGGCTGGCTGAAAATGCGCGCCCCCACGGTGACACCGCCGCCTTTCGGGTCCTCTGCCCCAAAATAGACACGCCGGATGCGCGCGAAGGCGATGGCCTGCGCACACATGGCACAGGGTTCAAGCGTGACATACAGGTCGCAGCCTTCCAGCCGTTCCGAGCCCAGCGTGCGCGCGGCGGCGCGGATCGCGATCAGTTCCGCGTGTCCCGTCGGGTCCCTGGGGCCGACAACCGCATTGCCGGCGGCGGCCAGCACCGTGCCGTCCGGCCCGGTGATGACGGCACCAATGGGCACCTCGCCCCGGCTTGCGGCGGCGCGGGCTTCATCAAGTGCCCTGTGCATATGCGGAAAATGGTCTATCATGGCCGCGAGCATCGGGCGGGGCAGCCCAAAGGTCAAGGCCCAAGCGGGCCGACGACAGGCACACACGCGGATTGAGTTGCACCGGCCCCGCTTCGCGCCTATGGTGCGCGGCGATTTTTTGGTGAAGGCAGGACAGCGGCATGACGGACGACAGCGATCAGGAAGCAAAAGGCGAACGCATTGCGAAGGCGCTTGCGCGCGCCGGCATCGGGTCGCGCCGCGATATCGAACGCATGATCGCCGACGGCCGCATCAGCCTGGATGGCAAAACGCTCGATACCGCCGCCGTGCTGGTGGACAGCCTTGCGGGCATCAAGGTTGACGGTGAAGCCGTGGGCGAAGTGGCCGAAACCAAACTGTGGCGGTTCCACAAACGCCGCGGCACCCTGACCACGCACAAGGACCCCGAAGGCCGCCCGACCGTGTTCGACAAGCTGCCCGACCATCTGGGCCGCGTGATCGCCGTGGGCCGGCTGGACATGAATACCGAGGGCCTCTTGCTCCTCACCAACGACGGCGCGCTGGCGCGCTGGCTGGAATTGCCCTCGTCCGAGATCGTGCGCCGCTACCGGGTGCGCGTGCATGGCCGGGTGGATGAAAAGGCCCTGAAGGCGCTGGCAGACGGCGCCACTATCGACGGCATCCATTATGGCAGCATCGATGCCAAGCTGGAAAAGCTGCAGGCCACCAACGCCTGGCTGACCGTGGCCATCAAGGAAGGCAAGAACCGCGAAGTGCGCCGGGTGATGGAACATCTGGGCCTGGTGGTGAACCGGCTGATCCGCACCCATTATGGCCCCTTCAGCCTGGGCACGTTGAATGACGGCGCCGTGGCACCGGTGGGCGAAAAACAGTTGCATGATGTCCTCAGCGAGTTTTTCAAGACCGCACCGCGCAGCGTGACCGCGCCCGAAAAAAAACTGGACCCCAGCAAATGGGCCAAACCGAAGGCCAAGCCGGTCAAACCCGGCACCAAACGCCGACGCCCCTTCAACAAGCTTGAAGACGCCGACGCCAAGTCCCCGTCCATGCGCAAACCCCGCGGGCACGGCGAAAAGGTCGAGCCCAGGGGCACCATCACGGCAAAACCCTCTGGCAAACCGTCCGGGAAACCCGGGGGCAAACCGTTTGGCAAACCGGCTGGCGGCGCCGGTGGCGCGGGCGGCAAAAGCTTCGGCAAACCTGCGGGCAAGCCCGCGGGGCCGGCTGGCACCAAACCCGGCGCTAAACCGGCGGGTCGGGGCGGGCCGAAAAAATGACCCGCATCATCGCAGGCCGCCATCGGGGCCGGCGCCTTCAGGTGCCTGAAGGCACCGACATCCGCCCGACCACCGACCGCATGCGCGAACGGCTTTTTTCCATGCTGGCGCACGCCCGCTATCCGGACATGGACGGCGCCCATGTGGCCGACCTGTTTGCCGGCACCGGTGCCCTGGGGCTTGAGGCCCTGTCGCGCGGTGCGGCACATGCCACGTTTGCCGAACAGGCGCCCGGTTCGGTTGCCTGCCTGAAGGCCAATATCGCCACCTTGAAGGAAGAGGGGCGCACCAGCATCCTGCGCGCCGATGCCACGCGCCTGCCGCGCGCCACACAGGCCTGCGACGTCATTTTTATGGACCCGCCCTACCGCAAGGGACTGGTGGCCCCGGCCCTTGCTGCCGTGCTGTCCGGCTGCTGGCTGGCGGAAGACGGCGTGATCGTGGTCGAGCTCGCCGCCGACGACCCGACCGAATTCCCGATCGAGCTGGACCTTGTCGACGACCGGCGCCAGGGCCAGCAGCGCATCGTGTTTCTGAAACGCTGCGAAGGGTAACACCCAAACTTTCCGTACAGTTTATGTCAAACGGCATGTCCGGGGCCTCCACCCCGCGCGTCGTCTGTCTTCAGTGCCGGTCGCATGTCCCTATGATCGCGGCCGGGATACAAGCCTCCACTAGTTCCGGGTGTACGTTTTACCGTACACCCGTTTTTTTTGTTGAGGTACCACGTGCGCGCCTTGTCTTAGAAACACAGACCTCATATCGCGCCTTGCGACCCGGAATAAACCGGAGTTTATTTTGCGACATAAAGTTATATTCAAATATAACTTACAATTTATTTTAGCATACATCTAAACTTAATAAATAAACGTACTTGATAAGTACTTGGTACAATGTGATTTTTTTGTAACTTAATGCGAATTATTTCGCCTGAAACAAATGATTATTACGGTTTTGCTATTCCGAATACTTCCTTCGTCATGAGACAAACACTGCACCTTACGGCAGCGAGCTTGGGCTCGTAGGCGTCGGGAGTGGGTAATTGCCAAAAGACCAAGAGGAGGAACTCCATGGCAAATTCAATCGACAGGGACACGGCATCACGCCGCCTGCGTAAGACCCTTCTGGGCAGCGCGGCCACCATGCTCGCCCTCAGCTATCAGGGCGCAGCTTTCGCACAGGAAGATGCCGACACCACCTCGAGCGACACCATGATCGAGGAAGTGATCGTCACCGGCTCGCTTATCAAAAACCCGAACCTGGTTCGCTCGGCTCCGGTTGCCGTCGTCTCGTCCGACGAAATGACCTACCAGCAAACCAACGTTGTTGAAGAAGTTCTGCGCACGATCCCGGGCATGGTTGCCTCGATCGGTTCGAACGTGAACAACGGCAACGGCGGCTTCTCGTTCGTGAACCTGCGCGGTATCGGCTCGAACCGGAACATCGTTCTGGTGGACGGCGTGCGCATGGCGCCTTCGGAACTGCAAGGCCGCTTCGACCTTCAGAACATTCCGGTGACCCTGCTGCAGCGCGTTGACGTGCTGACTGGCGGCGCAAGCACCACCTACGGCGCTGACGCCCTGGGCGGTGTGGTCAACTTCATCACCCGCAAGGATTTCGAAGGCGTTGAATTCGACGCTTCCTACGGCCTGACCGAAGAAGGCGACGGCGACACCAAGCGCTTCGACGTTACCATGGGCGGTAACATCGGCGAGCGCGGCAACGCCGTCTTCAGCATCGGTTACCAGAAAGCCGACGCCGTGTACCAGGGCGACCGCAAGATCGGCGAATGTGCGATCAGCGGCGGCGACGGTACCTGTGCCGGTTCGGGCCTCGGTTCCTTCAACTCGCGTTTCGGCAACGTGAACGTTACCGGCACCGACAACGACAATATCTCGCTGGGCGGCGTTCAGGACGACCGGACTTTCGCTTCGGCCTTCACCCCCTACAACTTCGCACCGCTGAACGTGTTCCAGACCCCGTTCGAGCGTTACAACCTGTACGGCCAGGCCAACTATCAGATCACCGACAAGATCGAGGTCTATACCCGTGGCCTGTATTCGCGGAACCAGCGGAACACCCTGATCGCCCCGTCGGGCGCATTTGGTGACACCGTTGAGGTTGCGCTGAACCATCCGTACCTGTCGGATGCCCAGCGGAACGCCTTCTGCGCGTTCGACACCGACCCGACCGAAGGTGTCTACAGCCCGCTTTACAGCCAGGCAGAATGTGATGCCGCCGGTGCAGCCGTTGATGCCAGTGATCCGAACTACCGTTCGGTCACCACGCAGCTTCGCCGCCGCAACGTCGAAGGCGGCCCGCGTATTTCCGAGTTCGTTTCCGACTATTTCAACTATGAACTGGGCTTCCGCGGCGCGATCACCGACACCATCGACTGGGACGTGATGGGTTCGTATGGCGAAAGCAAACAGGTTCAGACCCAGAAGGGTTACTGGCTGAAATCCCGCTTCCGCAACTCGCTCCTCGATTGCCCGACCACGTCGGACGGCTGCGTACCGGTTGACTTCTTCGGCCCGACCGGCTCGATCACCGAAGAGCAGAACGCCTATCTTTCGGGCGGCGAAAGCGCGATCACGACCAAATTCTCCATGAGCCAGATCAAGGGCTCGGTCAGCGGTGAAGTTGGTTACACCCTGCCGTGGGCTTCGGACGCGATCAACTTCGCAGTTGGCGGCGAATACCGCAAATACACCGGTAAAGGCGAATCCGACCTGCTGTCGCAGTCGGGTGACCTCGGCGGCGCCGGTGGCGCAACCCCGAACGTCTCGGGTGGCTACTCGGTTTATGAAGCCATCGCCGAAGTCGTGGTTCCGATCGTTCAGGACGCCGATTTCGCCAAGGTGCTGTCGCTTGAAGCCGGTATCCGCTATTCGGATTATTCGATCGATGCCGACAACGACCCGTCGTTCGACGCAACCACCTGGAAGCTGGGCCTGAACTGGGCACCGACCGACGACATCACCTTCCGCGGCACCTTCAGCCGCGCGGTGCGGGCACCGAACATCAACGAACTGTTCGCGCCTGTTAACACCGGCCTCACCAACCTGAACAACGACCCGTGTGCGTCGATCGACGACAACGGCAACCGCATCAACAACGGCCCGACCGGTGCCGTTCGCGAAGTGTGTCTGGCTCAGGGTGCGCCGGCAACCTCGATCGGCTTCATTCCGGTTCCGGCTGCCAACCAGGCCAACGCCACCTTCGGCGGCAACCTGGACCTGGTGCCCGAGAAATCGGATAGCTGGACCATCGGCACCATCATCCGTCCGGTTTCCGTACCGGGCCTGACCGTGACCATCGACTATTACAATATCAAAGTTGATGGCGCGATCTCGGCTCCGACACCGGACGATGCCCTGAATGCCTGCTTCGACGATCCGTCGACCTCCAACCCGGCTTGTACCGCTATCGTTCGTTCGCCGATCGACGGTGGTCTTTCGGGCGACAGCAACGTGGTCAAGGGCCTGCCGCTCTTCAACTCCAACAGCGGCAAACTCGCGACCGACGGTATCGACCTGACCGTGACCTACGGCACCAACATCGGTGATGTCGACTGGACCATGAACTTCGCCGGCAACTGGACCAACAGCTCGACCTTCCAGGCCGTGGCTGGTGTTTCGGAAAACCGCGAGTGTGTGGGCCTCTACAGCGCGAACTGTGCGTCGATCCAGCCTGAATTCTCCTGGAACATGCGCAACACGTTCAGCTACGACAAGTTCGACTTCTCCGTCTTCTGGCGCCATATCTCCAGCGAAGACTATGAATTCGCTGAAGATGATCCGCTCTATTCCGGTGACGTCGACAACGGTCTCGGCAACCACGACTTCAACCATATCGGTGCTTACGACTATTTCGACCTGTCGATCCGCTACCGTCTGTTTGAAAACGTGACCCTGACCGGTACCGTGACGAACCTGTTCGACAAGGGTGCGCCGATTGTTTCCGGCGACGCAGGTACCACCGCCTTCAACAGCGGCAACACCTATCCGTCGACCTACGACGCTGTCGGTCGCCGTTATGGCCTGAGCCTGAAGGCAACCTTCTAAGCCAGCGCCAGGGCAACGAAACAAGAAAGGCGGGCCAACTGGCCCGCCTTTTCCTTTGTGTGTCGCCGAAGCCGGCGACACGCGGTCTGCGCATCCCGGCCTGTCCCCGCCTGTCAGGCGATGGCGGCATCCAGTTGCATCGGGATGCCGGCATTTTTGGCCACGGCTTCAGCCCAGGTCATCACCTTGTCGATCTCGTCGGCATGCAGCACTGCGCCGTCCGCCTGCTCTGCCTTGCGGGTGTCGGCTTCATAATCCTGCCCGAACTTGGAATGGCGGCTGAACACCGGCCCGGCCACCAGGGCATCGAGCGCCGCATCCTCAAGCGGCACGCCAAAAAAGCCGGCGAGCGCCGCCATCGTGGCCTTCGGCGCAGCCAGCAGATGTTCGCTGTTCAGGGTCCGCACCCGTGCGGGGCCCGGCCGGGCAACCAGCGCCGCAAACAGGGCCTGTTGCGCCAGCCAGCCAACAGCGGCCACCTGCAGGTCGGTCAGGCCCAGGTAATCCTCGCCCTGAAGGCCAAGCTGCACCATGCCGTCGCGCAACTGTTTCAGCATCAGGTCCCTGACCCACAGCCGCCCCCACATGCCCTTGCGGGCAATGGACGCCAGATAGACCCGCAGGGGCGCATGCAACAGCAGCGCCTTTGCCTCCGGCCTGACATTCAGGATCAGGGGCGCAAAGCTGTTCAGGAGGTTCGAGGGCTTCACCACCACGGTCTCGCCCGCCACAAAGGGCCGCGCCACAAGCGCCAGCACATCCTTCAGGACCGGCACCAGCGCGTCCGCGCTGGCGCCGCGCTGTTTCCAGCCGTGCAGGTCATTCAGGATCACCGGCTCCTTGTAGCCGATGGCCTGCCCCGGCAGGTCGAACGCGCGCGCAAGCAGGGTCGAACAGCAATAGGCCGAATGGAAAATGAAATGCATCGGTGCGGTGGCCGGCAGGGCCGCGACCGCGTCGGCGCGCGCTACGGCAACCGGTTCTTTCGCCGCCGGCAGATAGTCATCGGTCAGGAAGGTGGCTGCGGCATGCACGGCCCGGTCGGCCGCGATATAATGCACGGCATCGCGCGCGGGGTCATACCGGTGCGGCCACCAGTCCGGATTGCCGGCCAAACTGTTGCGCATGCAACAACTCCTCGCTTGTTTTGTTGCGGCGTTTCACCCCCGGTCTAGCGGCAAAAGCGCCAGATGGGAAGCTACACGAAAGTGAGGCTTTTCCCCAAACCACCCCCTTGCGCCAACTGGCCCCGATCAGAAAAGCCATTGGAATTTCTGGCAAAAACCGGCACACTGCCCGCCGGGGGCACCCGGGGCGACGAGGACGGGCGGATATGCGCGAAAAGGAACTCAGACTGGCGCTGGTATGTTATGGCGGCGCCTCCCTGGCCGTTTATATGAACGGTATTTCAAACGAGATCCTCAAACTTGTGCGGGCCTCGCGCGCGTTTCATGGCATCACCAACCGGGCCGCGCGCCACGACGCCACGTTTGAAAGCGCCGCGCCCGAACGCCCCTACCATACCGACACCGAAGCCCTGTATTTCGAGCTCCTGAAGGCGCTGAGCCACAAGCTGGACCTACGGGTTATTGTCGATGTCATCTCAGGCGCGTCCGCCGGCGGCATCAACGGCATCTTCCTGGCACGCGCGCTGGCGCACGACCTAGACCTCGATCCCCTGCGCACCATGTGGCTGAACCTGGGCGATGTCGAGGAACTGATGGAGGAAGACACGCTCGCCGACCGCTGGAGCAAGCTTTATATGCACCCGTTCCTGTGGCTGTTCGGCGGCAGGATTTTCGGCACCGAACGCCCGGATGCCGAGACCCGGCGCAAGCTGTCGCGTTTCGTGCGCTCGCGCTGGTTCAAGCCCCCTTTCTCGGGCACCCGCATGCTGACCTGGATGCTGAATGCCTGCGAAAACATGGGCAAGGTGACGGACGACCTGAGCCTGATGCCGGTCGGCCACAAGCTGGACCTTTATGTCAGCCTGACCAATTTCTATGGCCAGCACCGGCGTGTAACCCTGCATGACCCTGCCGAAATCCTGGAACACCAGCATGGCGTGAGCCTGAATTTCGGCTACAGGAACGCCATTGGCGCCGGCATCCAGAGCGACTTTGGCGACGACAATGTCGCCGGCCTCGGTTTTGCCGCACGCGCGACATCGAGCTTTCCCGGCGCTTTCCCGCCCATGCGGCTGATGGACCTTGAGGAACGGCTGAAGGCGCGCGGGCAGGACTGGCCGCGCCGCGAGGCGTTCCTGGCCAAAAACTTCCCCGGCCTGGTGGCCGACCTTGATATCCTGAACGCCATGTCCTTCATCGATGGTGGTGTCACCAACAACAAACCGTTTGGGGAGGCCATCAACGCGGTTTACGAGCGCCCCGCGCACCGGGAGGTGGACAGGCGTATCGTGTATGTGGACCCCGTTCCGGACGACCCCGAAGAATTGCGCCATTACCGCCGGAACGACGACCTGCCGGGCTTTTTCCGCACCATCCTGTCGTCGCTGGCGGAAATTCCACGCAACGAACCCATCTATGAAGACCTGATGGCCATCGGCAAACAGAACAAGGCCGCCCGTCGGCTCGAAGCCGTGTTGCAGTCGGTCGAGGCCGAAATCAACGAACTGGTCGACGAAAATATTGTGCTGGAGCGCGACTGGCGGGTGGATACCGCCATGCTGGCGTCCTGGCGCGAACGCGCGCACGAAGCCGCGCACAAGGGCACGGGCTACACCTACGCCAGCTACCTGCAGGCCAAGACCGTGCGGCTGCTCGAGCGCCTGAGCCAGCTTATTGTCGAAGGCGCCGCGCTGTCTGGCGCCGCCGTGCCCGAAAGCGATACGTTCGAGGCCCTGAAATCCTGGGCCGAGGACAAGGGCATCCTGTACCCCGAAGGCGGCAAGCGCCCCAGCGGCAAGGACAGTTTCCTCCTGCATGTGCAGATGCTGCGGGAACTGGATGTGGATTACCGCGTCCGGCGCCTTCGCTTCGTGACCCAGAAGCTGAACAATTTCATGCAGCGCGACGATGCCGCCCCCTATTTCGAGCAGGTAAAGGACCTGAAAAAACAGATCTATACCGCGCTCGAAGGCTTCAAGACCCGCTGGCAACCCGCGCAATATGACAGCAAGCTGTTCGAAGGCGTGTCAGGCCTGCCGCTCAGCGACGAGAATATCGAGACTTTCCTGACCGACCTTGGCAAGGCTATGAACCTAGAAGACCTGGATTTCGACGCCGACGACATGCTGGCCACATCGATTTCCGGCCTGCCGTACAGTGAAATGCGCCACACCCTGTTCCGGGCCTATGTGGGTTATGCCTTCTATGATGTCATGACCCTGCCGATGAGCAAAAGCTCGGACCTGCTGGAAGTGGACGAAATCCGGGTCGACCGCATCAGCCCGCTGGATTGCACGGACCTGTATGAAGGTGCCGCCAAGCACCCGCTGATGGGCAGTCGGCTGCATAATTTTGGTGCCTTTTTCAGCCGCCGCGCGCGTGAAAACGATTATATCTGGGGCCGCATCCATGCCGCGACCCGGCTGATCGATTTCCTCATGGATGCCGCAGGCCCCGGTGCGTTGCCGGAAGGCTTCAACCTCGTGGACCTGAAACGGCGCATCTATCTGAGCATCCTCGCCACCGAATTTCACCATGCCGAACAAAGCCGCGACCTGATCGCGACCATGAAGGCCCGGTTCAGCGCGCTCTAGCGCCGTCCGAACAGCTTTTCGATGTCGGCGAGTTTGAGTTCCACATAGGTGGGGCGGCCGTGGTTGCACTGGCCGGAATGGGGCGTGGCTTCCATTTCGCGGAGCAGCGCATTCATTTCATCGACCGTGAGGCGGCGGCCGGCGCGCACGCTGCCATGGCAGGCCATGGTGCCGCAGACTTCTTCCAGCCGTTCTTTCAAGGACAGGGCTTCATCCAGTTCCGTCAGCTCGTCCGCCAGGTCGCGCACCAGGCCCTTCACATCCAGCTTGCCCAGCATGGCGGGCACTTCGCGCACCACCACGGCGCCTTCGCCGAAGGGTTCGATAACCAGGCCCAGGTCGGCCAGTTCGTCCGTGCGGGCGACAAGGCGGGCGGCGGGGCCGTCTTCCAGTTCCACCACTTCAGGGAGCAGCAACGCCTGCCGGGCCACGCCGGTGGCGGCGATCTGCTTTTTCATGCGTTCATACACCAGCCGTTCGTGCGCGGCATGCTGGTCGACAATCACGATACCGTCGCCGGTTTGCGATACGATATAGGTGCCATGCACCTGCCCGCGCGCGGTGCCCAGCGGGAAATCGCTGTGGGCCGGCACAACCGGGGCGTCGGGCATGCGCTCGAAGGTCGGGCGCGCGCTGGGGGCCGCAATGTCACCTGTACGGTCGAGGCTGAGTTGCCCGCCGTCGCGCACCTGCGGGTAACTGTTTTCAACCGGCGCATAAACACTGTCGAACGCCGCGGCGAAGCCCGCCGGCAGGCTGGGGCGTTCGGCGGCCCGGCCCCAGGGCAGACTGGTGCTGCCGTCCTGCGGGCGCAGGGCGCCAAGCGCCGCGCTCGCCACTGTGGTCGAAGCCCGGTGCCCGGCCATACCAAGCCCGTGCCGCAGCGCCGAGACGATCATGCCGCGCACCAGACCCTGGTCGCGGAAGCGCACCTCGGCCTTGGCGGGATGCACATTCACATCGACAAATTCGGCCGGCACATCCAGGAACAGCGCCAGCACCGGGTGCCGGTCGCGCGCCAGATAGTCCTGGTACGCCCCGCGCACCGCGCCCACCAGAAGGCGGTCCTTCACCGGCCGGCCATTGATGAACAGATACTGGTGCAGGGCATTGCCGCGGCTGAAGGTGGGCAGGCCGGCATAGCCGGTGAGCCGGAGCCCCTCGCGCTCGGCATCGATTTCGATGGCATTGTCGCGGAACTCGCGCCCCAGGATGGCGGCCAGCCGTTCCAGCCGGGCATCACCCGCCAGCCGCCCCACAGGCGGCGCCGAAAAGCTGACCCGGTCGCCGTCCGACAGGCTGAAGGCAATGTCCGGGTGTGCCATGGCAAGGCGTTTGATCACGTCGCCGGCCTGGCTGTATTCCGTGCGCCCGGTTTTCATGAATTTCAGCCGCGCGGGCGTGGCATAAAACAGGTCCCTGACCTCGACCCGGGTGCCGGACGACAGGGCCGCCGGTTCAGGTTCATATTTGCGCCCGCCTTCGACCCGCACCATCCAGGCATCATCCGCCCCGCGCGCACGGGACATGACCGACAGGCGCGCCACGGCTCCGATGGAGGCCAACGCCTCGCCCCTAAACCCGAGCGAGCCGATATGAACCAGGTCTTCATCGCTGAGTTTGGAGGTGGCGTGGCGTTCAACCGCCAGGGACAGTTCGTCAGCCGACATGCCGACACCGTCGTCCGACACCTGGATAAGCGCCTTGCCGCCGTCGCGCATCACCACATCGATGCGGCTGGCGCTGGCGTCGATCGCGTTTTCCACCAGTTCCTTCACGGCGCTGGCCGGGCGTTCAACCACCTCGCCCGCCGCGATCCGGTTGATCGTGCGTTCGGACAGGAGGCGGATAATGCCGGCAGTTGCGGGCAGGTCGTGTCTGTTCTGGCTGGTCATGGGCGCGACCCTATCAGGCTTTCATGCCCGATGAAAGAGCGGGCGCTCAGGTCGTCCAAAGGTCCTGTTCGCCCTCGATTTCGGCCTTGATCTGCTCGGCGACACGTTCGCTATACAGCGATTCTTCATATCGGCGAGTCTTCTCCAGCCAGCCCTCCTTGATGGCCTGGGCCATCTTTTCTTCAGTCAGGCATTTTGCTTCGGCCTCGAACACCTGCCGGTCGCTGTAGGACATGGCGGCAATATCTTCCGCCGTGTAACCGCGTTCCTGCATCAACTCGGTCCTGGCCTGTTCCTCAAGCTCGGCGCGCTGGTTGGACAGCGCCCATTCACGCAATGTCGTTTCACCCTGGCCGATCAGCATGCTCATGTAGGACACGGACGTCAGCCGGGCCTTGTACAGCGCATCCGCCACGGCAGCTTCTGCCGCAGGGTCGAGCGGTTCCGGACTATCCGCCGCCTCAAGAGACTGCAATTCTGCCTGAAAATCAGCGCCTGTGTCGCTATCGGCATCCGAGGCAACACCAGTAAAACCGGGGGATACAGGGCCCGCAGCCGCGATATCGGTGATCGTCATTCCATGTCCTTTGCCTGAAGGTTCGCGAAAGCCATGCAAGCCTTGTGCCCCGACCGTTTCGAATTATTAAACCAAATGGTTGACAGTTCGATGGGGCCATGAAATATTCAACCACATGGTTGACAATATATCACATCGGCTTGACGCCACCTTTCACGCGCTGGCGGACCCCACACGGCGGGGCATGCTGGCGACCCTTGCGCTGGGCGACCGCACGGTCGGCGCGCTGGCGGAACCCTATGCGATGTCGCTGGCGGCGGCATCAAAGCATATCAAGACCCTGGAACGCGCGGGGCTGGTGCGACGCGAAGTTTCGGGCCGCACCCACATTTGCCGGCTGGAGGCCAAGGCCATGGCCGATGCCTTCGCCTGGATGGACTATTACCGCAAATTCTGGACCGACCGGCTGGACGCGCTCGAAGCCGTGCTGATGGCCGAAGATGCCGCGAAGGACAAGGGCCTATGAGCAGCGAAGCCATCAGCCTGACCGTGCGGCATAGCTTCCGTTTTCCGGCGGAACGGGTGTTCGACGCCTGGCTGGACCCCGCCTGCGCCGGCAAATGGCTGTTTGCCACGCCGGCAGGCAGCATGGTGCTGGCCGAGATCGACCCGCGTGTGGGCGGCAGCTTCCGTTTTGTCGACCGGCGGGACGGCGCGGATGTTGAACATGTGGGCACCTATCTGGAAATCGACCGCCCGCACCGGCTGGTCTTCGACTTTGGCGTACCGGCCATCGGCCCGGACCGCGCGACCGTAACGGTCGAGATTGTATCGACACCGGACGGCTGCGACCTGACCCTGAGCCAGACCATGGACCCAGCCTATGCGGCCTACCGCGACCGCACAGCCGCCGGCTGGGCGATGATCCTTGAAGGGCTGGACCAGGCAATCACACCATAACAGGCCGGCCCTACCGCCCGGTCACGACAGAGGAGAAAGAGGATGGAACTTGAACCTTATGGCCAGAAGGTCGCCCCCGATACCGTTGAACTGGTCCGGCTGTTGCCCGGCCCGATCGAGCGGCTTTGGGCCTACCTGACCGACCCCGAGAAACGCGCGACCTGGTTTGCGGGTGGCCCCATGGACTTGCGGGTCGGCGGCACGGTAAAGCTGCATTTCAAACATTCGAACCTGATGCAGCCGGGCGAAGTGGCGCCCGAAAAATACCGCGCCGTGTGCGAGGAAGGCGCCTGGATGGAAAGCCGCATCACCGAATGTGTGCCCCCCACGCGGCTGGCGTATGAATGGCCAGAAGGCAACGACAGCATTTCCGAGGTCCTGTTCAGCCTTCGGGAAGAAGGCGACAAGGTGCGCCTGACCGTCACCCACCGGCGCCTGGCAAGCCGCGCCCTGATGCTGGACGTCTCCGGCGGCTGGCACGCCCATCTTGGCCTGTTGGCCGACGTGCTGGCCGGGCGGCCGCGCCGGCCTTTCTGGCCGTCCTTCGCGGGCCTCAGGGACGAATACGAACGGCGCCTGCTGGGCTAAACCATTTCGGCTAGTCTAAAAATCGAAACTCATGTCGGAGTTCATTAGCCAAGCCATCTAAGTCAGGAAAAACGGACGAATGAGTAACTCCACAATTTGCCAAGTCATCCGAAAATTGGGCTAATCGACTTTTAGGCAGAACGTATTTTCGCAAATATCCCGCCTCTAGAAACGGCTGCCCTTCAAACATGGCTTCGATTTCGGAGGTGAGCGTCCCATGTAATGTAAAACAGCTCTTCTGAGAACCAACGCGAGCATGAATTGTGGATGGATAAATTGCTATTGGCGTGTGGAATACAGGAATTGGACGATCAGAAGCTGTTCCAAACGCTATTTTAATGGTTTGAAGGGCACTGTTTTGTGCCCAAGTATTTGGGAAATTTGCTCTGTTGCACTCGCTTCCCATACCAGCGGCAAGATTTAGTTGCGTAGGATCGATGGCAAATATCGCGGCGTCAGCCTTGGCACCTTGAGCCGTCTTAACGCGACTAACAGCAAAATAGACCGCGACTAGCAAGCTTTCAGACCAGTCAAGCAATCGCGTCGGAACGCCATGATGCTGCATCAAGAACAACCATTGATCAATTCGATCAGTGTGGGGCGTCGGGCCAAAACCTGGCGCTCTTAGACGGAACTTCTTGGTTATATCAAACTCTTTTTGTGACAAATCACCGTAGCGGAATATAGAAGGCAGCAGTTTGTACTTGGCGTCGGATACACCTCGAAACCATGGCTTTGCAAATCCATCGTTGGTCCAGCCTGCTGTATCGCGCTTAACGATTTCTATTAATTTTGCTAGGCTGTTTACCCTATGCGTTTGGAGTCCCATGGTAGCCGCCCTCTCACTTCCGCCAGAAAAACCCAAAGTAGCCTTCCAAGAATACCATGCAGGTCGCAAAATAAAAAAGACCACGGTGAATTACACCGTGGTCTTGTCGAATTGGTATCAACTTTAATTAGTTGTTGCCGGAGGTGCGGCGGATTTCGACATTGTCCGGCCGGTATTCATGCTCGTCCGATTCCAGAAGGTCGGCCAGCAAGAGGGTTTTCTTCACCACATCCAGCTTCTCCTGGCCGGCGTTCGACCGCACGTCCGGGTCGCCGATCAGCATGTGCGACAGAAGCTCGTTCTCGCCGCGGCTTTTGGGTGCGGACGGGGTGTAGGTGGCACCCGGGAACAGGGCTTCGAAAGCCTGGCGGCCGGGATCGATTTCCTGCGCGCGCGGCTGGCCCGGACGCGGCGGGCTGAGTTCTGCTTCCGGCGGCACCACAAGCGGGGCCCGGTCGACGACCTGGAATTCGTCGGGGACGATTTTGCCGTTGCCGCCACAGGCCGCCACAGACACACAAGCAGCGAGCAAGAGCGATGCAGACTTGAGATTCATGAACTCTCTCCTTCAGGGTCGGTCGCACGTTCGCCGACCTTTGGGGCATTTTTAGGACCTTTATTCCCGGCCCGCAAGCCATCAATGATCAACAGGGCCACACCAACGGTAATGGCGCTGTCGGCAAGGTTGAACACATAGAAACTGTAGCCTGCAGCATGTAGGTGCACGAAGTCGACCACGGCGCCATGCACAAAGCGGTCGATAACGTTGCCGACAGCCCCACCCAGGATCATGGCGATCGACAGCGCCTCGAAGCGGCGTGTGCTTTGTGCAAGCCAGCGCGCCAGCCACAGGCTGATCGCGATGGTGAGCACGATAATGCCCCATTTGCCCAGGGTCTGGCCGATGGGCAGACCCATCGAGATGCCATAGTTCCACACCATGGTGAAATTCAGGAACGGCAACAGTTCGACACTGCCGCGCGCGGGCAACTGAAGACCATGCAGCACCCAGTATTTGCTGATCTGGTCGGCCACCATCAGGATGGCGCCGATCAGAAGCCCGAAACGGAACTGGGGGCCCGGCTTGATCATGCGGCGTCCATCTTCGCCACGGCGTCGTCGCAGCGGTTGCAGAGGTCGCCGTGCTCGTGCGCGGTCACTTCCTCGGACACGACCCAGCAGCGCTGGCACTTCTCGCCCGCGGCAAGGCTGGTGACCACGGCCACGCCCTTGACATCTTCAAGGCTGAAGGCGCCATCGGGGGCCTGGCCCTGTTCGATGGTCGCGGTCGAGGTGATGAACAGCTCGGCGCCGTCAAGGCCGTCGAAGGCCGCGACATAGTCGGCATCCGAGACATAGACCGCCACACTGGCCTGCAGGCTGGAACCGATGCGTTTTTCACGCCGGTCGACCTCAAGCGCCCCGGTGACCACACGGCGCAGCCGGCGGATGCGGGTCCATTTTTCGGCCAGCGCGTCATCACGCCAGGACGCCGGCGTCGTGGGCCAGACCTGCAGGTGCACGCTTTCGGCATCATCGCCAAAGCGGCTGAGCCAGACTTCTTCCGCCGTGAACGACAGGATGGGCGCGAACCAGGTCACGAGCCGCTTGAACACCTCGTCCAGCACCGTGCGCGCGGCGCGGCGGCGGACCGACATCGGATGGTCGCAGTAAAGGCAATCTTTCCGGACATCAAAATAGAAGGCCGACAGGTCGACGATGCAGAACTGATACAGCGCCTGGAAGATCGGGTTGAAATCGAACTCGGCCGAACGCTCGCGGATCAGGGTGTCGAGGCTGGCGAGACGGTGCAGCACAAACCGCTCCAATTCCGGCATGTCGGCGGCATCGAGGCGTTCTTCCTCGGTGAAGCCATGCAGGTTGCCCAGAAGGTAGCGCACGGTGTTGCGAATCTTGCGGTAGGCGTCGACCTGGCCCTGGATGATCTGGTCGGAGATGCGCACATCTTCCTGATAATCCACCGACACGGTCCAGAGGCGCAGGATATCGGCGCCATACTGGTCGATGATCTTCTGCGGGGCGACCGTGTTGCCCAGCGACTTGGACATCTTGCGGCCTTCGCCGTCCAGCGCCATGCCGTGGGTCAGCACATTCTTGTAGGGCGCCACGCCGCGGGTGCCGCAGCTTTCCAGAAGGCTGGACTGGAACCAGCCGCGGTGCTGGTCCGAGCCTTCGAAATACAGGTCCGCCGGGCTTGCGAGTTCCGGGCGTTTTTCCGAAACAAAGGCGTGGGTACAGCCGCTGTCGAACCAGACATCAAGGATGTCGAAAATCTGCTCATACTGGTCGGCATCATATTTGTCGCCCAGAAGGTCCTGTGCGGGTACGGCCACCCAGGCGTCGGCACCGCCGGCTTTTACCGCCGCGATGATGCGGTCGTTCACTGCCGGGTCTTTCAGGATTTCGCCGGTTTCCTTGTGCACGAAGATGGTGATGGGCACACCCCAGGCGCGCTGGCGCGAGATCACCCAGTCCGGGCGGTCGGCAACCATGGCCTCGATCCGGTTCTTGGAGATGGCCGGGAACCAGTTCACATCCTCGCGGATGGCCTTCAGCGCCTTGTCGCGCAGGCCGGTTTTTTCCATCGAGATGAACCATTGCGGCGTGTTGCGGAAAATAAGCGGCGCTTTCGAGCGCCAGCTATGCGGATAGCTGTGGCTCAAGGTACCCTTGGCCATCAGGGCCTGCACACCGCCCAGAAGGTCGCAAACCTGGTCCGCGACCTTGTAGACATGCTCGCCGGCCACCAGGGGCACATGCGGGTAATAACAGCCGGCTTCGTCGACCGTATAGGGCACGGCGATGCCGAACTGCACATGCGCGACCTGATAGTCGTCGTCGCCATGGCCCGGCGCCGTGTGCACAAAGCCGGTACCGGCGTCGGTGGTTACATGCGCGCCCGGCAGCAGCGGCACGTCAAACTCGTAGCCCTGGCCACGCCAGGGGTGTGCCAGCACGCCGCCTTCGAAGTCGCTGCCCTTGAGGCGCGAGATAACGAGGTAATTGTCGATACGGGCGCGTTTGACAAAGTCGACCGCCAGCGCGTCGGCAACCACCAAGCGGTCGCCCACCTTGGCGAGCATGCCGTCGCCCGGTTCCGTCACTTCAAGCACCACATAGTCGATTTCGGAGCCGTAACAAACGGCACGGTTGGCCGGGATGGTCCAGGGCGTGGTGGTCCAGATCACCACCCGCGCGCCTTCAAGGTCGGCATGCGGGGCCTTCACAAACGGGAAGGCCACATCGATCTGGGTCGAGGTATGGTCGTGATATTCGACCTCGGCTTCCGCAAGCGCGGTTTTTTCGACCGGCGACCACATCACCGGCTTCGACCCGCGGTACAGCGAATCCGACATGGCGAATTTCAAGAGTTCTTCCACGATGGTGGCTTCGGCGTCGAAGGCCATGGTGGTATAGGGATTGTCCCAGTCGCCGATGATGCCAAGGCGTTTGAACTGGTCGCGCTGCACATTGATCCAGTGGTCGGCAAATTCACGGCATTCGCGGCGGAATTCGACCGGGTCGACCTCGTCCTTGTTCAGCTTTTTCTTGCGGTATTTTTCCTCGATCTTCCATTCGATCGGCAGGCCATGGCAGTCCCAGCCCGGCACGAAGGGCGCGTCCTTGCCCTGCATCTGCTGGGATTTGACAATCACATCCTTCAGGGTCTTCTGCATGGCGTGGCCAAAGTGGATATCGCCGTTCGCATAGGGCGGGCCGTCATGCAGCACAAATTTCTCGCGGCCCCTGGCTTCGGTGCGCAGGCGGCCATACAGGTCCTGGTCGTACCAGCGCTTCAGGAATTCCGGCTCGCGCTGCGGCAGGCCCGCGCGCATGGGAAATTCGGTTGTCGGAAGGAAGACGGTGTCGCGATAGTCGCGCTTGGTGCTGTCGTCAGCAGACATAAGTCAGGTCTCGCTTTGATGGTCTGTGCGCCCCTCGGGGCCGGCACGGCATACTGATATTCTGGATCGATACTTAAAAACTGATACCCCGGTCGCCAGTTATAGCGCCGGGCCAGTAATTCGAATGATCAGGGCAGGCAGGCGCCGCCGGTATGTCCGTACATCAGGCATGGCGGAACTTTTATCAGCGATAAAACGGGGTGTCGAGCGGAAAGGCGCGCGATCTGGGCCCTAGAGCCCCCTGAAAACCTTGCGCAGATTTTCGACCGGGAACAGCCCTTTCTGGCCGGTCCGGCGCTCGGGGCCCTGATAGCCGCCCGTGCCCATGCGGCGGTTCGGGCCATAATAGCCCGTAACCCGGATAAAGGGCTTCGGGTCGTCGATCACGGAATCGAGGTTCTTGACCAGGCTGGCGGTGGTGAAGGGCATGGCCAGCATCTTGTTCACGCCGGCATCGCGCGCCTGGATCACCTTGGTGCGGTCCGGTTCCTTGATGGCATAGAGGATGGGCGCCACCGATATCGGCGCATTCTGGAAACGGATGAAGCGGCAGAAATCAAGTCCGCCCGTGTCCGGGAACGTATCCTCGACCAGCAGCAGGTTGAAGGCCGTGGTTTTCATATGCTCCATGGCAACACGGTTGTTATCGGCGATCACGATATGGGCGGCACGCTGTTCCTTGAACACAGCACGCGCCCCCACGGCGGCCTGGCCATTTTCAAGCGCGATCAGGACCCGAAGGTCGCTCTTGTCCCCCAACATGCTCCAGCCTTCCGTCCGTTCCAGTTCAAGCCCTTGTGCGCGACACACATTCCTACCCCATAGCGCGTTTTGCGCGGGCGTGTCTGCACCTGATTGTGTGAATTTTTATCAGGACTTGACGTTGGCAAGGATGCGGCGCTTCAGTGCATCCGAAATGATATCCGGGTTTTTGGAGCGGCGGTTACCGCCCGCAGGCAACGGCCCCTGGCGCACGCGACGATCCGGGCCATTATAGGACGTGGATTGCACAATGGCCCGGGTGTCATTGGCCGCATCCTCGATCGCCTTCAAAAGCGAGGCGCCCGAGAAGGGCATGACCGCAATCTTGGTCGCGCCGGCATCACGCGCCTGCAGCACGGTTTTCTGGTCGGGCGCATGCAGGCCGAAGATGATGGGCGCCAACGCCATCGGGGTGGTGGTCAGGCGCAGGAAACGGCAGAAATCAATGCCGCCCAGGTGCGGGAATTTCTCGTCGATCACAACAAGATTATAGGCACGGCTTTGCATCTGCTCGACGGCATCGCGATTGTCCGTCGGCGCAAAAACACCGCCGACACGCTGGCGCATCAGAATGTCCTTCAGGCTTGCGGCGGCCTGAGCATTGCCCATCGCAAGCAGGATATGCAACTGATCAAGTGGCGTGCCCGCCATGCTGTTTTCGTCCCTCCCAAACCGTGCGCTTTCAGCTTATTGGGCGGATGTTAACATTATTTGTAGCATATGAAAGCGCCGGATTGGGTTCTGCCATCAGGACTGTTTGCGCCGTTTGCGCCGGATCAGGTTCAGGCTTTCGACCGCCAGCGAATACAGCATGGCGAAATAGATGTAGCCCTTGGGCACATGGAAGCCGAGACCTTCGGCCACCAGGAACACGCCGATCAGCATGATGAAGCTGAGCGCCAGGATCTTCAGGGTCGGGAAACGGTCGATGAAGGATGCGATGAAGCCGCTTGAGAACATCATCACGATCATGGCCACGGTCATGGCGGCAATAATTACAGGGATGCTTTTGGTCAGGCCCACAGCGGTCATGACCGAATCGAACGAAAAGACGATATCGATGAGCATGACCTGAATCACCACAGCCACGATGCCGCCGGCGAAGGATTTGTAGCTTTCCTGTTTGTCGCCCGTCACTTCGTCATGGATGCTGTTGGTGCCCTTGTACAGGAGGAAACCGCCGCCCAGCAGCATCAGGATATCCTTGCCCGAAAATTCCTCGCCAAACAGCGTGAGCCAGGGTGCTTCGAGCGAGATGATCCAGGCCACGCCCAGAAGAAGCAGGATACGCATCAGCAAAGCGAGGCTGAGACCAATCAGGCGGGCGCGTTTTGCCTCTGCCGCCGGCAGGTGCCCGACCAGAAGCGCGATGAAGACCACATTGTCGATGCCGAGGATGATCTCAAGCGAGGTCAGGGTCAGGAAACTTGCCCACAGATGATAGTCGAACAGGAAATCCACGCTGGTCCTCCGTCTTTCGGCATTGGCCCGCCTTGATGCGCAACCGGTGCCATGCGGTCCGTGTTATCGGGCCCGGACGTGTGGCGCCGGGAATAACTCCAGATAGCGATCAAGGCTGGGCGGTTCAAGCCGGCCCCGCGCATTTTCGGGTTCCGCCAGCACCACCTTGGCCACCGTGCAATCGCGCGCGATCTGGTCCTTCAGCGCATCGATGCCGTCGAATTTCTGTTCCGGGCGCAGGAAAGCCACCAGTTCGACCCTGAGGTGCCGGCCATAAATATCGCCGGCAAAATCGAACAGATGCACTTCAAGCCGCACATCGCGTTTGTCGAAGGTCGGGCGCCGGCCGACATTGGCCACACCCTGATAGATTTTCTTGTCGCCTTCCATGTGCACGCGCACGGCATAGACACCCAGCCGCGGCTCCAGGCTTTCGCCCAGTTCCACATTCGCGGTCGGGAAACCGATGGTGCGGCCACGCTTGTCACCTTCCGTGACCCGGCCATTGATCGACCACCAGTGCCCCAGAAGCGCAGCCGCCTTGCGGGCTTCGCCCGCCTGCAACGCCTGGCGCACGAGGGTCGAGCTGTAGACTTCGCCTGCGTACCCCTCGAGCCCCACGGTGACGGGCCGGATGACGGTCAGGCCAAAGCCTTCCATCTCACCCATCCAGGCCAGGACGTCGGTGCCGCCGCCACGCGACTTGCCGAAGCGGTAGTCATAGCCGACGCACACATGCATGGCACCCAGGCCGTCCAGCAGGACATGTTGCACAAAATCCTGCGCCGACATGGCGGCCAAAGACTTGTCGAACGGCAGCACCAGAAGCTGGTCGACCCCAAACTGTTCCAGAAGCTGCAGGCGTTCGCGGAACGGGGTCAGGCGAAAGGGCGGTTTGCCGGGCGCAAAAAAACTGACCGGATGCGGTTCGGTAACCACCACGGTCAGGTTCAGGCCCATCTCGCGGGCCAGGCGGCCGGCCTCGCCGATCACGACCTGGTGGCCGCGGTGAAATCCATCGAAATTGCCAAGCGCGACCACGGAACCGCGATCTGCGGTGGTCACTTCATTGATGTGGCGGAAGAGCCTCATGCCTGTCCTTGTCCGATCATTCTTGTCGGCCCCGCACGCACCGGGTACCCGGCACAGGGGACTGGACCGGGGACATACACCATCGACGCCGCCGGGGCCACCGTTTTGTCAATTCCCGCCGATACATGGCCATGCCCGGACCGGCCGGTTTCCCGCGACAGGACCCAATGCCACGCTTATTTATGGCCCCTCGGGGTAAATGAGGGCGAATCCGCCACGGGAAGTGATTGAAACTTAGTCATCTTTGGGTTAACCAATTCTTCACCGGATAGGGGCTAGTGTCCCGAAAAGGGATAAATGCCGGTTGCCAGGGATGGCGGCCGGGAAGTGCGAAATTCAGAAAACCGAGGAAAAACCATGGCCGTTGATATGGGTATGCCGATCCTGATCGTCGACGACTACAAAACCATGCTGCGGATCGTCCGCAACCTTTTGAAGCAGTTGGGCTTCGATAACGTGGACGAGGCAACTGACGGCGCCATGGCGCTCGAGAAAGCCCGCGCCAGGCAATATGGGCTGATCATTTCCGACTGGAACATGGAACCGATGACCGGTTACGAGCTCCTGAAAGAGGTTCGGGCCGACAACCAGCTCAAGGGCACGCCCTTTATCATGGTTACCGCCGAATCCAAGACGGACAACGTGATTGCGGCCAAAAAAGCCGGCGTGAACAACTACATCGTCAAGCCGTTCAACGCTGCAACGCTGAAGCAGAAACTGGTCGCAGTGCTCGGAGAATTCTAGATGTCTTCCGAACAGCTTCCCAAACAGATCCAACTTCTGGTCGACAGTTTGCGGAAGCAAAATACGGCGAACCTTTCCCTGACGGATGTTGCGTCGGTTACAGAAGTGCTGATTGGCACCATGCAGGTGTTTTTCCGCTCGATCGATACGTCGATCTATCGTGAATGTCGCTCGCTGTCCGACTATATCAGCAACGCCCGCAAGGAAATCGCCGCCCTGCAGCCAGGTGACCTGGAAAGCGCCCGTATCCCGCGCGCCGGGCTCGAGCTTGATGCCATCGTGCAGCAGACCGAAGAAGCCACCAACACCATCATGGAGGCGGCTGAGGAGATCATGGCGCTCGACCCTGCGGACATGGACAAATATGTGTCCACAACCCAGGACGCCATGATGCGCATCTTCGAGGCCTGTTCCTTCCAGGACATTACCGGCCAGCGCATTTCGAAGGTTGTGGAGACCCTGTCCCACATCGAACAGCGTGTGCTGGAACTGCGCAACCTGCTGGGTGTGACCGAAGACGATATCGAAGAAGCCAAAGCCGCGCACAAGGACGAGGTCCAGCAGACCGACAAGGCGCTGCTGTCCGGCCCTGCGCTTGAAGGCGAAGGCATCGACCAGTCTGAAGTGGACGCGCTGATGAGCGGCGGTGCCGCCGCGGCGCCTGCCCCGGCCCCGGCACCTGCCCACGCGGCCAAAGCACCGGCAGCCAAGGCGCCGGCTCCAGAGCCCGCAAAAGCCCCGCCGCCCAAACCCGTCAGCCCCAAACAGCTCGACAAGATGTTCGAGGAGGATTTCGATCCTGTCGCCGAACATGCCGCCAAGGAAGCTGCCAAGGCCGAAGAGAAAAAGCGCGAGGAAGAAAAAGCCGCCGCTGCCGCCAAGGCCGCCGAGCCCAAGAAGAAGGACAACAAGTCGAAAGACGAGGAGTTCAATCTGCCGGCCGGTGAAGAAGTCAGCCAGGACGATATCGACGCCCTGTTCGGCTGAGCCGCCTTACCAGACCAGATTTTCCAGAACGGCGTGGGGAACAGCCTTCCCCGCGCCGAATATTTTCCGGAACGCGGGTACCGGCACCGCGCGACCGTCGGGTGCGGCGGCCCGCATTGCCGGCAGATCGCCCCGGTGGATGCCCCCCGCAATGAACAGCCCCTTGTAGCCCGCCGCCTGCGCGCCCGCCATATCGGTTTGCAGGCTGTCGCCGACCATGACGATGCGGTCGCCCGGCGTTTCCGGGTCCATGCCAACCTCATGGAGGCACGACCTGAGCGCCGCCGCCATCGGCTTGCCGAACCAGTGAACCTCGCCGCCCATGCCCGCATAGACATCGGCCACCGCACCCGCGCAGTCATACAGCCGGTTGCCCACATGAACCACGCGGTCCGGGTTTGCACACAGGAACGGCACACCGCGTTCTGCCGCCCCCCTGAGCCAGTCGGCATGCGCAGCCACGGTCGGGAAATCAAGATCGGTCGCCAGTATGATGTCGGCTTGGTCCGGGTGGTTCACCAGGGTTACAGGCAGGCCATCGATGGTATTATGGTCGCTGGCCGGCCCGACATGGTACAGCCGCGCGCCGGCATATTGTGTGCGCACCTCGTCGCGCGCCAACCCGCCGGATGTGACCACCAGGTCGGTCAGCGCGGCCGGCAGCCCCATGTCCAGCAGGTGTGCCCGCACATGGGTGCGGGGCCGCGGTGCGTTCGACAGGAACACCGTGCGGATACCTGCGGCCCGCGCCGCCTCAATTGCCGCAACCGCGCCAGGGTGCAGGCGCACACCATCATGCATCACGCCCCACAGGTCGCAGATGACAAGGGACAAGCCGTCCGCGATATCACTGAGGCCGGACAGCAGCGCCACATCGGCGCCTTCGCGGTTGGGCATGGAATACTCCTTACAGTTCGCGGTTCAGATCGGCGGCAGACATGGGCTCGCCGAACAGATAGCCCTGCGCCAGCTCGACCTGGGATTCGAGGGCCTGCAGGACCATTTCCTCGCTTTCGATGCGGCTGGTGATCAACTGCATGCCGTTGCGGCGCAACAGCGCCTTGAAATCGTCCACGTCGCCCATTTCGGGGTGTGTGAGCAGAAGGTCCTTCAGGTCGGGTTTGACGAACTGGAAATGCTGGCGGCCAAGGCCAACAAAGTCGCGGTTGAAATCCTTGACCATATCCATCGAAAAACCAAAGCCCTTGCGACCCAGCGTCTGCAGGCGTTCGGTCACGTCGCCTTCAAGGGCATAATAGTCTTCCTGCGAAATCTCGAACACCAGCCGGCCTGCGAACTCCTCGTTCGAGGTCATGAAGTCGATGAACTGCGGGAAAAATTCCTGATCGTTGATCGAGAAGCGCGACATGTTGCAGAAGAAGCGCACATCGGGGCGGCGGCGGCCCAGCCGGCGCACAAGCTGGATCAGCCGGAACAACAGCAGGTTGTCGATGGTGCCGATCAGGCCCTTGGCCTCCGCCACTTTCATATACTGGCGCGGCAGGATGATGCGGCCATCTTCGTCGCGCACCCGGGAAAAACATTCATAATGCACCGGGCGCCGCGCCGGCAGGCTGACGATCGGCTGCAGATACAGGTCGACCCGGTTTTCCGACAGGGAACTGCGGATCACCGACAGTAGCTGGTCCTCGCGCTTGATCAGCCGGATCGCGGCCTTCTTGCGGCCCTTGGTGCGGCGCGCCACTTCGGGCGCCACCGGCGTGCCGGATTCGGACGCGACCACCATTTCGTCGGGGCCGTCGGCGTTTGCGACCTCTTCCTCGATATCGACAGCGGCGAGCGCTGCCTCTTCGGGTGTCAGCTCCAGTTCCTCGATTTCTTCCTGGGTCAGTTGCTCTTCCGCGGGCGCGGCTTCAGCCTGAGGGGCTGGCGCCTCGGCCACCTTGGCCGCCGCGGCTTTTGCACCAACGGGCGGTACGGCGGCTTTGCCGGCTGTCTTGGGCGCGGGCGCCTCGGTCGGTGCGGTGCCTTCCTGCGGCGCAGCCGGCTTCGCGGCATCTTCGGGTGCGGCGGGCGGGCTTTTCTGTTTCGCGATTTTCTGAAGCTCGACTTCCTTGTTCATCACCTG
Organism: Alphaproteobacteria bacterium; assembly: GCA_006226495.1. Classification (GTDB taxonomy): domain Bacteria; phylum Pseudomonadota; class Alphaproteobacteria; order Sphingomonadales; family Kordiimonadaceae; genus Kordiimonas. Next base: position 65,714 of record SBGU01000044.1, read on the forward strand.
CCCAAGCAGGGTGTGCAGGACCTTGAGCTCGGACACCAGCTTGTCGCTTTTTTCGTCCGTCGTGCGGGATTTGCTGCTGACGTCCCGACGCGTGCGCTCCAGGTCGCCGCGCAGGATGATCGCCGTGTCCTCAAGTTTCTCGAGGCGAGTTTTGGCGGTTTCTTCATTGCGCCGGTTCTGCAGCCAGTTCTGCAATTGCCATGCGCCAAAAAAAACAAACAGGCCCAGAAAGCCCGACGTCTGTTCCGACAGGCCGAACATGCGCGGCGGAATGATGATGAGCGCGACGCCAAGAATGGCATAGGATACAAAAAGCAGAATCTGTGTCATCAACCCCATTGACCCTTACCCCCGTTCGTCCAGGTCCTGTTGGCAAAGCCACCGTCAGCCATGCTGACATGGCCCGACCGCCTCTTAAAGGCTTTTATCCTTTTTTATCAACGGCCACCACCTTAACAAGTCTGACAAACAATGCCATCATGCTGGCACAAGACAAGGGAGCTTCGAGATGAAAAAAGGTATCTTGATCGGTCTGGTAATTGTGCTGGTCCTTGCGGGCGGTGCGCTTTATGCCATCAGCCAGTTGGGCAATATCGTCAAGGGCGGTATCGAATCCGAAGGCCCGACGGCCCTGAAGGTGCCGGTCGACGTGGCCTCGGTCACCATCTCGCCCTTCTCGGGCAAGGCCAGCCTGTCGGGCCTCAGCCTCGGCCAGCCGAACGGATTTGGCGACGGTGCGATGGCTTCCATTGGCAGTTTCGACATGGCGCTTGAACCCAAGAGCCTGTTCACCGACCATATCATCATCGATTATATCACCGTCGATGCGCCGCTTCTGGATGTGCGGGTCACCGACAAGGGCAAGACCAATTTCAAGGCCTTCCAGGACGGTCTGGGCCTGCCTGCATCGGACGAAACGGAAAGCGACATCACCCTGACCATCCGCAAACTGGTGGTGCGGGCCCCCAAACTTGCAATCCAGAGCGATGGCATGGTGAAGATGGACAAGGAGATCGCGCTGGCCGATTTCACCCTCACCGACATCGGCACCGATGAGAAGGGCCTGGCCCCGCGCGAGATTGCCCGCCATGTCATGGATACCCTGCAGCCGCAGATCGCCAAGGCACTGGTACAGGCCGGTGCGGGCGAAAAACTGCAGAATCTGGCAGACGATGCCCGCGGCAAACTTGAGGACAAGCTGGGCGGTGTGCTAGGCAAGCTCAAGAAAAAAGAGGAAAGTGGCGATCAGCCGAATAACTGAGTTGATTTCTGGACGCGCCAGTCCAATATACAGCCTCTGAAAACCGGGAAGTCGTCAAGGGAGACAAAGATGACACTTGCTAAAATCACCGATGAGCTGAGGGCCCGCGTCGGCGCCCATTCGCCGCTCGCTGCCATCATCAAGTTCGATTTCGGTGACGATGGCGTCGTCCGTATCGATGGCAAATCCTCGCCCACCGTGGTCGACAACGAAAATGCCGAGGCCGATTGCACCGTGAAAGTGTCGATGGACAATTTTGTGCAGATCGCCGAAGGCAACCTCAACCCGCAGATGGCCTTCATGACCGGCAAGCTGCGTGTCGAAGGCGACATGAGCCTGGCGATGCAACTGGGTTCGATCCTGGGCTGACGGACAGACGCTGATGCTTGAAAAGTTCCGTTCCCTGGCCATGGGCGCCAGCCTGATCGTGGTCCTTCTGGGCCTTGCGGCCTTTTTCCTGGTCCAGATCGGTGGCGGCGACAAGCTTTTTGGCGGCGGCGACGGCAGCCTGGAGCCGGTAAATTTCGAGACCCTGGCCTACAGCCCCTCGGACACCGGCTACCTTCTGTGCTCGCCCGACCTGTGCCAGAAGGCGGAAGCCGACGGCAATTCGGAACTTTTCAACATCGACGCCCAGAAACTGCGGACCGTGGTCGCCGATTATGCCGACCATATGCCGACCGTGAACACCTTCCGGTTCGACCTGATCACCAACCAGTTCGACTTCACCGAACGCCTGCCGGGCGAAAGCTACCCGTCGGTCGTATCGGTGCGCATTACGGAAACCACGCCGCTCAGCAGCGCGCTGGCGATATACAGCTACCAGCCGGTGGGCAAAAGCACATCTGCCGACCACCAGGAACGGGTCGAACGCTGGATACGCCTGATCCGTACCCGCCTCGAAGGCTAGGCCGCCTTTGGCGCTGCCCCTGATTATTCCAGCCTGATTATTCCAGATCGAAATCGAGCGTACCGGATTCGGTGAACCCGGGTTCGGACGACAGCGCATTGGCGCTTGTGCCGCCCGACGGTGCTGCGGGCGCGGGCGCTTCGGCCAGGGTCAGCCGGTTAGCGGCTATCGTGTCCCTGACCCGTGCCGCCACATCCAGATAGGCACTGCGGGCCCGGCCCAGGTTGCCGGGGGCGGGGAAACGGGCATCCGCTTCCTGGGTGCGGGTTTCGGCAAGCAAGAGCTGCACACCGGTCGACAAAAGCCCCTTGCCAGCCGGCAGGTCGGGCGCCTGCTGGTAGCCCGCAGACGAATCGCCCCGGGTCGAACCAAATTCGCGTGCAAAAGCAGCGCCGTCCGCAGAACGTGCAGAAACCGAGCCCGACGACCGTGCCGTGGACCTGTCATTTCTGATTGCGGGGGCAGAGCCATGCGACCGCATGGCAAATGAAGCATCCGCCATGAAAGAGCACCCGAAATTGTAACACCCGTCCCCACAATAGCGCGCCAGTGCCGCCCTTGGCAATCGACTAGTCGATTCCTGACTGGAAAAGCACGGCTTGCCTGTGCTATCGCTGCCTGTCATGTGCTGCTGTCCGGTTTGACCGAAGGGGAGGCGGGCACAGGCCAGAAACAGAACATCAATGTATGAAGTGAACCGTCACAATGGATAACAACACGCTTGCCATCTACATCCATGAACTGAGAAATCAGTGCATGCACACCCAGGCATCCTTCAATCTTTTCAACCAGGCCATGGTCAACCGCGCCAATCCGGGCATCCTGTATGGCGCCCAGATGATCCTGATGCCGGCGAGCCAGGTTTCCGCGCTCCTGTGGCCGACCCGCGCCCGTGCCCGCGGTCGTGGCGAAGCGCTGCGCAAGGTGCTGCAACTGGGTGAAAAACATCCGCTGAACAACCGCGGCCTGAGCGAGCTGTGGGAACGCGCCGACGAGAAAATGGAAGAATGGGTTGCCGCCACCAAAGGCCAGCAGGTCGTCTTCGACTATGTCGGTGACCCGACCCAGATCGGCGATGGTTCGACCACCGAACAGTGCATCTTCCGCGCCTACAACCCGGCGAACCGCGTCTTCTATTACCGCGGCGTGGGCTACAGCCTGCAAGCCGTGGCAGACGCCATGATGGATGTGGCCGGCCGTGTGAACGCCGTTTACCGCCAGATGTTCCCGGAACAGGCCAAGGCTGAAGACGAAGCCCGCCGCCGCGCCCAGGAAGCCGCTGAAGCGGCCCAGGCCGCGCAAGGCGGTGCGGCACCGGAAGCCGGCGCAGCACCGGCGAACGACGAACTGCCGGCCCCCGTTGACCTTGGCGACGCCGCCGAAACCCCGGCGCCCAAGAAAACGAGCAAGAAAAAAGCGGACTGATACCGCCTAAGGCCTTGCCGGACGGGTCCCCTGTCCGGCAAGGTATCGAGTACGGGAGTTTGTCCCGATATGGTTCAGGCACAGAGTAACAGGACCCAAGGCCCCATGAACAAACATGTTCCTTTCATCATCGCCGCCAGCTTGTTCGCAGCCCTGCCCGCATCGGCAGCCGACTGCGGCGAACCGCCCCTTGACCTGCCGAACGTCCCCAACGGGGCGAACGCCAGCGCCGACGATATCCGTATCGCCCGCGACGGCGTGGTGGCCTATTCCCACAAGGTGGACGAATATCTCGCCTGCATGGACCAGCGCGCGAACGTCATCCTGCCCTATCTGACCAAGGAGCAGAAAACCCGCTGGGACGAGGACCTGACCAACCTGCACAACAGCCGCCGCGACCTGCAGGTCAAAATGAACGAAGCGATCCGCGATTATCGCCGCGCCCAGAACTAGGCCTCGCACAGACCCGTAACGGCAACCCCGTTTCTGCCCCGCCCGACCTGCCGTCCGGCGGGGTATATTATTTGACGACCTGCCATCAGCGCCCCATCTTCACCTTCAGGTCAGATACGGGAGGGATATATGCTGGCGAACCGGGCTGTTTACGACGAAGAACACAATATTTTCCGCGACGCAGTGCGGAAGTTTTTCCAGGCCGAGGCCACACCGCACACGGCCGACTGGTCGAAGGCCGGCAAGGTCCCGCGTGACTTCTGGAACAAGGCCGGCGCGGCCGGCATCCTGTGCCCGCAACTGCCCGAAGAATATGGCGGTGTCGGTGGCGACTACCGCCTGAACTGTGTCATCAACGAAGAACAGGTCTATAACCGCGCCGGCGGTGCGGCACTGGCCGTGCATTCCGACATCGTGGCGCCCTATCTGTTGCATTATGGCTCTGACGACCTGAAAGAGCGCATCCTGCCCAAGATGGCCACGGGCGAAATGGTCGGCGCCATCGCCATGACCGAACCCGGTACCGGGTCCGACCTTCAGGGCATCAAGACCACCGCCAAACTGGACGGCAACCATTATGTGGTCACCGGCCAGAAGACCTTCATCTCGAACGGCCAGAACTGCGACTTCGTGATCGTCGCCTGCAAGACCAATCCCAGGGAAGGCGCCAAGGGGGTCAGCCTCGTGGTGGTCGAGGCCGACCGCGAAGGTTTCCGCCGGGGCCGCAACCTCGAGAAAATCGGCCAGCATTCGTCCGACACGTCGGAACTGTTTTTCGACGAAGTGCGGGTCCCCGCCACCAACCTGATCGGCCATGAAGGCGCGGGTTTCATGTATCTGATGCAACAACTGCCGCAGGAACGCCTGTCCATCGGCGTGATCGCCATGGCCGGCGCCCAGCGCGCCTTCGATATCACCCTGCAGTATGTAAAGGAGCGGCAGGCCTTCGGCAGGCCCATCGCCAATTTCCAGAACACCCGTTTCAAGCTGGCGGAAATGAAGACCGAAATCGACGTCGGCTGGGCCTTCATCGACCAGTGCCTGACCCGCCATGTGAAAGGCGAACTGGATGCCGTGGGTGGCGCCATGTCGAAGCTGTGGACCACTGAAATGCAGGGCCGTGTCGTCGACACCTGTGTGCAGCTTCATGGTGGCTACGGCTTCATGGCCGAATATGAAATCGCCCACCACTATACCGACAGTCGTGTCCAGCGCATCTATGGCGGGACATCCGAAATCATGAAGGAACTTATCGGTCGTTCGCTCTAGCAAAACCGGCAGAGAGAATATCCCTACCTGACCCGCACCAGGACCATTGAAACAGGGCAATCGATTGCATTTGACGGGCCCGGCTGCTTGCCGGGCAGCCATCTTTTGGACAGGCCGCACAGCAGCATTGCCCACCGCCCGCCTTCATGCTAGGACGGCGGCATAAGCCCCATTTGCAACAATCGCTTATTCGCGCAAGAGGACACATCGATGGCCCGACAGAAAGTCACCCTTCAGGCAAAACTTCCCCATGGCATGTTTTACTGGGTAACGGAGGTCGACGCCGACAGCGAAGAAGAAGCAGTGGTGGCTGCCGAGAACCTGTTCCTGAACGAGATGGACCGTATCGAGGAATGGGAATTCACCGACTTTGACGTCGAGAAAGCCTGAGCCCATAAGGCCCTGAGCGCTTACTCCTGCGCTTACTCCTGCGGCGCGCCTGCCGCACAGGCCGGCGCCGTCTTGCCAAGCCAGTCATCCAGCGCATCCAGCGACAGGGTCAAGCGGCCCCGCCGTTCGTCATGGTCGCGGAAGAACCAGAAGCGGTCGGTATATCTGAGCGGCTGGATCACTTCATGCATGGTCACGCGCGTGCTGCAGGGGCCAACGGGTTCGAGTTCGATACGGAACCAGCGGTAATCGAAATCCGATTCCTGGATAGTGGCAAACAGGCGGTTTTCGACAATTTCCTTGGTCTGCTCAACCGCCTGCCAGTGCGTGTAGCGGCGCTTCCAGAACAACAGGCGCGTTGAATTATAGTCTGTCACGTCGCCGGACATGCGCGACAGGTCGATGAGTTCCGCCTGCCAGCGCGCCCGGTTCCTGTAATCGGTCAGCCAGGGCCAGATGGTCTCGGCGCTGTAAGGCAGGACCCGGCTGTCATCAAGTGCGAAGGCGGCCTCGCGCACCCGCACGGCATGGATGGCGACAGCCACGAAAAATGCCGCCACCAGCGCCGCAACCGACTTGTGCAACAGGTTCCAGTCCCTGAATCTGTCTTGTACCATACGCCGATCTATCCTGTTTCGTGTCCCTTGACCCGGTCCGCTTTTAGCAGCACCCTCAACGGGTCTGCAATGCTGGACAAGGGAGGGACTATGACAATCACCTTGATCACCGCAAGCTTTATCGGCCTGCTGCTCATCTATTTATCATATAACGTAACAAAACACCGAACGCGCGCCAAGGTCTCGATTGGCGATGGCGGCGACCAGGACCTGCTGCATGCCATCCGGGCACAGGCGAACCTGGCGGAATATGCGCCGATCGCGCTGATCCTGCTCGGGTTACTGGAGACGGCTGATATCAGCC